>QCJC01000005.1 GCA_003216275.1 Prochlorococcus sp. AG-402-P18 | reverse complement strand
GCCTTAGCAGATAGGAAGGCCTTGGCAGAGAAAAAGGCCTTAGCAGAGAAAAAGGCCTTAGCAGAGAAAAAGGCCTTAGCAGATAAGAAGGCCTTAGCTCAGAGGAAAGTTATTTCTCGACCACAAATTGATTCACAGCAAAAGCGAGATTCCAGGACTGAATTGCTCACGGTATCAGTCTCTCTAAACACAGGGAAGATTGTGACATTAGCCTCTATAGGAATCTTGGCTTCAGCCATTCTTGTTTCTGCAATGGTATTTATTGCTGGGTAATTCAATTTCGAAAATTTCTTCGCAAAAGTAGATTTTTTATTCTGACTTTCTGCTATGTTCTAATTTTTATAGTTTTAGAAAAATCGAACTGTGCTTAAAGAAAGAATCCAGGAAATTTTTGAGTTCTCCAAAAGCGAGTCTCCTTATAGAAAAGCTAATAAAGGGTGGATTCGACCAGATATCTTTTTAGACTTAAATGCTTCATCAGACACTTTTAACCAGAGAAGTGAAGCTGCTAAAGTGACGCTATTTTGGTCGCCAATAACCATTTTATTAACTTATATATTTTTGATTATTATTATGGGTTCTTTGCTTGTATTTGCTTCTTCATCTTTTGTTAAAGGAAGAGTTGACTTTACCTTATTTAATAATTTTATAACTAACGATAAAGTAAAAGTTGAAGAAAATAAAGTTTTAACCTCTTTTCAATTGAATAGTTCAGATTCTAAGACTTCAGAAATTGAAAATAACATTGATATAAATGAAGTAATTAAAACTAATAAAGACAAATTATCTGATGAGATAAAGTTTAAATTAAATGAGAAAGTAATAAATAATAAAGTTGAAAAAGTTGAGACTAAAAAAAGAGATATTGGTAGCAAAAAAGATCTTAAAAATGTCAAAAATATCAAATCAAAATCCAATTTTATTTGAACTTATTTTTTAAAATAAATAAATTATTCATTGGTTTTTTAAAAATTGTTTTATCAGTCAAACCATTTTTGATATTGGGCTTTGTTAGATGCTTTAATCAAGGGGATTTTCAGGAGTATTTAAGGTGTCAGAAGCAAAGGGTAATCAACTCGCAACAATATCTGTTTACTTGAATACACCAATAATTGCGGTGTTATTGGGAGTTGGATTTATTTTGGGTTCCATTTTGTTTGCAGGAATCCTACTTATTGCTAGATAGCTAATTTATTTAGTTCACTACCTATAGCAGGAAGAATAAATTGGTCTTTGACTAATTTATTTCCAGAAGTAAAAACCACTAGAAGCATAGGATTTTTATTAGGAGATTCCCACCATGCAACATCATTGCGAACTTCGCTCATAAGACCTGCTTTGCTCCATAGTCTTGAAGCCAAAGGTAGACCTTCGCCTAAAAAACCATCAATTTGATTCTCTAAATCTTTTTTTCGGTGAACTGGGTCTAGTGAACGTTTGAAAACTTTTATTAATCTCTCACTGGCTACTTTTGAAAGGATTTCATTAGTCATTAATGACTGAAAAAGTCTTGCACTTCCATCAGTTGTCATACTATTTCTATTTTCATTTTTTATTCCATAAAAATCTTTTTCTCTTCCAAAAGGACTTTCATTCCAAGTTTTTTGACTACAATTCCAATTTTTGATTTCAGGCCATTTTAGTTCATTTAGCCAATGGTTAATTAACTGTCTTTGGGTCTTCCAGGCTTCAAAGCTTTCTTCATTAAGTGATGGCCCACTTGTTGTGCCTGTCAATAAATCTAAAATATAACTAGTTGCGTCATTGCTTGAGTTAGCAATCATCTCATGTAAGGCTCTTCTGATTTCTGAAGAGTCAATGATCAAATCTTTTTTGATCCATATTTCAGTAGCTAATGCGTATACGATTTTGACTACACTTGCGGGATAGAAACTTTTATTTGAGTTCCATCCTGCTCCAGATGCATTAGTTAGTGATGGCTGTTTGTTTTCGTAACGAATCCATGTTATTGCAATATTTTGTTGAAGGTTTGGATAACCTGACTTTTCAAGTCTATCGAGGAGACCCTTTAGGCAAAATGCCATTTCGGGGTCTTGACGGTAGAACGCCATAGCGCTCAATAATAATTAACTATGACATTAGAGGTTTTGCTCAGTAAAGCTTCATTCGTTTTGGGAAGTTTGTGGAAACTTCGAATTAACATAGATGGTTTTAAAAGTGAATATAGTGATGAACTAGTTACTCAGGCCTCTATTGGTCGGTGTTTTCAATTGCTTGATTGTTTTATAATTGATTTAAATAATAAGGAAACTAACTATAGAGTTAAAGTACGACTTTTGGAAGATGACTATATTTGTTGGTTTAGATTTTCTGAATTAGCGCATAATGCGTCGAAAATAGAATCTTGGGAATCTGAACTATTTTCTGAAAAGAAGATTGTAAATTGTTTACCCAAAATATTGGCTTGGGCTAAGGATGCGGAAAAAATCAGTAATGAATATTTATGGGGAGGAACTATTGGTCCCAATTTTGACTGCTCTGGCTTAATTCAATCAGCTTTTGCTAGTTCAGGTATTTGGATACCAAGAGATGCTTATCAGCAGGAAAAATTCTGTAAAAATGTTGGATTTGATATGGAAACTGTAAGTGAAGAATTGATTCCTGGCGATTTACTTTTCTTTGGATCTTCTGAAAAATGTACTCATGTGGGTTTGCATATTGAGAATGGTTTTTATATTCATAGTTCTGGGGTAAGTAATGGGCATAATGGTATAGAGATTGATGGTTTATTTCACCCGAATCTTGGGAAAGTCGCTTCTTTTTACAGGTCACAATTTAGATCTGCTGGAAGAGTGATCTCTAGCTATCAGAGTGAAAAACTCTAAAGAATATTAATTGACCTTTATCAGGAGTTTTGAATGAATTCTAATGTTGCACTATCAATAGTTGTTCCTATCTATAACGAAGAAGAAAGTCTTCCATTTTTAGTTAATCAGTTGCTAGAGGTTTTGCAAAATATGGAGGAGACTTTTGAATTGGTTTTAGTTAATGATGGTTCATCAGATAAAAGTGCCGAGGTAATTAGAAAATTAAGCCTTGATGTACCTGAATTAGTAGGTGTTCTTCTACGTAAAAACTATGGCCAGACTGCTGCCATGGCAGCAGGATTCGATATTTCTTCTGGTGAGATAGTGGTAACACTTGATGGAGACTTGCAAAATGATCCTTCAGATATTCCTTTATTAGTTAATAAGATTAGAGATGGATTTGACCTGGTGAGTGGATGGAGATATCGAAGGCAAGATGCTGCTATAAGTAGAAAACTTCCATCTAAAATTGCTAATCGCCTGATTGGGAAAGTTACTGGTGTTCGACTTAATGATTATGGATGTTCTTTAAAGGCCTACAGGAAAGAAGTCTTGACTGATATGAGATTATATGGGGAATTACATAGATTTTTACCTGTTTTAGCAAATATTGAAGGGGCAAGAATTACTGAAGTAAAAGTAAATCATAGAGCGCGTCAGTTTGGGTCTAGTAAGTACGGAATAGACAGAACCTTTAGAGTTTTAATGGACTTGTTGACTGTTTGGTTTATGAATAGATTTCTTACAAGACCTATGTATGTTTTTGGTTTTGGTGGAATTCTTGCAATTATCGGAAGTTTCATAACAAGTTTTTACTTATTAATTATCAAACTATTAGGTGAAGATATAGGTAATAGACCCTTACTAATTTTTGCCTTACTTCTTGCCGTTACTGGAGTTCAACTTTTTGGCTTTGGATTACTTGGAGAACTTCAAATCCGCACTTATCATGAAAGTCAAAACAGGCCTATTTATCGCATTAGAGATACATTTCGAGGAGGACGATAGGTTGGAGATTTTTTTTGAAGATCAATCTTATTGCCTTTATAAAATGAAATGGCAGCTGCAGATGCAATAACCACTCTACTGTCAGAATCCTTTAGTCCTCTTTTTAAAAAAGGTATTGCTTTTTTGTTTCCCCATTTACTGGCAATTTGAATAGCTAAAAGACGATCATCAGGATTGCTTGAGATTAATTTAGTTAACTCTTTCTTTATTTCTATTGAATTAAGCGAAGATTTGTTTGAAAAACACTTTGATTGTTTATTGTCTGATATCGAGTGTGCTTGCTTCTGTAAGCTCTTATCTATCACTAAAGAAGATATTGATTGGGTATTTGATAAAGAATCCTTTTGAGATGGTGAAAAAGGTGACTCCTTGGATTTTTTCTTGGAACTCCAAAGGACGGCGGCAATAATTAAAGCTATACCACCTACAAAGACTTGATTCATTATGAAAAAACTTTTTAGTATTAATATTATTTTAATAAGATAAACGGATTAAACTTTTATGTCATCAATGGTATTGATATGGGTTGAGAAGATGATAATTCTATAAAATAAAGATGGATTTATTGAAATAAGTAATGACTAGTGAACTCGCTTCAAGTTTGCTGCCCTCTATTCTGATTCCATTAGTTGGAATAATGGGTCCAGCGGTTTTCATTGTTTTGATTGGTAGGTACATAACAGCTACTGAGTAATTTCAAAAACTTTATTTTTATCAAATTTTTTTAGCCCATGACTGAATCTAAAGAAACACTTATGCAAAAGTGGGCTGTGAAAACAGTCTCAGATCCAACCGTTGGTAATCTCCAAACACCTGTGAACAGTGGTTGGTTTACTAAGATGGTGATTAATAATCTTCCCGTTTATAGAGAGGGACTATCACCAAATTTTAGAGGTCTAGAAACTGGAGCAATTTTTGGTTACTTACTTTATGGCCCTTTTTCTATGACAGGCCCTCTTAGAAATACTGATTTTGCCTTAACAGCTGGTTTACTTGGCGGAGTAGGAGCTATTCAAATATTGACTGCTCTTTTTATTCTTTATAATGCTCCAGGCAAGGAGCCTAATGTTCAACCTCCTGATGCAACAATAGCCAAACCTCCTGCTGATTTATTTACGAGAGCAGGGTGGAATGACTTTACTAATGGTTTTTGGTTAGGTGGTACTGGAGGTGTAGTTTTTGCTTGGTTGTTAATCGGTACTTTGCATCTAGATACTGTTCTTCCTTTGATTAAGGAGTATCATCTACTTGGAGCTTAAAATCTTTTCTAGAAGAATTTTAATTAAAAAGCCCCTTCAATAAGGGGTTTTTTAATTCTCTAAATTATTTAATTCAATTGACTGATATTTTTACAAAAGCTCTGACTGAGATTAATTTATTTGGTTTTGCTTATTGTTTTGAGCTTAATTTCTTGATATTAAATAGATCTATTTTACTTATAAAAACATTGTTCTTTTGGGATGGAAGCCTGTTATAGATGATTTCATTTATCCGAACTTACCAGAAGTGGATGCGATAACAAAGGCTCCAAAGGTTACAAAGTTTCCAACTATGAAATGGGTTAAACCAACTAACCGAGCTTGGACAATTGATAATGTAACAGGCTTATCTCTCCAACCAACTAAATTAGCTATTGGAGTTTTTTGAGGAGCCCAAACAAAAGTTCAATAGATAATCTCATAAACATGTGTTCCCATAAAAAAAGAACACTGCTTATAAAAACAGTGTTCTTTTGACTGGAAGCCTATTAGAGATGATTTGATTTACCCGAATTTACCAGAAGTAGATGCGATAACAAAGGCTCCAAAGGTTACAAAGTTTCCAACTGTGAAATGGGTTAAACCAACTAACCGAGCTTGGACAATTGATAATGCAACAGGCTTATCTCTCCAACCAACTAAATTAGCTATTGGAGTTCTTTGATGAGCCCAAACAAGAGTTTCAATAAGTTCTTGCCAATAGCCTCTCCAAGAGATGAGGAACATAAACCCAGTTGCCCATATTAGATGACCAAATAAGAACATCCAAGCCCATGGAGATAAAGCATTTACACCAAAAGGGTTATAGCCGTTAATTAACTGAGAACTATTTAGCCATAGATAATCTCTAAACCAACCCATTAAATATGTACCAGATTCATTGAATTGAGCTGTATTACCCATCCAAATTGCCAAATGCTTCCAATGCCAATAGAAGGTAATCCAAGCAATAGTATTTAAAGCCCAGAACATTGCTAAATAAGTAGCGTCCCAAGAAGAACTATCACAAGTACCTCCACGACCTGGGCCATCACAAGGGAAAGCAAATCCTAGATCCTTTTTATCTGGAATTAGTTTTGTACCTCTCGCATCAAGAGCACCTTTTATAAGAATCAAAGCAGTTGTATGGAGTCCTAGTGCAATCGCGTGATGAACTAAGAAATCTGCAGGTCCAATAGGTAAGAAATTGGTAAGTGCATCTGGTCTATTAATCATATCCATCCAGTAATGGTTTCCTGGCATGGTGCTTGCAGCTATTGACGCAGAACTAGATGCATTAGCTAATAAAGCATTAAAGCCATACATCATTTTGCCGCTTGCAGCTTGAGCAAACTGAGCAAATACTGGTTCAATAAGAATCTGCTTTTCAGGAGTACCAAAGGCTACAACTACATCATTGTGAACATAAATTCCAAGAGTATGGAAGCCTAGAAGCATTGTTACCCAACTTAAGTGGCTAATTAAGGCTTCTTTAGTACTAAGGATTCTTGCTAATACATTATCTTTATTCAGCTCTGGATCGTAATCTCTGACAAAGAAAATTGCTCCGTGAGAGAACGCACCAACCATCAAGAACATTGCTATGTATTGATGATGGGTATATAGAGCTGACTGAGTTGTGTAATCCCTTGCGATAAATGCATATGAAGGAAGTGCGCCCATATGCTGGGCGACCAAACTACAAGCTACACCTAAAGAAGCGAGTGCAAGTCCAAGTTGAAAATGGAGTGAATTGTTAACTGTCTCGAAAAGTCCATTGTGCTTTATACCGAAATAACCCTTATGTGGATCTTTTGGGTGACTTGTATTATGTGCTTCAACAATTTCTTTAAGGCTATGGCCAATACCAAAGTTAGTCCTATACATATGACCTGCAATTATAAATACAACTCCTATAGCTAAATGATGGTGAGCAATATCTGTTAGCCAAAGTGATTCACTTTGAGGGTGAAGTCCACCTAAGAATGTAAATATAGCTGTACCAGCTCCTTGAGTAGTTCCAAAAACTGCATCTAGTGAATCAGGGTTTTGAGCATAAGCTCCCCAATTTCCTGAGAAAAATGGAGTTAGACCTTCTGGATGAGGCATAACAGTTAACCAGTTATCCCAGCCAACATGTATTCCTCTTGATTCAGGTATGGCTACGTGAATTAAATGACCAGTCCAAGCAATACTGCTGAATCCAAAAAGAACAGCTAGGTGATGATTTAATTGAGATTCTGCATTTTTAAACCATGCTAATGATGGTCTGTATTTAGGTTGAAGATGAAGCCATCCAGCAAATAATAACCAGCAGACAAGAATGTTGATAAAGATTGCACCCTGGAAAAGCTGCTCATTAGTTCTCATACCAATTGTGTACCACCAGTGGTATAAGCCTGAGTAAGCAATATTGACTGGAGAAGTTGCTCCTGCCTGCGTCAGAGCATCAGTAAGACCTTGTCCAAAATGAGGATCCCAAATTGCATGAGCAATTGGACGAGTATGAGTTGGATCTAGAACCCATTGCTCAAAGTTTCCTTGCCAAGCAATGTGAAAAAGATTTCCTGCCACCCAAAGACCAATGATGGCTAAGTGACCAAAATGTGTAGAGAAGAGTTTTTGATATAACTGTTCCTCTGTCATACCGTCATGACTTTCGAAGTCATGAGCGGTAGCTATGCCGTACCAGATTCTTCTGGTTGTAGGGTCTTGAGCAAGACCCTGACTAAAAGATGGAAATTTAGTTGCCATTTTATAAAAAATCAGAGAGGGTCAGCCGAGACCGATTAAGCGAGCGTGGAAGAAGGCCCAAGTTGTAGCAATTCCTCCTAGAAGGAAATGAGCTGCTCCTACTGCACGACCTTGAGTGATAGATAGAGCTCTTGGTTGAATAGTTGGTGCCAACTTAAGTTTGTTGTGAGCCCAAATAATTGACTCAAATAATTCTTGCCAGTATCCACGGCCACTGAATAGGAACATAAGACTAAATGCCCAAACGAAATGTGCTCCTAGGAACATCAAACCGTACATACTTATGGGTTGACCATAACTTGTAAGGACCTGTGATGACTGAGCCCATAGGAAATCTCTAAGCCACCCATTAATAGTTATGGAGCTTTGAGCAAAGTTTCCTCCTGTAAGTCCCCATACATCACTTTGCATTTTCCATGAGAAGTGAAAGATAACTACTGATAAGCCGTTATACATCCAGAACAATCCAAGGAAAACATGATCCCAAGATGAAACTTGGCATGTACCTCCTCTTCCTGGTCCATCACATGGGAATCTAAATCCAAGATTCGCTTTGTCAGGAATTAGTCTGGAGCTCCTTGCGAATAAAACTCCTTTTAAAAGAATTAGAAGGGTTACGTGGATAGTAAAAGCATGGATATGGTGAATCATGAAATCAGCAGTTCCTAAAGGTATAGGAGCGATTCCAATTTTCCCTCCAACTTGACTTACGGAACCATTAAAGACCTCGCTAACCAAGCCACTTTGAAGGTTTACATTCGCACCAGCAAGAGTGGTAGAGCCAGCAGCTGAATGATGAATATTTTGAATCCATTGAGCAAAAACAGGTTGAAGTTGGATTCCTGTATCACTGAACATATCTGCAGGTCTTCCTAATGCCCGCATTACATCGTTATGAATATAAAGACCAAAACTATGGAAACCTAAGAACATGCAAGCCCAATTGAGATGACTAATTAATGCATCTCTTGCTTTCAAGATTCTGTCTAAAACGTTATCAATATGAACAGCTGGGTCATAGTCTCTAATCATTGCAATACCAGCATGAGCTGCTGCACCAACAATGAATAATCCTCCTATCCACATGTGGTGTGTAAATAGACCTAGGACAGTTGGGTAATCAATCGACAAGTACGGATATGGTGGCATCGCATACATGTGATGAGAAATGATGATGCTCAAGGAGCCAATCATTGCAAGGTTTATACCAAGCTGAGCATGCCAACTATTAGCTAAAAACTCATAAATTCCTTTATGACCATTTGGAGCAGGGAACAGAATTGGATCTCCAGCATGATTATCTAGTATTTCTTTAAGGCTATGGCCAATGCCAAACATTGTTCTATATAGATGACCGCCAAATACAGCTAGTACTCCAAAAGCTAAATGATGATGAGAAATATCTGTCATCCATAAGCTACCAGTAACTGGATTTAGACCACCTTTGAAAGTTAGGAAATCACTAAACGCCCACCAATTAGTCGTAAAGAAATTTTCAACTGTTCTTCCAGCGAGGCCAGGGAATATTTGACTAGCAATAGCAGGATTGCAAAGCTCGTGGGGCAGAGGCATGTCCGCAATCGAAGCAATTGGAATTCCATCAATAATTAGAGGCTTTCCCGCATCAATTGCATCCATGAGAGCTGCTGTAGGTGCACCAATGTGAATGCAATGTCCAGCCCAAGCAATCGAACCCAATCCCACTAGACCAGCTATGTGGTGATTGAGCATAGACTCTAGATTTCTAAACCAATCAAGCTTGGGAGCAGCTTTGTGATAGTGATATATGCCACCGTGCAACATTATGGCTGCCATTAGTAGTGCACCAATAGCTAAAGCCATGAGCTCGGTTTCATTGGTAATTCCCCAGCCTCTCCACATCTGAAAAATTCCAGAAGTGATCTGAATACCGTGATAATTACCGCCTAAATCCGCATTAAGCATCTCCTGACCAACTATTGGCCAAACAACTTGTGCTCCTGGCTTGACATGAGTTGGATCAGAGAGCCATCCAGAATAATTAGAAAAGCGAGCTCCATGGAAAAAAGCTGCACTCATCCAAATAAAGATGACTGCTAGATGTCCAAAATGAGCAGAAAATACTTTTCTACTGGTTTCTTGGAGATCTCCAACATGAGTATCAAAATCATGCGCATCAGCATGAAGATTCCATATCCATGTAGTAGTCTTTGGCCCTTTAGCAAGGGATTTTGACCAAAAACCAGGCTTATCAAGCTTGGAAAAATCTACAGGGATTGCATCAGTTTCGATAGGTTTATCGAGAACCGGTTCTTTTTTTTGTTCTTTTTCTGGTGGGCTAATGGTCATCGAGTGATTCCTTCAGGAATGTGATCGAGGTTTGGGAGCCTAATCTTGGAAAGACTAGGGTGAAATCTTTAGCAAGTAATTTTACTTATGAAGTGAGATTACTTTGGTGAAAGATTTCAGGCATTCAAGACCTACCTTTGAAGTTACTTGAAAACCTATATAAGGGTTATGTGATAAGCATAAAGTAGACAGTCAGTTACTACGGAAGCATGTAACAAATGTTCTACACTTTTATTCTTAAGTGGTCATTGAATCCACGGTTTTTCTTAATTAGTAAATATTTGCCTTTCGTGGAGTGCAGGCAAGAAAGTTTTTTAGGTCTAGGGGCTTAACTTCTTATAGATATTAATTAGGTAAAAAAATTGTTATGTAAGGCTTTCTTGGCTTTGCAAAGTTTAATTGGATGCTAATGGCTAGGTAAAAATACTATTTTATTTCTTGATAAGAGCTTTTTATTGATTTCAATAAATTTGTTTAAAGACTATTTCACGGTTTTTGATGTTTGATTTTTACTAAAGCTTTCTTTAAGAGGCTACCTTATGTAAATAAATCAAAAATTTATTTTATCTCTCGTTCTGGAAAAAACATTAGTAAAAACTTCAAAAAGGATTGCATTTGGATTTTCTTTAAGCGCTTTGCCTTTGCTTGAGAGATTACAAGCAAGCAAACATGTAGATCAAATTTTTATATCTAATGGTTCATCTCTTTCTTTAGAAAAAAAAATTGAAGGTTTAGTTGAATCCTCACCAATTGATTTTTTAAAAGATTATTGGCAGAACAATAATAAATTAATTTTTTTAGGTTCAATCGGCGCTGTAGTCAGACTCATATCTCCTTTTGTGAGATCTAAAGAAAATGATCCAGCAATACTAGTAATGGATTCAAAAGCTAAAAATGTTATTACTCTTTTAGGAGGCCATAAGCAAGGAGGAGATCGATTTGCTAGTGAATTAGCAGCTGCTTTAGAAGCAGAAGTGATTTGCACCTCAGATTCATTTACAGAAAGAAGAATCCCTTTGGATTGTTTTGGTGAAGGATGGGGTTGGAAAAGAGGAGGAGAGAATGTCGATTGGCGAAAGTTAATGATTAGTCAGTCTAAAGAACAAAAAAATATTGTTTTTCAAGGCAAAGGATCAAAATTGTGGCAGAAATTAAAGGGTTGTTCCAATTTCTCTTTTTTAGAGAAAAATGATCCACTATCTTTTAAAAATATCGACTTATATATAGGTCATGAAAATAAGAACATATGTTCATGGCATCCACCGACAATAATCATTGGGATTGGCTGTGAGAGAAATACAGATGAAAAGGTCATTCAAAGAGCAATTAATGAGTCTTTGAATCAAAATGGATTATCACCTCTTTCAATCTCTGGCTTAGCAACTATTGATAAAAAAAATGATGAAATAGGATTATTGAATTTGTCAAAAAAAAATGAATGGCCAATTTATTTTTTTAGTGGCCTTGAACTTTCACAAGTCAACGTGCCAACTCCTTCAAATGTGGTTTTGAATGAAATGGGAACTCCCTCGGTAGCTGAAGCTGCCGCAATTTTGTTAGGAGCTCAGTCTGGAAGATTGATACAAGAAAAAAAAATCTATTATTCCAACGAGGATGAGTGCGGTGCCGTAACAATTGCATTGGTCGAGGTATCAATTCCCTTTGCACCTCATAGAGGTGAATTGCATTTGATTGGCAGTGGACCTGGAGATTTGGAAATGCTTACCTCTGACTCTCGTAGAGCTTTAACTAGATGCTCTGCTTGGATCGGTTATACCCCTTACTTGAATTATTTGGATTCAATTCGTCGTCCTGATCAGGTTCGTATTGATTCAGAATTAACTTTTGAAAAAGATCGGTGTCAATACGCTCTTGATCTTGCAAAAGAGGGAGTAAGGGTTGCTCTTATTTCATCTGGCGACAGTGGAATTTATGGAATGGCAGGCTTGGCTCTTGAACTTTGGCTAAATGAAAAGATTGATTCAAGGCCTTTATTTCAAGTTCATCCAGGTATTAGCTCTTTTCAGATGGCTGCTGCAAAACTAGGTGCTCCTTTTATGCATGATTTTTGTTCTATCTCTTTAAGTGATCTTTTGACTCCGTGGAATCAAATTGAGAGGAGAATAAAAAGTGCAGCGACAGGTGATTTTGTTATCGCAATATTTAATCCAAAATCAAAAAAACGTGATTGGCAGTTAAAAAAGACTATTGATTTATTAATCGAATTTCGCAAACCATGCACACCTGTTGCTATCGCTAGAGAGATTGGAAGGCCAGATGAAAGCATTGAAATACATACTCTTGAAACCATGCCATTTGATCAGGTCGATATGCTTACTATTTTGGTCATTGGTAATAGTCAGAGTGTTATTAAAGACAATAGATTTTTAACTCCAAGAGGCTACTTCTCCAAATAATTTTTTTTGATTACTATGAACCAGAAAATCGAATACTTAGTTTTAAGCTTATTTTTAGCAATCAGGTTTAGAAGAAGTTAAAAAATCAAGTCAATCTGGAAATTCTTTCTAAAGTTAGTTTGTTATTAAAAGAGCTTTGCTTAAACCAGACTGGTTACGTGTTAAGGCACCACAGCAAGAGAGGATTGGCAATGTTGCTGATCTATTAGTTGATTTAAAACTCAATACAGTTTGTCAGGAAGCAAGTTGTCCAAATATTGGAGAATGTTTTGCAGGAGGAACTGCTACTTTTTTAATAATGGGACCTGCCTGCACTAGGAAATGCCCTTATTGCGATATTTCATTTGATAATTCGAAAAGGCTTTTAGATCCATCAGAACCTGATCGTTTAGGAGAAGCTGTTTACAGGATGGGCTTAACTCATGTTGTTATAACTTCCGTCAATCGCGATGACTTAGAAGATGGTGGCGCTAGTCAATTTTTGAAATGTATTAAGGCTGTTCAAAGCAGATCTCCTTTTACCTCTATTGAAGTTTTAATTCCAGATCTTTGCGGTAATTGGGATGCTTTGAAAGTTATTTTGGATGCCGCTCCAAATGTACTAAATCACAATATCGAGACAGTTCCAAGGCTATATCCAAGAGTCAGACCTCAAGGAAAATATAAAAGGTCTTTGGAATTATTAAAAAGAGTTCGTGAAGGTTGGCCAAGAGTTTATACGAAATCTGGCTTAATGGCTGGATTAGGGGAAACAGATGAAGAGATTTTGAGTGTTCTTTATGATCTGAATCTAAATAAAGTTGATATAGTAACTATTGGCCAATATTTATCACCAGGACCAAAACATTTACCTGTTAATAGATTTGTATCTCCTTCTCAATTTGATAGTTACCGTTTTGAGGGAGAAAATAATTTAGGGTTTTTGCAGGTCATTAGTTCACCATTAACTAGAAGTAGTTATCACGCAGGAGAAGTTAAAAAATTAATGATGTCTCATCCAAGATGATTTCAAAACTTAGGTTTACTTCCATCAATAGGTATCCATTCTTGAAGATCCCAGATAACTAAATTATTTTTAATCATGGGATCATTTTCTATGATCTTCTTTGCTGTTAAATAATCCTTCGCTTCAAGAATTAATAAACCTCCACCGCCAGGCATCTTTTTTTCATTTATTAAATATCCACTATGGATGTAATGGCCTAATTTAGTAATATCTTTGACCCATTCTTTATGCATTAATAAGAATTTTTTCCTTTCAATATTAGATAATTCTAAGGTTTTATCTTTAAACTTTTCTGTCTTAATAAATATAGGCATTCTTTTTTTCTATATTGTTGCTTTCTCCAGCGCCTCCTCAATACCTAATTTATTCTTTTCGCTTGGAGGAACTACAATCTTAAATAAATTTTTCCACGAAGACCAGTCTGAGAGGATTTTTTTTGCTAAAGGACTTTTGGTTTTCTGATGATATTCAATAATTAGGTCATTTAAGAATTGTTCTTGGTTAGTTGCAGTTAGATGATGGACCTCAACAATTTCTTTATTCATTCTTAAGTCAAGTTCATTTTTTTTATCAAGAATAAAAGCTATGCCTCCAGTCATTCCTGCTCCTATATTTCTTCCAGTTTTTCCAAGCACAACAACTACTCCTCCAGTCATATATTCGCAACAATGGTCTCCAGCGCCCTCAATAACAGCATGAGCTCCACTATTGCGAACACCAAAACGTTCTCCAGCTATTCCAAGGGCGAATAATTTCCCACCAGTTGCTCCATATAGACATGTGTTGCCAAGTATTACCTGAGTGTTAGATGTGTCATTAATAATTTCGGGAACAATCGTAATGGAACCTCCGTTAATGCCTTTCCCTACATAATCATTAGCTTCTCCTATCAAAGAAATATTCATTCCTTTTAAAATAAATGCACCAAAGCTTTGCCCCGCTGAACCTTTAAATATCAAATTTAAATTCCCATGAAAACCTTTATTTCCATACTTTTTAGCTATTTCTCCAGATATTCGTGCACAAACACTTCTGTCTGTATTAACAATTGGAATTTCTTTAATAATGCTTCCCTGAGTTTGAATTGCATTAGAAACTTCTTCATCTTTGAGGAGTGAATTTTCAAGAACCTCTCCATTGCTATGAGCTTCGATTTCGTGGCTTAACCATGAACGATCAGTTGAATTATCTATAGGTTTGAGCAGGCTAGATAGGTCAACTTCTTTTGTTTTAGTTAAGTCTATATTTCTTGGAATTAATAGATCTGTTCTGCCAATAAGATCCTCGAATTTTGCCACTCCAACTTGACTCATTAATTGTCTGACTTCCTCAGCTACGAAGATGAAAAAGTTAACGACATGTTCTGGTAATCCAGGGAATCTTTTTCTTAAACCTTCTTGTTGAGTTGCTATGCCTACTGGACATTTGTTTGTATGGCAAATCCTCGCCATTATGCAACCTTCGGCAATCATTGCGATTGTTCCAAAACCATATTCTTCTGCTCCAAGTAAAGCCGCAATTAGGACATCCCATCCTGTCTTTAAACCTCCATCTGCTCTTAATAAAACCCTTTTGCGAAGACCATTCTCTAATAAAGAGCGATGAACTTCCGTTAATCCAAGTTCCCATGGCAATCCAGCATGTTTAATTGAACTAAGTGGCGATGCACCCGTCCCTCCATCATGTCCTGAAATTTGGATGACATCAGCATTGGCTTTGGCTACTCCCCCTGCAATTGTGCCAATCCCTATCTCAGCAACTAATTTCACACTGACTTTTGCTGTTGGATTTATTTGATGTAGGTCATGAATAAGTTGGGCAAGATCCTCTATGGAATAGATGTCATGATGAGGAGGAGGAGAAATAAGAGCTACTCCTGGCTTGCTATTACGAAGCTTTGCTATGTATTCATCAACCTTTGGCCCAGGCAATTGTCCTCCTTCTCCAGGCTTTGCACCTTGAGCTACTTTGATTTCTAATTGCTTGCCGCTAGTTAAATATTCAGGGGTTACACCAAATCGGCCAGAAGCAATTTGTTTAATTGCAGAACATGCTGTATCTCCATTTAAAAGTCCTTTGAGATTAGGTAATGTCTTTGATTGATTATTTTCGTCAACATCCTTGAGAACATTGAATCTCGCGGGATCCTCTCCTCCTTCACCACTATTACTTTTGCCTCCAATCCTATTCATTGCTATTGCAAGAACTTCATGCGCTTCCCTAGATAGGGCACCCAGACTCATCCCGCCAGTGCAAAATCTTTGACAAATACTCTCAACACTTTCTATTTGATCAAGGGGTAAAGGCTGGGTGGCTGTTTTAAATGTAAGAAGATCTCTGAGGGTAGTGGCGGGACGACTTTCTAGAAGTTTTTGATAAGTTTTGAAGTGGTCATATCCAGGCCCAGCTTTCACTGCAGCATGAAGAATTTTTGACATTTCTGGATTATTTAAATGAAATTCTCCACTATTTCGATATTGAACAAATCCATTAAAATCAAGTTTTTTTTGCTCTAGTTCTGGGAAAGCTTTTTTATGAAATGAAAATGTCTCGAGTGATAATTCGCTCAAAGTTAGTCCTGCTATACGACTTGTTGTTCCCTTGAAAGCTAAATCAATTAAATCTGCACCGATACCTATAGCCTCAAAGATTTGTGCTCCGTGGTAACTTGCTAGAACCGAGATTCCTATTTTTGAGAGTATTTTTCTTAATCCATCTTCCATTGCTTTTTTAACATTATCTTGAGCAATCTCTATCGATAAATTAGATAACTTCCCATCTGAAATAAGTTTTTGAGTTTTAGGTAATTGCCACCAATGGCGAGTAGTTTCCCATGTCAACCAAGGACAAATTGCACT
The DNA here is from genome assembly GCA_003216275.1 of Prochlorococcus sp. AG-402-P18. Lineage (GTDB taxonomy): Bacteria > Cyanobacteriota > Cyanobacteriia > PCC-6307 > Cyanobiaceae > Prochlorococcus_B. The sequence goes on along the minus strand of QCJC01000005.1, from coordinate 119,372 downwards.
TGCTCCAAATCCAATCAGACAGGCTATGTGATGCGTACTCCAGCATTGAGCTGTATCTATAATTATCGAGGTTTTTAGTCTGAGTCCTTTTCTAAGTAAGTGATGATGAACAGCACCAACAGCGAGAAGAGGTGGAATGTAGGAGTTGTCTTGATTAATATCTCTATCAGAAAGGATTAATATTTCTCCACCATTAATTACAGTATCTTCAGCTTCTTGACATAGATTTTTGAGACCTTTTTCGAGGTTTATTTTATCATCATTAATAGGAATTAAAGTCGATATCAGCTTGCATGAAAGTTCTGATTTAGTTATTGAAATTAATTCTTTTTCATTAAGTATTGGTGATTTAATATGAATTAGTCTTGCAGACTCTGCTTTAGGCCTTAAGGGTGCTTTTCTAATCCCAAGATTCATCTCTAAGCTAGTGACTAGCTTTTCTCTAAGAGGATCAATAGGTGGATTAGTAACTTGTGCAAATCTCTGTTTGAAATAGTTATAAAGAATATGTGACTTATTAGAAAGTATTGCTAGTGGTATATCGTCTCCCATGCAATAAGTTGGTTCTTTTGCATTTGCTGCCATGCTATTAATTATGTAATCAAAATCTTCTGCAGTAAAGCCAAATGCAATTTGTTGCTGAAGCAATTTTTGCTTATCAAATTTATTATTTGTTTCCCAACTTTGGTTATTAAGGTTTATGCGATTTGCTTTTAACCAATCTAAGTATGGGTATCTATTCGCTGACTCTTCTTTAACATCCCAATTACGTAAAATTCTCTTGCTTTCTAAATCTACCGCAAGCATTTGGCCAGGACCTAAGCGACCTTTCTCTTGTATTAGATTTTCTTCTAATTCAACAACACCTGTTTCAGATCCCATAACAACATATCCATTTTTAGTGATGCAATAGCGAGCTGGTCTTAAACCATTTCTATCAAGAGTTGCGCCTATGTTTCTTCCATCAGTAAAGACTATTAAAGCTGGTCCATCCCAAGGTTCTTGGGTCCCTGCAGCATATTCATAAAAAGCAGTTATTTCAGGTTTGTTTATTAATTCTGGTTGGTCTCTAAAAGCTTCGGGGATAAGTGTTAATAAACTATCAGTTATTGGTCTTCCACTTCGAACTAATAGTTCTAGATTTAAATCAAGATTTGCTGAATCACTATATAAATTATTGACTATAGGTTTTAGATCATTAGCATTTTCTTTCCAAACTGAACTTATATCTGTTTCTGTTGCTTTAGCCCAATTTATATTGCCGAGTAATGTATTTATTTCTCCATTATGACCTAAAAGTCTCATTGGTTGAGCTAAAGGCCATTTAGGTAATGTATTTGTACTAAATCTTCTATGGTAAACCGCATATGAAACTTCAAATCTATCGTCCTTTAAATCATTATAAAAAGGAGCTAATATTTCAGATCTAACCATTCCTTTATAAACAATAGTTTTGCTACTTAAAGAGCAAATATAGAGACCTAATTCATCCTCCTTTAATTCTATATTTGCTCGATTAGAAATCTTTTGCCTCAATCTGAAAAGTAAAGCCTCAAGATTGATTTCTTTATCCTTAACATCAACTAGCCATTGTGTAATAAAGGGTTCATTTTCCCTTGCAAGTTTGCCTAAAACTTCTTCATGCACAGGAACATCTCTCCACCCTTTGGAGGTTATCCCTAACAACTCAGCTTCTTGCTCACATATCTTCTTCGCTATTTCTCTATTTTTAGAGTCTTTAGGCATGAAAATCATACCTATTCCTGATAAATGGGGGTCGCATTGTTTAGCCGTGCCCCAAACTTGCCTTAAAAATGACCATGGAATTTCACACAAAATCCCAGCACCATCACCTGAGTCACCATCTCCGCCGCATCCGCCCCTGTGCTCCATACAGCTGAGTCCGCGTAATGCTTGAGATAAGACCCAATTATTTTGTTTCCCTTCAACATTTGCTATAAAGCCAACTCCACAAGAATCTTTTTCCCCAGAAAAGGCATCAGGATAGGTGCTATCGCAATAAGGCCAATTTGATCTTGAGGGTTGTTGATGCATGTTGTTAGGTACTATTTTTCCTTGCTTACAAAGTGCTTTAGGTTGGCATTGCCATCGGTGATTAGATTTTTATGAAGTTGTCTAATTAGATTGATTTGATAGATCCTAGAGTTACATCTTAAACATTTTTGTCGACCATCAAGTTTTTTATTCAATACTTTCTTTAAAATATTTGTATTGTGTTTTTTGTCTGATGAAAACAAATTCATAATTAAAAAAATTATGAATTTGGGTCGTTGACCAAGTAATCTGGAGAATTGTTGAACTGGTCGAGTTTCGGCCACAAATTAAATTAATGCCAACCATTCAACAGTTAATAAGAACAGAGCGGAAGACTCTTAAAACAAAGACTAAATCGCCAGCTTTGCGAGGATGTCCAGAACGAAGAGGAGTTTGTACTAGGGTTTACACCTCAACCCCCAAAAAACCTAATTCAGCTCTCAGAAAAGTAGCTCGTGTAAGGTTGACCTCTGGATTTGAAGTTACTGCTTATATTGGAGGTATTGGACATAATCTTCAGGAACACTCTGTTGTGCTTCTTAGGGGCGGAAGAGTTAAAGATCTTCCAGGTGTTAGATATCACATTATAAGAGGTACTCTTGATACTGCTGGTGTTAAGGATCGTCGTCAGTCCAGATCTAAATATGGGGCAAAATCTCCAAAAGAATAAAAAAATATTTTTAAATCAGTGAATTTTTCCCTTTTTACAATTTCATCTCATGTCTAGAAGAAACGCAGCAGAAAAAAGACCTGTTCTCCCTGATCCACAATTCAATAATCGTTTGGCCAGCATGATGGTTCATCGTCTAATGAAGCATGGAAAGAAATCAACAGCTCAAAAAATTCTTTCAGATGCTTTTGGTTTGATTAATGATCGAACAGGATCTGATCCTATTGAGTTGTTTGAAACTGCCGTTAAGAATGTGACACCTTTGGTAGAAGTAAGAGCAAGAAGGGTTGGAGGTGCTACCTATCAGGTTCCAATGGAGGTTCGTCAGGAAAGAGGAACTGCTATGGCACTAAGATGGTTGGTAAATTTCTCCAGATCAAGAAATGGAAGAAGTATGGCTCACAAGCTTGCTGGCGAACTGATGGATGCAGCTAATGAAGCCGGAAACGCAGTAAGGAAAAGGGAAGAGACACATAAAATGGCTGAAGCAAACAAAGCTTTTGCTCATTATCGCTATTGATTATGGTCAAAATTTTCTAATTTAATCATCAAAATATTTCTTTTTTAGCATGCTTAGTTGTAGAGTCCAGGCGCATTTTAAAGCCCTTTAGTCGGAGTATTTTCTGTGGCACGCGCCTTTCCTTTGGAACGAGTAAGAAATATCGGGATTGCTGCACATATTGATGCTGGTAAAACAACTTGCACTGAAAGGATTCTTTTCTATTCAGGTGTTGTTCACAAAATGGGCGAAGTCCATGATGGAGCAGCTGTTACTGATTGGATGGCTCAGGAGCGAGAAAGAGGAATAACTATTACTGCTGCAGCTATTTCAACTACTTGGGACGATCACAGGATCAATATTATCGATACTCCTGGTCACGTTGATTTCACTATTGAAGTAGAACGCTCGATGAGGGTTCTTGATGGTGTTATTGCAGTTTTCTGTGCGGTTGGTGGAGTTCAACCTCAATCTGAAACAGTTTGGCGTCAGGCAGATAGGTATTCAGTACCAAGAATGGTCTTTGTAAATAAAATGGATAGAACTGGAGCAGATTTCCTTAAGGTTCACAGTCAAATTAAAGAGAGACTAAAAGCAAATGCAGTCCCTATACAGTTACCAATAGGAGCGGAAAATGATCTTAAGGGAATTGTTGATCTTGTTGAAAACAAGGCATATATTTATAAGGATGATCTTGGAAAAGATATAGAGCAGGCAGAGGTACCCTCAGATCTTGTGGACCTGGTTTCCGATTGGCGATCAAAATTAATGGAGTCAATTGCTGAAACAGATGAAGAACTTCTCGATTCATTTCTTGAGAAAGGAGAATTATCAGTAGAAGAACTTAAATCTGGAATTCGAGAAGGAGTTCTTAAGCATGGACTGGTGCCGATGTTATGCGGTTCAGCTTTTAAAAATAAAGGAGTTCAGTTGCTGCTTGATGCAGTAGTTAATTATTTACCCGCACCAGTTGACGTACCTCCTATTCAAGGGTTGCTACCTAATGGCAAAGAAGCTTTTAGACCTTCTGATGATGAAGCACCCTTCAGTGCCTTAGCTTTCAAAGTAATGGCTGATCCATATGGCAAATTGACTTTTGTTCGTATGTACTCCGGTGTGCTTGAAAAAGGAAGTTATGTTCTCAATTCAACAAAAGATGCTAAGGAAAGAATATCTAGATTGATCATTTTAAAAGCTGATGATCGAGAAGAAGTAGATGAATTACGAGCAGGAGATCTTGGAGCTGTACTTGGATTGAAAAATACAACAACAGGAGATACTTTATGTGCTTCTGAAGATGCAATTGTTCTTGAGACCCTCTATATTCCTGAACCAGTTATTTCAGTTGCAGTTGAACCTAAGACGAAAAGTGATATGGAAAAACTAGGGAAAGCTCTGACTTCTCTATCCGAAGAAGATCCAACATTTAGAGTAAGCACAGATCAAGAAACAAATCAAACTGTCATTGCTGGTATGGGTGAACTTCACCTAGAGATTCTTGTTGATCGTATGTTGAGAGAATTTAAAGTAGAAGCAAACATTGGAGCTCCTCAAGTTTCTTATAGGGAAACCATTCGAGCTAGTTCTTCAGGTGAAGGTAAGTTTGCGAGACAAACAGGTGGTAAAGGTCAATATGGGCATGTGGTAATTGAGGTTGAGCCTGGCGAGCCTGGAACTGGATTTGAGTTTGTTAATAAAATTGTAGGAGGATCTGTTCCGAAAGAATATATAAAACCAGCTGAATCAGGCATGAAGGAAACTTGTGAGTCTGGTGTGATTGCTGGCTATCCTCTTATAGATGTAAAAGTTACATTAGTTGATGGCTCTTATCATGATGTTGACTCATCAGAGATGGCCTTCAAAATTGCCGGTTCAATGGCTTTCAAAGATGGGGTTAAAAAGTGCAATCCAGTACTTCTTGAACCTATGATGAAAGTTGAGGTAGAAGTCCCTGAGGACTTCCTAGGCTCTATTATTGGAGACCTGTCCTCTAGACGAGGTCAGGTTGAAGGTCAGTCCATAGAGGATGGGCAATCTAAAGTCCAGGCAAAAGTGCCATTAGCCGAAATGTTTGGCTATGCCACTCAACTCCGATCAATGACTCAAGGTCGGGGTATTTTCTCAATGGAGTTCAGCACTTACGAGGAAGTTCCTCGTAACGTAGCTGAGGCAATTATCTCCAAGAATCAGGGCAATTCCTGATCTCTAAAATTTACTAACCACCCCCCGATTCTTTAAAAAAAATGGCTCGCGAGAAGTTTGAGAGGAACAAACCTCACGTCAACATAGGTACTATTGGCCACGTTGACCACGGCAAAACAACGCTTACAGCAGCAATTACAAAGGTTTTAGCCAAAAAGGGTCAAGCCCAAGAACAAGATTATGCTGATATTGACGGAGCGCCTGAAGAGCGTGAGCGCGGTATCACAATTAATACTGCTCACGTTGAATATGAAACCGATGGTAGGCACTACGCACATGTTGATTGCCCCGGGCATGCTGATTATGTAAAGAATATGATCACAGGGGCTGCTCAAATGGATGGTGCAATTCTTGTTGTAGCAGCCACAGATGGAGCCATGGCTCAAACCAAAGAACATATTCTTTTAGCAAAGCAGGTTGGAGTTCCAGCCTTAGTAGTTGCTCTAAATAAGTGTGACATGGTTGATGATGAAGAAATGATCGAACTTGTTGAAATGGAGATTCGTGAACTCCTTACTAGTTACGATTTCCCAGGAGATGATATTCCTGTCATTCAAGTTTCAGGTTTAAAAGCTATTGAAGGTGAAACAGACTGGGAAACAAAAATAGATGAATTAATGACAGCTGTGGATGCTTCTATTCCAGAGCCAGAACGGGAAGTTGACAAGCCATTCCTAATGGCTGTTGAAGACGTTTTTTCAATTACTGGTCGTGGAACAGTTGCTACTGGACGAATTGAAAGAGGAAAAGTAACAGTAGGCGAGGAAGTTGAAATTGTTGGAATTAGAGACACAAGACTTACAACCGTTACTGGTGTTGAGATGTTCAGAAAGCTTCTTGATGAAGGAATGGCTGGAGATAATGTTGGACTTCTTTTAAGAGGTATTCAAAAAGAAGATATAGAACGAGGAATGGTTCTTGTTAAGAAAGGTTCCATAACACCACATACGAAATTTGAAGGAGAAGTATATGTCTTGAAAAAAGAGGAAGGTGGACGTCACACTCCTTTCTTTGCTGGTTATCGTCCTCAGTTTTACATCCGTACTACTGATGTAACTGGTCAAATTACGGCCTTTACCTCAGATGACGGTAGTAATGTTGAAATGGTTATGCCTGGTGACAGAATAAAAATGACAGGGGAGTTAATTGCTCCTGTGGCTATTGAACAAGGTATGAGATTTGCAATACGAGAGGGTGGCCGTACTATTGGAGCTGGAGTTGTCTCTAAGATTATTGCTTGAATAAGTTAAAGGATGACTTGTAAATTATTCAGGTCATCCTTTACATTAAATTAGTTATGAACTAATAAGTTCATAACTAGAAGAACCTCGAAAACCAAATTTAAGCTTTTTGTTACATCCCTATGTCCACTGCAATAGCGCAACAAAAGATTCGCATACGTCTTAAGGCTTTTGATAGACGAATGCTTGACCTGTCTTGTGAAAAAATAATTGAAACAGCAGATACAACAGCTGCTTCTGCAATTGGTCCTATTCCTCTTCCTACTAAAAGGAAAATATACTGTGTTCTTAGATCTCCTCATGTTGATAAAGATTCAAGAGAACATTTTGAGACCAGAACCCATAGAAGACTTATAGATATCTACAGCCCTTCAGCAAAGACTATTGATGCGTTAATGAAGTTGGATCTTCCAAGTGGAGTTGATATAGAAGTTAAGCTCTAAAGGTTTTTCCCTCAAACAAGAGATTGATTACCTAGGATATGATCAAATAGGATTTTTCTTTGAGCGAACTTTCAGTTAGGGAGCTTCCAATCTTTCCACTACCTGAGGTTGTGCTCTTCCCTCAGGAGTACTTGCCACTGCATATATTCGAAACTCGTTACAGAGTTATGCTTAAATCTGTTTTGCAATCAGATAGTCGTTTTGGGGTGGTTAGATGGGATCCAATTGCAAAGAGAATGGCAGATGTAGGATGTTGTGCTGAAGTGATAAAGCATCAAACTGCAAAAGATGGCAGAAGCAATATTGTGACCATTGGTCAGCAAAGATTTCGAATACTTGAAATTATCAGTGAAACTCCTTTTGTAAATGCGCTAGTGAGTTGGGTTGATGATGATCCAATATCTGATCAGACTAAATTAGAGGAATTAAAGCATTCTGTTTCAACTGCTTTAAAAGATGTAGTTTCTCTTACTGCTAAACTTACTGATTCAGAAAAGCTTCTCCCAGATTCTTTGCCAGACTTCCCAAGAGAACTATCTTTTTGGATAGCTGCACATTTAGGTGGCCCTGTAGCAAGTGAGCAGCAAAGTTTATTAGAGCTAACCAATACCTTTCAAAGATTGGATAGGGAATATGAGCTTCTTGACCATACGAGGAGACAGCTCGCAGCCAGAACTGCCTTAAAAGACACTTTCTCCAATGCTGATCAAACTAATAATTAAATTATGCAATGGTTATTAATTTTTATTTTTATTTTCGTTAGTATTTCTTGGTTAAAGAAAAGTCGTAAATATGAGTCTGTAAAAAGTGTTGCATCTTCCTATGATTCCTGGACGAATGATCGTTTATTAGAAAATCTATGGGGTGAACATATCCATCTTGGTTTTTACGAAAAACCAAGATTAAAAAAAGATTTTAGGAAAGCCAAAATAGATTTTGTTCATGAACTAGTTCAATGGAGTGGTTTAAATGAATTACCCAAAGGTTCCAGAATTTTGGATGTTGGTTGTGGAATAGGAGGAAGCTCAAGAATATTGTCAAATTATTATGGGTTTGATGTGGTCGGTATTTCAATAAGTCCAGAGCAAATTAAAAGAGCTAACCAGTTATCAAATCAAAATGATAATTGTCACTTTCAAGTAATGAATGCACTTGATTTGGCATTTGAAAAAGGAAGTTTTGATGGGGTTTGGAGTGTTGAGGCAGGACCTCATATACCAGATAAACAAAAGTTTGCAGATGAGATGCTCAGAGTACTTAGACCAGGGGGCGTTTTGGCAATTGCAGATTGGAATCAAAAAAATTCAGTTAAGAACCCTTTGAGCTTTTTGGAGAGATTCATTATGAATCAACTGCTTATTCAATGGACTCATCCTGAATTTTCAAGCATTGAAAGTTTTAAGAAAAATTTATTGAATAGCCCTTATTGTGGAAGCTCTGTAATTACATCAGATTGGACAAAATATACTATTCAATCATGGAATGAATCTATATATGAGGGTTTTAGAAGACCTTCTTCTATTTTAAGATTAGGTCTTGGATCAGTATTAAAAGCAGCTAGAGAAATACCCACAATAATGATGATGAGATGGGCTTTCTCTCATGGACTAATGAAATTTGGTGTATTTAAGTCAAGAGGTTAATCTATTCAACTTCTGATCCGAAATAGCACCCAAAATTAATAATTTGACTGCAAAAAGGAGATAACTCCTCATTGATTTTCTCAAAATCTTTATAATTTGAATTTTTCAAATCAAGATCTATGAAAAATACATATTCTCCTAGTTCTCTTTTTGAAGGTCGAGATTCAATTCTGCTCATATTTAGTCCAAGATTTGCAATGCAATTTAATGCTCTAAGTAATGCACCTGGACTATTTGATTTAAGTGAAAATGCCAAACTTGCTTTGTTACCGTCTTTTTTAATGTTGTTCTTACTCAGAATGACAAAGCGAGTACAATTACCTTCAATATCATTAATTGGATAAGCTAGAACATTTAATTCCTCATTTGCATCTTTTGATCCTATTGCAGCGCGAAATATGCTGCCTTTTACCATTCTTATAGCTTCGGCTGTTGAATTTGTCGGTAAATGGACTGCATTTGGGACATGATCGTTTAACCACTTGCTGCACTGTGCAAGGGCTTGAGGATGGGAAAGAACCTCTGAGATAGTCGATATTGATCCACTACTCATTAATGAGTGTTTTATAGGGAGAACCAATGCCCTGTGAATAAATACATTTTTGTGTCTCCAAAGAGAATCTAATGTAGAGGTGACGCCACCCTCTACTGAATTTTCTATCGGTACTACAGCTGCTTCACAAAGATTATTTGCGAGATTATCTACCACTGATCTCAATCCATTGCAGGGTAAAAATGAAGGTGAGTCTAGCTTTTCAAGCTCTGCAAGTGCCTTGGCGGCCTTCTCTGCAAAGGTTCCTTTTGGTCCAAGGTAGGCCACTCGAATTGACATTAGATAAAAAATGGGGTGAATGCCGATAAGATCATGCTGAGCAAGTTTTTGATAATGTCTCTTGCCTTTAATGCTCGACAAAAAATTGAACTATTTGTTCAACATAATGCAGAGCAACTCTCTGATTATCTCTTACAACAGGAAAGAGTTGTTGGCGCAATGCTTGATTCTAGGAAATTGACTCCATTAGGTCCAGGAAGCTTTAAGTATGAAGTCACAAGTTTTCAAGTTTTTCAACTTCAAATAAATCCTGTCGTAACAATAGGTGTAAAAAATACAGATAGCACAATTCGTATGTTCGTTACTGACAGTCATTTGGATGGTTTGGGGTTTGTTGATGATTTTGACTTGACTTTGGATGCAATTTTGGAAGCGAAACCATCAGGACTTGAGGGGGAAGCTGTATTGGGAGTAACAGTGAGCAGACCCCCTTTGTTAAGGTTGATTCCCCCCCCAATTTTAGAATCAACAGGTCAGTCCATATTGAATGGAATTTTGTTAGGAATTAAAGCAAGGGTGGGAAAGCAATTAATTCTTGATTTTCAAGATTGGTGCAAAGAAAACTAATTTCTTCAAAGATCAATCTTTTATTAATTTTGAGAGAAAACTTTTTCTATGTAGTTTGCTTGGCCCTTTTTCAATAAGGGCATTTCTATGAATTTCAGTGCCATACCCTTTATTATTCTCAAGATCATAAAATGAATATTGTTGAGCTAAACGTTTAATTAATTCATCTCTAGCATGTTTAGCTAAAACACTTGCAGCAGCAATTGAAGGGAAGTAACTTTCCCCTTTTATTTGAGTTTTTTGTTCTCCTTGCCACAGCCGAATAGGTAATACTCCATCTACCACAATTAAGTCAGGAGGTGAAATGAATTTTTGCAATGCTCTTATCATTGCTTTTTCTGTAGCTACTCGAATACCCTCTGTATCTATTTCTCTTGCAGAAGCCTGTCCTATTGCCCAAGCAATCGATTGTTTTTTGATTAAAGGCACTAAAGATTGTCTTTTTAGTGACGTTAACTTTTTACTATCTTTTAAGCCTTTACTTAATAGGTTTAATTCGTTTGATCTATTTAATATTACAGCTCCGGCAAAAACAGGTCCAAATAGGCAACCTTTCCCTACCTCATCAATCCCAGCAATAATTGAGTTGTTAGTGCTCAAATCCTAAGAGGAAGCTGATGATCTTCTTCTTTTTCTTCTTGGGTCTTCACTGATTTCTTCTTCTTCGCTAGAAATAGCTTCTATCTTTTCATTGATTGCAATATTTTCGGAACCAATTTCGTCATTTTTCTCTTCACTTAAATTGTCATTAAGCTCTTGCGTTTTGACGATCTCGCTGAGAGTATTTAGCTCATCATTTTTTGATGATTGCTCAAGAATTGAATCTTTATTATTAATACGAACAATATTTTTATTAGGCTTTTTACGTTTTTTGTTAGAGTGATTATTTATGGATTGTTTTGCTTCATCAAGTATTTGATCTTTATCCTCTCCAGGTCTAATTATTTTAACATTGTAGTTTGTCATTTTCGGAGTTTCTTCAAGAATTAAAATAGGATCTAATCCCATTGAACTATATACATTTTCTTCATCTTCAGTCATATTTATACCAATGAGAATTGTTTCTTGTTTCTGGCTATTATTATCTAATGAATTCTCTTCTTCTATTGTATCTGAACCAGGAGATATAAGGCTATTAGTAGATGATTTATTCTCTTCATTCGTTAAGTTAACTTCTATATCTTTTATTTTGGATAGACGTTTCTTTTTAATTGTATTGTCCTGAAGATTTTGTGTTTCAGGTTTAATAAGTGCAGTTGAATTTATTACTCCAATTTCAGGTGGAGTTGCTTGTTTTTTATTGTAATCTGGGATATTTACAAGATGACCTTGCCCTAGGCAATTGGGACATGTTTTCCCAAATAATTCATATATATTTTGCCCTTGTCTTTTTCTTGTTAATTCAACTAGTCCAAGCTCTGTAAGTTGTGCAATTTGAGGACGAGCAGAGTCTCCATTAATAGCAGATGTAAAATGTTCTAATAATTGAAGTTGATCTCTTCTTGTATCCATATCAATGAAATCTATGATTATTACTCCACCAATATTTCTTAATTTTAATTGTCTTGCTATTTCGATTGCGGCTTCACAATTTGTCCATAGAACTGTTTCTCTAGAATTTGCAGAGCGGGTGAATGAGCCAGAGTTAACGTCAATGACTGTTAATGCTTCAGTTGGCTCTATAATTATATAACCACCAGAAGGTAGATCCACTCTTGGTTTTAACGCATCTGTAATCGCATTACTTACTCTATATTTTTCTAATATACTTTCCGATTCATTATGATGCTCAATTACTAAATCTTTCCCATCTTTGCCAAGAAAATTTTTTACACGATCGACAGCTTCAGAGCTTTCTACAACAACACGAGTAATATTTTGATTCACATGGTCTCTAAGAATTCGATGAATAAAGTCTTCATCTCTATTTAAAAGAATTGGTGGATTACATTCTTCAGATGCTTGTTGGATAAGTTCCCATTGCTTTAAAAGATTTTCAAGATCATCTATGAGAAATTCTTCAGAGATATCTTCAGCTTCAGTTCTCATCAAAAGACCGGTACTTGGAGGCTTAACAAGCACGCCTAATGCTCTCAGTCGATTCCTTTCATTTTCTGAGCTTATCCTTCTTGAAATGTTTACTCCTTGTCCGAATGGTTGAAGAACAAGATATCTGCCTGGTAGAGCTAAATTACCTGTCAATCTAGGCCCCTTTGAACCAGTGGGTTCTTTCATTACTTGTACTAAAACCTTTTGACGAGGTTCTAGTAATTCAGTAATTCCTGCAGTAGCTTTTTTTAATCTCAGTGGGCCAAGATCGTTAACATGAATAAAGCCATTCTTTTCGCTTTCCCCAATATTTACAAAAGCGGCATCAATTCCAGGAAGAACATTTTCAACTGTTCCTAAGAATACATCTCCAATTTGGTAGCTACCTTGAGCTACGATTAATTCATCTATTCTCTCATCAGTAAGCAGAGCGGCAATTCGCAAATGCTCAGCGATGATAATTTGCTGGGGCATATACAAAGATTGAGAGCTTTTTTAACCTATTAAATTCATTTGCATCGAAATACAAATAGAAGTTGGTAGAAATTTTTAACGCCAAAAATTCTTGAAAGAGATTTTTGATTACTGATCGAAATTTGAATTAATTTTAGTCCTTCTTGAATGAACGGACTCTCCTGAGCTAATTAGGTGTGTTTTCGAGAAAAACTGACGTTAATTTTAGAACAATAAGGGCTTAAACCCTGTTTCAAAGTTCTAAATAAATACTAACACATTATTTCGAAATCATTTAATCGATCGTGAGATTAAACCTTTTTAGAAAACTAATTCTTAATTTATAGAATCGTCTATTTTTTTAGATTCGGGGCTATTTTAAGCATTATCCTAAAATAAAGCCTGAAGATTTTAAGTGGTACAAGTAAATTCTAATTACCTGAAATTAAAAGCAGGCTATCTTTTCCCAGAGATTTCTAGAAGGATCAAAAACTTCAACTCGGAAAGTCTAAATGTTGATTTGATACGTTTAGGTATTGGCGATGTTACAGAGCCACTTCCTTTGGCTTGTAGAGAGGCGATGAAGTTAGCTATTGAAGAAATGGGAACAGAACAAGGATTTAAGGGGTATGGACCAGAACAGGGATATCTGTGGTTACGCGAAAGAATTTCTGAAAATGATTTTTTATCTCGTGGGTGTGATATATCACCAGAAGAAATATTTGTTTCGGATGGCTCAAAATGCGATAGCAGTAATATTTTAGATATTCTTGGTAAGGAGAATAAGATCGCCGTAACTGATCCAGTTTACCCTGTATATGTTGACACTAATGTAATGACAGGCAGGACAGGTAAAGCCAACGAGGCTGGAGAATATCAAGGCTTAAGTTATATTCCAATAAATTCAGAAAATGGCTTTAAGGCTGAGATACCAAAAGAAAAATTTGATCTAATCTATCTTTGCTTTCCAAATAATCCAACTGGAGCAGTAGCCACTAAAGAGCAATTGTCATCTTGGGTGGAATACGCAAATAAAAATAATGCTTTGATTCTTTTTGATGCTGCATATGAAGCATTTATTCAAGATGAATCTATTCCTCATTCAATTTATGAAATTAAAGGAGCAAAAGAGTGTGCAATCGAATTTCGCTCTTTTTCTAAAAATGCAGGTTTCACAGGTACTAGATGTGCTTTTACAGTTATCCCTAAGTCTTTGAAAGGCAAGGCGGGTTTAGAAGAAGTTGATTTATGGTCTTTGTGGAATCGTCGCCAAAGTACTAAATTTAATGGTGTAAGTTACATTGTTCAAAGAGGAGCAGAGGCTGTTTATTCCCAGGAAGGGCAAACTCAAATTCGGAAATTAGTAGATTTTTATATGGATAATGCTCAAATTATTAAAGCAAGTCTTACTTCTGCAGGATTTGAAGTGTTTGGGGCTACAAATGCTCCCTATGCCTGGATAAAAACTCCTAAAAACATGAGTTCATGGGATTTCTTTGATTTTTTGCTCAAGGAAGCAAATGTTGTTGGCACACCTGGAAGTGGCTTTGGTTTGGCCGGAGAAGGTTATTTTCGCTTATCTGCATTCAACAGCAGAAAAAATGTAGAACAAGCTATGCAAAGGATCGTAAAACTTTAATGGAAATTCTCATGGTAAATTCTTTTTTTAAAAGTGCTATTCATCTGGGGTTTTAATTATGGTTAATTCTGTAAAACAAACTGATGGAGATACAGCAGTTATTGATCGTGAAGTTCAAAGAGTACGCAAAGTATCTCCTAAATACAAGGTATTACTTCATAATGATCCAGTGAATACAATGGATTATGTAGTTGAAACTTTAAGGCAGGTAGTGCCACAATTAAGTGAACAGGATGCGTTGAAAATCATGCTGGAGACTCACAATAATGGCATTGGTCTTGTAATAGTCTGCGACTTAGAACCTGCTGAATTTTATTCCGAGTCTTTAAAGGCAAAAGGTTTAACAAGTTCAATAGAAATAGAAAGCTGAAATCCTCAATTTACATATGTTGGAATCGATGGTTGCATCAAAAGATGCGATGGATACCAACATTTACTCTTTTTATATTTTTATATCCTGCTGGGTGGCTAATCAGTCACTCTTTGTATCTTTTTAGCAAAGATATTAGTTCAAACAATTTAAGCATTATAGGCACTATAATCACTTTCTTTTTGTTTTTGATAGTTCTCCCAAGCTGGGGTAGAAGCAGATGGAATACTAACCAATTATGGTCAGATATAGGATTGGATTTTAAAGATAGGTTTAAAGCCCTAAAAGAATTTTTTCATGGGTTGTTTTGGTCATTTTGTCTTTTATTATTGTTTTTTCTATTTACATTTGTATGCGGTTGGATTGATGCAATTAACTATATAAAATTTAGCGCTATATTAAATGCAATATTTTTAATATTTAGTATAGTTTTTGCAGAAGAGTTGATTTTTAGAGGTTGGTTAATGGAAGAAATGGTTTTTTTATTTGGACTTAAAAGAGGAATTATTTTTCAATCTGCAATTTTTAGTATTGCCCATTATCGCTCAGATATTGCTTTAATAGAATTAATACCTTTTCTAATTGGTCTTTTCCTTTTTGGATTAGTTCTTACTTTAAGGCGTACTATTGATAAAGGAGCATTATGGGGGTGCATAGGATTTCATGGAGGATTGGTTGGTATTTGGTATCTTTTTGATTCTGGATTAGTTAGCTTTTCTAACAGTATCCCGTATTATTTCTTAGGACCATCAAAAGAGATGATAAATCCAATTGGTAGTATTTTAGGAATAGCTATTTTACTAATAATAGTCTTCTTTCAAAGAAGGGTTTTTGCAAGAACTGGCCGATTTTTAGCTTCAACAGTTAGTGCTTCATTTAGAGAGGAAATACCATAATCTCTTTCTAATAAGTTCATTACTGCTCTGCCGAAATCGTTGGGGCTTGTATCAAATGCTTCTAGACAAATCCTGCCAAACTCTTTTCCCATTGGTTCAGGATTCCATAAGAGTTTTCTAGCAGTCCATGGCATCAAACTCATAGGATTATACCCAGGCTTTAATAAACCATTTTTGAGGCCATAATCTTCTAATAAGGTGTGTGGTTGAAGTCCAATAAAAAATATAGATGGCTCAACAACATCAGCTCCAAAAATCCTTTCCAATTCTCTGTGATAAGCAACTGTTTGTTGAATGGTTTCGGGGCGTTCATCAATAACGTTGAATGAATAATTAACTGAAACATGGTCTTTAAAACCTGCTTTCGCTAAAAGCTCGCAATTTTTGAGAACTGTTTTTAGGTTGTATCCCATTCTCATTTTTCTGACAAGTTCTTGTGAACCGGAAGTTATTCCAATCTCGAAATAACTCATACCTGTTTTAACCATTAATTCAGTTAATTCCTCATCTAAATTGTCAGCCCTGATATATGCTGCCCAATGGATATCATGTAATCCTTCATTAAGAATTTCTTGAAGAATATCTTTTGCATTTTGAATGTGCCCTCTAGATGGGATGAATTGAGCATCAGTAAACCAAAAACCTCTAACTCCAAGTTCATACAATTGCTTGATTTCTTTAATAACCTCATTAACTGGGTTTATTCTTACTTTCTTTCCTTCAATAACTGTATATATACAATAACAACAATTGTGAGGACATCCTCTTTTCGTTTGTACTCCAATATAGAAATCTCCACCTTCTAAATACCATTTAAACTCTGGCCAGATTGACTTAATATAATTATAATTACAAGCTGTTTTTATTAAATTATTGGGTTTTTCATGAATTATTTTTTCTCTAACTGAATCTCCTACCTTAAAACATCTTTCATCTTTGATTGATTCGTTTCTTATTAGTTTTTCGATTAATAGTTCACCCTCTCCTAGTGATATAACCGTACCTTTTGGAAGCGATTTTTTTAATTGATTATAAAAGACACTCACTGCACCTCCGCCTACTATGGCAGTTGCATTTGAGTTGTATTTTTTTGAATACTTTAAGCCTTTTCTAATTAACTTTTGATTTCTCCATATCTCACCATAATGGCTTCTCATAAGTTGAAAACCGCCAAAAGCACCTCGTATTTTCTTTAGAGGATTCCGAGAATAAAAGACTTCAAATGAATTTTGTAAAGGGTTTCCGCCTCTTCCATCCACAGGTGCATAAATTTGTATATCCCGCCATGAGAATACAATTAATGAGGGTTGAAAACTTTTAATAGTGTTTATTAAAATTCTTTCTACATCTAATATTGGTATGGAAGCTAAATCTAATATTAATTGTTGGATTTCTGGAAAACATTTGTGAATATGATCAGCTAAATAAATTGGCCCAATTGGAAAAATTGGATTACAAGGCAGTCGAACATATAAAACCTTAACCTCTGATTTAGGTTCGAGTGAATTCAATTCATAGGTCAAGTTAGATTTCATCAGTTCATTAATTGCAACCAAAAACAATCATCAAGAATCAAACACTAACAATTTATTGGCCTTTTTGATTGGATTTGGATTAAGAGAAAAAAACCCCCCCCCCCAATTGCATTAGTACTTCTGTAAAAACCTCGATGATGACTATATTTTCATGAAGACTGTAAAATAATTATTTAGTTAAAATGCAAAGTTTTAAGAGTTCTATAAAAATTGATATGGATTAATTGATTGAAAAAACAAAAAACATATCAAACTAAAGAAAATAGACTTTATTTTTGGATTATGAATCCTTTAATTACTTTGCTGATATACACAGTCAGTGGAGCTGCTCTGGGAAGCTTGATGTTGCTTAGTGGTATTCCAGCTGCTCCTCTACTTGGCTCGATTTTGGCCGCAGGGTGTTTGAGTATTAGTGGTCAATTTGACCCTGCACAGTGGCCTTTAGGTACAAAAACTTTGCTTGGAATTGGTGTTGGCACTGTTATTGGTACAGGTATTAATCGAGAGACTCTCTCTGAGTTGCAAATGATTTGGAAACCAGCAATTTTAATAACAATTACTTTGATTTTGACTGGTCTTTTTGTTGGATTTCTAGTTGTCCGATTATTCGGAATTGATCCTTTAATAGCTTTGCTTGGCTCAGCTCCTGGAGGTACTCTTGGCATGAGCCTAGTAGGAGCAGAGTTTGGAGTAGGAGCAGCAGTAGCGGCAATTCATGCTTGTAGATTAATAACTGTTTTATTAATTATTCCTGCTGTTGTGAAGTATCTTTCTCCGCTTTTCGGAGTGGAAATTAATCAATAAACAATCATCGCAATAGGTTTAGTTTTTTCTGATAATATTAAGCAATTTATATGATTTTCCAAATAGAATTTTTTGGTATTTCTGGCTCTTTAAATTTATCCATAGGCTCTACTGTGCTTATGCGCCAATCTGGGACTCGACATTGAATATAGGACGGACTTTGGATAAGAACACCTGGATTCTCATCTTTTTTATATGTAAATCCACCTTTCCATATTCCACCTTCTTTAAGTGAGCCTTTAAACCAAACCCAGCAGTTTTCTCTATCCATTAAATCAAGCTGAAAGGAATTTTAAGTAATTTTGATTTTACAGTTCTTGAAAATCTTATTTATCTTCATCTTCTTCTGCTTCTTCGTCTTTGTTGCAATTTGCGTTTATATTTTTCAACCGGGGTTTCATGATGACGAAGGCGTTTCAATTCACCAAAGATGCCAGCTTTGGAAACTTGACGTTTAAAACGGCGAAGTGCTGATTCAATGCCTTCGTTTTCTCCAACAGTTACTTGAGTCAAAAAGATTAAAAATGCTATACGTTAATTTTACAGGACGATAAAGCAAATTTTTGTTTTAACCTTTTTGGGATAAAAAGATCTAGAATCATATTGAATTATCCAAATAGCTTTCTTCAAGTTTTGGTTTATTAGCCATATGGTTGAAGTTTTTCCCTTTTTCGGACCATTCATTATTATTTCATAGGTCCGTTATCTAATGACTATTTACATTGGCAATCTTTCATTTGATGCTGAAATCGAAGACATTGTAGGAGTTTTTAGTAGCTACGGTGAAGTAACCAATTGCAAACTGCCATTAGAGAGGGAAACAGGAAGGAAAAGAGGATTTGCCTTCGTTGATATGGGTGACGAAGCTCAAGAACAAAAAGCTATCGATGATCTTCAAGATGTTGAATGGATGGGACGTGCTATCAGAGTTACAAAAGCTAGACCTAAAAATAATTAATTTTATTAAACCGATTCTTTGGTTTTCTTGAGTTGAAAGCAGAAATGGGGCTAACTTCTAACTTTTTCTCCTCTTTTAGTTACTTTTAGATTTCAGTCTATTAGATCTTAAAGCATTTTTTAAAATAGATGCTCTAATAATGGGAAGTTAAGAGCAATGCCTTTTTTAATGGTTTACTCAACAATCCCTTTCTCAACAATCACATTTGGCGGATTTAATCCTTTAGCTGCTATTGCAGGCTTAGTTATTTTCTTTCAGATTTTTCAAATCTACTATTATGGTTTACCTGAGAATGAACCAACCGTTGAGCTTTCTGAATCCGGTTCTTATGGATACCTTCAAAAACAATTTATTGGTGTACAAATAGTCACCGCTCTAATTGCGGCTTCAGTTATGCTTGCAGGTCCAGATAAAATATTTTTCCCTTTTAAATACTTTTAAGTTGATTAGTTAAATTTTTTCTTAGATCCAAAATGGCAGCTATCAAAGCTGTCTTTTTTTTTATTATTACAAATTGGTATAACTGTGTGATATCTATTCTTGTTTGGGAATGACCATTAAGTTCATGTTGAACGTCAATTAATTGATTAGACCGATTAACTAAAATTAACGATTTATTCATTTATGGAATCTAGACAAAATAAACTTGATACTTCTAATAAAAATTTGAGTGAAATAGAAAAAGATTTTCATTCTAATTCTTTTGCAAATCTTAGTTATTTATATCCAAATGGACATCGTAGTACTCCTCAAATGAGGTGGTTTAAAGGAAGTAGAGATAGGGGCTTGGATTCCGATAAGGCTGCATAGAGAAGAAATTAAATACAATATCTATCTTTTTTAAATGAATGAAAAAATCGAATAAAAATCATTTAAGTCAAGCTGACCCTTATGAAGATATTATTAGGTTAGAAGAACTTGATCCTTATGAAACTCTAATTCAGATGAAATATACTTCGCAATCAAAAAAAGATTCTCGTCAGTAATTAAATCCACTATTTTTCGTTTTTTTTTGAACTTAACTTATTTATTTTTCTCATAAAAAACCTCCTAATATTATTTAGGAGGTTTGATAATTGGATTTAACTTTTGAAAATTAGAAACTAAATATAGTTTCAGCAACGACACCAGAGTCGTCATCACCAGTACTTGTATCTTCTACAGTGAAGAATCCAGCTGTAATTGATACATAGTCATTAAGTCCGTAGTTGTAAGAAACTTCAAAACCTGTTGAGTCTTCAGAATCACCACCATCAACATCAGTTGAGTTGTAAGCAGCACTTAGTGTTCCAGGGCCAACTTCGTAGTCAATTCCAACGAACAAATCAGTTGTATCTGAACCAGTTTCTGGATCAGATGTGTCATATGCAATGCTGATTGTTGCAGGGATTGACTCAGGGCTGTAATAGATACCTCCACCAAATGTGTCGTATCCCGTGGTTCCACCCTCACCATCGTTGGAAGCAATTACAAGACCTCCACCAAAACCTTCGCCGTCATAGCCAAGAGTGAAAGTTGAGACATCATCGCCATCATCAGCGCCAATACCTACTGTTGAATCGCTACCACCAACAGATACAAAGCTTACTGAAGCTACAACTCCGCTGTCATTGGAGTAAGCAACACCAATGCCAGGACCAGTTTCACCCCCTGCCAAAGAATAAGGCATGCTGCCTAGTCTGAAAGCATCTGAATAAGCAGATGTTGTTGCTGCAACAACGTCATCCTGATCAAGTAATGGACCAGCTGTTACTTCAAGATCGCCAACAGGAAAGGCATAAAATAAAGAATGCAATGTAATAGCGCCAGTTCCACCTGTCGCACTATCCATATTTGCTAATGGACCACTAGCATTACCTGTTTCCATGCCCATGTAAAGCATGTCTTCGCCAGTGAAACTAGAAGTTATATCAAGTCCATATGCATACTGCATATAAAGCTCTTCTTCTTTATCGGATGTACCTCCATCACTAACTGTACCTATGGTAAAAACAGCACCACCAGAAAGAGAAGTACTTGACGAAAATGCAGTATCTGCATTGGCTGCGACTGGAGCCATTAGACCCAAAGCAGCTGGAACAACCAGCAATTGCTGAAAAAGTTTCATTGTGTCCTCACACAAATTAATACTATCTATTATCTAACTTGTAAATTTCAATTGAAGTAGCTTCAGATACATAGCAAGAAGATATATTGTATCTGAAGCTACATGTTAAATTTCAAGAGATATAATTTCCGAATTATCAAATAGTCAAATAAATAATCTTCTGACTTGACAACTCAGATAAACTGAAATTGTTTATGAGCTTGGAAAATTTAGTTTTATGTGATTTGAATATAAAAGCCTATATTTTTCTAAAAATTAATCATTATCAATTGAGCTTGCCTCCATTCCCAAAGCTGAGTTTACCCATTGAGAGACTACAGCAGAAACACTAGATAATTTATTTAGAAAGATTCTTTCTTCTAATGTAACTTCTTGGTTATTTTCTAAACGATTAACTATGTTTTGGATTCGAATTCTTGTAGTAGTTGAAATCATAAAACTTTTTCACTTTTATAACTAAACCAATTATTGCTAGATGTTCACTTCGAGCAAATTTATAAAATTTTTATATTCTAAAATATTTCTTTGGTATTGGAAATCACAAAAAATTGATCAAAATTTTGTTTTAATTCCCTCAAATAATTTTAAGTTATGGTCGATTTTTCTTACAGAAATCTAACTTCTACTTTGGTTGTCCTTAAATGTATTGGTCCGGATAGATTCTTTTTAGAGAGAGCTATTTTCCCGCAAGAAATTTTTTCATCTATGGCACCTGAAGGTTCACATTTGGAAATTTGGGGAATAGAGTCTTACGGGCCTAAGTTAGAACAACGTCTTAGAGTATCTGCAACAAAGAACGAAGAAAGAGTTTTGGCTTAGTTATTATGCTACATAAATTCAAAGTAATAGATATCTCTGAGCAAGAGGTAATGATTCGGCGGGCTCACAAGTTAAGAGTTCTCCATTAGCAAAAACTTCATAAGTCTGAGGGTCAACCTCTATTTTCGGCATTGCAACATTGAGTTTCATTGATTGTTTAGATATTTCTCTTGTATTTGTTATGGCAGCATAAGATTTGCTTAAATTAAGCTTTTCTGGTATACCTGCTTTTATTGCTGACTCACTTAAGAAAGTTAGAGAACTAGGATTGATAGACTTACCGAAGGAGGAGAACATTGGTCGTCCATGTACCGGTTGAGGAGTAGGTATGGAAGCGTTGGCATCTCCCATTTGAGCCCATGCGATAGAACCTCCCTTGACTACTATGTCTGGTTTTATTCCAAAAAAACCTGGTTTCCAAAGGACTAAGTCAGCAAGCTTGCCAACCTCTACTGAGCCAACATGACTACTGATTCCATGGGCTATAGCGGGATTTATAGTCACTTTTGAGATATATCTTTTGAGGCGATAATTATCATTTCTTTCATTGTCCTCTGGTAAGGCTCCTCTTTGGACTTTCATTTTATGAGCAGTTTGAAAAGTTCGACTAATTACCTCTCCCACTCTTCCCATGGCTTGTGAATCACTAGCGATAATAGAAAAGGCTCCTAAGTCATGGAGGATGTCTTCAGCTGCAATAGTTTCACGACGTATTCTTGATTCGGCAAATGCAACATCCTCGGGGATCTTAGGATCCAAGTGATGGCAAACCATCAACATATCTAAATGTTCTTCAAGAGTATTTAGAGTAAAAGGTCTAGTTGGATTTGTACTGCTTGGAATAACATTAGATTCCCCACAAATTTTAATAATGTCAGGTGCATGGCCTCCTCCGGCACCTTCAGTATGGAAGGTATGAATTGTTCTTCCTTTTATTGCTCGAATTGTATCTTCGACAAAACCAGCTTCATTTAAAGTATCCGTATGAATACAAACTTGTATATCGAATTGATCTGCAACACTTAGGCATGAATCAATGCAGGCCGGCGTCGTTCCCCAGTCTTCATGAAGTTTTAAGCCACATGCACCTGCTCTAACTTGTTCTTCAAGTGCTGCTTTATTTGTCGCATTTCCTTTCCCAAAGAAACCTAAGTTAATTGGAAAAGCGTCTGCAGATTGAAGCATTCTTGAGATGTGAAATGCTCCAGGAGTACATGTTGTTGCATTGGTACCGGTTGCTGGACCAGTGCCTCCTCCAAGCATTGTCGTAACCCCACTAGCTAATGCAGTTTCAATTTGCTGAGGGCAAATAAAATGAATATGACTATCAATAGCTCCTGCAGTAATAATATGTCCCTCTCCAGCTATTGCTTCTGTACTTGCGCCAATAATAATATTGACTCCTTGTTGAGTATCTGGATTTCCAGCTTTTCCAATACCTGCAATCTTGCCATCTTTTATACCAATATCAGCTTTTACAATTCCCCACCAGTCAAGGATTAGTGCATTGGTAATGACTGTATCTACAACTCCATTGTCTCTACTTTTTTGTGATTGTCCCATACCATCACGAATAACTTTACCTCCTCCAAATTTAACCTCGTCTCCATAGTGCGTATGATCTTGTTCAACTTCGAGGATTAAGTCTGTATCTGCAAGCCTAACGCGATCCCCTTTCGTCGGACCATAAGTTTCGGCATAAGCTTGGCGTGAAATTTTGAAAGGCATTTTTATTTCTTCAGTGAGTCGTTAATGAGGCCGTTAAATCCAAAAATTTTACAATCGCCTGCATAAGGAACAAGATTGACTTCTCTTTCGTCACCTGGCTCAAATCTGATAGCAGTACCAGCTGGAATGTCTAACCTTTTGCCGAGAGTTTCTTGGCGATCAAATTTTAGACCTTTATTTGCTTCAAAGAAATGATAATGGGAACCGATTTGTATTGGTCGATCAGAAATATTAGCTACTTTTATAGTTGTGACTTCTCTTCCTTTATTCAATTCGATAAAACCTTCTTCAGGAATAAGTTCTCCAGGATTTATATAAGACATAATTGTGTTTAGATAATTGGATTGTGAAGTGTTACCAGCTTTGTTCCATCAGGGAAAACAGCTTCTATTTGAACTTCAGGGATAAGTTCAGGCACACCTTCCATAACTTGTTCTTTCGTTAACCATGTCGATCCCTCGTTCATTAAGGTTGAGACACTTTTGCCATCTCTTGCTCCCTCAAGTACTTGAAAGCTAAGCCAAGCAACAGCTTCTGGATGATTTAATTTTAAACCTCTATTTAATCTTCGCTCTGCCAGCAGGGCTGCTGTAACTACAAGTAATTTGTCTTTTTCTTGAGGGCTTAAGTACATTTTTTAATAGTTACAACTTCATTTTACAAGCAAAAAAATGTTGAAATGTTCATGACGAACATTCTGCATCGGTTAATGGATCCTCTTGCATTGGCCAAATTCTCATATATTCTGGCACATTTGATTTCCTAAAAACTCTTGTAAGACTCCAAATTCTATAAAACCAAAATCGAGCTGATTGTGTAGAAGAACCTGTGTATCTCGCAGATATGCCATTTTCAAGAAGGCTACAAGTCATAAATCCTTTAAGTCCAGCTCTTTGGTGGCGACACTTTACTAGTAAATCGGATAAAGCTTCTTGATTTATTCCTTTGGGTGTTATCCAAGTTAACGACCCAAAAACTGGTTGTTCTTCTAAACCATGAATAGAATTGAGGGCTTCTCCAGATAGTTCTAAGCGATCAATAAATTCATACTTTTTCCTTTCAGTATTTTCGCTAAAGACTTCTAAAGATGATCTCCATATTCCATTACCAAGTTTTTCTCCAGCGGCAGTTCGTCCTAGGCGAACAAGATCAACACATAAAAAACTTGATGAATGATCAATCTTAACAGTCATGTTTTGTTCAAAAAGACCTCCCTGATAGATAATTAACTCTTGAGGCATCCACTCAAAATCAGCATTTTTCTCAATCTGGAAAAAACATTTTTGATTTGCCCAATTCCCTTGGGGATTTAATTTTGATCTACCTCTACTACCATAAACTTTTTGAGCCGCTACCGAAGTACATATAGCACTGCTATTTTCTTCTGCAGTAACGTTGATTGTCAGTTGATCACCTCCAACAATTCCTCCAGCACTATGGAGAAGTGGTATTTCACATCTACCATCATTTTTATCATTGAATACTCTCATTAATTTCAATGGAGCAGTGCATTTTGCTTGATGAGTTGTTTGTAAATTGCCTGTATTATGTGAACTCGACTTTTTGAAAAGCCTTAGATCACAAGTCCCATGCCATGAAGTTGTCATTGAATAGTTGTATTGTTTTTGTTCATTTAGTATTCAAAAAATCATTAATGTCTGATTTAGTAGTCATAACCTTTAAAATTGAAATCTACAAATAATTGAAGATTGTCACACGAATTAATCTATCTCACCGAGAGAATTGGTGCTCAAGAGATTGAACATCATCTAGTCCTTTCACTATCTGCAAAGGAGAGGACTAAACTTCGAGGTCAGCGATCAACTATAGATGGAATAGATGTCATTTTGAATTTACCCAGAGGAGGAGGTAGATTAATACCTGGTGAGGTATTGAAAAGTAAGAATTCATTGATTTATGTAATAGTTGAGGCAGCTAAAGAAGATTTAATAGGAATCAGATCAGAAAATAGATTAAAATTGTTGAAAGCTGCTTATCATCTTGGTAATAGACATGTTCAGATAGAGATGCATGAAAAAGAGTTGTATTTACTAGATGATGTTGTTATGAAAGAAATGCTAGAAAGACTAGGATTTAAAATTGAAGTTTTTAAAAGATCTTTTTCTCCTGAAATTGGTGCTTATGAGTAAACGGTTTTATTAAATCATTTTATGAAGCTTGAGTTTTTACAATTATTGAGCCCATCATTACCAGTTGGTGCTTTTAGTTACTCAGAAGGGTTGGAGTGGCTTGTGCAAAATGGAAAAGTAAATAACGAGATAACCCTTTTCAATTGGATTGAAAGTGAGCTTTCTCGAGGTCAAATAACTATTGAGGCAAGCTCAATTCCTCGCATAATGAGAGACTTAGTTGCTTGGGAAAATACTAAAGATGCTCAAAATAAGTTTGTGATTGAAGAGTGGAATTCTTGGCTTAGTTCATTAAGAGATTCGCCAGATATTAGATCTCAACAAATGCAAATGGGTGAATCTTTATTGCAGCTTCTCATTGATTTAGACCATCCTCTTCCTGATAAGGAAAAAAAATTTATATGGCCGATAGCTTGGGCTTGGGCTGGTGTAAGTTGGGAGATAACCAAAATTGATTTAGTCGAGGGTTTTTTATATAGTTGGGTTGCTAATCAATTAAGTGCAGCATTAAGACTATTGTCATTAGGGCCAACAAAAGCTCAACAGCTTCAAAAAAAATCCTTATTACTTATTAAGTCTCAAGCAGATTACTTATTGCAGCAGAATCCAAAAGAAATTTGGATTAGTGATATTGGCGCGATGATGGCGCAACAATCACATGTAGAACTTTATTCAAGATTATTTAGGAGCTAATGGACAGTAAATTAAGAGTTGGAATTGCCGGACCAGTAGGTTCTGGTAAAACGGCTATTATTCAGAGACTATGTGAAAATCTCAAAGATAAATTAGACATCGTAGTAGTTACAAATGATATTTATACCCAAGAAGATGCAAAATTTTTAACTAATTCAAAGGCTTTAGAACCTGAACGTATAAAAGGAGTTGAAACGGGGGGATGCCCTCATACAGCAATAAGAGAAGATTGTTCTATAAATCGTATTGCGGTTGAAGAGCTAGAACAAAAATTCCCAAAATTAGATTTAGTATTTGTTGAAAGTGGTGGTGACAACCTTGCCGCAAGTTTTAGCCCTGAGTTGGTAGATATTTGTATATATATAATTGATGTTGCAGCTGGAGATAAAATTCCAAGGAAAGGAGGACCAGGAATAACACGTTCAGATTTATTAGTTATAAATAAGATTGATTTGGCCGAAATGGTAGGTGCCAGTCTAATCGTAATGGAGAGAGATACCTTACTGATGAGGGGAACTCTTCCATGGTGCTTTACAAATACTAAGACAGGGGAGGGAATTAAAATAATCGAAGATTTTTTGTGTAATCAAATACAAAAGTCTCAATAAAAAGTATTCGCTGATACGGAAATTCATCTTCATTCACTGAAATAGCGCAAAGTGTTCCTTTTGATACAAAAAGAGTGTTGTTCAATTGGATACTTTCCGTAAACCCATCAGGTGGGCAAACAACTAATTTAGTTAGTATTTCATGAAGCTTTCAAAGCGCATTTTTGCAGGTTTAGCTACTGCCTCATTAGCCGTAACTGTCACTGCTTGCGGTGGATCAGATACCTCAGGCAACTTTGATGACACCGTAACTGTGGGAATTCTCCATTCCTTATCTGGGACAATGGCAATCTCCGAATCAACTCTTGTTGATACAGAGAAAATGGCTATTGAGGAAATTAATGCTGCTGGCGGTGTAACAGTAGACGGTAAAAGCTATAAAATTGAATACATCGTTGAGGATGGGGCTTCTGATTGGCCTACTTTTGCTGAGAAATCTAAGAAGTTAATCGATCAAGATGGAGTACCAGTTGTATTTGGTGGCTGGACTTCTGCAAGTCGTAAGGCAATGCTTCCTGTTTATGAATCTAAAGATGCATTCCTTTATTACCCAATTCAATATGAAGCACAAGAGTGTTCTAATA
Organism: Prochlorococcus sp. AG-402-P18; assembly: GCA_003216275.1. Taxonomy (GTDB): domain Bacteria; phylum Cyanobacteriota; class Cyanobacteriia; order PCC-6307; family Cyanobiaceae; genus Prochlorococcus_B. The sequence continues at coordinate 91,827 of QCJC01000005.1, read as the reverse complement.
ACATTTTCTATACTGGAGCGACTCCTAATCAGCAATCTGAGCCTGCTACAGATTTCATGTATAAGCGCTCACCAGCTGCAGGAGGAGATTTCTTCTTAGTTGGTTCTGATTATGTTTTCCCAAGAACTTCTAATACAATTACTAAAGCACAAGTCAAGCAACTTGGCGGAAAGGTTGTAGGAGAAGATTATCTTCCTTTAGGGAATACAGAGGTAGCACCTATCATCTCGAAGATAAAAGTTGCTCTTCCAGATGGCGGGATAATCATTAATACTTTGAATGGTGATCAAAACGTTGCGTTCTTCAAACAAATCCAAGACGCAGGAATCACTCCTTCGAATGGTTACTATGTAATGAACTACTCCATTGCCGAAGAAGAGATTAGTACTATTGGACCTGAGTTCCTTGAGGGTCACTTTGGAGCCTGGAACTACATGATGTCTATTGATACTCCAGCCTCTAAGAAATTTGCAAAGAGCTTTAAGAAAAGATGGGGTAGTGATCGTGTTGTAGCTGATCCACAAGAATCTGCATATAACATGGTTTATCTTTGGAAGCAAGCAGTTGAAGATGCTGGTACATTTGATGACAATGCTGTTAGAGAAGCTTTAGTCGGTCAGACATTCGATGCTCCACAAGGGCCAGTAGAAGTCATGCCTAATCATCATCTATCTCAAACGGTGAGAATTGGTGAAATCAACTCAGCAGGTGGATTTACAATCCTCGAAGAAACAGGAGTAGTTGAACCACAAGCATGGAACCAAAAACATCCAAGTTCCAAAGGTTACGCTTGTGATTGGACTGATCCTAAGAAAGGTGAAAAATATAAAATGTGATTCATTTTTGACTTATAAATAGAATCTAGTAAGGAGCCTTCGGGCTCCTTATTTCTTTAAAAAATACAACCAAGCTAGTGCAACTTTTACTTGAAAGCCTCTTTAATGGCGTTGCTATTGGCTCAGTATTGCTTGTCGCAGCGCTGGGACTAGCAATTGTCTTCGGTTTGATGGGTGTCATCAATCTTGCTCATGGTGAATTGATGATGCTTGGTGCTTATTCAACATACATAACCCAATTAATTTTTAAACAAGTTTCTTTCTTAAAACCCTTTTATGATTCGTATGTCATAGTTGCAATTGGGATTGCTTTTTTGGTTAGTGGAACAGTTGGGATTCTTTTAGAACGAACAGTTATTAGACGTCTCTATGGAAGTCCTCTTGAAACACTTTTAGCTACATGGGGAGTTAGCCTAATCCTTCAACAGTTTGTTAGAAGTGTTCCGCTGGCCTATGCAAGTGGTTTGGTAATAGCACTTTTCTTTGGATTGTTTTCACCATTATTTATTTCTGATGACTTACTTTCTGGTGCAAAAGGTAAATTAATAAGAGCATCGATTTGGGGATTCTCAGCTTTATTAGGTGTAGCAACAGGAGGTATTTTATCTTCTTTAGTAAGCAAACTTAGTCGCGCTAGTGCAAGGAATGTTGATGTTACAGCTCCTTCTTGGATGAGAGGTGGAATTGATTTTGTTGGGATTACTTTTCCTAAAACTCGTCTTTTAATAATCCTTATTACCTTAATATCTGTTTTAGTAGTTATTTTCTTTCTTGATAAAACAGCTTGGGGAATAAGAATTAGAGCAGTAACTCAAAATAGACCTATGAGTGATTGTTTAGGTATATCAACAGAAACAGTAGATATTATTACTTTTGGAATTGGATCTGGGTTGGCTGGTGTTGCAGGAGTAGCGGTTTCACTTCTTGGCTCTGTGGGACCAAATGTTGGTGGAAATTACATCGTGGGATGTTTTATGGTTGTTGTTCTTGGTGGAGTGGGCAATTTGTTAGGAACAATCCTTGCTTCTTTCTCTATTGGAATAATGACCGATTTGATAGGAGCAGGAAGACTTCTGACCATTTGGCCAGACATGCCATCCCCTATTTATTCAACAATAGATTTTTTTGCGACAACAAGCATGGCTAGAGTAATGATATTTGCTCTAATCGTTATATTCCTTCAATTCAGACCAACTGGGATGTTTCCTCAAAAAGGAAGAATGGTGGAGTCTTGATTTATGAGTATTTTTTCTACAAAAAAAAGTTGGATTAACTTAACTATTTGGGTGTTAATTATTGCCTTAATTATTGCTGCACCCTCACTACTTCCTGTTTTTAGATTGAATCTCTTAGGAAGATATTTATCTCTTGCAATAGTAGCTCTTGGGGTTGATTTGATTTGGGGATTCACTGGGATGTTGAGCTTAGGTCAAGGAATTTTCTTTGCTCTTGGTGGATATTGTGCTGCGATGTTCCTCCAACTCAATAGTGCAGGAGAATTTCCAAATGGAATTCCCGAGTTTTTTGGTTTATATGGAGTCGAAAAACTTCCATTTTTCTGGGAACCTTTTAAAAGCTCAATTTTTACTCTTATTTCCATTTGGTTGTTACCGGCAATAATTGCTGGTCTTCTTGGGTATTTAGTTTTTAGAAATAGAATTAAAGGTGTTTATTTTTCAATTCTTACACAGGCGGCTCTTTTGGTTTTCTTCAATTTTTTTAATGGGCAACAGAAATTGATTAATGGAACAAATGGTTTAAAAACAGACGTGACTCAACTTTTTGGACAAATGGTAGGTTCAGAAATAATGCAAAGATGGTTTTTTTGGATATCAGCTATTCTCGTAATACTTGCATGGTTTTTTGCGCGATGGATTGTTCGGGATAGATTTGGAAATATCCTTATTGGAATTAGAGACGATGAAGCTCGAGTTCGCTTCACTGGATATAATCCAGTAATGTTTAAAACAATAATTTTTTCAATAGCAGGAGGATTAGCTGGAATTTCAGGAGCTTTGTATACAGTTCAATCCGGAATAGTTTCTCCTCAATTTATGACGGTACCTTTCTCTATAGAAATGGTCATTTGGGTTGCAGTGGGTGGTAGAGGAACTTTATTAGGTGCAATCCTTGGAGCTGTTTTAATTAATTATGCAAAAAGTTTGGTGAGTGAAGCATTACCAGCAAGCTGGATGTTTATTCAAGGTGGATTATTTATTCTTGTTGTAACAGCTCTTCCAGAAGGGGTTCTAGGATGGATCAGAAAAGGCGGTCTAAAGAAATTACTTTTTTTAATTGGGATTAATAAAAAACTAGAGACATATCCAAGTCTTGAAGTCAATGAACAAGGTGAGGTGAAATCATGAATTATCCATTGCTAGAGCTAAAACAAATTTCAGTTAATTTTGAAGGATTTCTTGCACTCAGAGATCTTAATCTGGTTTTGAATAACGGAGATCTTAGAGCAGTTATTGGTCCCAATGGAGCAGGTAAAACTACATTTTTGGATGTAATTACTGGTAAAGTAGCACCGACAAAGGGTGATGTGATTTTTAAAGAAAAATCGTTGATTGGTCAAAAAGAGTTTCGTATCGCGCGTAAAGGGATTGGAAGGAAATTTCAAAGTCCTAGGATATTTGAGAATTTATCTGTACAAGAAAATTTAGCTCTGTCAATTAGCAGACCTAAAACACCTTTTTCATTATTAATTAATAGTTTGAAGGTTCAACATTTAGATCAAATTCAACATTTGATGAGCATTGTCAACCTTCAATCAAAAGCCAATATCAGGGCTGGAGCGCTTTCTCATGGTCAAAAACAATGGCTTGAGATAGCGATGTTAGTTGGTCAAGACCCTGATCTTTTACTTGTTGATGAACCTGTGGCTGGCTTGACTGATGAAGAAACAGATCTAACTGCTGATCTCCTTAAATCTTTAGCTGGCGATCATACTGTATTAGTTATTGATCATGATATGGAATTTATTCGTAGACTTGATTGCCCTGTTAGTGTTTTACATCAAGGTCATGTTTTGAAAGAGGGATCTATGAGCGACATACAAAAAGATCCTTTAGTCATAGAGGTTTATCTAGGAAAACCTGAGGAGGAGGAAGAATGACTATGCTTCAGATAAAAGGCTTGAATACCTACTATGGCGAGAGTCATATTCTTCGAGATGTTGATATGAATATCAATCAAGGTGAGATGATATGTCTTATTGGTCGAAATGGAGTAGGTAAAACAACTTTGCTTAAATCTTTAATAGGTTTACTAACACCAAGGTGTGGAGAGATTATTTTTAATGGAGATTTAGTAAATAGAAAGCCCCCTCATCAAAGAGCACGTTCTGGAATTGCATATGTTCCTCAAGGAAGAGAAATAATACCTTATCTAACCGTAGAAGAAAATCTTCAACTTGGATTGGAAGCTTTGCCTGGAGGATTAGCAAAGAATAAAAAGATTGATAAGCTTGTATATGAACTTTTTCCTGTTTTAAAACAATTTCTAGCTCGAAAAGGAGGAGACTTAAGTGGAGGACAACAGCAACAACTTGCAATTGCGCGAGCATTACTTGGAAAACCAAAGTTGCTTTTACTTGATGAACCAACCGAAGGAATACAACCTAATATCGTTCAAGATATTGAGTCAGCAGTTAAAAGGATCATTAGTCAGACTGGTGTTGGAGTTTTATTGGTCGAGCAACATCTTCATTTTGTGAGGCAAGCAGATCGATATTATGCAATGCAACGCGGAGGAATAGTTGCTAATGGCTCAACGAGTGAATTAAGTAAATCTGTAGTAGAGAAATTCCTTAGTGTTTAAGTTTGTTTTGTTTGAGTAAAAGCAGTTTCTCTATCTATTTTGTCCTGGCAAGTAGAGCAAAGAATATGACCTTTCTTTTTCCAAAAAGTCTTTGTTGACCTTTCGATATTTTGTCCACAGCCAAGGCATTTAAAGAGCGGACTCATTTATTGATAAATCTTTTTTAATAAATATTTATCATACTATTTTAAGTCTGTAGTAACAGATACAAGATCTTTTGGACAGTAACTTTTATTTGTTATGGATAAAAGTAATTAATTTAATTAACATTAAAATGCATTTTTTAATACTTGTTCTATTTATTTGGTTTGTTATAAACAGGTCAACTTGTTTTAAGTACATGTCTTTTAAAAGACTAAGCAGAACCGAGATAGTTCATGGAAGAATTGCTATGTCAGGCGTAATATTTGTTCTATTACTGGAAATAGTATCTAAGATAAATATCTCTTAAACTCTAACATCTTAAATCAATATAACTTTATTAGAAGCTTCTTCTAGTTAAGCTACTTTTAGAAACATTGAATCTTTTATTCTCTGGATTTTTCCATCTTTCCATAACCAAATAATAGGCTCTATTGCTTTTGCTTTTTCCAGATCACTTCTATTTTCAATACTTATGGGATTAAATTCGTTACTTGGTTCAAATTGTTCATCTCTAATTGCCTGGTTTATAACAATACTTCCATGTTTCCCAGATATTGATCTATGAAATGTACCGATAGGGATTTTAAGTGCACCCATGAATCTGTGAAGATAAACAATGTGATGAGGCTCATCCCAAAGAGGATTTAAAAGTGTGAAAGTTCTATCTCCCTCAAGCACAAGATTATTATCTATTTGATGATGGTGCACATAATATTGCTCAAAGCCATTTAAATCGGGAGGTGAAGTCGCTCCTCCTCTATGAATAACAATATCACTACCATTTGAAGCTTTAACACTAGCATCTAAAAAAGTTACTGCTGGAGTCTCTCTAAAAACATTAATGGGTACAAATTTGAGTTCCATCAAAAATTTTTATTTGTTTCAGACATTACTAGAATCAATATTTATCACTGTATTAATTAATTCACTTTTAGGGAATTAATTATATTAAAGAAAGAGGAAAAGTGTTTAAATATACTAAAAAGAATTAAATATACTTTATTTTCTTTAGCTCACAAAGCAATTAATGATACATAAGATTCTAAAAAATATTAATAAGTTAAACTATACATAATTCTACTAGCTATGGCTAAATCAAGCATTAAAGATAAAAAACTTTTGGTTAATGCAATGGTTAAAACTTTCAAATCTATACCTGCAACAGCTATAACATTTTCGAACATAAAAAAAAATTAAACTCATAACTTACGATACACTTTTTAGATATTTTGCTAGCGGATTATTTCTAATATCTCATGGTCTTTTGGTTTTAGATCATTTAGGAGTAGGAGCAGCTCTTCATGGGATTGGTGAGGTCTTTTTTGCACCGTGGGCTATAAAGCAGAAGGCATGGGACTTGGTTTTTATAGCTTTTTTATTTGGAGCTTTTGATCTTTGGGGAACTTTGCAAATAGGACTTAATTAGAAAATTTTTTAATGTAAACAATCTATAATTTAAGATTGGGGAGGGAGGTCAAAACCCTTCCCAGTTGTGCTGACCTCCCTACAGAAAACTTTGGAACGGGTTTTCTGATATAACAGTTATAGTTAATTTAGTTGAACAAGTTAAGACTTAATTGATACATAATTAAAAATCTATCAATAATTAGAAATTAAATTAATTTAATTTCTAATTATTGATTAGAAAGAATTTTTTTCCGCTTAACTTTTTTCAATTCGTGCATACCTTCTATTTGTTGATAGATAGATTGAAGTTGGCCACAAATATGCTCAGTATTTTCTACTTTGTGTAATCTCAGTAGCATCTTCTCTATTTGCTCTTTGCATTCTAAAAAGACATGACAATCGATTGTTCCTGGCTCATATTGCATGTTGAAAGTTAAAAAATATATAACTAAAGGAATCTATAAGTTAAATCTGTATTTGTTGATTCAAAATAATTAAATAAATTTGACTATTTATTTTTAAAAATAATAAATTAATAAAGTATAAATAAAAATTATACTTTTTATACTTTCATTAGGAATATGTCTTTTGCTTTTTTAGCTAACCCATCTCAGCTTTCATTGCTTCATGGATTCTTTTACTCATAATTTCATGACCACAATATTGCAAGTGCACATCTTGTGACCCCTTGGCGGATTTATTTTGAGTGTACTTGAGTCCTCTGTAAGTTAGCTCAGCCATTGAAGTGATTTCATTGTTCAAGTCCCCGTTCCATGGCTTGAATCTAACTGCGACTCAAATTGAGCTGAACGTCATACGATGATACACAATACACTCCCAACCTGTTGAGGTTTCTTCAAAAATTATTATCAATCTAGATCTGAGCTCGTGATTAATTATCGAATTGGAGGCAAACAGATTGGATTTGCACTATGAGAGATCTTATAAAATGAATAAAATAAGTAATTAGTAATTTACTCGCGAGCCAATCTAGAAATATAGGAATCTCTCGAACCAGCATTTATCCATCCGGTCGCAATAGTTTTTGGATGAGTTTTATTGACTCGGCCTCTATGAATATGTGTAAGCCCAGCGGGAAAAATAACTAGTTTTCCACGTTCAGCTTTCTCATGATATTCCTGCCAGTGGAATTCTGTTCCTCCTGAATCAATATCATTGCAATAAAGAATCCATGCTAAGACTCGGTGAACTGGTTCGGTCGCTTCTTCGCTAACAGTCCAGTCACAGTGCCATTTCTTAAACCCCTCACCAGGAGCATAACGTTGTAGGTTGAAAATGGGATTAACAAATAGGGATTGTTCAGGAGCGCATTCTCTAAAAAGTGGTCGCTCTTGTAGGTATTTTTGAAGACCAGCATTGACTCCCCTTACTATTACTTCAGATAAAGCAAATGACTCTGGATCAGTTCGATCTATTGCTACAAGGCTGATATCAGTAGAAATTTTTGAAGGATCTGAATCATTATTTGACCCATTACTGAAGGCGATTCCATTGCGATGTAAGTCCGTGCGACGATCAAAAAACGACATCACACCATCAGCAACAGATTCAAAACCTTTATTTCTATAACTAGCTATCAAATTCATAGAATTTTTTTTCAAGGTTTTCTGATCTCTGGATAATTTCAAACGCTTGAAAGTACCATTCAATACAAATGTTAGATGGACTTTCCTTTTTCTTAGCTGGTAATTAGCTAGGTTGATTTAAATGAAGTTGTTTTAATTAAAGGCTGTAAATTAAGCTGCAGTTTTTTCTTTTAGAGATCTTAAATATCTCTTTCTTTGACCGCTACCTTCTACTTCGAAATGCCAAGTAGGTTTTTTGTTGGCCGCTTTTTGTAAGTTAACGCCAGGATTGCTAGTGCTGAACTTCTTCTTGATCGGTGTATTCATAAGACCATTAAAGCACATTCTCTAATTTTTTATGGTTCGTTCGTTACTTATTCTTGTCGTAAATAGCTAATAAAAAAGAGATGCACTTGAACCCCTCTTTGAACTTTAAAACAATTTTGACCTTAACTTACGCAATTCCTCGGTTTTTATACGGGTCATCGCTGAAAGGCTGTGCCTCAAAACTTGGAGGTGAATTATCTTTATAAGGATGAAATAGAGCATTCCCCATTGAAATGAGTAATTCTTGAAGCCAAAGAATTGTTTTTTTCATTGAGTCCTCAGGTGGGATATAACCATATATAAGTTATGTGGAATATTTATACATCAGTAAAAACTCCTCTTGTTGAACTTTTACTTTTCTAGCCAATAGCAATCGAGGAGTTCTCGAGTATCTATTGGAAGTAAGAGATTTTGACTTTATTAGAATCCTTGAGGTGCCATTTTTGTCCGAACCTTAAACTCCCAAACCGTAATTCCTCCGTTTGCATTTATTGCAGCCAAGGCACTGTCATCAGGATGCCAAGCTATTTGGCTTACATGGTTACCTGCAAATGCACCACCAACTGGATCACCCTGACCATCTTTGTCGAGAAACCAAGAAAACACCGAACCATCTCTGGCACCAGAAGCTAGAAGCATTCCACTATGTGAGAAAGCAAGGCAAGAAATTGGTTCCGTATGAAGCATTAACTCTCCTGGCACCGTGCCCTCAGGACCATCGCCTTGAAAACTCCAAACTGTCACTCGATCACTACCCCCGGTAGCAAGAACTGTGCCAGTTTGATCAAAAGCTAGGTGGCTTGGTTTGCCTGGATAGCCTGTCATCTCTGAATCTTGATCGGTTGAACGACGCCAGAAATGAACAGAATTATCCTGACTGCCGCATGCCACTATGTCTCCATCGGGACTAAGCACCATAGAGACAAGTGAACCTCTCCATTCCAACTTTTGATTGAGCTTGTCGCTAACTACATCAAAAAAAGTTACCTGGCCATAGCATGCTGTTGCTAATTCATTGGAATTAGACCAAGCAATCGCGCTGACAGTACTGGGATGCTCCTCTGATCTCCATTGCTCTTGACCTTTTTCATCAAAAACATAGACGTATTTAGTAAAAACTACTGCTAAAAATTTTCCGTCTGAAGACCACTTGATGTGCTCAACCCATCCTTTCCCAAGTTCCAAATTTTTAGTTGACTTACCCTCTTGGCTTTCCCATATATACACATGTCCATCCTGGCCAGCAGTTGCAAAAGTATTTCCATTTGGATGAATAGACATTGCTAGTAAGCCACCTTTATGAATGTCTTTTACTTGCCAAATGAGCTTTCCAGTTTTCCCCTCAAATGCATAAAGCCCACCAGCAACATCACCTACTAAAAAAGTTTTACCTTGTAGTGCCCAGCCGCAGACAATCGCGTAGTCGTCAACTTGACTAGACCAACCTTCATGAAGCATTCCCTTCGGACTAAATGCTTCTATACCAGACATTTGTCAAACTCTCTACTCATTTCCGCTTCATCAAGATTTTTACCGATAAAGACGAGTTGGTTGCGGCGAGGTTCATTGCCCCATTCCTTATCAGGTTGAGCGGTGAAGAGCATATGCACTCCTTGGAAAACTATTCGCCGAGATTCACCCGCATAACTAATAAATCCTTTCGTGCGGAATATATCCACCCCTTTTTCTGATAGGAGTCGACTTAGCCATCTATTGAGTCTTTCCGGATCTACATCACCTATCCGCTCGATAGCAAATGATCCCACTTCGTCATTGTGTTCGTGTTCTGCTACCCATGTTCGCTCAGCTATCGGAGAAATCATAGAGATTTTCTTATTATTAGTTATTTCGTCAGTAGTTGAGGTTTTTACTTTAGTTATTTTTAAATTGAATTCCTCGGCTGTATGTTGAGTGAATAGACCTATATCCCTTGTCTTGTCAACTTCTATAAGGAAGGACTTAGTACCTTTGGATTGAAGTTGAAGGCTCACATGCTTCCCAACGGGGATTATGTCGCCTGGATTTAAAGGTTGTTCTTGTTCTGCGTAGAGTCTCACGCATGATTCAGCGCCTGTATTGAGAGATGTCTCATCCTTACCTTGGTCTGATAACAGGACAAGAGACATGGTAGGGTCTGGACCTTCTTCGAGCGTAAGTTCATGGCAACCTTTCTCCAGTGAAAATACACCTGTCCACTCAAATGGATACTCTGGTTCAAGAAAAGTAGGGCGACGCTTAAGTACTTGATCTAGATCAAACGCACTTAGATTAAGCACAGTATCAATTGAGACGTCTGCTTGCTTACTGCGTATCACACGAGCCATACGATTCATATCACGTAGCCGTGACTCCAACTTATCAAGTGATTCATCTGTAACTAAATCAGTTTTATTTAGGACAAGGACGTCTGCGAAGGCAACTTGTTCTGAACTCTCATCATTTCGACCAAGTTGTTGCTCTATATGGGCTGCATCCACAAGTGTGACTATGCCATCAAGTGAGAATTCATCTCGAATTTCATCATCCATAAAGAATGTTTGAGCTACGGGACCAGGATCAGCAAGGCCAGTAGTTTCGACTAAGACATAGTCAAATTTGTCTCGCCTCTTCATCAGGTTTCCAAGTACACGAATAAGATCTCCCCGAACGGTGCAGCAGATGCAACCATTAGACATCTCGAAAACCTCTTCGTCAGCATTGATTACTAATCCCTGATCAATGCCAACTTCACCATATTCATTTTCAATAACAGCTATTTTTTTACCATGCTCTTCGCTCAGGATTCGATTAAGTAGAGTTGTTTTTCCAGATCCTAGGAATCCGGTCAGGATGGTTACGGGTACTTTTTGTTTGGTGCTCATTGTCTCTAATTAACTATGTGAACAATGGGACTTGTCAAAACAAATATCAGTGAGCCAATTCTTATTGACACCTAATAGTTCTAGTGATTTGAATTCGAAGTCATCAAGTTCATTGTAATTGTATGGAACTTGTACTCTTAATGTAGGTTTCCCATTCTCTTCTTTAAGTGAGTGAGTTGAAAATTGAAGTTCTTTTAGATTATCACCGTAATCAGTTGATAAAGTCAGTTTTAAGATCTTATCTTTATGCCAAGGTGCTTTATCCATGAAAGAGGCTTGATCCTCCCAATACTTTTTGTAAGCTTTAAATCCTTTGTTAGTCAACACTTTAAATTTAATCCTGTCTAGCTCTCAAGGTAGACAGGATTAAGCCTTGAATAGTTAAGGCTTGGTTAAAAAATTCCATTCACTTTCAAGTTTTTCACCCTCCTTTTTATCACATTCTCCACCAAGTGAATCAACAATTGTGCATGTGTTGTGTACGGCGACCGAGACAGTATTCCCTTCTAGCATTAGACCATCAACATAGATTGGATTCCTTGCGATAGGGGTGGAAGTTTGTCTGCTCAAGTTTTTCAATAGTTTTGAAGGAGGCTTTTGCTCAGCGAATAAAACTTTCACGTTTTCTTCTTTGAGCTCAGCTATTATTGTTGAAATAGTCTCCGGTCTAAGGCTGGAAGAATCACCAAGGAAATCTAATAGACTCAAAGTCTTCAAGCCAAATGCATCTCCGTAATATTCGAGTGCTTTGTGCTTAGAAACAATTGTCCTTCGATCAGTAGGAATTGTGGCAACTTGTTTTTGAGTCCATAAGTCTAGATTTTCCAAAATGGAATTAACAGATTGAGTTCTTTCTTTTAAAACTTTTTTAGTTTCTCTGTCAAAGAAGGAAATTTTCTTGTTGATATTTTTAGAGATTACATTTCCCATCTTGATGATGTTATGTGGATCATGCCAGATGTGAGGATCTAACCCGCCATGATCATGGTGATGATGATGATCGCCTTCATCTGGGACTTGAGCTATCGGTTCAACATCGTCGCCTGATATGTCTTTAAAGAAATGTTCGTCAGCTTCAAACTCAAACGGCATATGCTCAGTAAAGAATGTATATTTACCGGCTTTTTTGATTTCTACAGTAAATGTTGTGATGTCTTTCTTCTCATTAAATGAAAGAAAATATGCTTTTTCCTGCGCAACAAGTTTGTCATCATTACGTTTGGTTTCTGAATTCTTAGATCCTAATAATTCTTTAGCAAGCTCTTCTGATGCTTCAATATCACCAGAGTTGAGGATAACCATTTTCATTGCAGGATCAGCATAGTCTCCATCGACTTTGGCGAAAGACCATTTGTATGTTCCTGCTGAAAGATCAAAAACTCCAGCCCATTCAAAAGCCCCTTCTCCATGGCTGTCTCCATGATCATCGTGGTCATCATGATCGTCATGTTTAGCAGCTGAATGATCATCGTGGTCATCATCCTTAGTAGCTGAGTGATCGTCATGATGATCGTCTATTTCTATTGCACTTACGCCCACAACAACAGTTAAGGGATTATCTAACCATTTTTTGATTGCAGGGGTCATCTCTGAACCAAGAGTAAATACTTGGTTTGCACTTTTTAGTGTTTGAGCCTGTCTTGGAGTGATCTTGACATCATGAACATCTTGTTTTCTGTCAATTAAGCAGGTTACGGGCGTTGAGGGAGGTGCAATCGCAGAAACGACATCGCAGACTAATGGCTCTACAGCAACAATTGGTTTTGAATTTGCCTGTGCACTCTGATTAATTCCCGAAAATAAAAATGCTCCAGCAAGAAAAGAGCTCTTAAGAACTGTTTTATTGAATATTGATTTACTCTTGATGTGTTGATTGAACAATTTTGACATTTAATCGAAAATTAACGTATCCAGAAAACGATAATCATTTTCATTTGAGATTGGCAAGTATATTATGTTTCTTGTCAGCAAATCCTCTAATTGATGTCTTGTTTGATTGCTGAAAATGTGACATATTCCTATTCCAGTAAAATCAAACCTGCTTTAAGTAAGGTTTCTCTTAAGCTTGAGCCAGGTACTTTGACTGCTCTTGTTGGTCCCAATGGTGCTGGAAAGTCCACATTATTAAGTTTGCTTCAAGGGAACAGCAAACCAGATCAAGGAGAAATAACTGTTGGAGGGAAACCATTAATTAATAATCGATCTCAAGTCGCTTTAATGCCTCAACGAGGAAAGTTGAATTGGCATTTTCCTATCACAGTTCAAGGATTAGTTTCATTAGGTCGAGTTAATCATTCGAAATCAACTTGTTGTGAGTTAGAGGCTGCTCTTCAACGTGTTGGAATATCTCATTTAGCAAAAAGAAGACTTGATGCTTTGTCTGGTGGACAGCAACAAAGAGCACTACTTGCAAAAACTTTAATGAATCCAGCTAAAATTTTTCTTCTTGATGAACCTTGCTCCGCCTTCGATCCTCCGGCAAAAGAAGATTTCCTGCTAATCATTCGTCAGCTAGCGGATTCGGGATTCACGGTTTTTGTTAGTAGTCACGACTGGGGAACGTCTTTAAATGCCTATGACAAGGTTGTTGCTTTAGATAAAATTATTTTAGCTTCTGGCAGACCTCAGGAAGTTCAAGAAAAACTTAGTTCAATTAATTATTTGAGGTGGAAGTTATAGGTTTGATTCATATTCAAATAATCTTATCCAGCATTAAATTGCTGAGAACAATTTTGGCAGAGACCAAAGTACTCAAGAGTATGAAACAAAAGCTCAAAGTTTTTAGAAGTCTTTTTCGACAGATCCATTGCTTGGACCGGACATCCCTTCAAGCGTTTGGTTTCACCACAGCTTACGCAAGTTAAATGATGAATATCTCTTTCAACTGGAGCATAAAGAACCTCACCGTTGGGAAGATGTCTCGAACGAATCAAACCTTGCTTTACTAGTATTTGTAGGTTTCGATAGACCGTCGTCAGTCCCATTGTCTTTTCACCATTATGAAGTTGCCTATGCAGTTCCTGACCACTCAATTCATCAGTACATCTCTTAAGTTCATTGAGCAGTTGTTCTTGTCTTTTAGTGATTTCAGGCTTGCTTGTACTCATTAGCAAGATCTTCGCTGGATCTCTCTTACTGACCATACTGAATCATTGGCTTAATGTCTTTTTTTTATACAAATTGGTGGATAATTCCTCTTTTGATAACTTCCTTTTCAGGAATACTTTGCCCTGCTATGGGAACTGTATTGATCACTCATAAAAGGCTTCTTCAAGTTAATTTAATTTCGCATTGTGTTCTGCCAGGTCTTGCTTTGGCTATGGCGCTTGGTATGGATCCTTCTATTGGTGGAGTCATGAGCGGATTGGTAGGAGCTATTGCAGCCGAAAGCTTGACCAATAAAAAAAATCAAAATTATGAAGCCGTAATGAATACAATTCTTGCTGGTTCGATGGGACTCGGTGTTTTGCTTATACCTCTACTGGGGATCAGGATTGATTTGGAAGCTGTTTTATTTGGAGATTTATTAACTGCAAATTTGAGTGATCTGATAAGAACATTGATCGCTTTCTCGGTATTTATTTGCTTGATGCTTTTTGGTTACGACAAGCTTGTACATATTGGTCTAGATCCAGAAGGAGCTGCTTCAAGTGGAGTTAATGTATCTTTTTTAAATTTGGCGCTTGGTTTTACTACGGCACTTGTCATAGTGAGCTCAATGTCTGCAGTGGGAGTCATTCTCGTTATTGCTTTACTTTCAACTCCAACTTTGTGGGGGTTACAGAAAGCAAGATCTCTATGGATAGCGATGGCTCGATCTTCCATATTTGGATTAATTTTATCTCTGATAGGTTTTTCGCTGGCTATGATTTTGAATTTGCCTCCTGGACCTTTGATTAGTGTTCTTTGTGTGATTTCATTGATTTTGCTACCAAGCAATAGATAGATTTATTTTTACTCTTATTGCTTGTAAGAGGTATTTTCTGGATGGATGAAAAGAGATAGGTTCTTAAAGATCAAGAAATCTGAAAATCCTAACGATATGGTTTTGAATTCAATAAAATATTAGTTAATTGGATATTTTCCACCCTTTCATTGATTAACTCATGAAGAGAACTCAACTCAATGTAAGTATTGACCCAAAACTCTTAAAGAAGATTAAGGAGAGCGCCCGAATTTCAGGGAAGTCATTGGTTAGTTTTGTATCTGATTGTTTTATTAACCAAATAGAGAATCTACCTGTTAATACAATTGAGTCACGATTCCTATTGATTGAAAAAAGACTTCAATCAATAGAGGAAAAGATTGAATTGCCAGTTCTTAAAGATCAAAAAACTCCATCTTTTACATCTAGAGAACTAGAAAATTTTAATGAATTTATTAAGGCTGTGTTTAAAAAAGAGTTAAAAAGGAAGGGGTATAAATCAATAAAAGAAGCTTGGAATGATTTTATAAATCACATTAACTGTTTTGATCAATGGGATGAGACATGTTCTTTCAGGCTTAAAGAATCTCTTTTTTTTGAACATGGCGACCCTTTAACAAGCGATGAAATTAATCACCTTAAAGCGGGAGAAATATGTCCTCAACCAATTCGAACAGGGATAATTAATTGGATAAATAATTCAGATAAAGGTCAGTGTTGTTGTTCAGTTAAGGATTTCCCCTCACAGCAACAAATTTGTGAGAAGGGATCAACGCTAGTTGAAGATATTTATTCTTAGATAATCTATATAAGTAATTAAACGATAATGAAACCAAAGTTGGATTGAAAAGGTCAATAAGTTTGTCTTTACTTTAGATTTATTCCTAATTAGTTAATACAAAAAAAAGTAAATTATTTATAGCTTAAAGATTAGTCCGTTTTGATATGGGTTGCGCAAGGCATCCATAAAGTCCCCATTTTATGGACACCAATACAACCGAGCTTTTTGGCTTCGATTTCTGCTTCAGATTTAGTTGGATAAGCATATATATTTTTTGAAGACGTAGAGTTAGAGCGATTGATTGATTCCTGAATAGATTTATTCTCTGGACTCCATACCTTTAGACCCATAGTTGTTATCCCCGCGGAAAATATTCCCATTCCTACGATTGATGCATTTACAACTCCCATGGCTACTACGCCTATGGAAGCGACTCCCATGGGAACAATCCCAATAGTAATAATTCCCATAGGAACAATGCCAATGGATATGAATCCAAGTGGAGCTATTCCAAAAGCAATTTTTTTTGGCTTACTCCCGCAATGCGAAG
Organism: Prochlorococcus sp. AG-402-P18; assembly: GCA_003216275.1. Lineage (GTDB taxonomy): Bacteria > Cyanobacteriota > Cyanobacteriia > PCC-6307 > Cyanobiaceae > Prochlorococcus_B. The sequence goes on along the minus strand of QCJC01000005.1, from coordinate 75,588 downwards.
AACCTTCGGAATTGCTCTGATGGGTGATATTTGGAGTTTTCATTTCCTGAAAATATCAGTGATGATGGTGGTTGCCATGATGGGATTTATTTTCTCCTGTCTCTTCATGACTTTTGCAAGGCATCCAGTAGTCATCCATTTTATGAGCTCCTGTACAATTGAAATCCTTTGCTGCTTTTTCGGCTTCTGCTTTTGTTTCAAAAAGTGCAGGAGTAGCGCTTTTCTGAGAGTTGTCAGAGCATCCCATTAGTGAAAAGGATATGGCAATAATAATTGTGGAGAAAGTAGATTTAAGATTGATCATTTGGTTGGCTAGCTTTATCTAGTTCTTCTAGCTCAAGAATAACTAATAGGGACAATTTGTCATGATTGATTTCAATAAATACATTAAAAAAAGGAGTGCATGAGGATCCCGTTTTTCATTTACTCCTAATTTTTCATAAGTATTTAGTAACAACAATGGCACCTGAGAAATCACCTAAGATAATTCAGCTTTTGTGACAAAAGGCACACAAATCATCGACTATACGAGACTGTCAATATAAATTCTATCCATCTAACTAGTATTTATAGTTCTGCTAGCTTTTTGTTTTTTGTTGCTTTGAAACTTTTTTCTCAATTACTCCTTTTCCCAGCTGCATTAGGACTTCTGATCCCATCAGTTGTTGAAGCAGGCGGAGAAGACCATGGTTCTCATATAGATCATCATGATCACCAAAGTGGTCATATGAATATGGGTGATTCATTTCCCTCGACAATGTTTATGGGTAAAACGACTTTTGTTTTGGGTGGAGTTGATGGATTGAGCGAATCTGGTATGGGTGGTATGGGTGGTATGGGTGGTATGGGTGCTTCCAAGGAAAATGATGGAACAGTTTTTCATTACGATAAAAAATTGATGTTTATGACTAGTTTTACTGGTCAAGATATGCTTAAAACTGCCGTTCGTATCGGCAATTTTGCCATGATGGAACCTTTCGGAATGATGGGAGAGTCAAGATTAGATACTGCTTTTAGTAGTAATAATTCATTAGAACTTCATAAGGCTTATTATCAATTCCCTGTTGGAGAAGATATCCAAGTAACTTTTGGACCCAAGCTTCGACAAGATGACTTACTTGGAGTATGGCCAAGTACTTACCCAGGCGATGGCGTCTTATTCGTTCTAAATCAGGCAGGTGCTAACGATACTTATTCAAAAAAGATGGGAGCTGGTGCAGGCATTACTTGGACTAATGCAAAAATAGTTGCTTCTGCACTTTTTGTTTCAGAAGATGCATCAAGTTCATCTATTGGGTTTTTAGCTGATGAAGGAAAGGATCATATAACAACTCAGTTAGCATGGGTTGATGAGAAATTTACTATTGCAGCTGCATACACACAGGCTGATAATGGAAAAACCGATAGTACTCCTGATATTGACGATTATTCTTCCTTCGGAGTTAGTGGTAGCTATCAATTTGCAAACGACTATAGTATAAGTGCAGGAATGGGTTGGAAAAATCCTGACAACGAAGATAGTCCTGATACTTCAATGAATAAAGTGGAAGAAGGAACTACCTGGATGGTTGGTTTTTTGTGGAATAACGCCTTTATAGATGGAAATAATTTAGGTTTTGGCATTGGGACAGCCGAAACTCATAGAGATGATGATGGTTATGATGACCCTTTAGCTTGGGAAGTCTTTTATGATTTTGCAGTGAGCGATAATATCAAAGTTACTCCCGCTGTCTTTGTTATAGAGAAAGATGGTAAAGAAGATGTTAATGGAGCTTTACTAAAAACTACTTTCAAGTTCTGATAAGATGTTTGTATCAGTATTTAATCAGCTGTTTAGTAGACAATATCAATATTGCAATCTCAATTTCCGAGATATATCTTATAAAGAGTTTAAATAAAGGATTTTTCATATCTAGATTATTATTATCAAGCCTAAAAGAGATTTCATTCTTAATTATGACTAAAGCTTACAAATATATAATTATCGTAGTTTTTAGTTTTCTCATTCAAGTTTTTTCTCAACCAGTTTATGCATGTGTTGAAGACTTAAAATGGGGAATGGATCTGGTGAACGTAGAGAATCATCTTGGTGTATCTTTAATTCCGATCAGAGAAAAAACAAATGAGAATCTGTTTGAAGTGAAAGAGTTTCAAATAAGTGGTTTGCCTGTAGAGGCTCTTAGAGTCCGAATTGAAAAGAAGGATGGATTAAAACAACTTGCTTATGAAATCGACAACGAAAACATGACGGAAGTGTTAGCAGGACTAAGGTATCGTTTTGGTTCTCCAGTTGGAACAAACGTTGATATTGAAGGTGGATCTCCTCAACAACAATGGATCTGGCATACGGGTGAGGATGTAATTGTTGCAGTTAAGAGCGATAAAAAACCATTTTTGCTTTCTTATCGACCATCACTTTTGGATCCCTCTTTTCTCTAGGAGAGTTTTTCAAAGGTTCTAAATTTAATTAATACTTCTTCCTTTAGTTGATCTAGTAATTTTTACCGAAATTTGATTGCTGCTTAACAAGTTCGAAGAACTCTTGCTTCAAGCTTGCATCATGCCGAAAATCACCCCTAACAATGGAGTTGATCATGCTGGTTTCTGGTTCTTTTACCCCTCGCCATTTCATACAATAATGTTGAGCTTTAACAAGTATGGCTAGGCCTTTAGGTTCGCATAAACGTTCTATTTCATCAGCAAGAATCATGACTGCTTCTTCTTGTATATGTGGTCTAGAAAAAACCCAATCAGCTACTCTTGCAAACTTAGAAATCCCAATAACTTTTTCTCCTGGTTTGATCCCTATCCAGCAATCTCCAAGGATTGGAACAAAGTGGTGTGAACACGCTGATCTAACAGTTATTGGACCAAGTGTATAAATCTCATCTAAATTTCTATCATTAGGAAAATTAGTAACTTTGGGTTGAGGGTGATACCTGCCTTTGAATACTTCATTGATATACATTCTAGAAACTCGTTCTGCAGTTTCTTGAGTGTTGTGGTCATTATCAACATCAATCAATAAAGTTTTGAGGAGATCTCTAACTCTGGTAGCAACTTCTCTCTCAAGGGTCTCTAGTTCTCCTGGCTGAATGAAATCTGAAATATTATCATTTGCATGGAATCTGGCTCCGTTTGCTTGTATACGTTCACGAATTATTTCTGAGACTAATTTGCAAGAAATCTGTTCTTTTAAATTATCCTTAATATTCTCATTTGGAGCAGTAGAAGTCATAACCTTTATTTGTAAGGGAAAAAACCGATGACATACATTTAAAGCGCTAAGACCCTAACATATCAAGATCACTTTCGTTATGAAGAGAATACCCAAAAGCTTTTCTTCGAATCATTAGTCACAGTTATTCTCTAAGAGAATGTCCTTAGTTATTTCGGAAGTTGTCTAGGTTTCATAAAAGAGAAAATTTTAGATTCATTGCTTTATCGATAGGTCTTCTTCTCTAAGGAAATTCTCTTTAAAGCCATGTAATAACTTTATGCCGATGAGTGGAATTGAACCACCGACCTACTGGTTACGAATCAGTTGCTCTACCCCTGAGCTACACCGGCATTAGAATTAAATTATCACTTTTGGATTTGTTTTTGAATAATCCTAATAAGCCTGAATCCAATTTGGATCCAAATTTAAAATCTCGCCTTTTGAAGGAGTCTAAAAATCCTTTTCGGGGACTAAGAAGAGCTGTATGGATAGCTCTTTTTGGATCTGCTGCCTTGGGGTTTTTTATTATGTTTAGCAAAATCCTTACAGGAGATACTGTTTCTATTAATGATTTTGGGATCCAGGCAACTGCTTTGGTAATTTTTGGTTTTTTACTTATTAAAGACAGGAATAGAAAGTCTGATGATTAGAGATCTAGATATAATTAATAAATATATTTCGTTTGTAAGTTAACTAGTCAATTTTCTTCTTTGTGTGACGAGCTTGAAGGCTTCTATTTGGTCACCCTCTTCCCAGTTCGCAAAACGATCACAACCTATTCCGCATTCGAAACCTGTTGATACATCTTTAACATCATCTTTATTTCTCTTTAGTGAATCGAGATCTCCTTCAAAAACAATTTCTTTTCCTCTTTTAACTTTAACCTTACAATTTCGTTGTATTTTTCCATTTGTGACATAACATCCTGCAACTGCACTTTTGCCAATTGAAAATATGGCTCTTACCTCAGCATTCCCAAGGCTTTCTTCTATCATCTCCGGTTCTAGAAGTCCCTCCATGGCTAATTGAATATCTTCTAATAACTTATAAATAACCTCATAGTCTCTTACGTCAACGCTATTAGCATCAGCTGCTCTTTTAGCACCAGAAGCCATTGATGTATTAAATCCTACAATTACCGCACCAGAGGCGGCAGCTAAGTCAACATCAGTTTCAGTTATTTCTCCAGGAGCTGATAGCAAAACTCTTACTTGTACTTCGTCTTTTGGCAGCTGTTCCAGAGAGCCTAGGATTGCCTCTAGACTTCCCTGGACATCAGTTTTGAGAATAATATTGAGCTCTTTCAGCTCACCCTCGCTGGCTTGTCCAGACATAGCAGAAAGGGATACTCTTCTGGAGGCCATTTGCTGAGCAAGTCTTGCAGCACGAGCATCTGTAGCACGTTCTCCTACAACAGATCTTGCAGCCTTTTCGTCGGGATATACTTCAAATTCGTCACCTGCAGTAGGTACTTCGTTAAAACCAAGTGCCTCTACTGGACAAGAAGGACCTGCTTCTTTGAGCCTTGCTCCATTTTCATCAACCATTGCTCGTACTTTTCCTAGTACTGGGCCAGCAGCTAATACATCTCCCGACTTCAGAGTACCGTTTTGAACAAGTAACGTTGCAACAGGCCCTTTCGCTTTATCTAGGTGGGCTTCAATGACAGTACCTTTCGCAAGTCTCTTCGGATTTGCTTGCAGATCTTCAACTTCAGTGACAAGCAAAATCATTTCCAGAAGTTTGTCTATATTTTCTCCTTTAACAGCACTTACAGGAACCATGACTACATCCCCACCCCATTCTTCTGATAATAAATCTTGCTCAGATAATTCTTGTTTAACTCTGTCTGCGGATGAGCCCTCTTTATCGATTTTATTAATCGCTACGACGATAGGAACTTGTGCAGCCCGTGCATGACTTATAGCCTCAAGGGTTTGAGGCCTAACTCCATCATCTGCTGCTACAACCAGAATCGCAACATCAGTAACCCTGGTTCCTCTAGCTCTCATAGCTGTGAAGGCTTCATGCCCAGGTGTATCTAAAAAGGTTAATTTCTTGGTTGAACCATCATGCTCAGTTTCAATTTGATAAGCGCCAATATGTTGAGTAATACCTCCAGCTTCTCCCGCTGCAACTCTTGCTTTTCTAATAGCATCGAGTAAGGATGTTTTGCCATGGTCAACATGACCCATCACAGTAACGACAGGTGGACGTCTAATTAGGTGTTTTAAATCTCCCTCCTCAATCATTTCCCCAGTCTTTTTCGCCGCTTCTTCAACATCATCTTGAAGAACAGGGACACCAAATTCATCAGCAACAGTTTCTATGGTTGCTAGATCTAAAGATTGAGTGACAGTAGCTGTAATTCCTTTAAAAAATAGAGATTTTATTATTTCAGAACTCTCAACACTCAACATGTCTGCAAGTTCTTGAACTGTCAGATTATCCTCTGGAACAACTATCATTTCAGGCCTAACAAGCTTTGCCTCTCTAGCCGCTCTTAATTCCATTGCCCTTCTTCGTTGTCTTTGTCGTGTTGTTTCTTTTTTACGCTTCTTTAATGCGGTTAAAGGTTTACCGGAATTTTTCTTCCCTGATTTAGGTTTAGAAGGTCTAGCTAAGCTAGCAGAGAGAACTACAGCTTGTTGTTCCCCTGCGAACCCGCTTGTCTCAGTTGTAAGAGCGTCATCATTCTCTCCAATAATGTGAACTTTTTGACGTTGTTTTTGCGGCGACTTATTTCTTAAAGCATCAAGCTTTGCACTATCGTCCCAGTCTGGCCTTCCTGTTCTCCTTGGTGCTGTAGTGCCTCCAGGTCTATGGGCAGGTTTCTTTGGAGCAGATGGTTGTGGCCTATTAACTGGTGGTCTTGCTCCTTCTGAATTTTCTCTCTTTGTTTTAGGACTAGCTGCGGAATCAGCCCTTCTTTTTGGAGGCGCACTTGGCCTGGCTTGTGGTTTCTGTAGTTGCATCAATTCACTTGGTGCAACTGGTTTCCTCATGCCACTTGGAACACCAGGACGGCCATTAGAGCGAGTGGGAGATCCTGCAGTCCTATTAGGAACTCCGGGTCTGTTTTGACCTACTCCTCTGTTTGGAGATCCAGGACGAGTTGGAGCTGCCGTACGATTATTGAATCCTGGACGATTTTGATTTGGTCTATTTGGAACTCCTCCTCTATTAGAGCCTTGACGATTTGGATTTGGAGAACCTGGACGAGGAGGAACTCCAGAGCGGTTGCTTGAATTAGGACGATTTGATAATAATTGACGGTTAGGAGTGCCTGGTCGCTTAGGGACACCTGGCTTTGAAGGTGATATTGGTTTATTAGTTATGTCGTTAGTCTGAGCTTTATTAATAGGTTTTTCTCTTCTGATGGGAGCACCAACAAGCTCAAGAGTATTTCCTTTTGGTGGCTGCTGTAATGATCTTGTAGATGGATTTTGTTTTGTTGGATTTTTTGATCTCTGAGGATTTATTGAGTTAATTTTTTGTTGTTGAACATTTATTGGATTAGTTCTAGGTTTTTGCTTCTGATTATTGTTCAGCGGTTGTTTTTTATCTTGAATATTTTGTTGAGGCCTACTTGGAGGAGCTAATGGGCGCTTGGGTTCAGGACGATTAGTTAATTGACTTCTATTTATAGGACTATTTGATGAGCTTGTTTGTTGATTTTTTATCTTTTGAACTTTTTCAGTTTTGTCCTGGAGATCTGGAAGAAGTTTTGGCTTTATTTCTTTTCTAGGTTTAGGAGGTAGTGGTTTATTCGGTTGGGATGGAGCAGGTATTGGTTTAGAAGTGATTTTATCTTGAATAAGTTTAGAATTATTTGAAGGAGTGGTTTTCTTAGAATCAACTAAAGTCTGCTTTGGTTTTGGTGGTAGATTTAATTGGGATTTTGAATTATCTGAGGCTACCGAAGATGAGGGATTTTTATTGATTTCTGGTTTTTGGCTTTTTTGAGTTTTAATAGCCCCTTTTTTGACAGAAAGTATTTCTTTTTCTAGGGTTTGACTTGGCTTCTTAACCGTTTGTACGTTCGAATTCTTTTTTAGAAAATCTTTAATTTGATTCGCTTCAAGATTGCTAATAGAACTGCTATGGCTCTTTGCTGAAATAGCAAGTTTCCGAGCTGCATTTAGCACATCTTTATTGTCAAGGCTTAAGTCCTTGGACAATTCATAAATCCTGATTTTGCCGCTGCTGGTCATTAATGTTGTGCTTGTTCTATGGAGTTGGTTGTTGAGTTAATTGATTTATAACCATTATCATGCCTTAGTATCTGAATCATTGCAGGTATTAAGTTGTTTTTGGAGCATTTTGAAAACGCTTGGTTGAATCTCACATCTCAACGCTTTCTGAAGTCGCTTTCTCTTAGTAGCTTCTTCAAAACATGATTCAGTTGGACAGAGATAAGCAGATCTACCCATCCCATCTAAGAGAATTACTCCATTCTGAAAGTCTTTGGTAACTTTTAAAAGATACTTGCGATTAAGAACTTTTTTGCAAGCTACGCATCGACGCAGAACGGGATTTTGACTCACCGGGTTCCTTCCTCTTGAGAAACTATTTCATTTTCGCTTATTTCGGGCTCATCAGCTGCTTCAACTTCATTTTCAGTAGAAATTAATTCTGTTTCATCAGAATTAATTTCAGACAACTGATCGTCAGGATACTCTTCTTCATCTTCTGGTAAAGGATAAAGCTCTCTTAATCTTGCATCTTCCTCAGCTCTGGCAGCTTGCTCAGCTTCTAGTTTTTGTTCTTCTTCTCTTTGTAATGACTCTTCTTCTTCTCTTTGCGAAATTAGTTCCGCAACTTCGGAATCTTCAGCAGCTTGATCATATTCTTGGGAATTTTTTATATCTATTTTCCAACCAGTTAGTCTCGCAGCAAGCCTTACGTTCTGCCCCTCTCTACCAATAGCGAGACTAAGTTGGTCTGGGGGAACTAATACGTGAGCATGTTGCCCTTCTGGATCTACAAGCCTAACCACTTCAACTCTTGCAGGGCTTAATGAATTGCAAATGTATTGAATAGGGTCAGAAGACCAGCGAATGACATCTATTTTTTCTCCACGCAGTTCATTTACTACTTGTTGAATTCGAGCTCCTCTAGCACCTATACATGCCCCAACTGGGTCTACTTCTCTTTCAATACTGTCAACTGCTACTTTGGTTCTTGGACCAACTGCTCTAGAGGGAGGATTAGCTTCTCGCGCAACTGCGACAATACGAACTGAACCTTCTTGGATTTCAGGTACTTCATTCTCAAAAAGATAAACAACAAGTCCAGCATTTGACCTGCTTACGAAAAGTTGAGGTCCTCGCCTCGGTATTTCACTAACTTCTTTGAGAAAAACTTTAAAAGTTGCATTTGCACGATAATTGTCATTCGGAAGTTGATCTCTTCTTGGAAGCTCAGCTTCTACCTCGGGTCTGCCTAGACCTGAACTAACAGCCATTATTACTGATTGCCTTTCAAATCTTATTACTCTCGCGGTTAAGACTGGATCCTCCAGATCAGCAAATTCTTCTTGAATCATTCGTCTCTGCTGGTCTCTTAACTTTTGAGCTAACACTTGTTTGGTCGTTGCTGCAGCCATCCTTCCAAAATCTTCTTTTTCAGGGGTCACATCTAAAACAACAGTGTCTCCAACTTGAGCGTCATCAGCGACTTGCATAACCTCTGCAATTGCTATTTGATGATCATCACTTTCAACTTCTTCAACAATAATTTTACTCGCTAGAACTCTGTAACCTTCTTCATCTAAATCAAGACCAACATCAAAGTTGCTGAAGTAATCGTCTTCAAATGGATCTTCACTAATACCTAAGTAAAGAGTTCTTCGATATCTTTCATAACCTTTTAATAAAGCTTCTCTTAAAGCAGCTTCGACAACTTGTGATGGAAGTTTTTTTTCCTCACTGATGTCTTCAATTAAGTTATTTAAGCCTGGGAGTAAAACAAGTGCCATCGAGGATGGGATATAGAGATGAGAATGATTGGATTAGATAATAGATATCTAGATTTTAACCAGAAGGTGTTGTAAGTCGAACTTGGATAACATCTTCAACCGGGATACGTTGGATTTTTCCCTTTTGATTTATTTGTAGATCATTATCAGACCTTTTTAGAAGCAAACCATTTGTTTGTTGTTCATTTTTTTTTAAATCCTGATAAGTAACTTCAATTGGGAAACCTTTAAATATTTGAAAATCGCTGTTTTCAGTTAAGATTTCATCAACTCCCTGGCTACTGATCTCTAAGGTAAAATCTTGATTAAGAACAAAAGAGTTTTGAATTGCTTCGTCTATATATTCACTGAGAATTGCACAGTCTTCAATAGTGATTTTTTTGTCAGACTCTTGGTGACGAATACTAACTTGAATTGATAAAGGATTTAAATGAGTAAACATTTTAAAATCGGTTACATGAAAGCCATTGATAATTGCTGACTTTGATGCAATTTCTCTCAATTCTGTAACGGTTTGATTAGACAATTGGCAGTGTCGATGTCGGGCTAATGACCCGAGCGGTTGAGTTTTGACCTGCCTATAATAAAGGGAGGTACCGTCAGGCTTACAAATCTTACTAGATAAAGGTTTCGGTTATCTCTAAAATAAACTTGATTTTGTTTTGTTTTTATCTGGTTCAGTGTTACTCGATTATGTATTGCTCAAAAAATCAATTTTTTAAAGGCTTGAGTAAAATAGTTTTTCTAGCTGTTATTACTTTCTGTATTTTCCTTAGGACATTACCTATCTCAGCAAGTGAAGATAATCAAGCAAGTTATCAACATAGTTTTGTAGCAAATGTGGCTGAAGAGGTCTCTCCCACAGTGGTTAGGATTGATATAGAAAGGGATATTGAAACAGATGAATTTGGATCTGATTTATTGGATCCTTTGTTGAGAGATCTTTTGGGGGAGATGGGAACTGTCCCCAAAAAAGAAAGAGGTCAAGGATCTGGAGTCGTTATTGATAGTTCGGGATTGATACTTACCAATGCTCATGTTGTAGAAAGAGTTGATCAAGTAATTATAACTTTCCAAAATGGAGATCAATTAGAGGGAAAAGTTATTGGGACTGACCAGGTAACTGATTTAGCTTTGGTTGAAGTCAAGGGCTTTGATGGATTAGAAAGTGCAAAGTTGGGGGATTCAGAAGAGATCCAAGTTGGGGATTGGGCAATAGCACTTGGAACACCCTACGGACTTGAAAGTACTGTTACACTGGGAATAGTAAGCAGCCTTCACAGAGATATAAATAGTCTTGGTTTTTCAGATAAAAGATTAGATTTAATCCAAACAGATGCTGCGATTAACCCTGGAAATTCAGGAGGGCCTTTAATAAATTCCAATGGAGAAGTAATAGGAATAAATACGTTGGTTAGATCAGGACCTGGAGCAGGGCTAGGATTTGCAATTCCTATAAATCTTGCCTCAAAAGTCACAACTCAATTACTTGCTAATGGTGAAGTCATTCATCCCTATCTTGGAGCGCAGTTGGTTTTGTTAAATGAACGAATCGCCAAAGAACATAATCAAGATCCAAACGCATTGATTCTTTTACCTGAGCGATCAGGAGCACTTGTTCAATCTGTTATTCCTCAAAGCCCAGCTGAAGAAGCAGGGTTAAGACGTGGGGATCTCGTTATTAATGCGGAAGGGAATGAAATTAATGATCCGAAATCCTTACTTATGCAAGTTGAGGAGGCTCAAATTGGAAAGCCTTTTGAATTAGAAGTCCTTCGCAATAATAAAGAAATCAATCTTTCTATAAAGCCTTCCGCTTTGCCAGGAATAAGCTGAAAATCTTGCTACTGTCATTTGAAAGATTTTAAGTAAATGGATCTCCAAACTAAAATGAAATTAGCGGTAGCTGAAGCCGCGGTTAAACAAATTGAAGATGGCATGGTTCTTGGACTGGGTTCAGGCTCAACTGCAGCTTTGATGATCAAGGCTCTTGGCCAGAAAATTAAATCAGGAGAAATTCAGGAAGTTGTAGGTGTGACAACGTCTTTTCAAGGTGAAGTGCTTGCAAGTGAATTGGGTATTCCATTAAAATCGCTTTCTGCAGTTTCAAAAATCGACTTAGCAATTGATGGTGCAGATGAAGTTGATCCAAGTTTTCAATTAATTAAAGGAGGAGGAGCCTGTCATGTTCAGGAAAAACTTGTTGCTGCTTTGGCTGAAAAATTTATAGTCGTGGTTGATTCATCAAAAATTGTTCAAAAATTGAACCTGGATTTCAAATTGCCAGTAGAGGTTCTTCCTTCTTCTTGGAAACAAGTTCAAAAAACATTAGAGATGATGGGTGGAACAGGTTCTTTGAGGATGGCAGAAAAAAAAGCAGGACCAGTGGTTACTGATCAAGGTAATTTGATTATTGACTTGACTTTTGAGAATGGTATTGAACAGCCTCAGGCATTGGAAGTACAAATCAACAATATTCCAGGTGTTCTTGAAAATGGACTATTTGTAAATCTTACTGATGAGGTTCTGGTAGGGAGAATAATTGATGATGCTGTTGTGGTTGATTCACTCAAAAGGATTTAGAATCCCTAATTCTTATGGATTCGGCATGACTATGTAATCCTTCGCTTTCGGCTAAATTAATAACAGCGTTTTTCGTATGATCAAAGGCTTCTTTTGAAAAATCTATAAGTGAAGTATTTTTCATAAATGTTTCTACTCCAAGAGCGCTTGCAAACCTTGCAGTGCCTGATGTTGGCAGCGTATGATTAGGTCCACCAAGATAGTCCCCTATTGCTTCTGGACTCCAAGAACCTAAAAATATTGCCCCTGCGTTATTGATGCTTTCTGATAATTTTCTTGGTTCTTTTACAAGTAATTCAAGATGTTCTGGGGCAAAACCGTCACTTAATTTTACGCAGGTTTCTAAATTATCACAAATAACTATTAAACCCCAGTCTTCAACGGACTTACTGCATATCTTAAATCTTGGATGATTTGTTAACTGACGTTCAATCTCTTTTGGTAATCTCTCAGCTAATTCCTTATCAGTAGTTAGTAATATTGCTGAAGCAAGTGGATCATGTTCAGATTGAGCCAACATGTCAGAAGCAATATGTTCCAATTTCGCTGATTGATCAGCGATAATTAAAATCTCACTTGGACCAGCCAAAGAATCAATTCCTACTTTTCCGTAAACATGTTTCTTTGCCAGCGTTACATAAATATTTCCAGGTCCAGTAATAACATCTACTTTTGGGATTGATTCAGTTCCATTGGCAAGTGCACCAATCGCTTGTGCGCCTCCAATTCGAAAGACCTTGTTGATTCCAGCAATATGAGCTGCAGCTAGAACTGTTTGGTTTATATCTCCTTGAGAATCCCCAGGAGAAACCATGATTGTTTGCTTAACTCCAGCAACATATGCAGGAATAGCGTTCATAAGAACAGTACTTGGATATGCCGCCCTTCCCCCAGGTACATATATCCCAGCTTTTTCGACTGGCTTCCATCTTCTTCCTATTGACTCACCATGAATACCTTTGTATGAAATGTTTTTTGGCACTTGAAGAGTATGAAATTGCTCAATTCTTTTTTTCGCTAATAAAAGTGAATCTTGTAAACCTTTGGGAGTTTGTTCCCAGGCATTCAATATTGAATCTGATGAAACTTGCAATGGTTCTGGAAGAAAACCATCAAATTGTGAAGTGTATTCTTTAAGAGCATCATCCCCCCTCAATTGTACGTTTTCAAGAATCTCTTGAACTACCTTGATAGCTTGATCTTGAAGGAATCCAGATGTTCTATCAGTAATTCTCTGAAGTTCAGATTTAGCCCGTTCGATATCCTCAGTGATTTTAATAATCCCCTCTTTTGAGAAGGTTTTTTTAACCCCATCTTTATTGATTATTTGCTCCATGAACTTTTTGGATATTGGTTCAATTTGATTATCTTATTCCTTAATTTTGATTTATGTAGATCTTCTTCATGGTCTTGAGGTAGTCTGGATTAATATAAGATTTCAACACCAGGCCTCTGTGGCAAATAACAACTCAGCCAAAAAGCGAATTCAAATTGCAGAACGCAATCGCCTTCAAAACAAAAGTTACAAGTCAACAGTTCGCACCTTGATAAAGCGATGTTTAGTTGCATGTGGAATTTTTGAAAAAGAGCCTGGAGAAGATACGAAAGAAGATCTTCAAAAGACTTTTAATGCAGCCTTTAGTAAAATTGATAAAGCTGTTAAAAGAGGGGCACTTCATAGAAATACAGGAGCCAATCAGAAATCAAAACTCAGTGCTGCTCTTAAAAAAGTTGTGAAATAGGTTGTTTGGCAATAGTTAATAATCTAGAATTCTTAATTGAAAGACTAATTTTTCTGTACTTTGAGCGATAACAAAAGTTCAATTATTGATAGTCACTGTCATATCGCTTTCTCTAACTTTGAAGGAGATAGAGATGAAGTCTCAGAAAGGTGGCGTAATACTGGTGTTAAGGCTCTATTGCATGCTTGTGTAGAACCATCTGAAATTCCAGCCATAAGATCATTGGCTGATCAATTCCAAGAAATGCGTTATTCCGTTGGAGTTCATCCATTGGATGTGACTAACTGGAAGGAAGATACGCTTAAAGTTTTAAAAAATGCTGCTATTGATGATAGTCGAGTTGTCGCAATTGGAGAATTAGGCCTTGATCTTTTTAAAGCAACTAATTTGAACGATCAGTTGGCAATTTTGATTCCACAATTGAGCCTTGCATATCAATTGAATTTACCAGTAATTGTTCATTGCAGAGATGCAGCAAAAGAAATGATAAAAGTTTTTTCTCAACTTACTGAAGATGGATGTTGCCCTAGAGGAGTAATGCATTGCTGGAGCGGCAATGTTCAAGATATGAAAAAGTTTCTTGATTTAGATTTTTTTATAAGCTTTAGTGGAAATGTTACTTTCAAAAAAGCAATAGATATTCATGAGTGTGCGAAGGAAGTTCCTTCTGATAGGTTTTTAGTTGAAACAGATAGTCCTTTCTTGGCTCCTGTTCCTCATCGTGGGAAGAGGAATGAGCCCTCCTACGTGAAGTTCGTTGTTGAAAAAATTGCGGAACTTCGGTGCGAAAGCTTTTCTGAGGTAGCTCTTAATAGCACTCAAAATGCAAGGAAATTGTTTGGGTTGCCTTAAATATCTTTATTTGCCCTAGTTAATTATCTAATTTGAGTGTAGAGTTATTTATTGTCTTGCTTAGTGTTGTATATACGCTAAGCCTTTGAGTTCTTATCCTTTTAGTCAGATTGCTCGTTGATTAAGTAAATTCATTAAAGATCTCAGCCTTTTCAAGGTTTTTCTTGGTGTTTTTGCTTGGTAAAGATCATTTTTGACTTAAAGAATAGGAGAGACATCCCCCCTGTCCTTTTAACATAAACGCAGGTCTCGAATGAGCAGAAGCGCGATTCAGGTAGCCAAAGCAGCTACATATCTGCCTGATTTGGTTGAGGTGCAAAGATCAAGTTTTAAGTGGTTTTTGGATAAAGGCTTGATAGAAGAATTAGATAATTTTTCTCCTATTACTGACTACACGGGAAAACTTGAATTACATTTTATCGGTGCTGAATATAAACTGAAGCGTCCTAGGCATGATGTTGAAGAGGCAAAAAGAAGAGATGCAACTTTTGCATCTCAAATGTATGTTACTTGTCGCTTAGTTAATAAAGAAACTGGAGAGATTAAAGAACAAGAAGTTTTCATTGGCGAACTTCCATTAATGACAGAGAGAGGTACTTTCATAATAAATGGTGCAGAAAGAGTAATAGTTAACCAGATAGTAAGAAGTCCTGGAGTTTATTTTAAAGATGAACAAGATAAAAATGGACGAAGAACTTACAACGCAAGTGTTATTCCTAATCGTGGCGCATGGTTGAAATTTGAAACCGATAAGAATGATTTATTACATGTTCGTGTAGATAAAACGAGAAAAATTAATGCTCATGTCCTAATGAGGGCAATGGGTTTATCTGATAATGATGTGATTGATAAATTACGTCATCCTGAATTTTATAAGAAGTCAATTGATGCAGCTAATGAAGAAGGAATTAGTTCTGAAGACCAGGCTTTACTGGAACTTTATAAGAAATTAAGGCCTGGGGAACCACCATCTGTGAGTGGTGGCCAACAGTTACTTCAAACAAGATTTTTTGACCCTAAACGATATGACTTGGGTAGAGTCGGTAGATATAAAATAAATAAAAAATTACGTTTAACCATACCCGACAATGTAAGAACACTTACTCATGAAGATGTTCTTTCTACATTGGATTATCTAATTAACTTAGAATTAGATGTTGGCGGAGCTACTTTGGATGATATTGATCATTTAGGAAATAGAAGAGTAAGGTCTGTTGGAGAACTTTTACAAAATCAAGTTCGAGTAGGGTTAAACAGACTTGAAAGAATAATCAAAGAGAGGATGACAGTAGGTGAAACAGATTCGCTTACTCCAGCTCAATTGGTAAACCCAAAACCTTTGGTTGCAGCAATAAAAGAATTTTTTGGTTCAAGTCAATTAAGTCAATTTATGGATCAAACCAATCCATTGGCTGAGTTAACTCACAAGAGACGTATCTCTGCGTTGGGTCCGGGAGGCTTGACTCGTGAAAGAGCAGGTTTTGCAGTTAGAGATATTCATCCTTCTCATTATGGAAGACTTTGCCCAATCGAAACACCTGAGGGACCTAATGCAGGTCTTATCAATTCCCTTGCAACTCATGCCAGAGTAAATGAGTATGGTTTTATTGAAACACCTTTTTGGAAGGTGGAAAATGGTCGATTAATTAAAGAAGGAGATCCTATTTATTTATCTGCAGATCTAGAGGATGAATGTAGGGTCGCACCAGGTGATGTTGCTACAGATAATGAAGGGAAAATTCTGCCAGATCTGATTCCAGTTCGATATCGTCAGGACTTCGAAAAAGTTCCTCCTGCTCAAGTTGATTATGTTCAGTTGTCTCCAGTGCAGGTCATTTCTGTAGCGACATCTTTAATTCCTTTTTTGGAGCACGATGATGCAAATAGGGCTTTAATGGGCTCAAATATGCAGAGACAGGCTGTTCCTCTTTTGCGTCCAGAACGTCCTCTCGTGGGAACTGGTTTAGAAACTCAAGTAGCTAGAGATTCTGGGATGGTACCAATATCCAAAGTTAATGGAACAGTTTCTTATGTAGACGCAAATGCAATAGTTGTTACTGATGATGAAGGTAATGACCATACTCATTATCTTCAGAAATATCAGCGATCCAATCAAGATACTTGTTTAAATCAAAGACCAATTGTTTTTAATGGTGATCAAGTCATCGTTGGTCAAGTCTTAGCAGATGGCTCAGCTTGCGAGGGAGGAGAAATAGCACTAGGTCAAAATGTACTTATTGCTTACATGCCATGGGAGGGATACAACTATGAAGATGCAATACTCGTAAGTGAAAGGCTTGTAAAAGATGATCTATATACTTCTGTTCATATAGAAAAATATGAAATTGAAGCACGTCAAACTAAGTTAGGACCTGAAGAAATAACCAGAGAGATTCCAAATGTATCAGAAGAAAGTCTTGGAAATTTGGATGAAATGGGAATTATTCGTATAGGTGCTTTTGTTGAGAGTGGAGATATACTTGTCGGTAAAGTAACCCCCAAAGGAGAATCAGATCAACCTCCTGAAGAAAAACTTTTAAGGGCTATCTTTGGTGAAAAAGCAAGAGATGTAAGAGATAATTCTCTTCGGGTTCCTTCAACTGAAAGAGGAAGAGTTGTTGATGTAAGAATCTATACAAGAGAACAAGGAGATGAACTACCACCAGGTGCAAACATGGTGGTTAGAGTTTATGTTGCTCAACGTAGAAAAATTCAGGTTGGAGATAAAATGGCAGGTAGGCATGGAAATAAAGGAATAATTAGCCGCATACTTCCTAGAGAGGATATGCCTTATTTACCTGATGGTACGCCTGTAGATATTTGTCTTAATCCTCTTGGTGTTCCAAGTAGAATGAATGTAGGCCAGGTTTTTGAGCTCCTAATGGGATGGGCTGCTTCAAACTTGAATTGCCGAGTTAAGGTTGTCCCTTTTGATGAGATGTATGGCTCAGAGATGTCTAACCAGACAGTTCAAGCTTATTTGAAAGAAGCTGCAAAGCAACCAGGAAAATCTTGGGTATTTAATCCAGATGATCCAGGAAAATTACTTCTCACAGATGGTCGAACTGGAGAACCTTTTGACCAACCAGTTGCAGTTGGTTACGCGCATTTCCTTAAACTTGTGCATTTAGTTGATGACAAAATTCATGCACGCTCAACAGGTCCTTATTCATTAGTTACTCAACAGCCACTTGGTGGAAAAGCTCAGCAAGGAGGGCAGCGTCTTGGAGAGATGGAGGTTTGGGCTCTTGAAGCTTATGGTGCAGCGTATACTTTGCAAGAACTTTTGACTGTTAAATCTGATGATATGCAAGGTCGAAATGAGGCTTTAAATTCAATTGTTAAAGGGAAACCAATTCCAAGGCCTGGAACTCCAGAATCTTTCAAAGTTTTAATGAGAGAACTTCAATCATTGGGATTAGATATTGGTGTTTATACAGATGACGGAAAAGAAGTTGATCTAATGCAAGACGTTAATCCACGAAGAAGCACTCCAAGTAGACCTACTTATGAATCCTTAGGTGCATCAGATTACGAGGAGTAATCGATTCAGATTGAAATTCACCATCTTAAACATTCTAATTTTCCATGACTAATAGCAATCTACGCACAGAAAATCATTTTGATTACGTAAAAATCAAACTTGCTTCACCGGAGAGGGTAATGGAATGGGGGCAAAGGACATTACCTAATGGACAAGTTGTAGGTGAAGTCACTAAACCAGAGACGATAAACTATCGAACCTTAAAGCCAGAAATGGATGGGTTGTTTTGTGAAAAGATTTTTGGTCCATCTAAAGATTGGGAATGTCATTGTGGAAAATATAAAAGAGTTAGGCATAGGGGTATTGTCTGTGAAAGATGTGGTGTAGAAGTAACAGAAAGCCGTGTTAGAAGACATAGAATGGGCTTTATTAAATTAGCTGCGCCTGTATCACATGTTTGGTATTTAAAAGGTATCCCTAGTTATGTCGCAATTCTATTAGACATGCCACTCAGGGATGTCGAACAAATTGTTTACTTTAATTGCTATGTTGTTTTGGATATTGGAGATAGTAAGGATCTAAAATATAAGCAATTGTTGACTGAGGACGAATGGCTTGAAATAGAAGATGAGATTTATGCAGAGGATTCAACTATTGAGAACGAACCAATTGTTGGGATAGGTGCTGAGGCATTAAAACAATTACTTGAAGACTTAAATCTTAAAGAGGTAGCTGAGCAATTGAGAGAAGAGATTGCAACAAGTAAAGGCCAAAAACGGGCAAAATTAATTAAAAGATTAAGGGTTATAGACAATTTTATCGCTACTAGCGCAAGTCCGGAATGGATGGTTTTAGATGCTATTCCTGTCATACCTCCTGATTTAAGACCTATGGTTCAATTAGATGGAGGTAGATTTGCGACATCAGATCTAAACGATTTATATAGGCGTGTAATTAATAGGAATAACCGTTTAGCCCGCCTTCAGGAAATTTTAGCTCCAGAAATCATTGTAAGAAATGAAAAGAGGATGTTACAGGAGGCAGTAGATGCGCTTATTGATAATGGTAGAAGAGGAAGAACCGTGGTTGGTGCAAATAATCGTCCTCTAAAATCTTTAAGCGATATTATAGAAGGTAAGCAGGGTAGATTCAGACAGAATTTACTAGGTAAAAGAGTTGATTATTCTGGCCGTTCAGTAATAGTCGTAGGTCCAAAATTAAAAATGCATCAATGTGGATTGCCAAAAGAAATGGCAATAGAGCTATTTCAACCTTTTGTCATTCATAGGTTGATACGTCAGAACATTGTCAATAACATCAAAGCAGCAAAAAAATTGATTCAAAGAGCTGACGATGAAGTAATGCAAGTTTTACAAGAAGTCATAGAAGGCCACCCAATACTTCTTAATCGTGCACCTACTTTGCACCGACTAGGTATTCAAGCGTTTGAGCCAAAATTAGTAGCTGGTCGAGCAATACAGTTACACCCACTAGTATGCCCCGCTTTCAATGCTGATTTTGATGGAGATCAAATGGCTGTTCACGTGCCATTGGCAATTGAGGCTCAAACAGAAGCAAGGATGTTGATGCTAGCTAGTAATAATATTCTTTCTCCTGCGACGGGAGATCCCATAGTTACTCCGTCTCAAGATATGGTTTTGGGCTCTTATTATCTAACTGCTATTCAGCCACAAGCTGATCAGCCTAAGTTTGGAGATTATGGTAATACATATGCCTCACTTAAGGATGTAATACAAGCTCTAGAAGATAAAAGAATAAATCTCCATGATTGGGTATGGGTTCGTTTTACTGGTGAAGTTGAAGATGACGATGAATTGCAGAAGCCACGCAAGTCAGAGACTTTAAAAGATGGAACAAGAGTGGAAGAATGGAGTTATCGACGCGATCGACTAGATGAAGATGGTGGTTTAATTAGTCGATATATCTTAACAACAGTTGGTCGTGTAGTAATGAACCACACAATTATTGACGCTGTAGCTGCTACTTCATAGCTCTCTAAAACTTCTTTCATTTTTCTTGAATATCTTTTTATTATGACTTCTTCATCTCCTAAAACTCGTAAATCCTCGACTAAATCAAAATCAAAAAGAGGTTCTAAAGCAAAAAAAGCTGCAGCTTTAAAAGTTGTTGAAAAGCTTTCGAAAACCCCACCACCATTTAGAAATAAGGTAGTTGATAAAAAAGGTTTAAAAAATTTAGTTGCATGGGCCTACAAAAATCATGGAACAGCTGCAACTGCAGCTATGGCAGATAATTTAAAAGATCTTGGTTTTAGATATGCAACCCAGGCAGCCGTCTCAATTTCTGTTGACGATTTAAAAGTTCCAGAGGCTAAACAGGATTTACTTGGTCAGGCTGAGGAGCAAATTACGGCTACTGAGGAATGCTATAGATTAGGGGAAATCACTGAAGTAGAACGGCATACAAAAGTTATAGATACTTGGACAGAAACTAATGAAAGATTAGTTGATGCAGTTAAAAAGAATTTCAATCAAAATGACCCTTTAAATTCAGTTTGGATGATGGCTAACTCAGGAGCCAGAGGTAATATGTCCCAGGTTCGTCAGCTTGTTGGAATGAGAGGATTAATGGCAAACCCTCAGGGTGAGATAATTGACTTGCCAATAAGAACAAATTTTAGAGAAGGCTTAACAGTAACTGAATATGTTATTTCATCTTATGGTGCAAGAAAAGGTCTTGTTGATACTGCCTTAAGAACAGCTGATTCTGGATACCTAACTAGACGACTGGTTGACGTTGCACAAGATGTAATTGTAAGAGAGGAGGATTGTGGTACTACACGATCAATATTAATAAGTGCTGAAGATGGAAAGTATGGAAGTAGGCTTGTCGGAAGATTGACATCCGAACAGGTTTTTAATGCAGAGGGAGAAATTTTAGCTGAAAGGGATGTTCCAATTGATCCTCAGCTTTCAAGTAAATTCGAACAGTTTTCAATTCAAGGCGTTAGGGTTAGATCTCCTCTAACATGTGAAGCTACCAGATCAGTTTGTCGAAAATGCTATGGATGGGCTTTGGCACATAATCAACTAGTTGATTTAGGGGAGGCAGTGGGTATCGTTGCAGCTCAATCAATTGGAGAGCCAGGAACCCAATTAACCATGAGGACTTTCCATACTGGAGGAGTATCGACAGCCGAGACTGGCGTTGTTCGTTCTACAGTCGCAGGGAAAGTGGAGTTTGGCTCCAAAGCTCGTGTAAGAGGTTATAGGACTCCTCATGGAGTTGAGGCTCAACAGGCGGAAGTTGATTTTAGTTTAAGCATTATTCCATCAGGTGGTGAAAAAACTCAGAAAATAGATATTACAAATGGTTCACTACTTTTTGTAGACAATAATCAAGATATTGATATTGATGTGACTGTTGCTCAGATAGCTACTGGCGCAGTACAGAAAAGTGTTGAGAAAGCAACCAAGGATGTGATATGTGACTTGGCTGGTCAAGTTAGATATGAAAAAATTATTCAACCCAGAGAGGTTACAGATCGACAAGGGAATATTACTCTCAAAGCACAACGTCTAGGTAGACTTTGGGTACTAGCAGGAGACGTATATAACTTACCTCCAAATGCAAAACCAGTCGTATCAGGTAATGCGCCTGTCATTAAAGGTCAAGTTTTAGCTGAAGCTAGTCAGGCAAGTGAGTTTGGAGGTGAAGTAAGGCTTAGAGATTCTATTGGTGATTCTAGGGAAGTACAAATAGTGACTACCTCAATGACTCTTAAGGATTTTAAATTAATTGAAGAGTCGACTCATTCAGGAGAGATTTGGAATCTCGAGGCCAAAGATGACACTAGGTATAGATTAAATACCATTCCTGGAAGCAAGATAGGTAATAACGAGGTAATTGCAGAGTTGGCAGATGATCGGTTTAAAACAGAGACTGGAGGCCTTGTTAAATATTCCCCCGGTTTAACAATTAAGAAGGCTCGCTCAGCAAAGAATGGGTATGAAGTTAGTAAAGGAGGAACTCTTTTGTGGATTCCTCAAGAGACACATGAAATCAATAAGGATATCTCATTATTGATGATTAAGGATCATCAATGGATAGAGGCAGGGACTGAAGTTGTGAAGGATATCTTTAGTCAGACTGCTGGAATAGTCACCGTTACGCAGAAAAATGACATACTTAGGGAAATTATTGTTAGGAGCGGTAATTTTAAATTGTGCAAAGAAAGCAAAGTACTCGAGAGGTTTGAAGGTGATGGACAAATAGTTAATCCTGGTGAAACTATCGCAAAAGGTATTAAGACTGATTCTATGGTAATGATTCAATCAGTTGAGACTCCAGAAGGAAAAGGCCTATTAATGAGACCTGTTGAGGAATACACTATTCCTGATCAGGCACAACTACCTGAATTAGAACATGTAAAGCAAGAAAAAGGACCTTCGTTAGGAATTAAAGCATCACAGAGACTAACTTTTAAAGATGGTGAGCTTATCAAGTCTGTTGAAGGTGTTGAATTATTAAAGACACAACTTATACTCGAGACATTTGAGACTACTCCTCAAATGACAGTAGATGTAGAAGTTATAAAAGACTCTAAAGATAAGGATACAGATCGATTGAAGCTAGTCATACTTGAAAGTATTTTAGTTAGGAGAGATACGACTTCAGATTCAAGTCATGGCTCAACGCATACTGAATTGCAGATTGAGAATGCACAATTTGTTGCTGCTGCTGATGTTGTTGCCACAACTCAAATCTTGTGTAAAGAAGAAGGGATTGTCCAACTTCCAGATTCAATTGATGGGGAACCGGTTCGTCGGCTCATTGTTGAAAGAGAAGAAGATACAATAACAATTACATCAGGCGGATCAACTCTTGTTAAAGTTGGAGACAGAGTAGTAGATGGGGACTTTGTATCAAAAGATCAAGTAATTGGTGCTTGTGGAGAAATAGAAGAAATTGATGGAAAGAAAGTAAAGTTACGACTTGGCAGGCCATATATGGTCTCCCCAGATTCTGTACTTCATGTTCGGGATGGGGATTTGGTACAGAGAGGAGATGGCCTAGCTTTGTTAGTCTTTGAAAGACAGAAAACTGGAGACATTGTTCAAGGTTTGCCAAGAATTGAAGAGTTACTTGAGGCACGTCGACCCAGGGATTCAGCTATTCTATGTAAAAAATCTGGAACAGTTGATATTAAAAAGGGAGATGACGATGATTCTGTAGTTGTTACTATTATCGAGGAAAATGATGAGGTTACTGAATATCCAATCCTTTTAGGACGTAATGTTATGGTTAGAAATAGTCAACAAGTTCTAGCTGGAGAGTTTTTGACTGATGGCCCGGTAAATCCACATGAGCTTTTGGAATGTTTCTTTACTGATCTTCGCGATAAAAAACCTCTTATGGATGCAGCTCAAGAGGCAATAGCAAAATTACAGCACAGGATGGTTAGTGAGGTACAAAATGTTTATAAATCACAGGGAGTTGCCATAGATGATAAACATATAGAGGTAATTGTTCGTCAGATGACTAGTAAAGTGAGGATAGAGGACGCTGGAGATACAACATTTTTACCAGGAGAATTAATAGAGCTTAGGCAAGTTGAAGATACCAATCAAGCCATATCTATAACAGGAGGCGCACCTTCAGAATTTACTCCAGTTTTGTTAGGTATTACGAAAGCATCGCTAAATACAGATAGTTTTATATCTGCTGCTTCGTTCCAAGAAACAACTAGAGTCCTTACAGAGGCTGCAATTGAAGGAAAGTCTGACTGGCTTCGTGGACTTAAAGAAAATGTGATTATTGGACGTCTGATACCTGCAGGTACAGGCTTTAGTGGATTTGTTGAGGAATTAAGCGCTGAAGCCGGCCCTCATCCAGATATTCTTGCTGAGGATTCTGCAGGATATCGTCGGATACAAAATCTCCGACCTGACTATACTGTGGACATGCCTTCGTCCCCTGTGACTAAGAATACGTCTGTTTTGGATGACCCTAGTGAGGAGGATTTAGTGGCAACTAGAAGTAGACATGGGATTGATCCCACAACTAGTAATTTTGCCGCATTTGCAAGACCAACTGGTGACGATGATTCACCAGAAGACCAAATGCCCGATCCTGCTGCTTTGGAAGGTCTGCAAGAAGAAGGTTTGCTCTCCGATGAATAAATGGATTATCTCCAATACACTTTATTTTTCCTAACATTTAACTCATCTACTTAAGAGGTTTGAGATGATTGATCCACCTGTTGTTCCAAAGCGTAAATTACCTCGTTATGGATTTCATACCCACACTGAACGTGTAAATGGTCGATGGGCAATGATTGGTTTTATTGCGTTAGTGGTTTTGGAATTTAAATTAGGACATGGTGTAATGAATTGGTGAGCAAACTTTCTCAGTTATCAAACAATTTACTTTTGCTTGGCTTAGGTTCAAAAGGTCTTGAAGAATTTGCAAAAAAAGAAGGTGAAAAAGCTTTTCGCGGTAGACAGATTCATGAATGGATATACCAAAAAGGAGCGAAAAATTTAGATTCAATAACTGTTCTGCCTAAAAGATGGCGTGAATCTTTGATTAATAAAGGTATAAAAGTAGGAAGGCTGGAAGAAATTACCAGAGTTGTGGCTAAAGATTCCACTTTAAAGTTGTTGATGGGAACTTTTGATGGAGAAGTTATAGAGACAGTAGGTATCCCAACAGATAAAAGACTTACTGTTTGTGTCTCAAGTCAAATTGGTTGTCCTATGGGCTGTAGATTCTGTGCTACTGGGAAGGGCGGGCTAAAAAGATCTCTTGATGTAAATGAAATAGTTGATCAGGTCATTAGTATTAGAGAAATAATGAATCGGAGACCCACTCATATTGTCTTTATGGGCATGGGTGAGCCTCTTCTTAACATTAATAATGTATTGGATTCTATTCAATGCCTGACTAATGATATTGGTATTGGTCAAAGAAGAATAACAGTGAGCACTGTTGGGATACCTGGCACTCTTCCAGATTTAGCAAAACTAGCTCAAAAGCGTTTGGGAAGAGTTAAATTCACTCTTGCAGTCAGCCTTCATGCACCTAATCAGGATTTGCGTAAATTAATAATTCCCTCGGCTAGTTCTTATCCGATAACTTCATTATTAAAAGACTGTAAAAGATATATAGAACTTACTGGTAGACGAGTAAGTTTTGAATATATTCTTCTTGGAGGATTGAATGATAAAGATATTCATGCAGAACAATTAGCTAATCTTGTAAGTGGATTTCAAAGTCATATTAATTTGATAGCCTATAACCCTATAGCGGAGGAAAAATTTAAAAGGCCAAGTCAATTTAGAGTGAATAAATTTAAAGAACTTTTAGAGGATAATGGGATTGCAGTAAGTGTTCGTGCAAGTAGGGGTAGAGATAAAGATGCTGCATGTGGTCAATTGAGAAGTCAAGAACTTGCTAATATAAACGTTAATTAAACTATTAATTCTAAAAAATTTTTATTGGCTTATCTCTATGACGCTGATTGATTGGTTAATAGTATTTATTTATTTATTATTTTCTTTGATATTAGGAGTTTATGTTTCTATAAAAAATCAAAATGAAACAGATTACTTTGTAGCTGGTCGTCGACTTAATGGGTTACTTGCTGGGATGTCCATGGCTGCTACTACGTTTTCAATCGATACACCTTTATATGTCGCTGGCATCATTGGAACGAGAGGGCTGTCAGGGAATTGGGAATGGTGGAGTTTTGGACTCGCGCATGTTGCTATGACTGTTGTATTCGCTCCACTTTGGAGACGTAGTGGAGTATTGACTGATGCTGAATTTACTGAATTACGTTATAGCGGCAAAGCAGCAGCTTATTTAAGAGGAATCAAAGCTTTTTTACTTTCTGTTCCTATTAACTGTATCGGGATCGGATATGCTTTTTTAGCAATGCGTAAGGTTTCTGAATCCTTAGGGATTGTAGATGGACATAATGTGTTTGGCATGTTCACTGACACTACGATCTTATTGATTTTAGTGGCTATATTTATGCTTGGTTACACTGTTTTAGGTGGGCTTTGGGCAGTAGTGATCAATGATTTTGTCCAACTTATTTTAGCTCTGATAGGTGCTTTAGCTGTTTGTTTTGTGGCAATAAATGCTTCTGGAGGTATGGCTCAATTGTTAATGAAGTTAGAAGAGATTGGACGCCCTGAACTGCTCTCCTTTTTCCCATGGACATGGAATAAAGATGGCATAAATTGGATTGATAGTTCTGGAATAACTATAACCACTTTTTTAGCTTTTATTTCACTGCAGTGGTGGAGTTTTAGGCGTAGTGATGGTGGTGGTGAGTTCATTCAACGTTTATTAGCTACTCAAGATGAAAAACAAGCAACATTGGCAGGTATAGTTTTCTTGATTATTAATTATCTCATTCGAAGCTGGCTTTGGATTTTAGTAGGATTAGCTGCCTTAATCCTTTTACCTCCTCAAACTGATTGGGAATTAAGTTATCCGAGTCTAGCTGTAACTTATTTGCCACCCGTAGCTCTTGGATTCGTTGTAGTTTCATTGGTCGCTGCATTTATGAGTACGGTTAGCACTTCAATTAATTGGGGTGCAAGCTATCTTGCTCATGATCTATATAAAAGATTTCTCAGACCCTTGGCTGGTCCGAGGGAAATGATTCTTATTGGCCAATTGGCGAGTGTTTTGTTACTTTTAATTGGCGTTATAACAGCATTATTCAGTAATAGTATTGGCTCAATGTTTAGACTTGTTATTGCTATTGGTACAGGTCCTGGTGTCGTTTTGGTTCTTAGATGGTTTTGGTGGCGAATTAATGCAATAGCAGAACTTTCTTCAATGTTAAGTGGTTTTTTTATAGGTTTAATTACTTCGGTTTCTCCATTTTTTACAATTGATGATTTTGGGAAAAGGCTTTTATTTACAACGTTCTTTACTGCCGTAATTTGGTTATTGACTTTATCTTTTACCCAGCCAGAGGAAGAGGAAACACTTGATAATTTTGTTATGCAGGTAAGACCCCCTGGACCAGGTTGGAAAAAAATAAGGAAGAAATTGAATATTGAACCAATTGATTCTTTGTTAGCGCTTGGATTTCGTTTTTTCTATGGATCAGGAATACTCTATGGAGGATTAATTAGTATTGGTGCATTCTTATTGCACCAAGAAAGACTAGCGTGGATCTCTCTTGTCCTAACAGTGGGATGTTTGTATATGATAAAAAAAACGCGATTAATAACTCAATAAGTTGCTTCTGAATAGCCAAATGGTCAGAATTTAGAGCAAAATAAGGATCAATTAATTTGAAATTTTGGGTTTTTTACGAACAACTCTTTTTCCAATCTTAATTGTGGCTCTTTTTGGTGTGGCATTATTTGCCGTTAGTGCCCGCATATGGCTTCCCGGGGATATGCTTGCACCAGCTCCAGTTAATTAAGCTTGCTCTTCTTCTGTCAGAGCTATGAATGATGCAAATCAAAAATCCGGTAAAGATGGTTTGGCTAATTTAGCCATTGACCCTGATCTTTTGGCTAGAGAATTAGCTGCTCAACTAGCAGGAGATCCTTTAGATGAAATTGAATTAGACGAAAATGATAAAGATCTAGTTAATTCATCAAAAGAATGTGATCTTGCATTGAAGTGGCTTCAATCTGGTCATGAAGAAAGATTGCAAGGATTAAGAGTATTTTGTGAATATAGAGATCCAAGAGCAATTCCATTTCTGATCCCTTTACTTGATGAACCTAGTCCTGTTGTGAGGATGAGCGCTGTTTATGCCCTAGGAAGAAATCCTTGCCCACAAGCTATAGAACTTTTATTGCATTTATTGCGTTTTGACAGTAATGCTTATGTGAGAAAAGCTACAGCATGGAGTCTTGGAAATTACTCTGATTCATTAGTCTTACAACCTTTGATAAATTCTTTAAAACAAGATGTTGCGGCTGTCAGATTGTGGGCATCAAGTTCCTTAGCTGAAGTTGGACTTAATTCAGCTGAGAATTCTCTCCCAGCAGCACTTCAATTGTTAGAAAGTTTGCAAATTGATGGCGAACCAATAGTTAGAAGCAATTGTATTTGGTCTCTGGGACGCCTATATAGTCTTTTGAGTGAGGAAATCAAAATCCAGATAGAAGATACTTTTATTTCTGTTTTATTGCATGATCTAGAGCCCTCTGTTAGGTATGAAGCTCGTATAGCTTTGGAGCAATTGGATAATCCAGAAGTACAAAAAAAATTAAAATTACTAATTGATGAAGGCCAATTGGTTTAATTTTTGGTACAAAAACACTTCTTTGTAATAAACAATTCGCATATCTATGCGTTTTTTCTATATCATCAGTGACTTAGGCCCCTTCGTTCATGCCTCAACGCACTTTGCGCTTTAAAATCCGACAAGACGGACGCGTCGAAGAGACTGTAGAAGGTCTCGTTGGAGAAGCATGTATCGATTTAACTGAGAAGCTTGAAGATGCCCTAGGCACCGTTGAGCGTAGAGAACCAACCTCTGATTCCTTTCTTAGGGAAGAGGTTCAAAAACAGACAATTTCTGCAGAAATCCACTGATGTCACATTTCAGCACAGTAAAAACACAACTTCGCAAGAAAGAGCACTTAAAACAGGCTCTAATAGACCTAGGTTATGTACCTCAGGAAGGTAACAATTTAGTTCGGGGTTACAGAGGACAAACTGTAAAAGCTGAAATGACTATAGAAATGAATCAAGGAGCTGACATTGGATTTAGATGGAATGAAGGTACAAAATCATATGAACTTGTAACTGATTTAGATCTTTGGAAGCAGTCAATACCTGTCGAAAGGTTTTTAGCTCAGATTACCCAACGTTATGCCTTAAACACAGTTATTGATTCAACTGCTAAAGAAGGATTTCAAATATCTGAGCAAAAGAATAATATAGACGGATCAATAGAATTGGTTGTGACTCGCTGGGATTCCTAAGTCCTTTATCCCTAAATTGACTTTTGATCCTAGCGCAGCTTTTCAAATTAAATCTCGTAATTATCAGTCCGAAACTGATAATTACGATACAAATGTTGCTTTTCAGGCCGCTAATAATGAAGAATTTAAGCTTAGCGGCAGGGATCCATCATTAGGAGGTCAATTAAGAGAAAAAGCTGTTTGGGTTGATGAGAGAAAATGTATAGGTTGTACTTATTGTAGTTCAGTTGCTACAAACACTTTTGCAATGGAACCTGATCAAGGGAGAGCAAGAGCTTTTAGGCAAGATGGAGATAGTGAGGAATTAATTCAAGAAGCTATAGATACCTGTCCTGTGGATTGTATTGAATGGGTTTCTTTTGAAGAATTAATTAAACTGAGAAAATTACTCGAAAATCATCACTTTCGAAATTTAGGTTTACCACCAATTACTTAATTGCTAAATAATTAAATTGACAATTAATAATGCTATTGAAAATTTTTCTATACCTGCTAGAAGATTTGGGCGAACAGAGATCCAAATTCCTGTTTTGTCTCTAGGAGGTATGCGTTTTCAACAAAGTTGGAAGGATTTAGATTCGCGAGAAATTAATAACCAGCAACAAGATATTGTAAGAAAAACTATTAAGAAGGCAGTCGAAAAAGGATTGCATCATATAGAAACAGCGCGTCATTATGGAACATCCGAACGCCAGATAGGATGGGCTTTAAATGAAATCGATGACCCCAAAAGAATCCTTCAAACTAAAATTCCTCCGAATAATGATCCTTCGAAATTTGAGCAAGAACTCGAGTTGAGTTTAAGGAGGTTAGGATCTAAAAAAATTGATTTGTTAGCTATACATGGCATAAATCTTCCAGAACATTTGGATATGACTATTCGTCCAAATGGATGTCTTGATGTTGTTCGAAGATGGCAAAAAAATGGTCTTATTGATTTCATCGGCTTTTCAACTCACGCTAAAGTTGACCTAATAGTTAAAACAATTGAAACAGGTTTTTTTGATTATGTTAATTTGCATTGGTATTTTATTCGGCAGGATAATGAAAAAGCATTAAAGGTAGCCAATAAAAATGATATGGGTGTTTTTATTATAAGTCCCACTGATAAAGGAGGTCATTTGCATACACCTTCAGCAAAACTTTTAGAATTATGTAGTCCATTACACCCAATAGTTTTTAATGACCTTTTTTGTCTCAGTGATAAAAGAGTACATACATTGAGTATAGGTGCATCAAAACCTGAGGATCTTGATATTCATTTAAGTGCAATCTCTCTTATGAATACAACTCATGACTTAATTGCTATTGTAGAAAAGCGACTAATAAATGCCACCTATGAGTCGCTTGGAGAACCATGGATGACTACTTGGCATATAGGTTTACCAAGTTGGGATCAGACTCCTGGAGAAATTAATTTACCCGCATTGTTATGGCTTCATAATTTATTAGAGGCTTGGGGAATGGAGGACTTTACGAAGGATCGTTATAGTTTGCTGGGTAGAGGTGGTCATTGGTTCCCAGGCTCTAATGCGGATTGCTTAGATTGTGAAGTTAGTGAGGATGAGTTGAAAAAAGTTTTAATTAATAGCCCATGGAGATCTGAAATACCTAATATACTTAGGAACTTGAGAGATAGAATTGGTGGAGAAAGACGAGACAGATTATGGGGTATTTAATAACCTAATGGCTGTTTTTTAGGCTTACCTACTGATCTTGGATATTTGTTAGGACATTTAGCAATTGGTTTAATTCTAATAACGTTTCTGATACCACGTTCTTCAGGGAGTTCGAATCTTTGTGATTGTTGGATCTTTGCATTTAGTGCCGTTAATGCTTCCTTTAGTTTCTGTTGTGCTGATTCGCTCCAGCTCCCTTTGAATATAAGCGCTTGACCTTTTGAATTTAAAAAAGGTACTAGATATTCTGCTACTACAGTTGCAGGAGCAACCGCTCTGGCGATGGCATAGTCAAAATTACCTCTATAGATTGGGTTCTTTCCTGCTGCCTCAGCTCGCTCAGTTACAACTGTTATACGAGAACTTAATCCAATTTCCTTAGACACTTCTTTTAAAAATGTCGTTTTTTTGCTTGAAGAATCTAAAAGAGTGATATTTGAATTAGGCATTGCTATAGCTATGGCTATGCCTGGGAATCCACAGCCAGAGCCAACGTCAATATATTTCTGAGAACGTTTTGGATTTTGAAGTTCTTCATGAAGTGGCAACAAACTATCACATACTTGTGCAATCCAAAAATCATCTCCATCGACTAAACGAGTAAGATTTGTTTTCTTATTCCATTCTCTAAGTAACTCTTGCAATTGAAGAAATTGAGCTAATTGTTTTTTTGTGGGCTCCCATTTTAGCTGATTCCATACAATAAAATGATTTGACTTCTTGTTGTTTTTATCAATAGACATTTTAAAGTTTTTTAATAGGCAGGATTGAGATATTCAGATAAAATCTATATATTATTAGATCATATTTTCTTTAGTTGAACCATCCTTGCAATTATTACAAACTTCTTGGAGTTTCTCCCTCTGCAAACAATGCAGAGCTGAGGAAAGCTTTTCGTCAACTAAGTAAGCGGCTTCATCCAGATACTACCTCTCTGCCTAGCGAAGAAGCGATAAGACAATTTCAGAATGTCTGTGAAGCTTATGATTTATTAAGTGATCCTGTCCTAAGGGCAAACTATGACTTAAGTATAGAAAAAGTAAATAAACTTACTAATCAAAAATTAGAATCTAATTTAATAAATTTAGAATCTATACAATTTTCTAAATCGATAGGAGTAAGGCGACCATTTTCAGGTGGAGAATTATTTTCACTTCTGCTTTTAATAACCTCTATTCTCATGAGTTTGTCCTTAGGTGTCTTTATTGCTATTTCAAGAGGGGATAATTTAGATTTCATACCAAGTTGGTTGATGTGAGTATATTTTTAGGAAAAATTTTATGACTAAGTTTTAGCTATCTTTTAAAAATACTATAATATTTTTTACAGTAGTCAATTTTAATTATTCTAGATATTTTATTCTCTTTCTAAGATTAAATTAGTAGTCATTAGTATTTTAACCTGTTAACACATTCTAAGATAGAGAATTCAATCCCTCTTGGATTGCTAAATAGCATTTCTCTAGTTCTTCATCTGTGATACAAAGTGGTGGCATGAGATAAATCACATCTCCCAATGGTCTAATGAAAACGCCAACCTTCAATGCACTAGCTTTCATAATCTTTCCAACTGAACTTAAGTATCCTTTTTCCCCTTTTACTTTAAGATTGAAAGCAGCAATAGTTCCTGTAATTCTTGGACATTCAATTCTTGAATCGGTTATTATTTTTTGTAGATGAGGTCGATGACGTGACTCAAAATCTAGATACCTCTGAGGAAATTTTTCTAAAAGATCTAAGCTAGCATTTGCAGCTGCGCAGCCTAATGGATTAGCGGTAAAACTATGCCCGTGCCAGAAAGTTTGTTTTGGATCTTCCCCAAGAAAACCGTCGGAAATCCTTTTGCTGGACATAGTAACTCCCATTGGAAGGAATCCACCGGTTAATCCTTTTGAGAGAGAGATAAGGTCTGGTTTTAGACCAGCTCTTTGAAAAGCAAATAATGCTCCGCATCTTCCAAAGCCAGTTAAAACTTCATCTGTAATGAGTAAAGAATTTGCTTGGCGTATTCTTTTCTCGACTTCTACTAAGAATTCCGAGCGAACCATTTTCATCCCTCCAGCCCCTTGAACTAAGGGTTCAAGGATTACCGCAATAGTTGGTTTTTTCAAGAGGTTCTCAAGAGTTTCTAAGACCTCCTTTTCACGTTTTTCAAAGTCTTCATCTCCCCACCATGTCTCCGGCCAGGGGACTCTGCTAACAGGAAAAAGCATTTGATCAAAAGGCTCACTAAATATATTTCGTTCGCCAACGGCCATCGCTCCAAATGTATCTCCATGGTAGGCACCTTCAAATGCAATAATTTGAGATCTATTATCACCTTGATTTTTCCACCATTGACGAGCCATCTTTAGTGCAACTTCTACCGCAGTAGAGCCATTATCAGAAAAAAATAACTTTTCTAGACCTGTTAATTTGCTTAGACGATTAGCTAATAATTCAGCTTGTGGATGAGTGAAATCTGCAAAAATAATTTGCTCTAATTGCTCTGCTTGTGTTGCGATAGCTTTAGCAATATATTCATTTGCATGACCGTGTAGTGTGACCCACCAACTACTAATACCATCGATTATTGGATTTTTATTTGTAGGTAATAAAAGGGCATCTTTGGCTCTTTCAACTAATAATTGAGGTTGAGAGGATGAAAGTTGTGTAAAAGGTGGCCAAATATGAGGGTTCTGAATATTTGGTTGTGAACAATCATTCTCATTCATTAAATTTAGTTTTCTCTGTTATTTCATTTAACTTGATTGCAGTCAAAAACTCTATTGATTAAGAAAAAAATTAAATTTTAATTTTAAATGTATTTTTTAAGCTTTTGATCCAATTGTTGTATATTCCATTCTTTAGAAAGTTCTTTTGCACTTACTGTTTCAAAGATAGGCAGCCTTGCAAGAATTTTAGTATCCCCAAATTGCTCTAGAGTCTTGGGATTGTCATTGTGTGGAGGGCCATTTAATACTAATCCTAATACATCTATATTTCTGTTTTTCAAGGCCTCTAGGCTCAATAAGGTGTGATTGAGAGTGCCAAGACCAGTTCTTGCTACAAGAATTATTGGAGCCTCCCAAATCTTAAGCTGATCTATTTGTAGCCAATCTCGGTTTAAAGGAACCATTAATCCGCCTGCAGTTTCGATGATTAATAATTTGTCTAAATCAGGTAAGTTTAAATTACTTGGTTCTATAAGCCTAGATTCTTTTTCAGCAGCCCAATGGGGAGAGACAGGAGCCTTAAATTTATATCTTTCAGATAGATAACGGTTTGGTTCAAGATCTAAGAGCTTACAAACAGTTTCTGTGTCTGTACCTTCTTCTGTTCCGCTTTGAATGGGTTTCCAGTAGATTCCTTTAAGACCTTGGACGAAAAAACTACTGACTATAGTTTTACCCACATCTGTATCTGTACCACAAATAACAATTCTTTTTGAGGAAGTACTCATCGTTTTATTAATAAAAACTGAATAGACCAACTAAGGCTGACATGTTTATCCTTATTGCAAACTGGCCAATAAGACAATAGACGGCGCCAATCTGCAATACTTAATTGTTTCTTATGACTGCTATGTGCACCTACTTTAATCATCGGTTTCAATAAGGAAGTTGCCCTCTTTTCTGTCTGTTTGATGATTTTAATTTTATTATATAGAATACTTTGATTTGGAATGACTCTTACTAGTGAGTCGTGTGATGGTAACTCAAGTGCTGTACATGTTGAATCTGCCTGCTCTGCAGCTTCGTACCACTCAGGAAAACTTCCTTTAATTGGGATTGCTAAAGCAATCCATCCATTTGGGCTAAGAGAGTTAAACCATTCCTTCAGTTGTTTTTGTGGATGATCAAGCCAATGTAATACAAAACTTGAAGCTAATAAATTTGGTTGTTCAGACCACTTAGGTAACCCTTTATTTAAATCCCAGATTTGTTTATTACTATTTACTGAATGTTGATCAAGCATCTTTTTTGAATTATCCAATCTCATTACATATTGGCTTGGATGAAGTGCCTCTAATGATTTTGCGAGTAGGCCAGTACCAGAACCAAGGTCAACCCATAATCCACGTTTAATTGTGTGATGAGAACATATCTTTGCAAGTTTTAGAGCAGTATGTTTTTGAATTGATGCTGATTCGTTATAACTGAATGCAGCTTCGTTAAAGTTTTTATTAACTAGGTTAGACCATTTTTTTTGCATGATCAAATTCTAGCCAGTGTTTTATTTTTTTGATATTCTTAATTTTTGAAATGGAATGACCTTCCTCTGGAAGATTGATTATTGTGGGTTCGGCTTCTAAGTAGTTTCTTAAATCTTCAGTTAGTTTCGCTTTTGTTTGATTAGTCAATATATAATCTTGTTTACTATTAATAATAAGTACTTTGGCATTAGTATTTAAGCCAATTGGTAGAGAATCAGAATTAATAAGAAGTCTTAAATCATTTTTGAGTCTCAACCTTCCTGAGTTAGATATGTGAAGGAGATTTGACTTGGTGGACTCTACATCTATGCAATTAGGCTTATAGGCTTTTGTATGAAATTTTCTCAACATGGCTGCTTCATTAGGTGTATTAATTGCATTCATCATCATGTTTAGCGCGATGGTTACCGAGCGACTCTCTTTGCCACTTGGAATAAAACGACTAAAACTATTGATTAATACAACATGAGTAGCTGAGTTTAAAACGTATTTATCTATTAAATGTGAACCAAGAGAGTGACATATAGCAACTCTTTTTAGTTCAACTTGATTTAAGCTTTGACTCCATGTTGGTATAAGTGGACTTATATCTTTATATCCGCGTTCAGCAGTTTGCCAGTCCCAATTACAACACTTAAATAAGTCTATCCAATTTGCCCATTGATTGCTATCACCAGCCCACCCATGCATGGCAATGATTTCTTTCATATGTTTTTAAGAACTTTGACAAGACTTTCGAAGGCTTGAACTGGGGTATTCCTCCTGATGACTAATCTTAGCCTCGACTTACCCTCAGGGACAGTTGGTGGACGGATCGCAACAGTAAGGAGACCTTCAGCCTCAAGCCTCTTTTGATAATCTATAGCAATTTTGTCTGACCCTAAAATTATGGAGATTATTGGACCTTTTCCAATAGGTCGTTGCCAACCAATTTGAGTCAATTTGTCTCTTAAGACTATTGACTTCTCTTGTAATTTGCTACCCCAGTTAGGGTTGTTTTTAATTAGATTTAATGCAGCCAAAGCACCCGCACAGAGTGGAGGAGATAATGCTGTTGTATAGCGAAATGCTCCACAGTTTTGGATAAGATTTTCTCCTGTTATTTTGTCTGTTGCTAGAAATGCTCCTCCACTTCCAAATGCTTTACCAAAAGTTCCACTGATAATTGAAACAGGTTCTTTCAGCCCAAATGACTCACCTCTTCCTCCTGAACCCATCACACCAAAAGCATGTGCCTCATCTATTAATAACTTTGAATCATACCTAATGCATAGTTTTGAAATTTCTTGTACGGGAGCTGTTGTCCCCTCCATGCTGAAAAGACTTTCAGTAATTACTAATGGCCTTTTCTGAGGATTACTTTGTCTAGATTTTTTTAGAAGTGTTTCTAATTCAGATAAATTGTTGTGCTTGAATCTAATGAGCTTTGCTCCACTTGCTTTGACGCCAACGAGCAGAGAATGATGTATGAGACGGTCACAAATAACAGGAGTATGACGGTCAGTAAGTGCTAAAACAGCAGCTAGATTAGCCTGGAAACCACTGGGATAAAGCAGCACCGTGTCACGACCAAGCCATTCAGCAAGTTTTGTTTCAAGTTTTTGATGAATATTTCTACTACCAGTGATAAATCTTGACCCTCCAGAACCAACTCCGTCAGTTTCTAACGTGTGTCTAGCTGCTTCTATTAATAATGGATGTCTTGCAAGATCTAGATAGTCATTACTTGCCAAGTCAATTAATGTGATTTGATTTTCATTTTCATCTGTACCAATAAGTTCTGATGAACTTTTCCCTGGCATCCAAGTCCTGAGTTTACGAATTCTAGTGTTAGAGGTTTCAGGCATATTGTTGTTTTGTTTTCTGTGTTTGAAAATTTGGGTGTTGGATTAAAATTTTTTTTGTTTAGTTTCTTGATTTCATTATGTATCAACGTCAAAAATCATGTGGTCATAGAATAATCCCCTAGGATTTAGTAATGACTTCATCAGAAAGAGATACGTCTGAGAACGAAAACCTCCAAAACAATTTAAATCCAAAGGAAATCTTTCCTTTTGAATTGGATGAGTTTCAACTTAAAGCAATTGATTCACTCAATCAAGGGCATTCTGTCGTTGTCAGTGCCCCTACAGGATCAGGGAAAACATTAATAGGTGAATATGCAATTTACAGAGCGATTTCTCATGGAAATAAGGTGTTTTATACAACGCCTTTGAAGGCTCTATCTAACCAAAAGCTAAGAGACTTTAGGGATCAATTTGGCTCAACTAATGTCGGTCTATTAACAGGGGACTTAAGCCTGAACAGAGAGGCTTCTATTCTCGTTATGACTACTGAGATTTTTAGAAATATGCTCTACTTAGCAGCAGATAGAAATGATGATCCTTTACTTGATATGGAAACTGTTGTCCTTGATGAATGTCATTACATGAATGATGCTCATAGAGGGACAGTGTGGGAGGAATCAATTATCCATTGTCCTAAATCCGTTCAGTTTGTTGCTCTATCTGCAACAGTTGCAAATGCAGGGCAATTAACTGATTGGATTGAGAAAGTTCATGGACCAACAGATCTAATATCTAGTGATTTAAGGCCAGTCCCTCTGGAATTTAATTTTTGTAGTGCTAAAGGACTTCATCCATTACTTAACAATAAAGGGACTGGATTGCATCCAAACTGTAAGATTTGGCGTCCAACAAAATCACACAGGAAGAGAGGACGCATCTCCAAGCCTATTCAACCTGAGTCTCCCTCATTGGGTTTTGTGATATCGAAGTTGGCAGAAAGAAATATGTTGCCTGCTATTTATTTCATATTTAGTCGTCGTGGTTGTGATAAGGCTGTAAAAACAATAGCTGGTACTTGTTTAGTTAGTTCAGAAGAAAGAAACTCAATTCAAGCTCGATTTGAAAAATATACAATTTCAAATTCAGAAGGTTTGAGAGATGATTTGCACATAAGAGCTTTATTTAATGGAATAGCTTCTCATCATGCAGGAGTTTTGCCTGCATGGAAGGAATTAATTGAGGAATTATTTCAAGAAGGGTTTATAAAGGTTGTTTTTGCAACTGAAACATTGGCTGCTGGAATCAACATGCCGGCGAGAAGTACTATTATATCTACTCTGTCTAAGAGATCAGATAATGGACATCGTCAATTAATGGGAAGTGAATTTTTACAAATGGCTGGTAGGGCAGGAAGAAGAGGTCTAGATTCTAAAGGCTATGTGGTCACTGTACAAACTCGGTTTGAAGGGGTTCGAGAAGCTGGTCAATTAGCAACTAGTCCAGCCGACCCACTTATTAGTCAATTCACACCTAGTTATGGAATGGTTCTGAATCTATTACAGCGTTATGATTTAGATAAATCAAAAGAGTTGATAGAAAGAAGCTTTAGTAGATATTTAGCTAGCTTGGATTTAGTTGAAGAAGAAGAAGAATTATCTAGATTAAAAAAGGAGTTTGAAGAATATAAAACCTTTTCTGAAGACATACCATGGTCAGATTTTGAAAGATATGAAAAAATTAAAAGTCATTTAAAGGAAGAAAGACGATTATTAAAAATCCTCCAAAAACAATCAGCTGAAACTTTATGTAATGAACTCACCTTAGCCTTAGAATTTGCAAATACTGGAACACTCATTAGCATAAAAACTTCGCAGCTAAGAGGGAAAGTTACACCTGCAGTGATTGTTGAAAAAATACAACAAGGTGATAGACAATCTCAATTATTATGTTTAACAGACGAAAATATTTGGATCCTTATTGCTTGTAAGGAAGTTGTTACTCTTCATGCTGATATGACATGCTTAGATGTACTAAATATTACGCCACCGAAATTTAGTAGAGTAGGAGAATTGCATCATGGTGATTTAGTAAGCCTTGAAATAGCTTCAATGATTTCTAATTTGGCTAAGAATAATGATATGAGAACTCCTCAATATGATCTTGCTAGTGAAGTTTTAGCTCAGGCTACTTTGGTTAAATCTCTTGATGATGAGTTATTGATTCAGCCTGCGCATCGATGGGGAGATAAGAAAAAATTAAAGAAATATAGACGTAGAATGGATGAACTAGATATTGAAATTCATGAACGTGAAGAGAAATTATATGATAAATCTAATCGTCACTGGGAAACTTTTTTATCATTAATTAAAGTACTAAACCACTTCGGATGCTTAGACGATTTAAAACCTACTGAAATTGGCATAGGTATAGGATCTTTGAGAGGAGAAAATGAGTTATGGATAGGTTTGGTTTTGATGAGTGGATATCTTGATGAACTAACTCCAGTTGAATTATCTGGAGTTATTCAGTCAATTGTTACGGAAGTGAATCGTCCCGATCTATGGTCTGGATTTATCCCAAGCTCAGTTGCAGACGAAGTATTCAATGATTTATCAAATATACGGAGAGAATTATTTAGGATCCAAGAACGATTTGGTATTGAAATTCCAATTTTATGGAGTTCAGAATTAATGGGTCTAGTTGAAGCTTGGGCAAGAGGTATTACATGGACTGATTTGATTTCAAATACTTCTTTAGATGAGGGGGATGTCGTTAGAATTCTTAGAAGAACAAATGATTTACTTTCACAAATCCCCTATTGCGAGGCTGTAAGTAGGCAACTTAGAAATAATGCTAAAGCTGCTATTAAACTTATGGATAGATTTCCAGTATGTGAAGCTGAAGATATCAATCAAGCAAAAGAATACAATCATGAACTTATTAATCCAGCAACTGAAAGAAATAATGAAATTAAAAAATAAATTTTTTAATTATGTCCAATCATAGATTTTGGATCAATAAGATTATCAAATTCTTCTTGAGAGATATAGTGCAGTTGATTGGATGCCTGTCTTAAACTAAGATTCTTGTCATATGCTAATTGGGCAATCTTACTCGCTTTTTCGTATCCAATTGATGGTGCTAGTGCAGTTACTAACATTAAAGAATTTTCGAGATACTCTTTGATTTTTGGCTTGTTGGGTTGAATTCCCTCGATCATATTTTTTCTACAACTTTCACATGCATTTTGAATTAGATTAATGCTTGTTAAGATATTGTAGCCAATTAGTGGTTTATAAACGTTCATTTGTAGATGTCCTCCGCTTCCTGCTATAGATACAGAAGTATCCATCCCAATTATCTGAGTACATACCATTGCCATGGCTTCACATTGAGTAGGATTGATTTTCCCGGGCATTATTGAGCTACCAGGTTCATTGGCTGGTAGTTGTAGTTCTGATATGCCGGCTCTTGGCCCACAGGATAAAAGTCGAAGATCATTCACAATCTTTAGTAAAGATATAGCTAATAATTTTAGTTGAGACATGATATTTACAAGACCATCATGACTAGCCATGATGGCAAATTTATTAGTTGCGGTTTTGAAGGGTAAGTTTGTTTGTCTAGCAATATCTAAAGCAATAAGATTATCGAAATTCTTAGGAGTATTTAGCCCTGTTCCAATAGCTGTTCCTCCGAGTGGAAGCGGATAAAGTTCTTTGAGGTTGATTTCAATGCGTTCTAATGAAGCTTCTAATTGAGCCTCCCAAGCAGAGACCTCTTGCCCGAGAGTTAGTGGTACAGCATCTTGAAGATGAGTTCGTCCGATTTTTATAATATCTTTCCACTGTTTACTTTGTTGATGGAATAAATCAATCAGTTTTTTTAATTCAGGTATTAAGCTGTCTTTTAAAGTGATTATTGTGGCTATCTGGATTGCTGCTGGAAAAACATCGTTTGTAGATTGAGAGCAGTTGACATGATCATTGGGATGTAATGGATCATGACTACCTAACGGATTATTTAAACGTTTTGAAGCTATATTGCTGATTACCTCATTGACGTTCATATTAGTTTGTGTACCACTGCCTGTTTGCCATACTTTTAGAGGGAATTGATCATCATGCTTCCCGGTTATAATCTCTGAACTTGCTTCGGTGATATATTGCGAAATTTCGGTATTTATTAAACCTAAATGATTATTTACTCTAGCAGCAGAGGCTTTTATCTGGGCAATTGCATAAATAATCTCGAGAGGTATAACCTCATCCCCAATAGCAAAATTTATTATTGACCGTTGAGTTTGAGCTCCCCATAGCGCATCTTTTGGAACATTAATTGAACCTAGGCTATCTTTCTCAAGTCGTTTCATTTTGGAAATTGAGATTAGGTTGAAAAATTCAAGTTTTCGTTGAGATTAGAAGAGTATATCTATGGATTTTTGATAATTCTATTCCCTTCCCTAAGTGTACTAACTGATATTACTTAATTTAGCTTTTGAAGTTATATACCAAGTCTATCCCAAATAACTTTTAAATTTGATTGATGTAATTCGGTTGAGAAACAGTCAGAAAGTTTTTCTGGTGAAATATTATCCCTTACTTCTGGATCATTCTCAAGGTTCTTCTTGAAATCTCCTTCGGGTTGATTCCATGCTGAATGAGCATTTTTTTGAACTAATCGATAAGAATCTTCCCGACTCATTCCGTTCTCAACTAAAGCTAAAAGAACTCTTTGACTAAAAACTACTCCTCCATAAATATTCAAATTACTCAGCATATTATTAGGATAAATTCCCAGACCTTTAATTATAGCGGTCATTTCTGTGATCATAAAATGAAGAGTAATGGAAGTGTCTGGAAGCATTAATCTTTCATTGGAACTGTGACTAATATCTCTCTCATGCCATAGAGCTACATTTTCAAGAGCAGCAACGACATAACTTCTTAAAACTCTGGAAAGACCACTAACTCTTTCACTTCGTATCGGATTCCTTTTGTGAGGCATAGCAGAACTACCTTTTTGGCCTTTGGCAAAGTTTTCCTCTACTTCAAGGACATCTGTTCTTTGAAGGTTCCTAATTTCTGTAGAAAAACGATCCAATGAAGATCCAACCAAGGCAAGAATCTGTACATAGTTAGCATGCCTATCTCTAGAGATCACCTGGGTACTAGCTGTATCGGCTTCAAGCCCTAGCAGGTCGCAAGTTATTCTTTCTATTTCCGGATCAGTATTAGCATAAGTCCCCATGGCGCCACTTATTTGCCCTACTGAGATGTCTTTCTCTAGATTAATTAGTCTGTTTTTATTCCTGAGAGTTTCAGCTAGCCATCCTGCTAATTTAAACCCAAAAGTAATGGGCTCTCCATGAATTGCATGAGAACGACCTATCATTACTGTCTGCTTATGTTGTTTTGCAAGATCTCTAATAGCTTCTTCTAGAAGTAAAAGTTCTTTTTTTAAAAGTTTTACAGAAGATTTTAATTGGAGTGCTAAGCCAGTATCTAGAACATCGCTGCTTGTCATCCCAACGTGAATATAACGACCTGCATCACCAACATGTTCATTTACATTTGTTAGAAAAGCAATGACGTCATGTCGCACCTCCGCTTCTATTTCAAGTATGCGTTCTGGTGCGAAACTTGCCTTTGATCTAATGGTTTTCATTGCATCAAGAGGTATTTTACCTAATTTGCAATTAGCCTCACATGCTGCAATCTCAACATCCAGCCAAGTTTGGTATTTGGCTTGCTCAGACCAAATATTCCCCATCTCTGGGTTTGTGTAACGCTCAATCAAAGTGCTACAAGTTTCATGTTTAGTCTAATTTAGTCCGTTAAGGTCACGCTGACTTAAGTCGATTGTGTTCTACTTCCCAATGCACATATCTTCCCCATGCTTGCTGTCTTACCCTGCACCTTCCTCCTTTGCAGTCAATTACTTGAAAAGGAGGCAAATCATTAGGTTGATTTTCTAGCTTTGCAAAACTGCCTGGTGGAAGAAGTTCAAGAACTTCTCCTGTTTGAATTTTTGCGGTTAGATGAAAACGAGCATGATTAGATAGCTCATTTTGATTAACAGGTTCTCTGAGCTTTTTAGACAAGAGCTTTGCTCAATTGTTTAGATTGTCTATTGAAAACTCTAATTTGCCCCAGTTCTGCGGTTTTTGTTCCGTTTCATGTTTGTTTTTGTAAACAAATGACTAAAAAATCGCGTTTAGATCTTCACTTGCTCACTAAAGGATTGGTGGGATCTCGTCAAGAGGCGCAAAGGCTGATTAGAGCAGGCAAAGTTAAAAGCATTAATGGACAAATATTAGACAAGCCAGGCAATCAGGTTTCAGGAGATCTTGATGTGGAAATTACTCAGCCTTTGAAGTTTGTATCTCGTGGTGGAGAAAAGTTGGCTGAAGCTTTTAATCAATTTCCTCTAGAAATTAATAATAGAGTTTGTCTAGATGCTGGAATTTCAACAGGTGGCTTTACAGATTGTCTTTTGCAGTTAGGAGCTGCAAAGGTTTACGGCGTTGATGTTGGATATGGCCAAACTGCATGGAGTATCAGAAATGATCCAAGAGTAGTTCTTAAAGAAAGGACTAATATTCGACATCTGACTCCTGAAAAGTTATTTAATAATGGAGACCCAAGACCAGATTTTGCAGTAGCAGACTTATCTTTTATTTCTCTTAAAATTGTTTTGCCATGCATTAAATCACTTCTTCATAGTGAACGCTCTGAACTTGTTGTTCTTGTGAAACCTCAATTTGAGGTTGGCAAAGGTAAGGTAGGTAAGGGAGGAGTCGTTCGTGACCATTCTTTGCACATAGAGGCCATTAATGGAGTTGTGAAAGAATCTCAAAAATATGGGTGGTACCCCAAAGGACTTGTTGCCTCTCCATTAAAGGGGCCTGCTGGTAATCAGGAATATCTTCTTTGGATTAGTGATGATGGCAAAGAAGGAATTATAGAATTCGAAAAATTGATAAAAATTTCTTAAACTTAAAGAGCTGTTTCATTCCTATCGCCTGTTCTTATTCGAACTACTGAATCAATTGGAGTTACGAAAATCTTGCCATCTCCTATTTCTCCAGTCTTAGCTGCATCAGCAATTGCTTTTAAAACAATTTCAGTCTTTTCATCTGGAACCACAACTTCAATTTTAAGTTTTTGAAGAAATTCAACAGTAAATTCTGAACCCCTATATCTTTCTACTTGTCCCTTTTGTCTACCAAATCCCCTAACTTCACTTACAGTCATGCCTACTATCCCTGCATTGACTAGCGCGATTTTTACATCCTCGAGCTTGAAGGGACGGATTATTGCTTCTATCTTTTTCATTCAATTAAGGTAACTTTTTAAATATTAAATAGTTTTTTCAAATTTTGTCTAATTGAGTTAGAGAATTGATGAAAGTTACATTTAAGCCAGCCAAGGTAGCATCTTTACTAAGCATTTGTGCGTCTAGGCTAGGAAGTATAACCAGCCCTTTGCTAATTGCTTCCCAATGGGTGGTCTCAAAATGTGTTTGAAGCCAAAGCATTCCATGTATACTTTTTGGTTCTATTTGTGTCCCCGAATGATTGTTAGAAAATCCTATGTCCATCAAAAACGTTATATCTGATCTTATTAAGAACGATAGTGCGCATTAGGTTTGTACCTATTGATACAAAAATGCTTTTTGATTCAGTTACCTTTTTGCGACTGTGAACATTTTCTAAGAGTATTTAATCTTTACAATAAATTTATATGTAATAGTGGTATATAAATGCAATTCAACAGTGTCCAATAAAGATGAGAATCAAAATCGGATGATGTATGGAGAGAGGGAAATAGAGGCTGGGAAGTTAACTTGTTTTAGTAATCCAGAAAATAATAGAGATTACGAGATTTTAATAGACTTTCCTGAATTCACATGTAAATGTCCTTTTTCTGGATATCCTGATTTTGCAACCTTAAGAATAATTTATCAACCAAATAAGAAAGTAATAGAGCTGAAAGCCATTAAACTTTATTTGAATAGCTTTCGTGAAAAGAAGATATCTCATGAAGAAGTAACTAATAAAATACTGGACGATTTAGTGGAAGCTTCTAATCCTAAGTGGATGCAATTAGAGGTCGATTTTAATCCTAGAGGAAATGTTCATACCATTATAAGAGCTTGTCATGGGAAAAGAAATACTTTGGATTTAAGCCTCTAGAAAACTAATATATTTTGGTAATTCTTTTGAAAAGCCAGAAAGATTTCTATTGCTTAATCCACCTATATAAATTAACGGTTTATCCTCCTCATGTAATGCCCATATTTTCTTTGTAGAAATTATGCTTAGACAACCACCTACAAGTATAATAGCAAAACTTGTATAGACTAAAGGAACTCCAGGATCACGCTTTAAAAGTAA
Source organism: Prochlorococcus sp. AG-402-P18 (assembly GCA_003216275.1). GTDB lineage: Bacteria > Cyanobacteriota > Cyanobacteriia > PCC-6307 > Cyanobiaceae > Prochlorococcus_B. The sequence goes on along the minus strand of QCJC01000005.1, from coordinate 30,714 downwards.
TCCACTACTTGGAATTACATTGATAACTTTTAATAAGCTTCCTTTTATTTCTTTGGCTTCTTTATTGGTACTTAACATGGATAGTTTTGTACCATCATTATCATAAATTGAGACTGGACCAAGTTCATTATTAACTGTTAATAATATTGGGTCTTCTCCATTACTTTTTGTAGGTATTGTTGTTCCCCAAACTTGCTCACCTAATTCAGGAATAGATTGAATTGGAATTTGTAATTTTGGACTGTTTTCAATTTGAATTGTTATTGCTGCTAATGACCAGTCTGCTTGGTACAAGGTTAAACCTTTGTATCTTAATGGATAATTAACACTAATTTCTTTATCTTGAGCAATACCATTTGGTTCTATAAGAGTAACGAGTGATCGATATTGTTCAGCTCTTCCTTTTGAGTCTCTTTCAATTTTAAATTTCTTCAATTCGATCGTTAATCTTTTTTCTTCATTTCTATCTAACAAATCTATAGATCTACCAGGTACTAGAAATTTTTCAATATTTTCACCTGTCAAAGAACCGTAGGTTGCTCCTATCATTAATAAGATCATTCCTAGATGTATTAATATAGGTCCCAATCTTCCTATTACTCCTTTTCGCGCTGCTATTCTCCTATCTTTTTCTATAACATTCCAACCCTGTTCCCTTAGTTTGGTTGTTAACTTTTCTAGGCTTTTTGAAGGATTATTTGTTTTTATAGTTTTTGCTATTGAAAGTTTTGCTATTTGGCGAGTTGATTTATAATCAACCCAATTTAGAGCAGACTTAAGCATAGGTAATTGTCTTTTAAAGCTACAAACTGCAAGAGATATCCCTAACCAAGTAAGTAGTAATAAGAACCAAAAACTTGTATAAACATGGTTAAGAGCTAATAAGAGTAAAATATTTCCATTAATTACTCCAAGAAAGGGGTTTTTATTAAAAAATTCATAATAGAATTGATCAGATTCTTGCTGTGGAATTGTCGTACCAACTGCACAAGAAATGGCTATTAAAATTAATAATAATATTGCAATTTTTAAACTAGAAAGCCAATTTAAAATTTTGCCTATTTTTCTTATTTCTTTCACGACCAAATAGATAGAAAGCTTAGAAGACCTACGGATAATAGAATTACGCCACTAATAGGTGTTATCCACCTCCCAATAGGACGAAGTGCTAAAAATTTTGGAATACTTGCTGCAAAAGTACCTGCAAGTAGTAACGGAAAAACTTGACCAATTGCAAAGCTTCCAAGGAAAATCGTTCCAGTAATTGGATTCCCTTGTTTTGCAATCCAGGCTAGAAGAACCGCTAAAACAGGCGTGGTACAGGGAGAAGAGGCTAACCCAAATGCTAAACCTGCAGAAATTGGGGCTAAAGCAGTTGGAACTTTGTTTTTCCAAAGTTCTGGATCCGGTCCAGATGGGAAGGAGATCTTTAAAATTCCAATTAGGTTGAGACCCATAATCAAAGCGATTAAACTAATAATTAAGGAAAAGAAACCGGGTAATTGACCATAAATTTTCCCTAAGAAACCACTTAATCCGCCAAGTATGACTAATGATATGACAATACCACTACAAAAACTTATGCTTCTTTTTAAAGGACTTTGATTATCTTTAAATCCAGCTAAATATGCAATAGTTATAGGTAAAAGTGATAGTGAGCAGGGTCCCAAGCTTGTCAAAAGACCTCCCATTAAAACTACAAAAATAGATAATGGGTTTGGATTATTAAGCCCATTATTAATTAAGCTCTCACCATTACGAGCTAGATCAGACAAAGTTAAACCTACGGAGGAAATGTTCAAGGAAGGATTTGTCAATCTATGTTCAATAACTAGATTATCTACTGGCAGGGATATTTGAGGGATTTTTAATTAATAAATCTGTTGATTCAATAGATGCTCTCACTAATAGGGCTGCGATTAGCAAGCTTGAAATTAATGAGTTGCCACCATAACTAATTAATGGCAAAGGTAAACCAGTAGTGGGCATTGCACCAGAGGAAACTGCCAGATGCATTATGGATTGACCTACAAGAATAGTTCCAGAACCTATTGCGATTAGTTTGGAATAATTATTTCTACAGTTTAGTGAAACTTTAAGACTTAAATAAGAAACTAATAGCAGAAAGGACAAAAGTAAAATAGATCCTAAAAATCCAAATTCCTCAGCAAAAACAGCAAATATAAAGTCAGTACTTTGTATAGGTAAATATTGTAATTTTTGCATTGAAAGGCCATAACCCTCTCCAAACAAGCCACCTGAACCTATCGCATAAAGACTTTGCACTAACTGGTATCCGCTGCCCTGTGGGTCTTGCCATGGGTTGATGAATGACATAACGCGAATTTTTTGATATTCATTAAAGAAAATACTTATTGAGCCAATACTTAAACCTGATAAAGCTGTATAAAAAAGATATCGAAAATTAATTCCTGCAGCTAAAGCAATCATCCAGAGCAATATCCCAGTTAAGGCGGCTGTACTTAAATTTGGCTGCTTTATGATTAAAAGAATTATTGATGCAAAAATAGTTAACCAAAAAAGTTTTTTCTCAGAATTCAACCTTTCCCATTGACCAAAAAGTTTTGCACTTTGAAGAATAATAAAAGGTTTAATTAATTCAGAAGGTTGGACTTGAAGTGGACCAATAATTAACCATCTAGTAGAACCATTAACTGTGCTACCAAAAAAGCTTGTTGCAGCAATCATTATCATGCCTATTAAAAGACAAGGACTTGAGAATTTAAGCCACCTTTTTAAATTGATATTGATTGCTAGGTAGAAGATACTCCAACTTGCTGCTAACCAAACAATTTGTCTTTTTACATAGTAAGCACCATCACCCATCTCTCTATTGGCTACCCACCAACTAGCTGAGCCAAGAATGAAAATTCCAGATATGCTCCAAAAAATAATCAATCCCATTATTAATCGGCCTTCTTTTGGCCAAAGAAACCAAGGCAAAGGCAGAATCTTTTTATTTAGTAGGTTCGCAAGATGATTTTTTGATTTTAGGACATTTTCCTCTTGAGCTTGAAATCTGATTTTTCTATTTTTATTTGAAATATTTGTCAAAAGAACAACTGCTTATATTCCATTGAGCCTCCTAAAACCTAATTTGCCAAGTCTATAAATGTAATTATTTTATCTTTAACTCAATTGAAGAAAATCACACTAATATTCCTTAAGATAAAGTAGATTTACTTTATCATTAAATTTTTTCTTTGAATTGGTTGTTAAATTGATTGATATTAATTACTATCATTGACTATTTTGAATGCATTAGTTATTAAATTATCTGTTAAATTTGATGCTATTAATAATAATTAATAGAAATAACCACGCCCATAGTTTATAAATTGATAAAGTGTTCAATTCACTAATAACAAATTTTTTTTGTTTTGATGCAAGTCGCGTGATAGATTCCTCGGGCCTTGGCAGAGAGCTTAGGTGTCTTGTTTGCACTACAACAATTCATTTTCATCAAGTAACTCCAAAAGGAGGAATCTTTGTGGCATCTGAAATTGTTGAAGATTGCTCAAGTCGTGATCCTCTTCTGGATATTGATTCATTGGACTCATCGTCCGGAGTCAAATCAGACGAATATCTCGAACTTCAAGTTCGAGTTTTACGCCTGACATTTCTATTGACTATTTTTTCTGTTGGCATAGCAGGTTTCTTTTTGGGAGCCGGAGTCAGTGTAAGCCTCCTTATAGGTGCTTTATCAGGAATTTTTTATTTTCGCTTGCTTGCTCGCGGAGTTGAAAAATTAGGTACTTCAAGAAAAATCGTTGGTAAAGTCCAGTTGCTAGTTCCGGTTCTTTTGGTTTTGGCATCTTCTAGATTTCCTCAACTTCATCTGATACCGGCCTTATTAGGATTCTTGCTTTATAAACCAGCGTTAATTATTCAGTTTCTATCTATGCCATAAGGCTTATTTAGAAATCAAATTCTTAAGTTTTGTTTGTTTGGCTTTTCATTTTCTACGCAACCTAACTTCCAGATAATGGGTTTTTTGCCATTTGTCTTTCCTTTAGCTGAATTAGAGGTGGGTCAACATCTCTATTGGCAAATTGGGAATTTAAGAATTCACGGCCAAGTTTTTATGACTTCATGGCTGCTAATAGGCGCTTTGCTTGCCTTAGTGGTCATTGGGACGAAAAAAATGGAACGTGATCCAAAGGGTGTTCAAAACCTTTTGGAATTCCTTTGGGATTACATTCGTGATCTTGCAAGAACACAAATTGGTGAAAAGGTTTATAGAGATTGGATGCCTTTCATCGGAACCCTCTTTCTGTTCATATTCGTGAGCAACTGGGGTGGAGCGTTAGTTCCCTGGAAGCTGATTGAACTCCCAAGTGGTGAACTTGGTGCTCCTACAGCTGACATAAATACAACTGTTGCTCTAGCACTACTGGTATCTCTCTCATATTTCTATGCGGGGTTGAGCAATAAAGGTTTGCGTTACTTCGAGTATTACGTTCACCCCACGCCAATAATGCTCCCATTCAAAATTGTAGAAGATTTTACAAAGCCTCTCTCGCTCTCCTTCCGTTTATTTGGAAATATCCTGGCAGATGAACTTGTTGTAGCTGTACTCGTTTTTCTAGTACCTCTTGTTCTTCCAGTTCCAGTGATGTTCCTAGGCTTGTTTACAAGTGCTATTCAGGCTCTGATTTTTGCAACTCTTGCTGCTTATTACATCGGGGAAGCAGTTGAAGAGCATCATTAATCATTATTTTTTGCTATTGAAGTAACTTTTCAATGGCTAATTACTTGCTTTTAAGGACTGAAATTCTTTCAGTATCATCTCAAGCACTATGAGATGCACCCCTCGCAGGTATAAACTCCCGGTCACAACTCTTAAGCGTTTAAAACGCTACACATCTTTAGCTGAATTATGGATTCCATTACCACCGCCGCATCAGTTGTTGCAGCTGGTTTAGCTGTAGGCCTTGGCGCAATAGGCCCTGGTATCGGTCAGGGTAGTGCTGCACAAGGAGCAGTAGAGGGTATAGCCCGCCAACCAGAAGCTGAGGGAAAAATCAGAGGTACTTTGCTTCTTTCTTTCGCTTTCATGGAATCACTTACCATTTATGGCCTTGTGGTTGCATTGGTACTTCTATTTGCCAACCCTTTCGCTGGTTGAATTTTTCAAAAAAGGGGCTGAGTTGATCAATTTGATTAATTCTCAGCCTCATAATTTGAAAATTCTTTAGCAAATTTCAATTGCCGCTTGTCGGCTCGCTTAAATTCTTGCACCCCTAGCTAATGCCAACTTTGTTTTTGTTTGGTGCCTCTGAGGGAGGTCTATTTGACTTCGATGCAACTCTTCCGTTGATGGCGGTTCAAGTTGTATTACTCACTTTCATACTTAATGCTCTTTTCTTCAAGCCTGTTGGACGGGTGGTAGAAGAGAGAGAGAGTTATGTAAATACAAGTCGATCAGAAGCAAAGAAAAAAATTGCTGAAGTTCAACAATTAGAGACTGAATTGAAAGATCAGCTTAAAGAAGCTCGTCTTGCAGCTCAGAAAGTAATTCTTGAGGCAGAGCAGGATTCTGACAATCTCTACAAAGAAGCTCTAGCTCTTGCTACTTCAGAGGCTAATGCCTCTAGAGAAAAAGCAAGACTTGAGATTGATGCTCAAAGGGATGATGCTCTTAATCAACTCAAAAGCGAGGCTGATAATCTTGGCGATTTAATTGTTGAAAGACTATTGGCAAAAAAATGACTTCTTTAATTTTCGCTTCCGAAGGCTTTGGCCTCAATTTAAATATCTTTGAGACCAACATTCTCAACTTGGCTGTTGTTATTTTTGGCCTGTATAAGTTCTTGCCAGGCTTTTTAGGAAAAATTCTTGAAAGACGTAGAACTTCAATACTTTCTGACTTAAAAGAGGCAGAAGAGCGATTGTCAGAATCAAAAGCAGCTCTTGCAAAAGCGAAAGAGGAGCTTGCTTCTGCTAAGCAAAAGGCAGACAAAATTAGAAATGACTGTAAGGCAAGAGCCGAAGCTATTCGTTTAGAAAGCGAGAAAAAAACTGTTGAAGAGATGGCAAGAATTAAACAAGGTGCTGCTTCTGATTTGAATGCTGAGGCTGCAAGAGTTACATCCCAATTACGTAAAGAGGCTGCTGAGTTAGCAATAGAAAAAGCACTAACAATTCTCCCTCGAAAGTTAGACTCAAAAACTCAAGACAAGTTTCTTAAAGAGTCTATTAAAAATATTGGACAAAACTGATGCCATTACTTAATACAATCACAACTCCATATGCTGAAGCGTTTCTTCAAGTCGCTGAAAGCCGTAACGAAATAGATGAAATTGTTACTCAAGCGAAATCTATTTTAGAACTATGGAATACATGCCCTGAATTTAGTGATGCTATGGCATCGCCAGTTCTAGAGGTCAATCAAAAGAAAATGGCTTTAGAAAAGCTGTTCTCTAGTCAGGTAACTCCTTCTTTCTTAAATCTTTTAAAGCTTTTGGCAGATAGACAGAGAATTGGATTGTTGAATTCCGTTCTTGAAAGATTATTGGAAATCTATCGAGAACAAAGAAATATTGCTTTAGCAACAATTACTTCAGCTTCAGCTTTAAATGAAGATCAACAATCTGAGTTACTTAAGAAAGTACAATCTATAGCTGGTACAGACAATTTGGAAATTGATCTCAAAGTCGATTCTGAATTGATAGGTGGCTTTGTGGTCAATGTTGGATCAAAGGTCATTGATGCCAGTATCGCAGGGCAAGTCAGGCGACTTGGTCTTGCTTTGGCCAAGGTCAGCTAATGCTCTTCTGACTTTCTTCCTTTCCCCTTCTCATCTTCCCCAACTTCAGTTAATCCCATGGTTTCTATACGTCCCGACGAGATCAGTTCAATCCTTAAACAGCAAATTGCTGATTATGACAAGTCAGTATCTGTAAGCAATGTAGGTACTGTTTTACAAATTGGTGATGGTATCGCAAGAGTCTATGGCCTAGAAAAGGTTATGGCAGGTGAACTTGTTGAATTCGAAGATGGAACAGAAGGGATTGCTTTAAACCTAGAGGATGACAATGTTGGTGTTGTTTTGATGGGCGAAGCTTTAGGAGTACAAGAAGGAAGCACAGTTAAAGCAACTGGCAAGATTGCTTCAGTACCAGTAGGTGAGGCGATGCTTGGAAGAGTTGTTAATCCTCTTGGAACTCAAATTGATGGGAAAGGAGAAATGGCTACAACTGACTCAAGATTAATTGAGTCAATAGCTCCTGGAATTATTAAGAGAAAGTCAGTGCATGAGCCTATGCAAACTGGCATCACATCTATTGATGCGATGATCCCTATCGGAAGAGGACAGAGAGAGTTGATTATTGGAGATCGTCAAACAGGTAAAACAGCAATAGCAATTGATACAATCATCAATCAAAAAGGTCAAGATGTTGTTTGTGTTTACGTAGCTGTTGGACAAAAACAAGCATCAGTAGCAAATGTAGTTGAAGTCCTTAAAGAAAAGGGGGCTTTGGATTACACGATTATTGTTAATGCCGGAGCATCCGAGGCTGCAGCTTTACAATATTTAGCCCCTTATACAGGAGCAGCGATTGCTGAACATTTTATGTATCAAGGTAAGGCGACATTAGTTATTTATGACGACTTAACGAAACAAGCTCAGGCTTATAGACAAATGTCATTACTTTTACGTCGTCCACCAGGTCGTGAAGCATATCCAGGAGATGTTTTTTATTGTCATAGTCGTTTACTAGAGAGAGCAGCAAAACTCTCCGATGCTATGGGTGCAGGTTCAATGACATCCTTACCTATTATTGAAACTCAGGCTGGCGACGTTTCTGCATATATACCAACCAATGTTATTTCTATTACTGATGGTCAGATTTTCTTAAGCTCAGACTTATTCAACTCTGGATTAAGACCTGCAATTAATGTTGGTATATCAGTTAGTCGAGTAGGAGGAGCAGCCCAAACAAAAGCAATTAAGAAAATTGCTGGTACGTTAAAACTTGAGCTGGCTCAATTTGATGAACTTGCTGCATTCTCTCAATTTGCTTCAGATCTTGATGAGGCTACTCAAAAGCAGCTAGGTCGTGGTAAAAGGCTTAGAGAACTTCTTAAACAACCTCAATTTGATCCTTTGAATTTAGCTGAACAAGTAGCTATTGTTTATGCAGGTGTTAAAGGGTTAATTGATGAGGTTCCAGAGGAACAAGTTACAAAGTTTGCTCGTGAATTGCGTGATTATCTAAAAACAAATAAGGCTGATTTTATTAAAAATGTTCTCTCCGAAAAAGTCTTAAGCGAAGTATCTGAATCAATGCTTAAAGATGCTATTAACGAGGTTAAATCCTCGATGCTTGCGGCTTAAATACAAAGAGCTTATCTAAGAGAGAAAATTACCTATGGCTAACCTCAAGGACATAAGAGACAGAATTGTATCTGTCAAAAACACCCGGAAAATCACAGAAGCGATGCGTCTCGTTGCTGCTGCGAAAGTTAGAAGGGCACAGGATCAGGTTCTACGTAGTAGACCCTTTGCTGATCGACTGGCAAGGGTTTTAGAAAATATACAATCAAGAATGCAGTTTGAAGCTGCTGACTCTCCATTACTTAACAGGCGTGAAGTTAAGACAATCACTCTCTTGGCTGTTACTGGAGATCGAGGATTATGTGGAGGATACAATGCAAATATTATTAAACGAACAGAGAAACGATATGCGGAATTAAAAGGTCAAGGATATAGTCCGGATCTAGTATTAATTGGTAAAAAAGCCATAGGATATTTCGAGAATAGATCTAGTCTTTACAATATTAGAGCTACTTTTAAAGAATTAGAGCAAGTCCCTACTTCTGAGGATGCTGGGTCTATCACTAGTGAAGTGTTAGCAGAATTTATCTCTGAAAGTACTGATCGTGTAGAGGTCATTTTTACGAAGTTTGTTAGTTTGGTGAGTTGTAATCCAACAATACAAACTCTTTTACCTCTAGATCCTCAAGGAATAGCAGATTCAGAAGATGAAATTTTTAGATTAACTACAAAAGATAGTCAACTCATTATTGAGAAAGACGCTGCTCCTTCTAATGAAGAGCCAAAATTACCATCGGATATTGTTTTTGAACAAAGTCCTGATCAACTATTGAATTCTCTTTTACCTCTTTATTTACAGAATCAGTTATTACGTGCACTACAAGAGTCCGCTGCTTCAGAGTTGGCGAGTAGAATGACTGCAATGAATAACGCTAGCGATAATGCTAAGGAATTGGCTAAAAATCTAACTATTGATTACAACAAGGCTCGTCAGGCTGCAATTACTCAAGAAATTTTAGAGGTTGTTGGTGGAGCGGCGGCATAGCTTACTATCTGCTTCTGACTTTTTAAAATTTGAAAGGATAAATCTTAAATACAGTGAATCTTGAATTTATAGAATTAGAGCTTGATTGGCCTTCTGAAATAAGTTTATTTGAGCTGAAGAATTATGTCGTATGCAAGCTAAGAGAATACGGAGAACCGCTAAGGTGGGCAATAACTTCATTGACTAAATATTCTGGAAAAACAATTCAGAGAATGTCCATTGAGGCTGTATTGATTATTAATGAAGAGAGAAAAAAAGACAGTAATACTTATTTGAATTGACTGCTCTTATGCCTAGTACTGATCCTTTGCCAACATTGTTGATTATCCCTACTGGTATAGGTTGTGATATTGGTGGGTATGCAGGTGATGCGATTCCTGCTGCAAGATTATTGGCGTCTGCTAGCGAATGTTTAATAACTCATCCCAATGTTATGAATGGTGGTTCTTTATATTGGCCTGATTCTCGTATTCAATATATAGAAGGCTATAGTTTGAATCTTTTTGCTGCTGGTGAAGTATTTTTAAAACCAGTAAGGAAACAAAAAGTAGGTTTATTATTAGATGCAGGCCTAGAGGTTGATTTAAAGAAAAGACATCTACAAGTTGCTGACGGATGTGTCGCAAGTCTAGGGCTGGATATCGGCCCATCAATTACAACTGAAAGAGCTATACGAATTAATCTGAAAAAAGGTTTAAGTGGTTCTAGTTGGGGAAATATCGAAGAACCAGATGTTCTTTTACGAGGAGCTGAAAAACTTAAGCAAGCTGGCTCAACAGCAATTGCTGTGATCACCCGCTTCCCTGACGATAGTGACGAGTTAGAAACTAAACTTTATCGACAAGGCAATGGTGTAGATGTTATTTCTGGAGCCGAAGCTATTATAAGTCATTTCCTTGTAAAACATTTAATGATTCCATGTGCACATGCACCGGGTTTAGCACCCCTACCAGTTAATTATGATCTAGATCCTAGAACCTCTGGAGAGGAGATAGGGTATACATTTTTGCAAAGTGTTTTAGTTGGCCTTAGTCGAGCTCCGGATCTGATTTTCAAGTCAGCCATGAAAACTACAGAAAAATCTTTATTAACTAATAGTAATTTAGGTGCCGCTGTTGTTCCACAGGGTGCATTAGGTGGCGAAGCGGTTTTGTCTTGTATAGAAAAATTTATTCCTTTGATAATAGTTTCTAATCAAGGAGTATTAGATGTCAGTTCTGAAAAGATGAGACTAGATTGTTTAAGTCGTGAGCATATTTTGTATGCCTCTAATTATTTAGAGGCTGCAGGACTGATAACCGCTTTACGCCAGGGGATTAATATTAAGTCTCTACTTAGACCAGTTGAGGGTATCAAGGAATTGAATTGAGAATAAAATAAAATCATAGGATTTATCTTGAGGCTATTGGTTGTTTCCAGCCACTCCCAAAAGCTTGATTACTAATTTTTAATAAAGGGGGTGCTTGATAACGTTTGAATTCAGCGTTCTTTAATAAGTTGACTACCTTATTAATGACTTTCTTATCAAACCCTTTTTCTATTAAAACTTCAGTTGGGAAACGGTGCTCAATCAATCCTTTTAGTATTGGATCAAGAATGAAATAATCAGGTAAAGAGTCACTATCTAATTGCTCTGGTCGTAATTCAGCACTGGGAGGTTTGTTTCTTATTGCAGAGCCTATGATTTGTCCTTTGTCAGGGAGAAAGAAATCATTTCTACAACTGGATGATGACTTACTATCTATCCAATTACATAATTCAAACACACTTGTTTTATAAAGATCTCCAATTACGGACAAACCACCATTCATGTCTCCGTAAAGGGTGCAATATCCTACGGCTAGTTCTGATTTGTTTCCTGTGGATAGAAGTAAATGCTTTTTTTGATTTGCTAGAGCCATCAATATTGTTCCTCTAATACGAGATTGTAGATTTTCAGCAGTTATACCAGTTGGGATCCCCCATGTAGAATTGGATAAAACATCATTAAAACTATTCATTACATCTGAAATAGGAATCTTTTGATGATCTATCCGAAGTCGTTCAGCTAATTTGGTTGCATCTGTGACAGAGCCTAATGAACTCCATGGAGATGGCATCAAAATTGCGTGTACTTTAGAAATACCTAAAGCTGCTACGGCAATAGTTGCTACTAGAGCTGAGTCGATCCCCCCACTTAATCCAATAATGGCAGTATTGAAATTACATTTTTTTGCATAGTCTTTAACTCCAAGAACTAAAGCTCTAAAAAGTACTTCTTGTGATGATGGATATGTACTTAATATAGAAGATTGTTGCTTGAGTGAGCTTATGTCACAAAGAGCAACTGATTCTTCAAAGGCCGGGAGCTCTTGTTGTAACTTGCCTTCTTTATCAAGAGTAAAACTAGAACCGTCAAAGATCAGTTCATCATTACCTCCTACTTGGTTGACATAGATTACAGGGCATGAGAGACGAATAGCTGCTTTGGCTGCTATTTGTTGTCGTAAAAAACTTTTTGATTGGATAAAGGGAGAAGCTGAAAGATTGATAAGGAAATCCAACTTTTCTTTTTCTAGAGATTCGATTGGATCTTTTCCTAGGATTTTTTCATTTTGTAAGCTTTCCTCTACCCATATGTCTTCACAAATTGTTATTCCAATTCTCCAACTTTTTTCGTGAAAATTCAAATTTAAAATACTACTATTATCTGCAGGGCGGAAATAACGTTTTTCATCAAAAACATCATAAGTCGGTAGGAGTTGCTTCCTTGCTACTACTCTCCAAATTCCTTTCTCTAAAATAACAACTGAATTATAGAGCTTAGGAATTTTTATATCTGGAGTAGGTTCTGCGATGCCAATTAATACAGATAAGTTTCGGCTAAGATTATTTAATTTTTTACTTAGATTATTTAGAACATTTTTTTCCTCTTCAAAAATAATTGGATTGAATAATAAATCTTTTGGAGGGTAGCCAATAAGAGATAACTCGGGTGTTATTACTAAATCAACATCGTTATAGTTGATGTTTTTGCATACATCAAAAATTTTATCCGCATTACCAGCAAGATCTCCAATCACTGGATTGAGTTGGACTAGTGCTAATTTCATTTTCTATTATCGGCTAAACCGTATAAATTTTCTTCAAGTAGTGTGGGAATAAGCTCAGAGGGAACTAAAGCTTCTTGAGGTTTTTCTCTGAAATTTGAACTAGATGATCCTGGTACCTTAAAAGGTAATAGATCAATTTCTCCACCAAGCTTTTTAATCTCTTCTAATTGGTTATCGCTAATAGGCCATCCATCTCTAATAGCGATAGCTATTTTTGCTTTATTTAAAACAGACTTAGCATTAAGCCACCTTGGAATTTGAACAGCTAAATCACTACCAATTACAAAACTAAAACTTGCATCAGGCCATAGTTGTAAAGCTTTTTTTAGCGTATGAATTGTCCGTGGACTACTCAGATCTTGAACTAGCTCTAATTTAGGGTGCGAGATTTTCTTTACCAGAATTCTTAAAAGCTCAGTTCTTTTTAGAAGTGGAATTTGATGCTTTTTATCAGGGTTATCACTTGCCCAAGTAATAACTCTTGGAAAAACTTTTGTTAACTCACTCAACAAAGCCTGGTGACCCAAAGTAGGTGGATCAGCGCTTGTCCCAAATAAGGCGATAGAATTTATCTTTGCTTTCATGGCAATAAAAAATTTTTATTTTTGTCCATATTTGATGCGAGTAATCTAAAACCACCAAGCATAATTCTTAAGTCTGCATTTTTTTTGAGAAGATAGTTCAACATTAGCCGAGGCTTTCCATCATTTCTATTTGTACCAATTAGAAATTTATAAGCTGCGAGACGTCCTATTAGCTTTGTCGCATGAATAGCAAGAAATATTTGAGCAATAGCGATCGGAGCAGTGGGTGCAAGGCTTAATCCTCCAGTAAGAGGTGCAGCAAGGATTAGTATCTGTTTGAAAATATTTAAAGTAACTTGGATGCCTATCTGTGCTCCCCCCAGTAATGAATTTTGTAAACTAAGCTTCTTGACTAATTGTCTAGCGGAGGGACCACCTACTTCTAAACCATATAATTTACTTAATTGGATAACTAGGGCACTATCACAAGCAAGACCAGTAATAAGATCAATCATTAGAAATGGATTGATTGCTACTCCAGAGGCTTTTAAAGTTGCATATTTACCAATTAGACTTTGAGCTGCTTCTTTCTTTTTTAGTAATCGATTTTCCTTAAGTAATTTGTAGAATTGGTCTGCAATTCTTAGACTATTGATACACAGGAATAATTCACCACTGTCATTAATAATATCTTTAAGCTCCCTCTTTAGTATGTCTACTTTAGGAGATTTCTGCTTGCTTCTGACTTTACCGTCAGTTTTTATTATTGCTTCCCTTGGAGATGATGCTACGAGCGCAATTTTAAGCTTATTTTCGTAAAATGATAATTTTTTGTGGATACTTGAAAGGATTAATTTTGCCTCTTTTGAGTTCCATTGATCACAACGATTTAAGACTAAGAGTATAGGTTTGTCATACCTTAAAAGTTCTTCTATGTAATTCAATTCGATGCATGTTATGTCACTATCAATTACAAAAAGAATTAAATCTGTATCTAATACATTATGAAAATTCAGCTCTTCTTTATTAGCATTATTTATTTCATCTATACCAGGAGAGTCTATGAGCTCAACTTTATTTAGGGTTTTAAACCTTTTGCTCCATTTATAGGATTTCAGTGTCTTAGTATTACCGTTAATTATATCTGTTGGAAAAACTTGCTTTTCGATTAAGGCATTTAATAAGCTTGATTTACCAACTCCAACTCGGCCATATACTGAAACCTGTAGTTCTTTTTTATCTAACTTTTTTATTTGAAAATCAAGTTGATTTAAAATATCTTTGAATTTTGTTTTTTCATAATTAGTTAGATTTAAATTCTCTTTCCATTGACTAAGCAAAAACTTGCATTTTTCAGGTACGTTTTTTTTGTTAATCATTTATTAGATTTCCTCCACCAACCAGCTAAAACTGCTAACACGGCTTCCGCACCTATTAATCCAACAAAACCTCCTAATTCATCTACCACGACTCTGACTCCGTTTTTATCATCATTAAAGCCCAGGAGAAGTCTATCTACTCGAATCATTTCTGGTACAAACTCTACTTTCTCGCTTAGATCGTAAGGAGTCAAATGAGAGTTTCCTTGAAGTAAAGAAGTTAACAGTTTTTCACGATTAGCAACACCTACTACCTTGTCGACTTCTTCACCTAATACTACCCACCATGTTGAATTATTCTCTAATAAGTTTGACTTAACAGATTTGAGTGAAACTCTTCCTGGGAGTGTTGGAGCAGCAACTCTTGGAGTCATTAGATCTTTAGCAGTAAGATCATTTAACTGGAAAACTTTGGATATCATTGCAGCTTCGTCAGCTTCTATTTGGCCTATTTGAGAACCAAGTTTAGCCATTTGCCTGATTTCCTCTTCATCAGTTGTTAGCTCGCTCTTGGCAGTAATAATGGGTAGTAGACGTTCAAGAAATATTAGCAATGGTCGCATTATTATGCTTAATAAATCAAGGATAGGAGCGCTAGTTAAACTGATTTGCAATGCAAGCCTTGTACCAAGAGCTTTGGGTACAATTTCTCCAAGAAGTAAAACAAGAACTGTTAAGCCAATGGAAAATATTGGCATTAAATATCCGATCTTATTTTGGAATATGAAACTTGCGTAACTACCAACCATCAAACTTCCAAAAATATTGAAACTGTTATTTGCAATTGTTACTACGGTTAAAGTCCTTCCCAGTCTGTGACGTAATTTTTCTAATCTTCTAGCTCCTAGTACTTTTGGACTTCTTCTAGCAAGTTCATGTACACGTAATGGGTTGACCGCTAACAATGCTGCTTCTATCCCTGAGCACATAGCAGAACCTATTAAAACAACTGCAACAAGAGCAGTTAAGAGCAGAATGTCTTGGCTCATCCCCTAGAGATTTTTTAAATAGTAAGGATCTTTTGCTTTTATTTTTCCACTAAGTTAGTTCTCTTGCCATCCTAAAGAGTAAATAGGAGTATTTTTGTGGCTGAATCAAACATTTTTCGTCGGCGTAGAAACATATTTTTGTCACATTTAGGTTCTTATGCGGCCATTATTCCTGCCGCAGAATTAGTTACTCATCATGCAGACTGTGAGTATCCATTCAGGCAAAATAGCGATTTTTGGTACTTAACTGGTTTTGATGAGCCAAATGCAGTGGCTTTGTTTTTACCTCATAAACCCAAGGGAGAACAATATGTACTATTCGTCTTACCTAAAGAGTCTGCGGCAGAAGTTTGGACAGGTTTTAGATGGGGAACAAAAGGAGCTTTAGATGATTTCGATGTTGATCTAGCTCATCCTTTAAATGAGTTACCAAGTCTTTTGTCCAATTATTTAGAGGGCGCTGAAGGAATTGCTTTTCGAGTTGGGAAACATCCAAATTTGGAACCGTTGATTTTAAAGATTTGGTCGGAACATTTACAAAAGCTTCCAAGAAGTGGCTTTGTCCCATTCTCAATGATTGCGCCTTGCCCAATACTTCATGATATGAGACTTAGAAAGGATAGTTTTGAAATAGAACGCATGCGAATTGCTTCAAAAATCTCAGCAGAGGCTCATGAACTCGTTAGGGAATTTGCTCGCCCAGGGATGAATGAGAGAGATTTGCAAGCGCAAATAGAAAAGTGTTTTCTTGAAAAAGGGGCTCGAGGACCTGCTTATGGATCAATAGTTGCTTCTGGTGATAATGCATGTGTTCTTCATTACACGGCAAATAATTCACAAATCAGAGATGGAGATCTTGTCTTGATAGATGCAGGTTGCTCTTTGAATGATTACTACAATGGTGACATAACAAGAACCTTTCCAGTTAATGGCAGGTTCTCTGGAGAACAAAAGGCTTTATATGAAATTATTCTTGAAGCTCAAAAAGCCGCAATTGAATGTGTTCGCCCTGGTGACAACGCTGAGAATGTACATCTGACAGCCTTGAGACACCTTGTTGAGGGATTGGTTGACATTGGCTTGCTTGCTGGGGATGTGGATTCGATTATTGAACAAGAAGCTTATGCTCACCTGTATATGCATCGAACAGGGCATTGGTTGGGTCTCGATGTTCATGACGTAGGTGCATATAGGCTAGGTGATTATCCTTTAAATCTTGAACCTGGAATGGTTTTGACGGTTGAACCTGGAATTTATATTAGTGATCGGCTAGCAGTCCCAATGGGACAGCCAGAGATAGATGAAAGATGGAAGGGGATTGGAATTCGCATTGAGGACGATGTTCTAGTAACAAAACATTCTATGGAGATATTGAGTAGTCATGCTGCTAAGAATTTGGTTGATTTGGAAAAATAATTAGATTTACTTCAATGAGCTTCTAAGGAAAACTAATCATTTTTAAGTTTCGCATTTCATGAATATATTCAAATGTTTTTCTCTGTTTAATAATTTAATCAATATTAAAAAGTAGAAAACTTTTGGATTCTCACTCTTGTAATTCAAATAGGTCCTTGTTCCTGTTAAGTTAGGTCTTTGTTAGCTAGTTGAAAACTTAGAAATGATGGTTTCTGAAGATGCTGGTACTGTTCAAGAAGATCTAACAACAAGTACTGAGGCAAGTACACAATCTGAAAACCAAGGGAAAGTAGATTCCGATGAAACAAAGTCTGGTCGGCCAAGTGCTCTAGGAGGTGCTGCTGCACTAGCAACTGCAACTATTGATGCAGATGGAGTGCCTTCCGGTCACACACCTAAAGCAGATGAGGGAAGATTTTTGCTGAAAATCCTTTGGCTGCCAGATAATGTTGCTTTGGCAGTTGATCAAATTGTTGGAGGAGGACCAAGCCCTCTCACAGCTTATTTCTTTTGGCCAAGGGAAGATGCATGGGAAACCTTAAAATCTCAATTAGAAGAAAAAAGTTGGATTACTGATAACGAAAGAATCGAAGTGCTAAATAAAGCAACAGAGGTTATTAATTATTGGCAAGAAGAAGGAAAAGGAAAAACTTTAGAACAAGCTAAAGTTAAATTTCCTGATGTAACCTTCTGCGGCACTGCATAAAAAATCCCTTAGCAAATATATTTTGCTTAGGGAAATAAAGAATTTTCGTATCAAATTTAATTTGATTTTGATGCGAGAAACCAAGCCTTTGCTTTACTCAAAGTCTCTTTTGCTTTGATTTTCTCGGGGGTATTTTTTTTATCCTCAGCTAGGCTTAGTTGGTTTTTGGCTTGTTCTAATTCAGCCTCAGCTTTAACTGAATCAATATTTTTTCCCATCTCAGCTTTATTTACTAAAACCGTAACTTCATTAGATTCAACTTCTGCAAAACCTCCAGTTAAGGCAATTGAGTCCCAATTGCCATTTTTCAAAACTCTTAAGACACCAAAATCAATAGCAGTAACCATTGAAATGTGACCAGGTAAAACTCCCAATAGACCAGTAGTACTTGGAAGTATTATTTCATCAGCAGTATCGTCAAATACGCTCTGATCAGGAGCAAGCACTCGGAGAGTTAAAGACATTTCTTAAGGATTTAGAAAAACGTTGAGTGAAGGTAATTGAACAGAAACAAAAACTCTTATGCTTTTGCTTCAGATTCTATTTTCTCTGCTTTGGCTTTCACCTCATCAATACTTCCAACAAGATAGAAAGCTTGCTCAGGTAGATGGTCTAGCTCACCAGAGAGAATCATGTTGAAGCCTTTGATTGTATCTTCTAATTTCACATATTTACCTGACATCCCAGTAAAAATTTCAGCAACAAAGAATGGCTGAGACAAGAATTTCTCTATTTTGCGAGCACGATCAACTGTCTTTCTATCTTCTTCTGATAATTCGTCTAATCCCAAAATAGCAATGATATCTTGCAATTCTTTGTATCTTTGAAGTGTTGATTGAACTGCTCTAGCTGTGCGGTAGTGCTCATCTCCCACAACAGATGGCTGAAGCATTGTGCTAGTTGAATCAAGTGGATCAACAGCAGGATAAATCCCTTTAGCTGCAAGAGCTCTTGCTAGAACTGTAGTTGCATCTAAATGGGCAAAAGTAGTAGCAGGAGCAGGATCTGTTAAGTCGTCAGCAGGTACATAAACAGCCTGAATTGAAGTAATCGATCCCTCCAGAGTTGAGGTGATCCTTTCTTGAAGTTCTCCTACGTCAGTTCCTAATGTGGGCTGATATCCAACTGCGGATGGCATACGACCTAACAATGCTGATACTTCTGATCCAGCCTGAACAAATCTAAATATATTATCAATAAACAAAAGAACATCTTGCTTATTTACATCGCGAAAATGCTCAGCCATTGTCAATGCTGATAGGCCAACTCTCATTCTCGCTCCTGGCGGCTCATTCATTTGACCAAAGCACAAAGCTACTTTTGACTTGGTTAGATCTTCTGAATTGATGACGCCAGATTCTTTGAATTCTTCATATAAATCGTTACCTTCTCTAGTTCTTTCTCCAACTCCACCAAATACTGAAACTCCACCATGCTCCTTAGCAATATTATTAATGAGCTCTTGAATTAGAACCGTTTTCCCTACTCCTGCTCCTCCAAATAATCCAACTTTTCCACCTTGACGATATGGAGCAAGCAAATCGATAACCTTAATCCCTGTCTCAAATACCTTTGGTTTGGTCTCTAAATCTGTAAGGCTTGGAGCTGGACGGTGAATTGGTGAAGTAGTTACGTTCTTAAGATCGCCTTGCTCATCGACTGGTTCTCCTAGAACATTAAAAATCCTTCCAAGTGTTGATTCTCCTACAGGCACTGATATTGGTGCTCCTGTGTCAACAGCTTCCATTCCTCTGACTAAACCATCAGTGCCGCTCATAGCAACGGCTCTAACTCGATGATCACCCAATAATTGTTGCACTTCGGCAGTTAATGCGACATCTTGTCCAGCAGGGTTTTTCCCCTCAATTCTTAATGCATTGAGGATTTTTGGAAGTTTGCCTGCTGGAAATTCAACATCTAGAACAGGACCAATTACCTGGCGAACAATTCCCTTAGTCCCAACGGTTGCAGTAGCAGAAGCGGCCATAAGATAACTAGAAACTTTATGAGCATGCTCTGATAGGCATACTCCTTATCAGCGGCTAAGACTACCACTTAACAGGCATTTTTTTTTAGTGTTCGGTCAACCGCACAGAATAAATGTGGTCTTCAGCCTACTTAGCCGCATAAATTGATACCAATGGTAATGAGTAATACTCTTTATCCGTTTAGCGCATAGCGCTTTTGTTTTTTTGCTCCTGCATTAATCTATGGCAGCTGTATCTCTCAGCGTCTCCACCGTTAAGCCTCTCGGAGACCGTGTTTTTGTAAAAGTGTCTGAATCAGAAGAGAAGACTGCGGGTGGCATTCTGCTCCCCGACACAGCCAAAGAAAAACCTCAAGTTGGTGAAGTCGCTCAAGTTGGTCCTGGCAAACGTAATGAGGATGGCTCTCGTCAGTCTCCTGAAGTTAGTGTTGGAGACAAGGTTCTCTACAGTAAATACGCAGGTACTGATATAAAACTTGGCGGTGATGAGTATGTTCTTTTGTCTGAAAAAGACATTTTAGCCGTCGTTAACTAAATTATTCAGCTCCCGAGCTGTATCACAACCACAAAACTTTTCGAAATTTAAGGAAATCGCCTCTTATGGCTAAGCGAATCATTTACAACGAACAAGCCCGCCGTGCACTCGAGCGTGGTATTGACATTTTGGCTGAATCAGTCGCCGTAACTCTAGGACCGAAAGGTCGAAATGTTGTCCTGGAGAAAAAATTTGGTGCGCCTCAAATAATCAATGATGGCGTAACAATTGCAAAGGAGATCGAACTCGAAGATCACATTGAGAACACTGGCGTTGCACTAATTCGTCAAGCTGCCTCAAAAACAAATGACGCCGCAGGAGATGGAACAACTACTGCAACAGTTCTAGCTCATGCGATGGTCAAAGCGGGCTTGAGAAATGTTGCTGCGGGAGCTAATGCAATAACCCTAAAGAAAGGAATCGACAAAGCAACTGAATTTTTGGTTGAGAAGATAAAAGATCATTCCAAGCCTATTAGTGATAGCAATGCAATTGCACAATGTGGAACCATTGCTGCAGGTAATGATGATGAAGTTGGTCAGATGATTGCTGATGCAATGGATAAAGTGGGTAAAGAAGGAGTTATTTCTCTAGAAGAAGGGAAATCAATGACAACCGAATTGGAAGTCACTGAAGGTATGCGGTTTGATAAGGGGTATATCTCTCCTTACTTTGCTACTGATACTGAAAGAATGGAAGCGGTATTGGATGAGCCCTACATATTATTGACTGACAAAAAAATCGGTCTAGTTCAAGATCTCGTTCCAGTATTAGAACAAGTTGCTAAAACTGGTAAGCCTCTTTTGATTATTGCTGAAGATATTGAGAAAGAAGCTTTAGCTACTTTGGTGGTAAATAGATTGAGAGGTGTTTTGAATGTTGCCGCGGTTAAAGCACCTGGATTTGGAGATCGCAGAAAAGCTATGCTTGAAGACATGGCTGTTTTGACGAATGGTCAACTAATAACTGAGGATGCTGGTCTTAAGCTTGAAAACGCTACTCTTGAGATGCTTGGTACTTCAAGACGAGTGACAATTAATAAAGATACTTCCACAATTGTCGCCGAGGGAAATGAAGTTGCAGTTAATGCAAGATGCGAACAGATTAAAAAGCAGATGGATGAGACTGAATCAACTTATGACAAAGAAAAGCTTCAAGAAAGGTTGGCTAAGCTCGCTGGAGGTGTTGCAGTAGTTAAGGTTGGAGCAGCAACTGAGACGGAAATGAAAGATAAGAAACTTCGTCTTGAGGACGCCATTAATGCAACAAAGGCAGCAGTTGAAGAAGGTATTGTCCCAGGAGGTGGAACGACACTTGCTCATTTAGCTCCAGCTCTTAGTGATTGGTCTTCATCAAATCTTTCTGGTGAGGAATTAATAGGAGCAAATATTGTAGAAGCAGCTCTTACATCCCCTTTAATGCGCATTGCTGAGAATGCAGGGGCTAATGGGGCAGTCGTAGCAGAGAACGTCAAGTCAAAACCAGTTAATGATGGCTATAACGCTGCGACTGGTGAATACGTGGATATGCTTTCTGCGGGTATCGTTGATCCAGCAAAAGTTACTCGATCAGGACTGCAAAATGCTGCTTCAATAGCTGGTATGGTTCTTACAACTGAATGCATAGTGGCTGATTTGCCTGAAAAGAAAGAAGCTTCTCCATCTGGTGGAGCAGGTGGAATGGGCGGCGATTTTGATTACTAAACTCTAAATACTAATTAAAGAAGAGAAGGGGGAGATTGCTATCAGCTTTCTCCCCTTTTTTATAGATTAATCAGATAAGATATACTTTTTTATAAGGAATAGAAAGATTTATATGATAGAAATTACTACTGAAAATGCTTGATAATTTTAATTAAATTAATTACTAAAATTTAAACGAATCTTATCTATTTTAACCAGCCAGCACTAAGTATGACGGCAACAGTCAAAAAGAATATAAGACATGTCCAAGTGGCGCGATTAAGTGTTGATTCGGCACTGCTTGCGCTTGTAAACATAGAACTTCCACTTGAAGCTAGTCCTCCCATTCCATCACCTTTTGGGCTATGAAGAAGCACTAGCAATATTAAAAGAATGCCTGAAATCACCCAAGCCCAAGATAGAAAAGAAATGATCATTATTTAAGCTGGTTGAGGAATAAGAGGTGATTTTTTAGGCATATTAATAGGTTCAATAAGACTTGAACCTGTCATTGCATCAGGTTTGGGTAAATTTAGTATATGTAAAAGGGTCGGTGCCAAGTCAGATAGCCCACCACCACTCTCTCTAAGCTTGATATCATTTCCGTATCCTTTTAATTTACGTTTTTCTCCTTCAATAAGTATGACTGGAACAGGATTAGTTGTATGGGCAGTCCAGGGCTGGCCATCTGATCCTTGCATTAGTTCGGAATTGCCATGATCAGCAGTTATTAGTAGTGATCCTCCCATTTTTCCAGTTGAATTTAGTAATTTTCCAACGCAGTAATCAACTTTTTCTATGGCTTTGATTGCTGCTGACATTATTCCTGAATGACCAACCATATCTGGATTAGCAAAATTGATTACCACTAGAGAGTAGATACCACTATTGATTGCATTGATGCAACTCTCAGTCAGTTCGTCTGCTGACATTTCGGGCTGTAAATCGTATGTAGCTACTCTGGGAGAAGGCACAAGGTGCCTTACTTCTCCTTTTAAAGGTTTTTCAATCCCTCCATTTAGAAAGTAAGTTACGTGTGGATATTTTTCTGTTTCGGCAGTTCGATATTGATTTAATCCATGAGAGGAAACTACTTGACCTAATAAATCATTTAGAGGCTCAGGAGGGAAGGCAACTGAGACAGGAAGACCTGATTCATATTGAGTGAAGGTAAG
The DNA here is from genome assembly GCA_003216275.1 of Prochlorococcus sp. AG-402-P18. GTDB lineage: Bacteria > Cyanobacteriota > Cyanobacteriia > PCC-6307 > Cyanobiaceae > Prochlorococcus_B. The sequence continues at coordinate 7,882 of QCJC01000005.1, read as the reverse complement.
TACATCAATATCTATTTTGTTTTTCCTAGTAAAGCCATCAAAATCTTCTAATTTGATTGCTTTAACTAATTGCCGAGCTCTATCAGGGCGGAAATTGAAAACTATTAGTCCGTCTCCATCTTTAAGATATGAGTTGGAGAATCGAATAGGTTCTAAGAATTCATCAGTTATTTCCTCTGCATAGCTCTTATTTATACTTGCTTCTATGGATAACTCATTAATTTCAAAACTTGGATTAGTAAGCAAGTCATATGCTTTGGAGGTTCTTTCCCATCGATTATCTCTATCCATCGCCCAGTACCTCCCACATATGGAGGTAATTTCTCCTATACCTGTTGAATGAATTGTTGCTTCAATTTTTTTGAGGTACTTTGAGGCGCTTTTCGCTGAGGTATCTCTTCCATCAGTAAAAAGATGTAATGAGACATTCTCAAGCTTTTTTTCTGAAGCCCATTCAATTAATCCGCACAAATGATTGATGTGGCTATGAACCCCTCCATCAGAGCAAAGTCCCATTATGTGTAGAGTACCCCCTTTCTCTTTTAATCTTTGAGAGAAAGCATTTAATGCTGGGTTGGAAATTAATCTTTTTTCTTTAACTGTATTGGTTATTCGAACTAATTCTTGTTGAATTATCCGTCCTGCTCCAATTGTTAAATGTCCAACTTCAGAGTTCCCCATTTGATCATCTGGAAGTCCAACATCAGCACCACTTGCTTCAATCAGAGTATGTGGATAAGCATTCCATAGAGCATCCATTACAGGAGTAGAGGCCTGTTTTATTGCATTATCTTCACTCTCATCCCTATATCCCCAACCATCAAGTATCGCTAGTACTACTGGCGGTACTTTCCCTGTGGTAGATGAAACAGTGGAATTACTGCTTGACATTCAAAGAAAAAGATTTTTTCTAGATGGTTATTTTGTATTAAATTACTTCCTAATAGGGAAAGAGGCTAATTCTTTGATGTTTGGTTAGCTTTTCCAATTACATTAAAAAAGTATTTCAATTGTTTCTAAGAAAAAATAAAATCTTAGGAATTTAAATATGTCAAATCAAATCGAACAAAAAGAGATCGAAATCCTCTCAAAGAAAGAACTTGATAGAACTATTAAAAGATTGGCATCTCAAATCTTGGAAATGGTTCCAAATACTAATTCTCTATTGCTTATTGGTATTCCAACAAGGGGAGTTTATTTATCTAAATTATTGTCGGTTTATTTAGAGGAATTATCAGGGCAAGTTATTGAGAACGGTTGTTTAGATCCTACTTTTCATAGAGATGATCTTTCAAGAGTAGGTACTCGAATTGCTCAAGTTACTGATTTACCTTCAACTGTTGATGAAAGAGAAGTAGTATTGGTTGACGATGTAATTTTTACAGGAAGAACTATAAAAGCAGCCTTGGAAGCTCTTCAATTATGGGGCAGAGCTAAAAGAGTTATGCTGCTTGCGATGGTAGATAGAGGTCATAGGGAATTGCCTATACATCCAGATTTTTGTGGACGTATAGTTCCTACTGGTAAAGATGAGTCAATTGATCTTAGGTTGAGAGAAGTTGATGGTGAGGAAGGTATATTCTTATGCAAAAATGATATAAAATATTGAGCTAAAATCATATTTTATCTAACTGAACCAAGATTTTTAGTAGTAATTAAATTATCATTTCTTAAATCTATACCTTCTATTTCAACCTCACATAATTCATTAATTATAAATCTCAATTTAATACAATCTTTACCAATATCTCCAGGCGGATCTAAGGGTATGGAAATAATTTTGTTGTTTAACTTTCTGATAACATTATCGACTTCTATCTCCTTTATTGTGGGCAATCCGTTAATAAAAAGAATTTCATTAGTGCCTTTATCTTCTGGTTCACCAATAATTAAATCCATACTTAATTGATTGTTTATACTTGCAGCTAAAATTATCTCTAAAGGCTTACTTGTTGGCCATGGTTGACCAGCTAAAAAAAGAGGGTGCCATATATGCTTTTCGTTTTTTTTGTTCCAGCATTTTAAACTAACCCCTTTATTTAGAACATCTTTTATCTGAACACCAGGTGTAAGTTTTAATGCTCCTATTGCAATGGCTTCTACAGGTGGAGGTGTAACAAAAGGTATTGAAGTGCAAAGACTACTTAAAAATTTTTTTATCAAAGGTATCTGAGATCCACCTCCAACTAAAACGACGCTATCAAGTTGTTCTAATTTAAAGGAATTACGTCTTGCGTTATTAATTGTTTGCGTAAAAAGTATTTCAATACTTTTTAGCAGTCCATTTGCCATGAGTAATTCTTCAAACCCTTTTTTTGAGAGTTTTAAAAATTTTTCCTGTCCATGTTGATTATTTACCTTCTTAGAAATAACTAACGTTTCCTTTATACCTTGTTTGCTTAATTCACATTTAAGCTCCTCTGCTGCATTCAATATTAAATTTGTTGGTGATTCCTCTGGTAATAAATGATGAGCTATCCATCTGTCTATATCTTTGCCTCCTAATCTAAGCCCTGCTTTCCCGAGTACTTTTGCAGTCCGAAGAATTTGACTGCTTTTCCCTTCTAAATTATTCCCATCAAATCTTACAAGTTGAGCAATTGGCGAGGCTTTCCCTTCCCCTCCCTCTAATGCGACAATAGACATATCAATTGTGCTGCCTCCAAAATCTAAAACAAGTAATTTTGACCCAGGAGCAAGTCCAGCTCCCATTGCAGCAGCTGTAGGTTCATCAACTAATGCTATTTCTTTTACATTTAAAGAGCTGCAGACGTTGACCAACCAATTTCTATATTCTCTATAAGTATCTACAGGAGCAGTTAAAACAAGTCTTTTTACATTGACTTTAGCTGAGACTTTTTCCCAAATTTTATGAATTAAAAGCTCTCCAGCTTTCTCAGGTGTGATTTTTGAATCGTATATAGGATCAATTTCGGTACATCCTATCCATCTTTTAAAATCTTGACTTAAGTTAATATCTTTTTCTTCAGTAATAAGGTTTAGTTCAATAATTTGCTGTCCAATTAAATAAGAATCTTGTTCTTTTGCTGATTGCCAAATTAAGCTTGGTATCTCTCCAGGAGATCTGCTAAGTGGAGGTAAATCTAAGAGATCCGGAAATGCATCATTTTCTTTTTGGAACACAACTACAGTAGTTGAACTACCAAGATCAATTGCCAATGTTCCAACATCATTGATGTTGCTTTGATTTTGTCTTTGCTTTTCTAAGTTTTCTGTTTGACTATTTTCCATTTATTTCCTTTGAAGAGAGTTGAGTATTCTTGAAAACTTATTCTCTCTCAGTTCAGTTTAGAAAAGCTAACAGCACTGTTATTATTTGCCTTAATTTATGGAAATGAACGGTTCTCTCCTAGAATGAAAAATAATACAAGTTTTTTAGTGTGATTAAGTCTGGCTCTGGTGTTAATTCTAATGATTTAGCTAAAAGAGGCGAGAGTCTTGTTAGGCAGTCAACTAATCGTTATCTCACAACAGTTAGAATTGCTTTTAGAGCTAAGCAAAGAAGATTTGACGACTTTGATGGGCTATTGGAGGAATCCACTGTCAAACCAGTGCAACGAGCAATAATAGAATTAAGTGATGAGCAAGATCAGCCTGATCTATTGCCTGGTTAGGTGCTTAAAAAAGAGGGTCTAGGTTGGAGAATAATCAGAGATTTATCTAGAGATAATTTTTCCACTCTTATTGGTGGCCAAGCTTGGGCAATTGAGTTGACAGACTCAGAGTGGGAGTCACTTGTTATGGTGGTTTTTGATTTGTTTAGTCAATATCAAGATATTAAATGTCAGTTAATGGGTGATGAGGACATCACTTTGGAGTTGGTTCGTAATCCTTGGCTAGGAATTTTGAAGGGTGATCAATATGGATGGAGTCTAAAATTAATCTTGAGTTCGAGTTCCACATCAAAGCGAGGAGTAGAAGTCTTTTGGCCTAGAAATGTTACTAATTCTGTTATTAATGCAATGAGAACAATGTGGGATTCATGCTATTTGTGAAAGAACTTAATTAAAAGTTTTTCCATTTTTCCCCATAAAAAATCAAGTTAACTCACATTTTCTCCACAGTGACAGCATAACGAATAAGGGCTTTACTATTAACTGTGGAAAAAGGGTTCAATTATAACCCATATTTTAATTAACTAATCGATCTTAACCTTAGGATAAGAGTAACTTATAGGTTGTTTCAGAAGCCTGTTCAGGGCTTGGTCTGAGAATGAGACGGCTCGAGAAAGCCTTTTTTCTAGTTTAATTTTAAGAGTAATTTGCACTCATGTTGTTGATTTACAAAACACTTCTTTAATGCAAAATCTTGATTTAGCCGAAGAGAGTTCTTCGACCAACGGAGTAATTAATTTAGATTGTGAGGATATTGTTAGTTTTCAAACAGAAATTCCAAAGCCTATTCAAAAAGCGATGACAGCGTTTATTGAAGAGCATCCGAATTGGGATCAGTACAGGCTTTTGCAGGCTGCATTAGCAGGATTCTTAGTCCAAAATGGCATTAGTTCTAGATTGATTACGCGTCTTTATATCGGGAATATGTTTGGATCTCATTCTTTTTAAATTAAAATTTCTCGAGTTTTGAAAGGAGCTCTTTTGCGATATTTTTATTAATGGGCATTATGGAAAGCCTATTACCTTTTCTTACGAGTGTTAACTCTTCAGCGGTATATGTTTCCGATAATTCTTTTAAGGTAAGGATATTTTTAAATTCACAAATATATTTGGTTCTAACACAATCCCAGCGAGGGTTGTTTTTGTTCGAATTTGGATCAAAGTATTTTGAATTTTCATCAAATTGAAAAGGGTCTATTAAGTTTTTTTCAATGATTTCCATAAGACCTACAATTCCAGGCGGTTTAGTATTTGAATGATAGAAAAAGGCTTTATCTCCAATGTTCATTGATCTCATAAAGTTTCTTGCTTGATAATTACGAATTCCATCCCAGAGAGTGTTTACTTCATTTCTTAAATCTTTGATACTGTAGACATCTGGCTCACTTTTCATTAGCCAGTAGTTAATCTCAGTCATAGTCCGTAATCTTAGTAATTCTCGTTGGTTGGAATGGAGTTGGAATGAAACCTAATTCTTCCATCTCGTTTCTTTATTCTATTTTAATCGGGTTGCTATTACTAAAACCTAAAAGACTTTTCCATAGAGAATCTTTTTAGCATAGGAGAGTTCTCTCCACGTGATTTTTACCTCAATCAGAGATAAAATTGATTTAGATAGGGAGTCTTTATGTCTTCTCGCGAAGGTCAGGCTATGAAGTCAATTGAGGTAGCTTTAGACCATGCGCTTGCTCGACTGAACCAATTAAAGGGGAAAGATAGACTTGCCTTCGCTAGTGAGTACAAGGAGTGGCTCGCCGATGATGAGTTGAAAGAAAGAGTTTGGTTTTTTGTGCCACTGAAGAAGAGATTAGATAGTCATTAATCTTAGCTAGAGATACATGTCTATCAATACGTAGGGGTGCTGTGGGGCTCCCGTCTATCTAATTGCTAAGCATTCTGAATAATTCAAGATGATTTGATTATTTCTAACTAGAAATAGTATGACACTCTTTTTTAGTCATTGATACTTACGATGTAGGTTTGAAAGTTACTTGAGATCAATTATTGGAATTGAGAATTCACCATTTTCTGGCATCCCATTAGGGAATGAGTATTCACGAGGAGGTGTAAGAAAAGTAGTCCCAAGCTGGTTTTGCGAGTCTTTTAGTCCTGCTTCACTTATTACGTATGTATATCCATTATGATCCTCAGCGTAGTAAGGTTCGAGATCTTCATCTTTCATTTTTTTCGTTGAAATTGTCAAAGAAGAAGTCCAAATTGCCTTTAAGAATTCTTCTTTGTCTACTTCTTTATTAAGTTCAAATGTAATTATGGGAGCAGGGAAGCCGATCAGTCCATCATTTGTTAATTCATATCCATAAGGTGTTCCAGCTACTTTAGTGACACCATCGTAATGAATTAAGACTTTTAAAATTTTGACATCATCTATATTTATTAGTTCAGGCTCAAAAACAATACATTGAGTCATGTACTTGTAAATATTTTCTCGTTCATCAGGGTAAAAATCTTTGTATTCTATTCCTCCTCCATCACTTTGTTGTAACATAAATCTTATTGAAATTCTCTTCGTAGTCTGGGGATCTAGCTCTTTTTCCTGAACAGTCTGAAAAGCAACATTAATATTTATTGGTACTTCCCAATCTGTCCCTAAGACTGCACAAGCTAAGTCTTCTACTTCTTTGGGAAAATTCTTAAATCTATCTCCCAAAAAATCCAATACGGCATCTTCTATTTCTTCACAAGAAGGAAGGCTAAGATCTACTCCTTTCTGGATTTTTGTTTTTGGCCACCATCCATCTATATACTTAGGAATTTTTTCAAAATCTTCAGAAGACATGCCTATGCATTTAATAGTTAAAGTGACATTAACAACATCATTATCATCTTCATCTTTCTCTAGATTTGGACTGAGACTTAATCCCACCATTCCTTCAGGCGCGATGCCATCTAATATTTCCCAGTTTATAAGTTCTTCTTCATACATATGAAACAGTTCTTTGATTTTCTCGATACTCATTTTCTCGTCAATAAGTTATTCAATTATTTTACTTTTTCTTTTGAAAATTATAATCAAGTTGTTTACACTTGATAAAGACTCACAAGATCGAACATTAATATTGTTCGAATGGGATTTATAAATTTATTTTAATCGCTTTACTATGCTCAAGGCTCACACTTCATTAGCCAGTAGTTAATCTCAGTCATAGTCTGTAATCTTAGTGATTCTTGATGGTTGGAATGGAATTGGAATGAAACTTCATTCCTCCAGCTCTTCCTTTACTCTATCTAATCAGTTTTTGTAGAGAATAGGAACTGCGTGAACATACAGATCGCAACTAAAAAATTATTTTGACTCTCAACAATAATCATTAATTGAGAAGAACTGTCTTTGTAAGTGATCTTGGAAGAAGTGATGAGACGTTATTCCAACTTTTTTATGAATCCATTCCAACTTTGAGAGAATACCTATTTATCACAAGGTGGTTCGCTTTTCTTTAGAGAGTATTCAATCTTTCCATACGGCTACTTTCTGGAGGGGTGCATGGGGTGATCTATGTCCTATCTATGTCGTTATGTCAGCTCAGAGCAACTTTGTTAAGAGCTTAAAAACTTTTCTCTCTTCTCTTATACGTGGGTGATTGCCATGTTTTTTATGGAATGACAACCTTGGCAAGCTCTTCGTCTCGAGTTTCAGAAGGAGGTCTATCTACACATCTTTGGAACAAGCGAAGGAAAGTTCTTTTATCGTGAAAAAGTTCAAGGTCAGAAAGCTTTACTAGGTGTATAAAATGTAATTTATTTTCTAAATCCTGTAGATGTATACAAAGTGAAGCTAATATTGAGAATCATTAATATTTATGATTATGAAATATGAACAATACGAGCAATATCAACGAGAAAAAGTACTTAAAAACATACATCAAGATGAAGATTTTTATTTTGAGTATGTCAATAAAAAGTTCAGGTCAGACCGAGAAGTTGTTTTAGAAGCTGTAAAGCAAAATGGTTCTGCACTTCAATATGCCGATGAGAAATTTAAGTCTGATTGTGAAATTGTATTGGCAGCGGTTAAGTCAGATGGTCATGCGCTTGAGTACGCCGATCAGAAGTTAATGTCTGATCGAGACATTGTTTTAGAAGCTGTTAAGCAAAATGGTTCTGTACTTCAATATGCCGATGAGAAATTCAAGTCTGATCAAGACCTCGTTCTAGAAGCGATTAAACAAAAAGTTTCTGCGCTTCAATATGCCGATGAGAAATTCAAGGCTGATCGAGACCTCGTTCTA
>QCJC01000004.1 GCA_003216275.1 Prochlorococcus sp. AG-402-P18 | reverse complement strand
AAAATAATTTAGATAAATTTCAATTACAAAAAGAATTATCTGACAGATCTATAAAAATGAAATATGAAATACTTTTAAAAGAAAGAGATGATGTAATAGAGCGACTTCGTGATATGAAAATTAAACTTTCTACAAAAATGGTAGGAGAATCATTGGAGCAGCATTGTGAAAATGAATTTAATCGTATACGTGCAAGCGCCTTTCCCCTTGCATATTTTGAAAAGGATAATGATATTAGTTTGGGTAGTAAAGGAGATTATATTTTTCGTGATCAGGATCAAGAGGGTAATGAAGTTGTATCAATTATGTTTGAAATGAAAAACGAAAGTGATAGTACCTCTACAAAGAAAAAAAATGAGGATTTTCTCAAAGAATTAGATAAAGACCGTATTGAAAAGAATTGTGAGTACGCAGTCCTTGTTTCTTTATTAGAAACTGATAACGATTTGTTTAACTCAGGTATTGTTGATTTCTCACATCGGTATCCAAAAATGTACGTTGTTCGGCCACAATTCTTTTTACCGATAATTTCTTTACTTAGAAATGCTTCTATTAAGGCACTTGAGTACAAAGCAGAATTATCTGCTATTAAGGAGCAAAATATTGACATTACCAATTTTGAAAATAGTCTTCAGCTGTTTAAAGATGCTTTTGGTAAAAATTATTCCCTAGCTTCTAAACGTTTTGAATCGGCAATTGTCGAGATCGATAAGTCAATAAATCATTTGCAAAAGACAAAGGATTCATTACTTGGTGCAGATCGAAATCTTAGGTTAGCTAATGATAAAGCTCAGCAGGTAACAGTTAAAAGGCTGACAAAAAACAATCCAACTATGAGAGAGAAATTTAATATAATTAATAATATGGAAGCTGCCTGATTTTACAATTCATATATAAAATGTTATTTATTACTTTTAATCTAATATTTTTAATGTATATTTTAAACAAATGTATGTGATTTGCTTTATTTAATTAAAAATGGAGATTTATATAAGATCAGAATAACTGTGAGTTTTGAGAATAGAATCCGAAAACTTAGACGGCAAATGTACTTATTAAATTATACTCTCGTGATTTAAGCCATTTGAGAGAGAACTTTACAAAAGATATATTAATGTGAGAATTCCCCAAACGGGGTATTTTCGATTAGATCAACAACAAATTAATGAGATTAAACTAAGAATTTGTAAGTTCTCTTACCCATGGAGTATAACTTTTGGTATTTTCATGAAATCGTTCTTTTACTAATAGGAATATTTTTACTTATTTTATTATTTATATCCCTATTCACTAATGACATAACAAATGTGATTTATAGAGCATTATTGTTGATGGAGCGTATATCATTTGGGTTATCCTTTCTATCTTTATTTTGTATGTCAAATAGACATTTAAGTTTGTTTAACAGTTTAAATATAGATCATGCAGGCTATCGATTTTAATCTTTTTAGCTTTTGGCTTTAGGTTTTCTTACTTATTTTTTTAATAAGAAATTTCATTCATAGTATTAGTCTTCCCACATATCTTTACTTAATTTTTCTTCCTGTTGTTGCTTAAGAAGAGTAAGCCTTTTTTCGAATTCGATTTCCTCAGGACTTCTTAATTCTAATTTTGGATTTTTGGAGCATTTGGTTTTAACTTCAAGAATCTTATTGGTTAAGTCTTGTGAGAAATGTTCTTTTATTTCTTCCCAAACTTCCTTTTCCTCTGCATTACCAACAGTTCCTTTTACTTGATCAATTATGATTTCTCTAACGAATTTTCTCAGATCATTCTCTGTCATTGAGTCAACACGACTTGAGATATAGATATCTTTAAGGGAATCTAATTCGATTTCTGTCAGATCCTTATAGGTTAGTTCTTCCATTTATTTTCCCCTAATTTATTTATATATCCAATTGGCTTCAAGTCTTTTTGATCTTGGATTGATTGACTCCAAACTCATGATTGTATTATTTTCAATATTTGAAATTATAGTCTCTTATGAGTATTTGACTAGCTTATTATTCGTAATAGCTTAAAGTTCATTTTGTTTTATTAATAAAGCTTATTAAAGATAAGGATAAATTCATATGTTGCTACTGATCAATGAATAATCTATTTATTTCCCCTATTTACTAACTTTTCAAGTACAGCTTCAATTAAAATCGCTGTAAAGAAGAGACTGAATGATGGGATAAAGATTGGATACCATAGTTTACTAAATAAATTATATAAACCTGAATTACCGTTTACACTTAGTATATAACTAATTCCAAGCAATAGAGATCCAATAATTATAATATATAGATTATATATTAATATATTATCTATAACAATTTTAAAGTTACTTTCTTCTTTATCAATCATTTTAGGGATCAATCTAGTTTTGATATTTGAAATTAATACTAATCAAAATCATTATGATGCTCCTCTAAATGCATAAAGATCAATGCCAACAGATCTTAGATAAAATGCCCCCCCAATAGCAATAGAGTTGAGGAATATAACGAATATCCATAGTTTCCAATGTTGATTAGTTTTATCCATTGGATAAGTAAAACACTATTTAATTATTAGTATGCTACATATTTGAATAATTTAAAGGTTTTATTACACAAACTCATTTTAACTCAAAGCATCTAGGTCTCTCCTGTAATGTTTTGAGAACTCTAAATCTATATAATCGTATTTCCAATCTGTGTCTTCAAGCAGATCTGAATAATGATTATTATTTGATGGAAATTTTTTTTCTAATTTCCAACCTGCCTCACTTAAAAAATCTACATAATCTTTAGAAAATTCTGAGACACTATATTGCAAATGATTATTTGAATAACCTTTGCTTCTTTCTTGATCTGTTTGGATTTGTAATTTCATTTAGGAGTTACTATTAATTAATTTGTTCTAACTACTAATACTTGTGGATGTTATTTGTTTTTTGTAGTGTTTACCCTCGCTAGCTAGGTAAGCAACTTCGACTTATACAGGTTTTATAAGAACTTCTCCCAATCTATTTCTAATACTCTCTAATTGTTTTTGGCTTCCAAGAAATATCAATATCATACCAGGAGATAAGGTTACCTTATCTATGGGATTCCCTATTAACCTTCCTTCGGTTTTAGTCGCTAATAGTAAGGCTCCGCCAAATTTTGAGATATCAATCTCTTGTTGAGTCCTGTTAGCAAAACTGTTGATCTTTTGAATATTATCGGTCAACTTGAATTCTTCTATTTCACAATCAGAACCAGCAAGTAAATCCATAAAATCAACAGCTATTGGTCTCAAAGCTGAGGCAGCCATTGTTCTGCCTGCAGCAACATATGGGCTAACAACTGCATTTGCGCCTGCAAGTTTTAACTTATTAGAGGCTTCTTCTGTAGCTGCTCTAGCAATTAATCTGCAATCATTGTTTAATGCTTTGGCACTTAGTATTACGTATAGATTTGCGGCATCGCTTGGCAAAGTAACCACTAAACTTCGGCAATTCTTTATTCCAGCCAGCAATAATGTTTCATCCATTGTGGCATCCTGCATAAGCACATTGAAACCTTTATCCTCTGCCTCACTTTTTCTTGTTGGATCAATTTCAATTATTAGAGTAGATATGGCCTCTGAATTAAGTTGATCTGCTATTTCTTTTCCTGTTCGACCATATCCGCATATAATTACATGATTTTTCATTCTTCTAATTAATCTCCTTAATCTTAGCTCCTCTAATCTAATGAAATAACCTAGTTCTGATAATTGTATAAACCTTTGAAGAGTTAGTTGAACAACGAATAATCCACCACCAATAATTAGGAAAGTAATGAGTCTTCCAGATGCACTCAATACCTCTACTTCCCCAAAACCTATGGTCGTTATCGTTATCAATACCATCCAAAGACAATCTCCCCAATCCCAACCTTCTGTAATTCGATAACCTAATGCACCAAAAATGAATAGAAATATCAGTAATATTAGTGGAGCCCCCCAAACTTTAAAATAGTTTTTATATTTATTGCTCTGAAATAGCTTCAAACTTGTCCCTTCATGCGATATTAATATTATAGTCTTAACTTAACAAGGTTTTTTAATTCTATATTCTACTTAGTAATGGAACTAATCCCTCAATCTAAATTAAATAATTATACATTTCGCCTTTGTCTTATAATATAAAAACAAATGTCTACTAGTAATTGCTGATATGGTTCTTCTCAACTCTGAAGATAAAAAAGACTTATTTGAGGTGGCCTTTCAAGATATCTCTTCAATTCTTGCAGGATTGCGAGATCAAGGCATATCCGATACGGAAATATTTGAATTTGGAAAGGCACTTATTAATCACTTCGACCCAGTTAAAATGGAGAACTTAAAAAAAGATTCTGATTATCAAGATGCTTTATTTAGAGAAGCTAATGATATGTGATATCACAGAAATTATAATTATAAATTTTTTATATATCATATTATTTATAATAGAAATTATTTTTATAAATTATTTTTATGTAAATATTCAATAACTCTTTTACATTGCTCTACTGATAATGATGTTAGCGGAGATGAAGCGGGTATTTCTAGTAGAGCACATGTCGCTATTATCTCATCATAATCAACAGATAGTGCCTCAGCAAGTTCTTTTACTCTTAACCTAGCCTTGTGAAAAACCATAATATTTAATGATCTTCTAAAGACCTAATGTTTTTTTTTAATTTTCTTGCTATGTGTATAAACACATGCTTGATAAGCATCCTATGATTGACGATAATGCTTTGAAGTCAAATCTTCAAAATATTGTTTCATATGCTGTTTCCAGAATGGAATCTGCTACTGATGTTAAGACGAGAAGATGCATATTTCAGGAATATAAGGAGTGGTTGGGTTCTTCGATAGATGATTGGGTCTTAGCCTTACCTGAGAATTGGGGTAGTTCTGACTCCATACACTATTAGCTTTATTCAATATTCTTTGAATTTCTAGGTTCATTATGAATAACTATTCAAAACCTAGCGGATTTAGTTAAAGCTTTCTTGTGCACACTTATATCCAGATTCTCTTATGTCTTTATTTTCATCAATTATTGCTTTAAGAGCACAATCGCAATAATTAGTTATTGAAGTCTTTGAAATAGATTTCGTAGATGGGTTGCTTAAAGCACTAGAAATACAATCTTGCATCTGACTCTCTGGGTATGAATGCGCAGGTTCCACAAAGGCAAGGAATAGAGCAAAGAGAAGTAATACAAAGTTCATTGAATTAGTGTAGTTATTAATATATAAACTTATTTTGGTATCATAACCCTCAGTAAATAGGTAAGTGTTATTTGGTTTCTTTTTTTATTGCTATGTTATTTAAGTTTACTAAATCAAATATAATACAAGTAGTGATTTTATTTCTTAAATGTCATTAGACGAATTAAGAAAATTCTTAAAAGAAATGCAGAAAGATGATTCTTTAAAAAATGAGGTCGTTTCCTCTTCCACGGCAGATGATGTGGCTTTGATTGCTTTAAGGAGGGGATATGAATTTTCAGGGGATGAATTATTACGTTTTTCGGGTAAGAGAGTAGGTAGAGTTACAGTTCAAAAAAACGATGTACCTGGTGAATATAATTAAAAATCTATTTTCTTTCTCTTAGTTCTCTAACTATTGATTCCCATTGTTTACCTGCTTTTAAATATTCAGCTCGCTTCTTTATTTTGATGATTTTCATTAAAAGGTACACTATTAATATAATTGAAATTACTACAGTAAATAGTATATTCATTTAGATTTTAGAATAAATTTTATTATACCTAGATACCACGAAATAATACATTAATAATTTCTATCTCTTTATTTCACTAGGTGATGATACTCAATAATTCAATCCTGTATTCCCAATTTTATTCTTTTTCAACTAGGATGTGATCTACTATTTACAAAAATCATGGATATTACTTTCACGGCAATAGTTTTTTTTATATTGCTTGCATTAGTTTTCCTATTAATATTTTTATTTAATAGTATTAATAAAAATTCTTTTACAGCAGAAGATGGCTCTGTCTTTGATAATCAAATCGATTTAGAATTATATCAGAAACTATATGATAATACTAGTCCTTTATTCTCTATTGATGAAGATAAAGATTCAAATCAGTCCATTCTAGGATTTGATAAACCTTTCTTGGTAAAGCTAACATCCGATGGTTTTAAAGATTTACAAACACTGATTAAGTACCGTAATCAAATTAAATCATTATCAGATTTAATTAATACTTAGATTTATTTAGTTCAATTTTAATCATCTTATACTATTATAGCTTAAATTTATAAATACTTATGAGTAAAACTGAATACTCAGAAGATCAACTTTCTGAAATGAGAGAAGACGCATTTGTGAATATCAAAGAAGCCTGTATGAGACTTCAAGAAAGAGCAGGTTGTTCTAATGATGTTGTCGTTAAGATGTTAAATGATGTAGCTGAGTATTATACAAAGCAAGATGAGAAAAAACAATTATAGGATTACTAACTTATTTATTTCTATTAATTTCATATTCTTCTAATGGTACGGGATTTATATAATTTGTATTACTATCCTTAAACAACTTAATATCTTCCACAGAACCTTCAACCTTAATTAAATTGTTAATTATTCCGCTAAAGGTAATATCCCCACCTGTAGTACTTGATAATACTGTTGATGGATTAAATAACTTCAATAATCTAGGTAAAATACTTTTACCTTTAATAAATTTACCTGCAATAGGTAAGGAAAAATCTAATACAGGTGTTATTAATAAATCTATAGTTCTAGGTTCTAATCTTTTATCTAGGAATCCGTGAGGTTCAATATATATTGAATCTAAATTATGTTCTATTATATAGCCATTTTCAATATTTGGTACTGAAGCACCTTGAGTTGCCTGGATATCAAGACTGCCATTTTTAAAATGATCTCCTGGTTTTAGTATATTCACTTTATTAAAACCCATTTCTGTGACTACTTTACCAGCGGCCTCTGATGCAATTACTGGAATTGTTTTGTCGATTTTGTTAAGTGTTGGACGATGTGCATGATCAGGTTGTCCTTGGGTAAGAAGTAGATAATTTATATTATTGGGTATATAGATATCTTTATTCAATTCTCCTTTTATCAGCCAATCTCCAGGTGGAAATGTTAAATCTCCGATTAACCAAGGATCAATCAAAATTCTTATGTTCTTAAATTCTATAAGCCATCCATTTGCTCCATAGTATTTCGCTTTTATTGACATAGTTTATCGATAATATAACTAATCTTTGTAGATTTGGTGGCTACATCGACTTAATTGAATTAGTTTATAGCTATCAGAGAAGAATAATTACTATCATTAAGACAATCATTATCAAAATTATAAGTCCCGTAAACTTTTTAATATGTTCTTGAAACTCATACAACCAATCATTCTCCATGATAATAATATAACTATTTTGGATTCTATACTCTCAGGTATTTTATAGCCTAACAATTTTTTCTTTGTTATTTCAAGGATCTCTCGTTTAAAATTTTAATAGTCTAGTATTAATTAAACGTTAGCTTTCATGAAGATAAAAGATTGGGAAGGTATTGTCTTGATTATTGGTGCTGGTGATATTGGTAAACATTTATCTTATGCTTTAGCTAGCATAGCTCCAAAGTTAGAAGTAGTTATATGTGGCCGTACAATAAAAGGTAAAAGTGGAATATATCTAGATTTGGAAAATGATGATTCATTTATAACATTTGAGAAAAATGTTTCTTTACTAAATAAACCAATTAGATTAGTTATTAATACAAGTGGTTTCCTTCACTCTAATAGTATAAAACCAGAAAAAAGACTTACTCATATTAACCGCTCTAGCATGATTAAAAATTTTTCAATTAATTCATTAGGTCCAATATTAATTGCTAAAAGTATAGAACAATTTATCAGACCTGAACTTCCATTCGTATATTCAAGTTTAAGTGCTAGAGTTGGTAGTATTAGTGATAATAGACTTGGTGGTTGGTATTCCTATAGGGCTTCAAAAGCGGCTCAGAATCAATTTTTAAAAACATTAAGCATAGAATGGCGTAGAAAATTTCCCTTAGCAATAGTGACATTATTGCATCCAGGTACTTGTAATACTAAATTATCAAAACCATTTCAGTCTTCTGTTCCTAAAGATAAACTTTTTACTCCAGATCAATCATCAAAATATTTGCTGAACATTATTTCTGAACTAAACCCGTCTGATTCAGGAAAATTTTTAGCTTGGGATAAATCAGTTATTCCTTGGTGAGAATATCAAGAAAACTATATGTTTACTAGACTTTTTCTTACGTTAATTTAGTCTTAACTATATTATATTGTTAGTACAGTTTTTTTTAGAATGAATAAGCATATTATAGCTATAGGTGGTGGCGGCTTTGGCAGAGATAGTTCATCATGTTTAATTGAGAAGTATATACTTAATCAAACAGAAAAATCTAATCCTAGTATTTGTTTTTTACCAACAGCTACAGGAGATGATGATACATACATAGTACGTTTTTATTCAATCTTCACTCGCCTTAACTGTATTCCTACTCACATAGAATTTTTTAAACGTACTATAGATTTAGAAGAGCATATTATGAATCAGGATATCGTTTTTGTTGGAGGTGGAAATACCAAAAGTATGTTAGCTATTTGGAAGGACTGGGGTATGGATAATGTTCTTAAAAGAGCATATAATAAAGGTGTAATTATGTGTGGCGTCAGTGCAGGAGCAATCTGTTGGTTTACTAGTGGAATAACTGATTCCTGGGATAACAAACTAAAAATCTTACCATGTATGGATTTTATACCTGGTACTTGTTGTCCTCATTATGATGAGGAAGAATCTCGTATTCCATATGTTAAAAAGATACTTAAGGAACAGAAACTTATTAATTGTATTGCTATTGAAGGTGGCTCTGCTATGCATTTTATTAATGGAAAACCTTTTAAAAATGTAAGTTTTAAAAGAAATAAAAACTCTTATGATGTTTTTTATTCAAATCATCAATTTATTCAGAAGACCTACATGACGATTCAATTGTAAATTTTTATTTTTATACTTATCAATATTTCAACAATAGTTTATTTCCTATATATTAATAAGTAGAAGTAACTTTAAAAATTCTAAAATGTACCTCTTTTTATTATCATTTGCAGAGATGGGCTTGAACATTCCAATCATAATCATATTAGTACTTTTTGGTGGTTTTTTTCTAGTAAGTTTTTTTATAACAAGTCCAAATATGGATACCAAGGGTTTATTAAGAGTCCTTTATTCCAAACCTGTTAGGAAGTCTGATGGTTCCGTTGAATATCCGGAAAGCAGAAGAAATTAAATCAAGTAAAATAAATATATTGTTAAAACTAGCTGTTTCTATTGTTCATTAGATGAGTATGGATAAAATCTAATGCTTTTAATTTAATCAAGATTTTGACCTTCATAAAAAATTTTCTGTGAAAGTTAGAACTACCTATAGCCTCCTAGCACTATTGAAGAGTAACGTCGTATATTAAATAGATCATGTTGTAAAAAAAATTGAAAAAGAGCTTGCTAACTAAATTCGAATTAACCAATGAATACAATTTTAATCGGACTTTTCTTCCATCAGGACTAAAAGGTCAAGCTTTAAAAATATCTCTTGATGATATCCCTTCTAGAAAAGAGGTTAGGGAAGCTATTCCTAATCATTGTTTCAGTCGGCAGACGAACAGATCCCTTTTTTATCTTTTTAGGACTTTACTAATTCAGGTATTTGTCGTGTTACTTGGATTTTCAATTCCTCTCACCAAAGAGATGATTCCTATTTGGGTTTTATATTCAATTTGTTCTGGTACAACAGCAATGGGTTTGTGGGTTTTAGCTCATGAATGTGGACATGGTGCTTTTTCAAATAATCGTAAATTAGAAACAATTGTTGGATATTGTCTTCATTCATTTTTACTTGTCCCTTATTTCTCCTGGCAAAGATCACATGCGGTACATCATGCCTTTACCAACCACATAACTGATGGAGAGACACATGTTCCTGTTGTGATTTCAGGAGATGGAAAATCAGAAAAAAAAGGAGGTGAAATAGAAATGAATTCATCATTGGTTCTTGGTAAAACTGTTTATGGTTTTATTCAACTATTTCTTCATTTAATACTTGGTTGGCCAGCCTATTTGCTTGCTGGGAAAACAGGAGGTCCTCGCTATGGCATGAGCAATCATTTTTGGCCAACAACTCCTTTCTCCAAAACACTTTGGCCATCAATTTGGGCTAAAAAGGTATGGGTGTCAGACTGGGGCATTATTTTTATGTTGATATTTTTGGCAATTTGGTCTCTAAATATTGGGATTTCGTCAATGATTACTCTTTATTTAGGACCACTAATTGTTGTAAATATTTGGCTTGTGATTTATACATGGCTCCACCATACTGATACTGATGTTCCCCATCTTGGCTCGAGTCAATTTTCATATATGAGAGGAGCCTTCTTATCTATTGATAGACCCTATGGAAAAGTTTTGGATTTCCTTCACCACTCCATTGGCTCTACTCACGTAATTCATCACATTGAACCTACTGTTCCTCACTATCATGCAAGGCTCGCAACGAGAATTTTGAAAAACAAATTTCCAAATGTTTACCTTTATAATCCTATGCCAATTCATAAATCCCTATGGCACATCGCTACTAATTGTGTCGCTGTAAAAAAAGATTTTGAAATAGATAGATATGTTTGGAAGCAACCCAATCACACAAGTAGTTGATAAAATAACTTTTGGGTTGAATCAATGTTAATTAATTAGATAAAAATGACAAAGAATGATTATGAAAGATTCTTATACAAAATAGATCAATTAAATAAATTAGTTGAATTGATCAAGGAATCACCGTCAAAATATAATTTAATTATCAAATGCGAAACTCATCAAGAAGTTGTTGAACTTGCGAAGAAATGGGGTTATGAAATTGGCAAAAGATGGGGTGAATATTAGTTCTGTATATCCTGGGCTGACTATTCTCCACCGCCGTTACAGCTCCAAACTTTTGAGGGTATACCTTGTGTATTCTTTCCGTCGATACGAAATGTTTTAGTTATACACTCATTCTGGGTATTAGCCCATATCGATATTGATTCAAGATTCGTTGATAAGTCATCAACTGATTTTGATAGGTATATAAGTGAAATAGCAGAGAATATAAGAGAAAAAGTGCTTAAACCTGCACAAATCAGGTATTTATGGCTGTCAGATAATTCTTTTAGCATTGCGGATAATAATGATTCAAATTTAGATTACTTATAAATATAAGTTTGTTGTAACTAGGTTACCCTTTGAAAATATTAATGAAAGAATGTTAACTTGAATTGTTTACACATAAAAAGACTATATCTATATTGTGTGAATCAATTTTCATTATTTTCGAAAAAGTCTAGTATCTTTTTTAATCGGTCGGTGTTTTCGAAATTTGGACTAGCAGTTAGGAATATAACTAAAACGATCATTAATATGCCAACACTTGATACACCTAACAGTAGTTGCTGGAATGGATCTAGGGATTCAAGCATTTCTATTTTCTTTGATTTTATTCGAATTTTATAATCATAATTCAATTAAAGTCATTATCATGACTTTAATTGTTTATGTTTTAGTTCTTGGATAATTAATTACTCTCTTTTGTATCCTTTGGCCATCTAGCTCTTAGGTTAAGTGGGTTTTTTAGATTTAATTTTACAGGTTTTCCTTGAGCTAGTGAAATTAGTGCTTTAAATGACCATCCCCCAATCACTAAAATAAGTGAGATTAACAATAAATAAATAATGTTAGTAAGCATTAATCCTAAATCAAAAAATAACTATATTATTATTTTGAATCATATTTTAAAGCTATTATAAATGTTAACAAATTCATGTGTTAGTAATAGTATTTAAGTAAATTCATTGATTGCTATAGCTAATATTTTTAAGCTGTTTATTAATTTCACATGCTATGTCTTGGCAATATTTTCACGACAATAGTTATATATACTCAGAATAATAACTTTTTTAGCACTTTTTTGTGTTTGTTCAATGATTTATTATTATTTTTTTTAATTTTTATTGATTTTTTATCGATTTGGTATGAATATAAAAATGTAAGTAATTATTTGAATGATCAACGTTCCCTATTTATATTTTTTTATTACATCTCTTGTTGTAGGAATTCTTGTTTATTTGTTTTTCAACTACAGACCCTCGAAAACTGAAATAACCAATAAATTACTATTGAAGAATCTTTTGGAGGGTTTAGATTTGGAATTGCCGGAGGAATTAAAAGCTTTGGACAATTCTTCTACAGATCCTCATAAATTATCATAGGTTCTTATATTTTGATAAATCCTATGTCAAAGTTTCAATTTGATGATTCTGAAACCTCAGGGATTTGGTGGTCAACATATGTATCTATTAGAGATTTATGTATTGAGCTTAAGGAAGATACAGCTTGTAATGACAATGAAATAGTTGAACTGCTTAAAACTATTGCAAATTCAATCGAATTAGAAGGTTTGTAAATCAATAATTGATTGATTAGTTATCTATTGTTATCCAATTGCAATTCCCATTGGGAGCTTTTCCATTTATTTGCCCATGATCTATTTTGATTCCTATCTGCTATTAACTTTGACTTAAGCCAATCCTCAAATGAAGTAGGTGTTATGTCTAAATCATTTTGAATCCTTTTAAGTTCGTTCATGTTTGCTCCATATCCTGCTCTTTCAATCCAGTCTGCCATCACTCCTATGTCATATTCCAAGAGTTTTATAGCTATTCTTGGAATCATCACGTAGTTGGTTTTGTACCTTTCTGATGAGACTATTCTTTGAAGTATTTTCGCCATTTGTTGTCCTGTTAACTCTTCACCAGCAATGTTTAAGGATTGATTTTTATATTTATATGATTTAGATAAAACACCTTTTACCCATTTACCAATATCCTCAACGGCAATTGTTTGCCATTTAACATTCTTCTCTACTATTCCTGGAATGATCGATTTGGAAATTGTGTATCCTGGTAATTTATTTTCAAAATTTTCAAAATAACTAACTGGTCGTAAAATTGTCGTTATTTCTTTAAGTCCTAGTTTTTTAATATATTCTTCTATATCCCATTTGCTTGTAAAATGACCAGGAGCAGGATCACTTTTTAAAGGATCTTTTGGTTTACTTATAGAGCTAAATATAAAGTGATTTAGTGTTCCTTTTTTATAGGCAATCTTTACTTGATTTATTAAATTGAATCCTTGCTCAATTTCATAGTTTCTTACAATGCTGCCTCTAAATATTTTCCATCCTTTGGTAGGTGTAGTGTTCCCGAAAATTATCTCTGCTCCATCAAAAGCCTTATTAAGTGATTTTGGGCACATTAGATCGCCTGTCACTAGGCTTACATTATTTAGCTTGACAAGATCTAACGCCTTTGCACTTTTGGTATTCCTAGTAATTGCCCGTATTTGATATTTGTCGGTCTTTGATAGCTCCTTAACGACACCAATCCCTTGCCTACTTGTTGCCATAGTTACTGCTACGACAGGTTTTATCTTTGTTTTAGAATTTACCACTTCAGTCTGATCAAGAACGTTCACGATACGATGGTTAAGTAATGTAAATTATAGATGGATTTATGTAAAGTTGTTGAGCTTTTCTTGATGTAAGAGATGATGGTTGCCTTAAAGCGGCTTTGTTCGCTTGTGGGTTATTTTTTTTACTTTTCATTCGTAAAGGATTGTTTTAATTACTTCTACTGTTTCTAGATTATGGCTATGTATTGATTAGTGCTTAATTTGATCATCATGGCAAATGAAGTTCTTGCTGAAAAGGATCGTCAAAACATTATCTTTGATGTAGTCGATGGCATTCCAGCATCTGCTGATGAATCTGATGAAGTTAGATCTTATCGTGCTCAGATTGAGTCTGATAATACTATGCTTGAATATTTGGCGGAAGAATTAGGTTTTAATAATGTTTTGTTTGAATACTTAAGTCAAGGTTAAATATATTTTTTATTATTATTTTAATCTAATCCTTGGAATAATTCTTTGTGGACAGCAAATGTATGGTAAAGGCAGGTTCCATTCTCTGGTGATAGTCTTTCACCGTCCTTATTCCATGCAAGTGAGCAGATGAGCTCTCCGTCCCATTTAACTTTATGCTCATTAATTTGTTTTGACCATTCTCTAACATTTGCGAAATGAACAGGCATATGGTGACCTATTTTTCTACATATTTCACATAGTATTGATAATAGTGGAGGTTTTGAATCTAATCTTAGATCCTTAGTTAGTGAGGGTTGAGTAAAGACACCAACGTATCTAATATGATCTATTATCTTTTGCTCTTTTGTATTTAACCTTGCCTTAATACAGGCATCCTCAAATTGATCGAGTGGTGTTATCGGACGCATATTAAAGTTCTTAGGTATTTTAAATTATCTTTTATAATATAAAATTAATCAAGTTTCTATGCTTTATTAATATGAGAATTAATTAGTAATAACATAATAAATAATTACTAACCTTTCTTATTTTTTACCCTCTACCTACAATTCATCTCAGCAAGCTATGCTTACTTCCCTTTCTATTGATTTGTCTGTTATTAAGCTTTCTTCATGATTGCCATCCTAAAGCTAGTCATAGCTTAATTGATGAAGAATTAAATGTTACAAAGTAAAATAACAATGGTCATATTCCCTGATGACTGGTATTTATATTGAGTCTTACTAAAGAACATGCTTGATTTAACCTTCGCTGGACTTCTAAGTACACCAGCTCCTACTGCACCAATCATAGGTGTTGCATTTATGGCTCTATTTGGAATAATGGCTGTCGTTGTTGGCCCTAACTACGATGGATTCAATGATCCCAATACATCTAAATAAATAGTAGATAAACCTTAAAGTTGATGAGTAGGTATGTTGGACATACTTGCTCATTTTTTTTAATTTTAATTTTTAATTGACGAATTAGAAAAATAAATTGTTGATTAGTCTTTTTCTAAAATGCTTAATACACATATTAATATGTAGTAATGTATAGAATACTTTATCTGAACTATACATTAGTTTCTTATATGTGTATAAAAAAGTAATTTATAATATTTTTGATTTAAACCAAGTAACTAATTAATTAAATGATTTGATTTTCTGCTATTTATAACTAGCTTTATTCGTCCTTCATGGAAAACTTATTATTTGCTGGTTTAACTAGCACACCAGCTCCTACTGCAGTGCTAGTTGGGGTTGCTTCTATTGCATTATTTGCAATAGTTGGTTTGATGGTTGGCCCTGATTATGATGGGATGAACGCACCTGAGGTTAAAAAGTAAAAATATATTATTTTTACTAAAAATTTGGAATAACAAGACAAAATAATGTAATTTATTTTGTCTTGTTATTTTTAGCAAATATTTTGAAGTTTAGATATTAATACTTCATAAGAGAATTTATCTTCCGTATTAACTTCAATAACCTCATTGTTTTTAAGGTATTTGTCTACATTTTTATAATATAGATCCCAAGAACTATTAAATCTTTTTTTGATTTCTTCTTTCTTTCTTCCTCTTTCTTTTTTATCTCTCTTTAGTCTCCTTTGATAACAGATGTTTTTTTCTTCCTTGCAAATTATATTTATTGTTTGTTTATAATTTAATTCTAACCTGTGTGCGAATATACCTTCTAATATTAATATTCTATTAGTATTACAGGTCTTACTGTTCTGTAATGATTTAGTTGATTTTTTAATTTTAAAATCATAATTATATAATATGACTGATGTATTATTATAATATGAATTTAATGTTTCTATTATTTCCTTACTTTTAATACTAAATTTCCTATCATAAATGTCATGCTTAATACAAGATAATAATTTAATATATATATCATCTTTATAGAATGAATCTGTTTGTATAGTAATTACATTATCAAATACTTTGGCTAATTTGTTAGTCAGAATAGATTTTCCAGATCCAGATGGCCCGGTAATTATAATAGTTTTCAACGATTTAATTTATAAGTATTATTTTTTTGCTATCATTATTCACTTATGAAACTATTTTATATATGGAATAGTTTGAATTTAGTTGTTTTGGTATTTTGCTTCATTTTTATTGAATCTATTCTCAATAAATCTTAGAAACATTATTACAATTGGTATATGCATGAGCCCACCCAATACTACTGTTGATTCATTGTAAGCCATAATAATTAAAAGAGTATGTCTTAAATATACTTTAATAAGTCATATGTTATCTTATTATGTATCTTTTAGTCATATATAGATGGATAAGAAGTTATGTATAGGTATAAATCACAAAATCTCAGATAGCTCATTTTCGAAGAACCAGTTTATGTCTCCATTTTTTAGTTTGACTACCAGACCAAATTGATTTCCATCTACCAGCTTGTATCCAACTAATTCAGCGATAGGCTCTCTTTTTATTATTTCAAGGATATTATGAGGTAGACGATCTTTAACCTCGTTTATTTCTATTCTT
Source organism: Prochlorococcus sp. AG-402-P18 (assembly GCA_003216275.1). GTDB lineage: Bacteria > Cyanobacteriota > Cyanobacteriia > PCC-6307 > Cyanobiaceae > Prochlorococcus_B. The sequence goes on along the minus strand of QCJC01000004.1, from coordinate 121,610 downwards.
AGGCTTTGACCTTTTGTTAATGTTGTGGAATCCTTAATCATAATTATTATTTTTATTAGATTTAATTAAGATGAATCTAGCCAATTATTGAGAGAGATAATTGATTCTCTATACCACTATATTTTATGTATTCTTGAAATTCTGAAGAATTAAAAGCTTTTTGAGCTGCTGCTTTTGATTCAAATTCAACTATTACTCCCAGTTGTCCACCATCCCATTCATTTAAATCTGAATTCTGATTTACATCTTTAGCAATAATTGTTCCGCCTACCGATCTCAGCCATGGAACCACCGTTTTTACATATTCTATGAACTGAGCTGTGCTCTCGATTTTGGCTTGCTTTAGCCAATAGCCTTTTGCTGTCATCTCTTTATACTTTCTTAATATTCTCTCATGCACGCGACGACATTTGGCGCTCAATCTAAATTAATTAATCAAAAAAAAACATTAAGTAATTATACCTTTAATATTTATGATATTTTTGGAGTTTTATTGTAATCAATTGTATATGTATTTATTAAAATTAAAAAAATTATATTAGCAATAAGTATCTATTTATTTATAGTTATTTAATTTATGGGATCAATTGATTCTAGCTTTGCTTTCAATTGAATCACTAGATGTTGACGACCTACTGCCAACACTTTTAAAGTATCTTCATGCATCCTTAATTGTGCATCTGCTACCTGCATTCCTTTTATAAGTTCTTGAATATCTTTAGGCAAATTTTTTAGATCATATTTCTTATCTTCAAATGTAAGGATTGCTTCCTTATCATTTAATGGTGTATTAGCCATTAATTTACTGCTGATATTTTTCTAATAATAGCACTAGCCTATTTTTTAAAACTCGAAATAAATTGCTTATCACAGAAATCCTTATATCTTCCTTGCTTTTTAATTAAATCATTATGGTTACCAACCTCACATATCCTACCCTTATCTATTACAGCAATTTTATCTGCCTTTTGAACTGTTGAAAGTCTATGAGCTATTACAAGTACCGTTCGATTTATCATTGCTTGTTTAAGTCCTTTTTGTACTGATTCCTCAGCTTCAGCGTCTAGAGCACTCGTTGCTTCGTCTAATAACAATATTGTAGGGTCTCCTACAAGAGCTCTAGCTATAGATAATCTTTGCAGTTGTCCTCCTGATAGATTAGCCCCTCTCTCTTCAATAAATGTTTCATATCCTTCTGGTAATTGTTCAATAAATTCATGAGCATTAGCTGTTTTAGCGGCTTTAATAATCTGTTCTTTACTTGCTGTTCTTCCAAATCTAATTGCATCTTTTATTGTTCCTGAAAATATAAATGTTTTTTGAGGTACTATTGCAATTATTTTTCTTAATGATTTTGTATTTAAATTATTTATGTTATTGCCATCAATATATATAGATCCGCCTTTAGGTTGAATAAATTTTAATATTAATGAGAAGATTGTACTTTTGCCGGCACCAGATGGACCAACTAGTGCAAGTATTTTCCCACTTTCTATATCTAAATTAATATTATTTAACACCTGTCGGTTATCATCATATGAAAAATATACATTATTAAATAATATATTACCGTTGATTCTATTAGAAAAGACTTCGTTCTGTAATGATACTATTTCTGTTGGGTTAGTTGTTATTTCATTTAATCTTTTAAGTGATGCTTGTCCTTGCTTTAACTCGTTATAGTTTGTAGTAATATGGCTTATTGGATCAATTAACATTATCAAAGCTGTAAAAAAGCTTCCAAACTCTTCGTTTGAAATTCCATTTGCCTGTATTCTAAAAGTACCAATTGTCAGGATTGTCAATATTCCAATTATTTCTATTAAACCAACTATTGGATGTTGAAGTGCAATAAGTCTAAGCATTTTATATTTAGCTTTTTTGTGCATTTCAACCTGGCTTTCAAAATCTTTTTGTAACCATTCTTCAACTGCAAAGGCCTTAACCATTGGAAGCCCTTGAATAGCCTCAGATAGAAGCCCCGCCAACGAACTAATTTTGTTTTGACTTTGTTCTGCTGCTTTTAAGACTCTTCCACCAAAATCACTTACTAATAATGCAATTAACGGAGCCAGAATAATAGTTGCGAGTGATAAATTCCAATCTATAAATATCATGTAGCCAAATACTGCTAACAATTGAAATATTGATGGGGTTGTATCTTGTATTGACTTATAAATAACCTCGCCTACTCGATCTACATCTTCTGTAAGTCTGTATGCAATATCTCCTGACGACAGCTTTTCTATATATAGAACATTTGTCTTTTGAAGTTTACTAAAAAGTATTGTTCTAAGATCTTGACTTAATGACAGGGCGGGTTTGGCCAAGAGGCTATCTTGAAGATATTGGGCTGTTTTTTGTACTACAAAAATGGAAAGGGCTAGACATATAACTTTTAGAACTTCGTTTGTATTTCCTTGTCCAATTGCTGGAATAAGCTTTCCTGATAACCATGCAAGTATTGGCCAACAACTTACGTAAACCAGCATGCTGAGACCTCCAAGGATCAATACTGGTAAATGACCCCTCAGTCTCCCTAGCAGGTAATTAAAGTTAATTTTGTTTTTTTGATTCATTCCATCAAACTATCAATGTTTAATTTAAAAGCACGTAAATGAAATTAGATCAATTTCTAAAGCTCATTGGCGTAGCTCAGACAGGAGGAGAAGCCAAAATGATTATTAGATCAGGAGAAATCACAGTAAATGGCATGGTTGAATTGAGGAGAGGAAGAAAATTAATTGACGGAGATCAAATTATTTTTGCTAATGAAACATACATTGTTCCAAATTCTGATCCTCTAGGCCGTAAGTTGGCAAGAAGCGAAAAATGAGGAACTAGCGTGCGTAAACCGGTAATTGCAGGTAATTGGAAGATGAATATGACATGTGCTGAAGCCATCGAGTACATGCAGGTATTGATGCCCTTATTGAAAGATATACCGAAAGATAGGGAAGTAGTTATAGCTCCGCCTTTTACAGCTCTTTACCCTCTGTCTGAGTTTATTAAAGATACAACCGAATACCTTTCATTATCCAGTCAAAATGTTCACTGGGAAGATAGTGGAGCATATACAGCAGAGGTATCACCTTTAATGCTTAATGAACTTTCGGTTAAATGTGCAATCGTTGGACATAGTGAGCCTCGTAAATACTTCAGTGAAAGTGATGAACAAATTAATAAGAGAGCTCAATCTGCTCAGGATCATAATTTGATTCCTATTGTCTGTGTTGGAGAAACTTTTCAACAGAGGGAGTTAGGAGAGGCGGAAAGGGTTATTCGGAGGCAGATTGATCAAGGACTAGAAGGCATAAATGTAAATAGGTTAATAGTGGCATATGAACCAATTTGGGCTATAGGTACAGGAAAAACATGCGAAGCGAATGAGGCAAATAGAATTTGTGGACTTATTCGAAAATGGATTGGTTTCGATGACGTTATTATTCAATACGGAGGATCAGTTAAATCAAATAATATTGATGAGATTATGTCTATGACAGAGATTGATGGTGTACTAGTTGGCGGTGCCTCATTAGATCCTAAGACTTTTGCCAGAATTGCTAACTACCAAACAATCTAATCACCACTTTCCTAACCATTGGGAAGGTGATACCAAGCTAATGGCAATAGTAAATATCACTGAAGATTCCTTTAGTGATGGTGGACTTTTTATAGATTTCAAAGCTGCTATTAATCGCGTTTGTTTTTGTATTCAACAAGGTGCTCATATCCTTGATTTAGGAGCACAAAGCACTAGACCAGGAGCTTCAGATGTTGGAGCTGAAGTGGAAATAAAAAGACTAATACCTTTAATTAAGGAAATAAAGTTATTACACCCAGAGGTAATTATTTCTATTGATACGTTTCATCATGAAGTTGCATTTTCAGCTTTAGATGCCGGAGCACATTGGATTAATGATATTAGTGGAGGCCGTCATGACCCTAATATTTTTAATGTCGTAGCAGATTTTGGATGTCCATATATTTTAACTCATAGTCGTGGTAATAGTAAGACAATGGATTCGCTAGCTCAATATCAAAATTTAGTTATTGATGTTAAAGATGAATTGATTAGGCAGATTGACTCGGCTTTATCCATTGGTATTAATAGCAATCAAATCATTATTGATCCCGGTTTAGGTTTTGCAAAGACTGTAGATCAAAACTTATTTTTACTAAGAAATTTAGAACAATTTATTTCAATGCCTTATCCAATATTAATTGGTGCTTCAAGAAAAAGATTTATAGGATCAGTTCTTAATGAAACTGATCCTAATAAAAGAATATTTGGTATGGCAGCTATTGCCTCTAGATGTGTTATTGCAGGGGTTGATTTCCTAAGAGTTCACGATATTAGAGAGATTCATCAGGTTTTAATGATGACTAAGTCAATAATTTAATTACTAACTATTCATCTGTATTAACTCCTTCAATTCTATCTTCTACTTCTTGATAAAGCTCTTTTAATTGCTCAATATTTTCATCGGATGTTTCCCAATATCCTCTCCCATTAACTTCTAATAATGTACCAACTATTCTTCTAAAACTATGAGGATTCAATTCCATTAATCTTTTCCTCATCTCTGGATCATTTATAAAAGTTTCATTTGACTCTTCATATACGAAATTATCAACTTGTCCACTAGTTGCACTCCAACCTAGTGTGTAATTTAGTCTATTAGAGACCTCCCTTACTCCTTCATATCCAGATTTGAGCATTCCTTCATACCATTTTGGGTTAAGTAATTTAGTTCTTGAATCTAATCTAATAGTTTCACTTAATGATCTGACCTGAGCATTGGCTGTAGTTGTGTCTGCTATGAAACTGCTTGGAGCTTTACCATCATCTCTAAGGTTTTTAATTAAATTCGTTGGATCAGAATCAAAATAATGACTTACATCTGTTAGTGATATTTCTGAAGAATCAAGATTTTGGAATGTAACATCAGCAGTTTTCATAACTGATTCAAAAACTTCTCTGTTCTGATTCATTTCTCCAGGATTATCAGCATTGAATGCATATGTCTTTCTTGATAGGTACATTTCTTGTAACTCATTTTCTTCTTCCCATGTTGAATTCTCTACAGCTAGATTGACATTCGAGCTATAACTTCCACTCGCATTTGAAAAAACCCTGCTTGCTGATTCCCTAATGCTTTTTCCTTCCTTTTCTGCTTGTTCTAAGGCATGTTTCCTTACGAAGTTTTGATCAAGGGGCTCATCTGCCTCTGCTGCCATTTTTACTGCTTGGTCAATTAATGCCATTTGGTTAATAAACAAATCCCTAAATACACCGGAACAATTAACTACTACATCAATTCTTGGTCTTCCTAACTCCTCAAGAGTAAGGAGCTCTAATTTATTTACCCTTCCTACAGAATCCGGCTTTGGTTTGACACCGACAAACCAAAGGATTTGAGCTAATGATTCTCCATAGGTTTTAATGTTGTCAGTACCCCAAAGGACGCAAGCAATAGTTTCCGGCCATGTACCTTGCTCCTCTTTTTGTCTTTCAATAAGCTTGTCAACTACCCCTTTAGCTGAAGCTACAGCAGCTACCGTTGGTATCGATTGGGGATCTAATGCATGAATATTTTTACCGCTTGGCAATACTCCAGGATTCCTTATTGGATCACCACCAGGGCCAGGGATAACATAATCTCCGTCTAAAGCTTTTAAAAGGCTTTCCATTTCTTTATCTGCACAAATTTGCTCTAAACAAAATCTCAAATAATCAAACAATTTATCTAGTGAATTTGTATTTACATTCCCAAAACCTGCTTTTCTTGCCGATGATTGCCATGGTGATGGTATAGAGAAGCCAATTCCTCTCAAGAATTCAACAAGTAAGGTCCAAATATTCTTCTTCATATTTACTCTCCCATCTCTTCCTGTTAGAGACTTAACCATTGACCCAACTGCGTCTCTTGCTGTTTCTGTAATTAATTTATTAAGTTCAACATCTTCTAATTTGCCCTTGTTATTTCCTTCGTAGACTTCCTCAATTGTTTTTCCTTTTGATTCAGCTAATAAACCTGGTAAAGATCTAATTCCATCATTTTCTCTCTCTATAGATGCGATACTCACTAAGGTTGCAATAGCTTCTTCAGCAGTGGCAGGTTTTCCAATAGTGTGTAAGCCGCAAGGTAATAATCGACTTTCAATTTCCATTAATTGTTTATAAACATTTCCTACTACCAAATCTCTTTCTTCTAGTTCTAATTCGGAGGCATCTTTTTCTGGTAGTTTTACATCTTCATCAAGATTACACTTCTTTGATGTTTCGACTATGGCGTTAACAATTTGAATTCCTCTTCCACTTTCTCGTAATTGTTGATAAGAACCAACTAGCTCTCCAAGCTCTTTTAGTCCTTTGTATAGGCCAGCATTTTCAGCAGGGGGAGTTAAATAACTAATTGTTGATGCGTATCCTCTTCTTTTTGCGATTGTTGCTTCCGAAGGATTATTTGCTGCGTAGTAATAAAGATTAGGCAAACCTCCAATTAGTGAATCGGGATAACAAGTCTCACTCATACCCATTTGTTTCCCTGGCATGAATTCGAGAGATCCATGGGTTCCAAAATGAAGAACTGCATCTGCCTTCCAAACTTTTTCTAAATAAGTGTAATAGGCTGCAAAACCATGATGGGGACTAGCGCTTCTGGAGTAAAGCAATCTCATAGGATCGCCCTCATATCCAAAAGTTGGCTGTACTCCAACAAATACATTTCCAAATTCTTTTCCATATATAAGGAGATTTTGTCCGTCACTATTTAAATTTCCTGGTGGTTTTCCCCAGTTCTCTTCAAGCCTCTCTGAATATGGTGTTAATTGTTCATATTCTTTTACGCTCATTCTATGAGCTATTGATAGTTCTGGGGATCCTTGTAAGGCTTCAGGATCATTTATTAATGCCTCCATCAGTTCTTTTGGATTCTTAGGTAAATCTTTTATGTCATAACCTTTATCCTTCATTTCTTCTAAAACTCTATAAATAGAGCCAAAGACATCTAAGTAGGCCGCTGTACCAACATTTCCTTTATCAGGAGGAAAACTAAATACAGTAATAGCTAATTTCTTCTGGTCACGTTTTTTAATTCTTAGAGATGACCATCTAATAGCTCTTTCGGCAATTGCATCTACTCTGTCTTGGAGTGTATGAGCTTTGCCAGTTGCATCATCTCGACCAGATAAAACTATGGGCTCTATAGCACCATCTAATTCAGGAATTGCAATTTGAAGCGCAACTTGAACTGGATGAAGACCTAGATCACTACCTTCCCACTCTTGTGTTGTTTGGAAAACTAGTGGGAGAGCAACCATGTAAGGTCGATTCAGTTTCTTTAAAGCTTCAACTGCTTTTGGATGATCTTGTCTTGCAGGACCTCCTACAAGTGCAAAACCTGTAAGAGAGACAACTCCATCTACAATTGGCTTTTCAGGGTTGATTGGATCGTAATAAAATTCATTTACTGGCTTAGAAAAGTCTAATCCACCACAAAAGATTGGTATGACAGTCGCCCCCCTGTATTCCAGTTCTTGAATTACTGCGACGTAGTGAGCATCATCTCCAGTAACAATATGACTTCTTTGAAGTACAAGACCAATTACTGGACCTTCTTTAGCTTTATTAGACAGATCATCTCTTGAAGCTGTCCAATTTAGATATTCTTTTTTATCTTCAAACATAATTGGCGCTAAAGGATGCCAAATCCCTAAATCTGGAAAAACTTCTGGCTCTGCAACTTCAATTTTCTCTTCTTCTACATTTAGTTCTGGAAATACATATTTGTCTCCAAGCATTAGTAGGAAGTTTTTCAGATTATCAGGAGTCCCACCTAACCAATATTGAAAACTAAGCATAAAACTACGAGCGTCTTGAGCCTTGTCTACCGGCAGATACTTAAGAATTGAGGGAAGAGTATTTAGAAGCTTCAACATTGAATCTTGAAAGCCAGCACCACCTGCTTCTTTCCTTTTCTTCATAAAATCGCCAATTATGCTTTTGCTTTGGCCTAACTGAGCCATAGAGAATGTTCCCAATTTGTTCAATCTCATCACTTCTGGCATTGATGGAAATACAACTGCCGCCTTAAGATTTTCCTTATGAGGTTCGACTGCTTCAACAACCTTTTGCGCCAAATCTTCTATGAAAATCAATGAAGCTACAAATAAATCAGCATTTTCTATATCTTTTTTAAAGCTTTCATAATTCGCAGTATTTCTAAGTTCTTCAATTAAATATCCATTAAGTTCAATTCCAATAGGACCATTTTGAGAATTTAATGAGGTTGCAGCTTGTGTAAGAGCATTTTGATATTGAGGCTCAAGAACCACATAAACGGCCTTCATCACTGCTTTATGCTTGTGATTCTCGACAGGTGAAACTCTGCGATTGGCTGAGCGAACCTGTGTAAACATCTTTTTCTTCTATTGGAATTCGACCAAGCCTAGTGTTCAGTGGTCCTTTAGTGTGTTATTTAGTTAATGCCTGTTACAAGGGATATCAAATATGATTGTAAAAAAAGAAATTCAATGAGCTCTGCTAATCATTCGATACCAGTTTTAGTCGCAGGAGCTTTAGGTCGAATGGGATCTGAGGTTATTAAAGCAATTAATTCAACTAAAGATTATAAACTAGTTGGTGCAATTGATAATCAGAAGGAAAAAGAAGGTCAAGACATAGGCTCATTAATAGGATTAGGATCTCTTGATGTCTTTCTTTCAAGTGATTTTGAAGGTTCCTTGTGTGCTGCGAGTCAAAACGTCCCAAGAGAGTCAGGTAATAGTGGAGCGGTTTTAGTTGATTTCACACATCCCAATGTTGCTTACAAACACACTCGAACAGCTATTGCATATGGGGTTCACCCAGTTATTGGCACTACAGGTATTACATCAGATCAATTAGATGATCTTTCTAAATTTGCTGAAAAAGCCAGCCTTGGTTCAGCTATTATTCCAAACTTTTCTGTTGGCATGGTTTTGCTGCAACAAGCAGCAGCAGCAGCAGCACGTTTTTATGAGTTCGCTGAATTAACTGAAATGCACCACAATAAAAAGGCTGATGCCCCAAGTGGAACATGTATTAAAACTGCAGAACTAATTGAAGAGCAACGTTTATCATTTAATAAATCACTTGTTAATGAAGATGAATCTATTGAGGGATCTCGTGGAGGAGTTCGATCCAGTGGTTTGCGACTTCATTCAATAAGATTGCCTGGCCTAGTGGCTCATCAACAAGTTATGTTTGGTTCAAATGGTGAAACTTATGAATTGTCTCATAACACAATTGATAGGTCTGCATACATGCCTGGTGTTCTATTGGTTATAAAAAAAGTTCGATCATTCAATAAGTTAGTTTATGGATTAGAGAAAATTTTATAATTAAGAACAATGTTATTACCTATTAAGACAAATGAAATTAACAAGTTAATTCCTGCAGTTGCAACTGGTCCACAATTTAATTCTGCATTAGGTAATCCTCAAAAGATTTTTCAAAGGATTATGATTTCAGCCATTGGAGGAGTGATCACTCTACTAATAAGTCAAAGTCAAGTAACAAGTCAGTTTTATTCTCTATGGTTGGTATTTGGGGTTGTATTCATTTTATATATATTATGGGGTCCTATTCTTGAAGCTAGTAGAAAGAACTCAAAGTTTAAAAGTTATTCTTTTTCAGCATTAGTAGATGGATATATATCAGATGTTTATGTCGAGGATAGAGTTGAGAATCAACAAGAACAGGCGAATAAGGAAGGTAGGCTAGAATTAGTAGAAAAGCGAAGATCATGGGTCGTAGTTAATATTGAAGACGAAGATGGATACGTGGCAAATATAAATTTTCCTCTTCAGAATAAGTTCAATATTTTAAGAAAAGGTATGCGGATCAATTGTGTAGTTTTAAGTAATAGAAGAGACTTTGGAAATATTTTAGCGATTAGCGATGCATGGTGCCCAGAAGTCAATTTATGGATAGGTTCGTATCCATATCTTCTTCGTCCAGCATTCGAAGAATTTGTTAATATGAGGGTCTTAAATTAAATCATAGTTTTTTTATTAATGTTATAATTTAAATTATGAATATAGCTATTATAGGTTCAGGATTAACAGGTTCTTTAGCCGCAATATCGCTTGCTAGGAAAGGTTGTCTAGTTGATTTGTACGAACGATTATCCGATGATGAACTTGTAAATAGGGATCGATCATATGCTTTAACTCATTCATCTAGAAGAATTTTAGAAAAACTAAATATTTGGGATCAGATTCTTCCTAACCTCATATCCTTTAAATATCTAAATGTTATAGACTATGCAATAAACAGAAAGTTTAAATTCATTATTAATGATTTAAATTTAGTTGATCGTAAATATTCCTCTATTGGTTGGATTGTTGAACATAGTAAATTGATGAATACAATTATAGATATTATATCTCAAAATGATAATATTAATAAAATACCAACATCAATAATACGTAATACAAATAATTATGATCTTATTATTGTTGCTGATGGGTCAAACTCTATAACAAAAAAAAGACTTAAAACCCCATCCTTTGGTTTTGATTATGATCAAGTTTGTATAACCCTAAAAGTTCTTTTAAGAGGCATAGAATCCTATGAGGCATTTGAAATATTAACTCCTGAAGGACCATTAGCAATTCTACCTCTTGGAGGAGACATGTTTCAAATAATATGCAGCCAATCGGTTGTAGCTCGCTCTAATAATCTATCTCTTTCTAAACCATTATTTTTAGACTATTTATCAACAGTTTTACCTATTGGGATCGAGCCAGATACAATTATTGGAGATATAATGGAATTCCCTATAAAATTTTCATTGAACTATAAATTGCATTGTGGAAAATATATTTACCTTGGTGAGACAGCACATGTTTTACATCCAGTTGGTGGTCAAGGCTTAAATTTATGTTGGAGAGATGTTGACTATCTTTCTAATATCATTGTTTTACCAATCTTTAGAAAATATACTTTTCTTGTTCCGATGATCTATTCTTTTATACGAATTATTGACATTGTATCAATATCAATATTGACTGACTCCTTAGTTAGATACTCCAGAAGTAACATAAATGTCTTCTTTTTTCCCAGAACATTTATCTTCTTCATTCTAAAGAAGTCATCTTTAGTCAGAAGATTTATTCTTAATATAATGACTAATGGTATATAGTTAATATGATTAATACCAGTAAGTCTATTAATCCTCCTACTGATGAATTATGTAATTTTTTAATTGATAAGCTTGGAATAAGCCAAAGTGCATTAGAACTTGGAATTAAAAGAGCCTCTCTTGAAAACTCTCCACTACCCGTGGTGATGTGGAGTTATGGACTGATAACGCTTGCTCAATTAGATAAAATTCTTACATGGGAAAAAAATAATTAATACCGTATAACACTTTCAATATGTAAGTTTTGATCTAGGATCTCTCTGCCTCTTAGACTTGTTAGTTCTACAAGAAATCCATAGCCAATTAAATTGGCTCCAGCATTTTTTAATAATTTACCTGCTGCGGATGCTGTTCCTCCAGTGGCAAGCAAATCATCTACAACTAAAACATTACTTTTTTCCTTTATATCATCTAACTGAATCTCTAATCTGTCGCTATTATACTCAAGTTCGTAATCTAATCCTATTACTTTTCCTGGTAATTTATTTGCTTTTCTTACTAATATAAGACCTATTTCAAGCTTATAAGCTAATGCAGCTGCGGTTATAAAACCTCTAGATTCAATACCAGCTAAAAATTGAGTCTTTGTTTTAATAATTAACTTTTCCAATGGCTCAGTTAGTTCTTTAAAAACTGATGGATTACTATATATCGGATTTAAATCCTTAAAGTAAATACCCTTTGTTGGGAAATCCTTTATTTCTGTTATATATTTTTTTAGCTTTTCCATTCCTAATAATATACTGTTGTGAGTTTTATAAAATCAAGAATAAAACTAGCGAATTTCCCAAGACCTGTCATTATTTAAGAAATGATATCAACAAATTTAGTGTCCTCTATTAGATTAGGAGTAAATGAAAATTTATATTCCGAGAATGCTTATGCCAATAAGACATACTCTAACTGTCAAATTGCAAAGGATGCTGCCAAAAAACTAGATTTTTTGATTTTAGTAATTGAAACACTTCAAATAAATGCTACTGATGCCCTTTTTTTGAGAGCTAAGAATATTGGATTACCGTTTGAATACTCCAGCCGTGTTGAATTCTGGAAAATCAGATGTACAAATCCATTGCGAAAGGCACATACTTTTGTACCGATTACAAATAATCAGGTTGATGCACTTGTTAAACTAATATCCACTATGGCAGAGAGTCTATATCCACTTATAAGGCAATTGCTTTCTTCTAAGGAGCCAGAAGGACTTAATGATGAACGTTGGGTCTTATTTAGCACGCGTCTTAAATCATTAATTAAAGATAGAATGAATTTAAAAAGATGCTACATATCTACTTTAGTTAATGATAAGAGCAATGCTTTCTTTAGAGAATTGCTAGTAATTCTTGCTTTAGCCTCAGGTCCTGGAGGATATAGTCGTTTAAAAGCTTCACTATATTATCAAAATTAGTTTAATTAAAATGCTGAATATATCTCGTCGCTATGATCAAAATTCATCTTCACTTGAACTAGAGGGAATGCCTGATGTTTCTTCAGGTGATTCAAACGAAACTATAGGAATAATATCTTCATGGACTTTAAAAATTATCGGTTTTCCATTATTAGAAGGAAAAAAGGAGCACTTAGAGAACTTGATGCAGGTTATAGTTAATTATTCACGCTCATATATTTCTGGTATAAAAAAATCATATACATCAACTGAAAAAATCGTTTCGTTATTACCATTTGAATCAAAACATAAATTACTTTTAAAAAGTACACAAAAAAATGTTAAACCTCTTGAAATTATTTTGGATGACTCGGAGCTCTTTGATCTTACTCGCTGTCTTGATATATTAAGATATGATCAACAAGTTAATATAAAATGGAATATAGATATTGACAAACCATATCCCAAAAGATATATAACAAAAAATGTATATAGGCAAAACAATTTATTTTCATTTATATATGCATTAACATCGTTTGCTATCGTTGGCACATTATTAACATTCATACCAATCTCAAATGTTGAATTATTAAATACTGATAAAATAGAAAGCACGTCATCTGAAAACTAATGATATAAAATATATTTTATCTATATGATAATAAACAAATCAACAAAGAGAAGCTATATTAAGACATTTTTTACTTTTTAATTAACTATAAACTCAAAAAATAAAATATTAAGTTATTAATTATTTATCTATTATTTTTAATAAGAGCTTGTATTTTATTGTATTAATGTAGAATTACATTTAGAAATTTAATTGAGTTATTATAAGTTGTTTTCAATAAATCTATCTTCTTTACTATTTCTATCAATTTATAATTAAAAAATGAATATTTTTCCATCATATAAAGGATAAGTTATAATTCTTAAATAGTAAATCACTTCCAAAGAATTAATATATTTAGGAATAGTTATCATTCTAATGAGAAAATCACATATAATTTATTTAGATTGTAAAATATGAGCAATGTAAAAAGTGTTTATGATGTTATCTTCTTTTGATAGAAGAAAAGTTGATAATACAGATGATGAACTTTTCTACCAGCAGCCAAGGTATGTTCATCATCTTGGAAATTCCTTTAGAAAGAAATTAACTGCTTTATACTCAGAATTTTTAAAACCTCATCATGTAATTCTTGATTTAATGAGTAGCTGGGTTAGTCATCTGCCTGAAAATATAAAATATAAAAGAGTAATAGGGCATGGTCTTAATTCATCAGAATTAAAGTCAAATAAAAGGTTTGATCACTTTTGGGTTCAAGATTTGAATAAAAAGAATGATCAATCTTTACCAATTGAGGAATCATCTATTGATATTGGACTTATTGTCGCAGGCTGGCAATATCTTCAATACCCTGAATATGTTTCAAGAGAGTTATCACGCATTATAAAATCTAATGGGTTATTAATTATTGCATTTACTAATAGAGCGTTCTGGACTAAATCTCCGAATATATGGACTTATTCATCGGAGGATGAAAGGATAGAGTACGTAAGAAATGTTATATCCACTAACGGATGGCGGGTGCATAAGATATTAAAGGAAAAAACATATGATCATAAACTATTAGGCTTGATAACTAGTCCTGGAGATCCTTTCTACTCATTAGTTGCAAAAAATAATAAGTCTAATAACTGATTAATGATGCTTTATACAAATAAATATAAAATGTAAAAAACCAGAAAATTTTATGTCCTATTCTCTTATAAAATTTAGTTCAGAAGATTGTGGTACTTGTCATAGAATGAGTTTTTTTGACTCTAAAGTTTCAGAAGAGCTGGGTATTGAATTCATAAATGTAAAACTTCAAGACACTATGGTATATAGAAAATATAGACCAATTTTACTAAAACAATATCCTACGAAGGAAGGAATGGGCTGGCCAACTTATCTACTAGTAGATAGTCCACAATCTGATTTTAAGATTATTGGTGAGTTGAAAGGTGGTATAGCTAAGGGCGAATTTAGGGAAAGGCTAGAAAAATTACTAAAAAAATAGTTTTATTAACTTATAGGTTGCATTAACCCCCCACTGCCTGAGTCTGAATCATCATCGTCATTTCCTGTATCTATAGTTAATAAGGTGTATAAGCCCAGGACTATAAGACTTATCAATCCACTAAAAAGACTGAGTCCGTATTGGTTAGAACTAATTTCAACGACTTCACCCAAGGTTAATAAATCAAAAATTTTGGAGACTTTAGCAAATTTTTTCTTTTATCGCTCATTAATGAACCAATTGTAAGATTGACTTTATAGTTATTAACCTGAGTTCTAGAGTTGATTAGAATTTAAGTCACTGCTCATAATTGAAAGCCACTCAATTAACTGCGATAAAAGCTTGTCACTATCTAATACAGCAATGCCTCTAATAGTAATAGTGGATGATCTATTTCCCTTTTTATAAATAAATCTTCCATGTAAGTGATTTGATAAGTTCTTTCTAAGTAGATTAAATGCAGGTTCATCCATAATTGTTTCTAACTCTATATTTGGCTTTGACATTTTTATCCTTGAAAATCCACATTTTTTAGCAACTAATTTTAATTTCATAACTTCGATTAAAGATTCAACTGCTCTTGGGAGAGTTCCATATCTATCGACCCAGTCTCCTGCGAGTTGAACTAAGGAGTCATTATTGGGACATTGAGTCACAGATCTATAAGCATTTAGTTTTTCATCTGGATCAATTATCCAATCACCGGGAATAAAGGCTGTAATAGGAAGATCAATTTGCGTATCATCAACATTAGGTATATCTTGTCCTTGTATTTCAGCAATTGTTTCTTGCAATAACTCCATATATAAATCAAACCCTATTGTTTCCATCTGACCGCTTTGTTCAATACCTAAAATATTTCCTACACCTCTAATTTCCATGTCTCTCATAGCTAATTGATATCCACTACCTAGATCAGTGAATTCCTTTATAGCTTTTAATCTTTGTCTAGATGCATCATTTAATTTTTCTTTATTCGGATAAAATAACCAGGCATGAGCCTGAACACCACTACGTCCAACTCTTCCTCGTAATTGATAGAGTTGTGATAATCCAAATTTATGAGAGTCTTCAATTAAAATTGTATTTACTCTTGGAATATCTAATCCACTCTCAACTATTGTTGTGCATAACATTAGGTCTGCTTCACCCGAATTAAAACTAAGCATTGCATTCTCAAGCTCTCCTTCTTCCATTTGTCCATGAGCAATAATTAACTTTAAACTAGGAATCATTTCTTTAAGTTTTACCGATACTTCTTCTATTCCTTTTATACGTGGTACAACATAAAAGATCTGTCCTCCTCTATCAATTTCTTGTGAAATTGCACTTCTTATTATTTCATTATCTTTAGGTGATAAATGAGTTTTAATTGGTCTCCGAAGTGGGGGTGGTGTTGTTATTAAACTCATCTCTCTGACTCCTGAAAGACTCATATACAACGTTCTTGGAATTGGAGTAGCAGAAAGAGTTAAAACATCAACACTTTTTTTTAATTCCTTAATCATTTCTTTTTGATTTACTCCAAATCTTTGTTCTTCATCTATTACTAAAAGCCCTAAGTTTTTATAGGTTAAATGTTTATTTAATAGCTGATGAGTACCTATAACTGCATCTATTTTACCTTCACTTAAACCTATTAGTATTTCCTTTCTTTCTTTAGTAGTTCTAAATCTATTTAATAATGAAACCTTAATAGGGTAAGGAGCAAATCTATCAGATAAAGTCCTCCAATGTTGCTGAGATAATATAGTGGTAGGAGCAAGTAATGCTATTTGTTTACCAGAAGTAATAGCCTTGAATATTGCTCTAATAGCAACTTCAGTTTTACCAAAACCAACGTCACCACATACTAAACGATCCATTGGTTTATTACTTTCCATATCTAATTTGACTTGACATGTCGCCTTAGCTTGATCAGGAGTTAAATCATAGGGGAAAGAATCTTCTAATTCACTTTGCCAAGGTCCGTCGGCTGGAAATTTATATCCTTTTTCCTTACTTCTTTGAGCATATAATTTAATAAGATCTATGGCTATCTTTTTTACTGATTTCTTAGCTTTTTCTTTAATTTTATTCCAGTTTTTTCCGCCAAGTTTATTGATTTTGGGGGTTTTGGAGTTTGAATTACGATATCTTCCTAGGCTGCCAAGTTGATCTGCAGCAACACTGAGTTTTCCATCAAGGTATTTTATAACTAAATAATCTCTTGATTCACCATAAATATTAATTTTTTCAATTTTTTGAAAAAGTCCAATACCGTGATTTCTATGAACAACATAATCTCCAGGATTCATTTTATTGGGATCTATTCTAGTACTTGTTGATTGCTTTCTTCTTCGTACATATCCAGTCCTAAATATATTAGATTGTCCAAAAAATTCTTTATCAGTAATGACGGCTATTTTCCATGGTGGCAAGAAGAAACCTTCAATCTCTCCTTCATTTTCATTTTTAATTGCTACAGGTAGATTATCTTCAATAACATCAATAATGCTATTTATATCTTTATTGTTAGGGATAAATTTTACTGAACAATCATGTTCTTCAAGTAGAGCAACAGCTCTACTTGGTTGTGCAGAGACAATCCAAATAGAAGATTTATTTTTAAGAAATTCTTTAATACATAAGCTGATTTTACCATATTGATTGGGTAGCCATTTGTGATATTTAGTAGAAACATCAAATACATTATCTTTATATGATGTTTCCTCTAATTCTGTTGTATCAATTCCTTTATATTTGTCTAATTGATTATAAATTTTATTAATTCCCAAATGAAGATTTGGTTTATAAATAATATTTTTACTATTATATTTTATAAATTTATGGTATATCTCCTGATAACTTTCTTCTACTATTTTGTACCATGCATCCCCATGCGATATTCCTTGCTGGCGTTCATCAGCAACTATAAATGTATTTTCATCTAAATAGTCTAATAAGGAAGATGGTGTCTTAAATGCAACTCCAAGGTATTTTCTAGCACATGGACAAGAACGTAAATTTATAAGCTTTTCATATTCCTCATCTGTAAATAAAGTACTAATATCTTGATCAGTAATAGATAAAAGTTGATCTATAATTAAAGGATCAAAACTAGTCGGAGTAATACATACATTATCAATCCTGTCTAGAGATCTTTGTGATATCGGATCAAATTCCTTAATTTTATCAAGAGTATTTCCAAATAATTCTATTCTTATGGGTAATTCACTACTAACTGGAAATATATCTAATATATCTCCTCTACGCGACCATGTACCCTCCTGATCTATATTGTGATTTTTTGTATATCCACATTGACTTAATTTGTTTGAAAGTTCACTTAAATCGATTTCATTACCAACTGTCAATTTAATACATTTTGACTTAATAAATTCTAAAGGTGGAAGATGAGGTTGAAGAGCTCTTTCAGTAGCAATAATTGCTATATTGTCATCTTCAGTTATCTCTAAAATATCACTTAGTACTTGTAATTGTCCCCATATAATTTCAGAAGTAACTCGTACCGAATCATAAGGTGAAACTTCACTAGTAGGATATAGGGATGTTTTAGTCCAGCCACAATCTTTAACTATAGGTAGCCACCTTGTTGCATCTTCCAAGGTTGGAACAATTATCAATAATTTGTTCGAAACATTTTTCGCTAAGGATGTTGTGATTAGAGCTTTAGCTGTTCTAGATGCTCCTGTTAATATTAACCGATCTGTTCTATTAGTTCTATCAATTAATTCATTAGTTAATGGATGGTTTTCTAATTGGTATGCGATAGATTCCAGTGACACTATTTTAGTAATATATATTATTTAATTTACTATAACATTATGTTAGTAATCTAATCCATATTATTATCAAGTATATTTTTATCTCTAATTGATTTGAGTTTATCGACAAATTGAATAAGTTGTTTTGGGTCTAGAGCTTTTCTTGTTGATACTTTAAATTCATTTTGCAAGTATTCTCTACCTTTTCGATAATCCCAGCATAATTCTTTTAATATTTTTTCTGATTCATTAAGAAGTTTATTTGTATCAATTTCATTTATTTGATTAAGATTATTTCCATGTATATCTTTTAGCATTTTTAAATACTTTATGATATCTGCATATTTTGTTATTTGAGATCTACTATTATAGCCAAGATTTTTTTCTAGATATTCATTTTCTTCATCTCTTGTCCATTTTAGCCGATTAATTTCTAATTCAATTTCTATTAATTCCTTACTCCAATCTTCAGGATCAGAATTAATGGAAGGTAACTGAGCTTTAGTTTCATTATTTGCTAAATTGACTTGTGTTTTTTTCTCAGAATTAGATTGGTTAGTTTTATTGGAAACTTGATCAATTGATTTGTCTGTCATAATTCTTTTTTTTAATCTGAATATTGCATTATCCTCAGCTATTTCAACTGTTTTGCCTTCACCTAGTGCACTCCCAATGCTTTTATCATTTATCCAACCCTCAACCTTTACAACAGCCTTATTATCAGATGAATGACAAAGAACGGATTCAAGTCTCATGATCCTCTAAATCACTACTAATTAGATTTGTTAGAGTTAACATATACCAGATGGGTAATAATCATAGAATTTCTTTTGGTATTTAATGGATTCAGCATCTCTAAGGTCATTAACTCCATTGCTCGATGGTATCGACAGATGGGTAGAACTTGCCCCACTCTTGCCTGTATTAGTCTCTCTTGAACTGGTTTTGTCAGCAGATAACGCAGTAGCTCTTGCTTCGATAACCAAAAGTCTAAACAGTATTGATTTACAAAGGAAGGCTCTAAATATTGGAATCATAATTGCTTTGATTTTAAGGATATTTGTTATACTTACTGCCCAATTTGTATTAAATTTCTGGCCAGTTAAATTGATAGGTGGTATTTACTTGATATCATTGTCTCTTTCTAAATTATTTATAAATAATAATAAAGAACAAGATGTGCAGAAAGGCACTAATAACTCTAATAGTGAAAGAAATCTATTAAAAGTAATTTTATTATTATCTATTACTGACTTAGCCTTTTCTATTGATAGTATTACAGCGGCTGTAGCCATAAGTGATCAATTTCTTTTAGTTATTACTGGTGCAATTATAGGTGTTATTGCATTGCGTTTTACTTCTGGACTTTTTATTAAATGGTTAGAGATTTATTTAAACCTTGAAAAAGCCGGTTATATAGCCGTAGGGTTAATAGGCTTTAAACTAATTATACAGTTGATCTTTTATAAATTTATAATTCCAGAATATATTTTCTTTTTAATCATGTTATTTCTTTTCTTATGGGGATTTTCAATTAAGAATGAAAATTCATTCTAAGTTTAATTACATAGTTTCTCATGAATAGTTAGCCTAGACTGTATTGATATTGTATAAGCATCAGATTTATGCTTACCTTCTAATTGAGCTACTTCAATTAAAATTGGATAATCAATAGTTGATACCGCAAAACCTAGTTTTTTTGATATAAATACTATTTCTCCAGGATAGGTATTTTTATTATTAATTAACTCTTCTAAGCCATTATTAGGATTCTCTTTGATAAAACTGTTATTTATAATATTAGCTTGATATACCTTTATTCTTTTCCCTTTATATAAGGTATAAGAGTTAGGATATAGGCCTTGTATTCTTTTGTATATATTTTTAGCTTTTTGATTCCAATCTATTATGAAATCTTCTTTTAAAATTTGTCTAGCATATGATGGTTGGCCATTAAGTTTTGATTGATCAATAAGCTTCAATTTTTTTAATCTTTCTTCGTGGTCAAGGTCTTTTATAGATTTAATTTTCATTATTAACTTAATTAATAATTGAGATGATATTTTGCAAAGTTTATTAGTGAGTGTCTCAAGATTATCTGAATCAATAATATTAATAGACTCTTGAAGAACAACTGGACCAGTGTCCAGACCTTTTTCCATCGCAATAATACATACTCCTGTAATTAAGTCATTGTTAATGATGCTCCACTGTATCGGAGCCGCTCCACGCCATTTTGGTAATAATGATGCGTGACTATTCCAGCACCCAAATTTAGGCTGTTCCAATATGTCCGTTGAAAGGATTTGACCGAAGGCTACAACTATATAAATATCTGCATTCAGCTTGCTTAGTAATTTTTTAGTATAAATATCTTTTGATATTGAGCCCGAACTATAAACAGGAATATCAAAATCTATTGCTACTTGCTTAACTGGAGATGGAGATAAAACCTTACCTCGACTACGCCTTCTATCTGGCTGGGTTACTACAGCACAAATTTCATTACCAGCTTTTATTAAGGTTAATAGATTTTCAGCTGCATATTTAGGCGTTCCCCAAAAAACAATCTTCACGCTTCTCCTGTTATTGATATTTCATCTACCCATACATGAGGGCTTATTCCTTGGTGAGTAGCGATTTGCTCTGCTTCAATTTTAACTATGTTATTAAATACCTTTAAAATATCACCAGCTATAGTTGCTGCTTCGATTGATATTTTTTTACCATTATTTACTATCCAGCCATCAAAGGGTAATGAAAATGATCCTTGACTGGCTTTAACACCAGAGTGAAGAGCTGATAATTCATCAATTAATATGAATTCTTTATCTGTTGATGAAACATTCAGATCAGATTCTTTGTCTTCAAAATCATTGTTTTTACTTACAACTAACCAATCAGGGGAGACAGATACTTTTGCCCCTAATCCTGCATGACCTGTTGGCTTTACTCCAAATTTTCTTGCAGTTGCTTCTGAATGAAGCAAATTGGTTAAAACTCCAGATTTGATTAATTCAATATTCTGTGTTGGTGTCCCTTCACCATCAAAATTAAAGGCCCCCACATTCCTAGGATGTAGTCCTTCGTCACTAATATTCAAGTTTGATACTGCTATTTTTTTACCGATAGAATTTTCATTCATTAGACTTAAACCATCGATTATTGAACGTGCATTGAACATTGAGCTAAATGCTGCAATTAATTGCAGAAAAGCGTCTGGCTTAAAGCAAACTAAGTATTTATTTGTTTTGATTGGTTGATATTTTAGATGGCTAATAAGTTTTGATGAGGTTTCGTTTATGCATGAGTTGATATCAAGTTTATCTAAATCATTGCTTAGCCTTATACTGCCTGCACTTCTTGGCTTTTTATTTTCTTCCTCTGCTTTGGCATACAAATAAATAGAAGACTGGGCTAATTTCATATATCTATTTGCACCATCACTATTAATATAAAGTCTTTCCATTGAAGATTCTGATAATCCATTGTAAGGAACTGAATCTATCGATTCATGTGAATCTATTAGTTTCCTTTCAGCGTCTTTAAGTATATTTAAGAGGTAATCAATATCATGAGATTTGCTATCCATTGAGATGGATTTGCTTAGAGGATCTTTCGCTAAGGTAGAAAACTCTGGAGATTCATTTTCATTTCCAAATTCACTAGCTTCTAGTGCACCTTTTACTGCCTTTTTTATACCTAGATTTGTCAAGTCAGAGGTACTAGTTATTCCAACTTTATTCTTGCTGTTCCATACTCTTAAAGTAATGTTATTTCTCTGAGAACCTTTTAATTGCTTTGCATTACCATTTTGAACCTGAACTGATATGTCTTGACTAGACGATGCTCCCATATCCCATTTTAAAATATTTGATTCTTGACTGTATATAGTTAAAAGTTCGATCAGTAAAGCAGGATTTAATTCTCCTATATTTTCAATAGAACTATTATTTTTCATTATCTATCTTCCCCCAACTGTAATTGAGTCAACTTTTATATGCGGTTGACCAACAGTAACATTGACACTACCACTTACCGATCCACAGAATCCTGCTGCGAGATCTAAGTCATCAGCGCACATTGATATTCTTGGTAGTATTTCTTTTGCTTCACCAATTAATGTGGCTCCTTTTACAGGTTTATCAAGTTTGCCATTCTTTATTAAATAACCTTCTTCTACTGAAAAATTGAATTGTCCTGTAGGTCCAACACTTCCACCTCCCATGGATTTACAATAAAGACCATTGTCGATACTTTCTATTAGTTGCTCAGGTGTGTATTGACCTTGCTTAATATATGTATTTCTCATACGGCTTGCTGCAGCAAATGAGAAATTTTGTCTTCTGCCACTTCCCGTTCTTGCATGGCCAGTTCTTAATGACCCGGCTCTATCTGATAAGAATTTTTTTAAGATACCTTCTTTGATCAGCAACGTATTTTGAGGTTCCATCCCTTCATCATCCATTGACAATGATCCAAATGCATAATTAGAAATACCTTCATCAACTGCAGAGACAGATGAATGGGCTATTTTTTGATTGACCTTGTCATGAAAGGGAGATGTTCCTCTTTCTAATTGGGTGGTTTCTAATAGATGACCACATGCTTCATGGAAAATTACACCGCCGAATTTGTTAGCAAGAACCACCGGCATTTGCCCTGCTTCAACGTGTTTTGCATAAAGCATATTTTGTGCGCTTTGGTTTAATTCAAATGAACTTTTCTCTATATCCCAGTCTCTTAAATCATTTGGGTTTCCAGAACTACCATATCTTCTGGCTGAGGTTGATCTGTTTTTGTCCTGTTCAGCAATTACATTTATTCCTACAGTTTGATGCAGACGTATGTCTCTAGCAAAAACTCCATCAGTTGCAGCAACTAAGACTTCCTGCCAATTCCTTGAATAGCTTGCTCTTCTTACTTGAAGATTCTTATTTTCTCTTGAAAGTGCATCTGTAGCATTAATCAATTTTGATTTAGATTCATTCAGATCAGGACATTCATTTAACCAACTATCTTTATTAAGACCAAAGTCCTTAAGGTTGCTTAGACCTTCAAAATAATCCTTGTTAAGGCTATCAATTTCAAGTCCTAACATTCGCAAAGCCTGAGTTAATGCGAATAAAAGACCACCTTTTGAAAGATCATTAGTACTTACAAAACCATCTTTCTTGCCAAGAAAAACTCTAATACCAGCGCCAATTCCGAATGAAGGACTGACATTTGATATGCAGCTTTGTTCTGAGAGAAGTGAGATGTTATCTGTCTTTTCGAGGAAAATTTCTACTAAATCAGCACCAGATGATTTACCTAGTGCCAACAATTCTTCAATTTGAGACTTGATGGTTTCATCAAAAATATGAAATAAATGCTTATCTTTTTGATTGGTCAATAAGGAGGTAGTCAATTTTTTTTTTTAATATTATGGCATTTGATTGGCTTAACTGCGTTTGGAAATAATAATATACTTATTATTGTAATGGTTTAAATATATTATTGAGTTTAAAAATAATTAAATAATTTATTAATTAGCACCGATCCATTTTTGCCCATTTAAACGTTGTAGAACTCTTGATATTAATAATGCTAATGTTGTCTTTTTCTCATCTATCAAAAAAGACTCTAAAATGCTGGGTTTTGTGTTGGATTCAGCTAAAAGAATTGTTTTTTCTGATGTAATTTTATCAGTATCAAAACAAAGCCAAAATCTTCTTTGTTCGGTTAATTCACAAAAAACCATCCAACAATTACCACCTACAACAGGCCTATCTCCATCAAGTAGTTTGATTTCTGTAACTTGGATACCTTTATCTTGTATTGCCTTTTTAAGCCCAGGGATAAAATGATTATTAATAAACTCATTAAAAGGTTTCTCCTCAACTTTAGGTGGCTTAGGTGGTTTCTTGGCTATTGAAGGATCATCAGTATTATTTAATTCCTTCTTGTCAATAGATCCTTTTGGTGACGCTTGATTGTCCATTTTGATTTATAAGTAAGAGAAAGATGCTTTTAATTTTGCATAATTAAAAACCTAGCTAAACTAATTTACCAGTTTGAGTATGACTGATCATACCAGTCATCAATATCTTTATTACTTATTTTATTCATTTGGTTCATTTCTTGTTCTTCATAATATTCAGTTTTATTATTACTGGAGAATTCAGATTCATAAGCCTCATTAGACTCGAAATTTGTTGAATTATTATTTACATTATTAATTTTGCCAATCACTCTGAAGTTTGCATTGATAGTTGGTGATGGATCTCGAACATCTCTTTCTATAAGTGTATTTTCGAAAATTGGATTTACCGTAGGTTCAGCATCCTTTATATTTTTGTTTGTATTATTTCCAACAGCGTGTCTTGCAACATAGGTTAGTTTTGGTCTATCTAAGGCTGCTAAGTTATTCATGATCAAATAAGAGATAATAAATCCTGAACTAGTGGATATAGCAATATAAGTACCCAATGATAATTTAGGTGTATTCCAAATCAAAACTTTTAATTTTGTATTTTGATTTCTATTTGAAAGAGTTATTAAAACTAATAAAATAAATGTTGTTAAAAAAGGCAAGGTTTTGACTAGTAAACTAGATTTCATTTCTTCGGACCTTTCCATCTCTCAATTTTGTCTAGATTTTCTCCAAATGAATCAAATAGTCTAACTACAATAAAATCTATAAGATCATCTATTGTCTCAGGATTTGAATACCAAGCTGGTATGGGAGGAACAATTTGACCTCCTGCTAATGCAATACTTTTAAGATTTTCTAAATGTATTAAATTGAAGGGACTTTCTCTTGGAGATATAATTAGAGGTCTTTTCTCTTTCAGGTGAACATCTGCACATCGTTCTATTAGATCTAATGAAAAGCCAGATGCAATTCTTCCTAATGTTCCCATTGAACAGGGAAGAATTACCATTCCCTTTGTTTTGTGGCTTCCACTTGCAATAGGAGCTGCATTATCGTTCCATCGATAGCAATTTAATTTACCCGAATCTACAGAAAGTGTCTTTCTCCAGAAAAGTTCTTGAGCATTAGGTTCAACGGGTATGTTTATTTTTCGTTCGCTTTTAGCGACTTGGTATGCTCCTTTACTAAGTATAAGATCCACTTTGTAATTATTTTGCAATAATAATTGAAGAGCTCTTTCACCTAATTGAATTGCTGAAGCCCCTGTAATAGCAAGTACTATATTATCCATTTAACAGTCAGTATCCATTGTTGGATTATCAAAACTATCATTGGTTTCTACTTCATCTTTATTAACTAATTCTAAATCTATTTGATTTTTTAATATATCAACCTTTAATACACGAACATTAATTTTTTGGGCTAGTTGATATGTTTTTTTGTTTTTACGACCAACTAGTAAATTTTGCCTGGATCTATATTCATACCAATCATCACCAAGGGTACTAACATGAACAAGACCTTCGGCTGTTAAATCAATAATTTCAGCAAAAAATCCATAACTTTGTACTCCTGTAATAATTGCATTTACTTCTTTACCTATTATCTTTTGAGCTTCTCTTCCTTGAGCCATTGATATAATATTATTTCTAAACTGCTTCGACTTTTTACGGATTTCATTGAGTTTTTGAATTAATTTTAGATTAAAATGTTTTTTAATTAAATCTTCTACTTTAGGTGAGAATAAAAGCCAATCAATTTGATTCCAACTATCTTTCCTTCCTAAATCAATAATTTCTTTACTTCTACTAGTTAATTTATTCTTACCTTCTGTTAAAAGTAGGCTTATTATATATTGATTAGAAATATTCCAATAATTAGTTGAAGGACAGCACCATGGGGCTTCAATCCTTTCAATGCTAATAGAATTATCTCTAACCTCTTCTACATAATTATTATTAGTAGAATAAAGTTTCAAATTTATTCCAGGAATCACATGCTTAACTAGTTTGTGGAGAATCATCTTTTCAGAACTAGATTCAAAAGATTTTAATAAATCAACTGTAGTTATTGATCCATCACTATTAAGCGTTATTTTCTTGTCTAATGCAAGAGCTGATTTTGAAAGTTCATTTATTGATGACTGATCTATATCATCATGTTGTTTATAAATATATGGTAATTCATATTCAGTTAGATGCTTAGCGAGAATATTATTTGACAATCTAATGAATACATCAAGTATTGATTGTGGATCAGAAATATCATAGGATTTAATCCATCCATTAAAATCTCTACTGGGGTAGTTTTTTTGTAATTCACTTATTTGAGATAAATTTGGTATATTAATATCTAATTCAATAGATCCATTATCAATACTATTTATCAATTTAGAAGTATGAATAATTGTATATATAGCCTCCAAATGATCCTTAATTGGCTTTAAGGCAATTGGTATAGATTTGGATGTAGGTTTCCTATTAATTAATTTTTGGATATGCTTAGTTGTTACTAATTGATGGGGCTTAATACGACTTAATGTGAACCTCCAATCTGTAACAATTCCAGTGCTATTGATATCTATAACCAAGGTTAACGCATCTGATTCTTGATTGACATTAAACTCGGATGCAGATTTAAGTGTTTGTGGTAGATAGTCTAGCCAATTATTACCTAGACAAATTACCTCACCTTGTTCCTTTAAAATTTCATCTAATTTTCCACCAATATTTAATCTTTCTGAAATAGTTGGTGAATGAAGCCAAACTCTTGTACCTCCATCGTGTGGCTGAGCAAAAAGTGCAGGGAGACAAGGAGCTTTATTATTATCCCAACTTGTAAATAATAGTGATGGCTGTAAAGTAAAATTTTCTCTATTTTTGGATGTAATTTTTTTTGGAGATACCTTTGGGAAATTAAGAGTCTTTGATATTTTATTTTTGGAAAGTAATATCTCAACATCTCCTTCAGATCCGGCATTAAGTGATAATTCTCTAATGATTGACCCAATTGCATTATATTGAGCAATTGGATACTTCTCAATTTTTATTTCATATATTGCTTCTTCTTTAGAAGATTCAATGAATTCTTTATGTGGTGATTTGATTTCAATTATTGCGTTAATTCTGTCGTCTAATGGATACGCTTTTAGCAAGCCATCAGATTTATCTATATCAATCTTTGTAAGTAAAATATCATTGTATCTTTTAAGAACACATTGGATTGAACCCTCAGGAGCCCTTCTTCTTAGAGCCTCTTTTGTTACTTTTACTATTACATAGTCTCCATGCCATGCATTATTTAAGTCAGCTTCTCTGATGTAAATATCATCCCCTTCATCTTCCCTAACAACAAAACAATATCCTTTGCTACTGCATCTTACTCTTCCTTTTAGTAAATCTGTCTCCTTATTAACTACGATTTTATCATTATCAATAGTCTTTAAAATGCCTATTTTCTCTAACGCTGTGAGGGCAATCCCTAAATTATCTCTATCTTTCTTTTTTGTGATCTTTAATGATTTTTCAAGTTTATTAACTTCAAGACCAGTCTCTGAGTTTAAATTGTCTAGTATGTTAGAAACGTTTGTCATAGCAGTTTTATTTAGTGAGAATTAAAAAGATTAATAAACTTTTTGATGTATATTTTTGATCATTTAGGTAAAAAATTTAGTAGTTGAAAGTCTAGATTTCATTAATATTGTCATTCCTGGTTTTGGCAATAAGTGTACTTCCTATATATAAGAATACTATTCCAGCAAGCAATTTTAGTATGAATGCGGGAATCAGATTAGAAATTGACCCACCAGCCAATGCTCCTAATAAAGTTGCCAATATAAGGGCTGTTGAAGATCCAATAAAAACAGCTAATGGTTTATTAGTTGAACTACTCAAGGTTATTGTTGTCAATTGAGTTTTATCTCCCATCTCTGCAAGAAACACAGTAAAAAATGTTGTTATCAAAAGGGTCAGTATCATTAGATCAGTCCTTCAAATTCTAATAAGTCGAACACCCCTTGAATAGCTAGGTATAAGCCCAAACTTATCATGAGTATTCCTGATCCTAATGTAAATCTTTGCCTAGGTAAATTGTTTGCAATCCATTGTCCAATAATCACTCCTAGAAAGCTAGTGAAAATAAGCGCTAGGGCGGCTCCAATAAAAATCACTATTGGCCTACCCGACTGAGCAGATAACATTAAAGTAGCTATTTGAGTTTTGTCTCCTAACTCAGCTAGAAAAATAGTACTAAAAGAAGTTATTAATACACTAAAAAAGGTTGAGGAGTCATTTGAATCATTTTTATTTTCTTTGGACTTTGTTTTTGACTGACCCATTATTTGTTATGGATAGGTATGTCCTTTGTATTTAATTTGTTATACAATTCTATCCTATAAAAAAATTAAAGCATACGAGCGAGCGAGGATTGTTATTCAAATATACTCTAATGTTAAATATGAAATGTACAAATAACCTCAAAAATTTTTAATTATAGTATGTGGCCTGAAGGAAAATAGATGCATTTTCATCTAAGGATAATTCATTAGATTTACAAAAACTCAAACTTATCCCTTAGGACTGGACAATCTTTAATTATTGTGAAACATTAAAGAACGAATATTTTACAGACTGCTTATTTAGTAGAATATTCAAAGTTCTATTTTAATCATGGGAAACCTTTTGCCTCTTGTAGCAGTCTTTCTTGCTGGCCCAGCTATCATTGCTTTGATTTTCTATAGACGTGGTGTCTAAAAAATCAAGCTGCTTTACCTAAAGCTATTTCAGCAATAGAAAGCATTTTCCTAGCAAATAGACCTTTTTTAGTATTTAAAGGATAAAGAGTGCTAATATTTTCTGAACTAACAGTATTACCTTCTTGATTAGTTATTATAATATTGTCATTATCAATATGACATTTATATGTCTTATTATGTACATGAATATATGAAATTTCTGAGTATTTTTTTATATCAATAATGTTCAATTGTAACTGATCTTTATTATTCCATTTATTTAATTCGATATAAAAAGCTATATCAACTAAATCATTAACATTTAATATATTTTTATTGTTCCATTTTATACCATATATAGATCCTGTATCATCCTCAATTTTTAGTTTTGAATGTCCTCCTTTAAGTTTGAAAATCTGACAAATTCTACATTTTCTAGACCAAAATATTGGGGCTGGATTCTTCATCCCAAAAGGTCCAATTATCTCTAAATCTTCAAAAAAAGATTTATTAATTTGTCCAATTACTAAATTTGCATCTGGCTTTATAACTTTGGAGAAATCTATAGATGGAAGTTCTCTTAAAGCGATTTGATTTAATTTGTTTTTTAATAATTGTAAGTTTTCATTTTTTACAGTAAACCCTGCAGCAGCCGCGTGTCCGCCATATGATTCTAGTAATTCATTGCATTCCTTTAATACATTATTAACTTTTAAATTTTCGTTAGATCTGATTGATCCTCTAAATAGTCCATCACCTCCTTCAGAAATAATAGCAGTAGGAATATTGTATTTATCAAGTAAACGGGCTGCTACGATGCCAATTATGCCAAGGTGCCAATCACTTTTTACCACCACTAGAAACCTAAGTTTTGGATGTAATTCATTATTAGCAATATCTATCGCTTCTTTAACTATGGTTTCTGTCATCTTCCTTCTTTGATTATTAATTGCTATACATTCCTTAGAAAGCTCATTAACATACTGATCAGATTGATTAGTAAATAGGTCTATAACTAAATTAGGATCTCCTATCCTACCAACTGCATTTATTAATGGAGCTATTTTATAACCTATATCGTCGGTTGATATTGCATAATTTAGTCTAAGTAATTCTAGCAAGTTCTTTAATCCTTTATTGTTTGTATAGTTAATTTTAGGAAGGAATTCTTTAAGCCAAATCCTATTAGCGCCAAGTAGAGGTGCCATATCAGCAACTGTTCCTATACAAAATAATTCCTTTGCAGAAACATTATCAAGATTAAAGTTTGTTTTTCTAGATATAAATTTTGCTAGCATATAGGCAATACCTACACCAGCTAAATATTTATATGGTGACTCATTTGGAGCTTTTTCCGGATGAATTAATGCATATACGCTTTCATGCTTATCAGGTATTTTATGATGATCAGTTATTATTAAGTCAATATCCAAATTTCTAGCTTTATTAATAGCCTGTGAGGCTGCTATTCCGTTATCAACTGTAATTGCAACTCTAATTCCATTGTTATATATTCTTTCTATCATTTTATTATTTAAACCATAACCATCCTCACTTCTTGAAGGAATATAGGGAACTGCATTGGCTCCTAAGCAATTTAACAGTTCTAATAATAGTACTGTACTTGTAATACCATCAGCGTCATAGTCACCACAAATAGCGATCTTTTCTTTCCTTTCACAAGCTAGTTTGATTCTCTCAGTTGCTTTTACAATTTCAGGAAAATGATCTTCTATTTCTGGTAACTGTGATGGATTAATAAAAGCATCCAAATTCATATCAAACTTTAATCTTCTTCTCATTAATACTTTTTGCAAGGTTAAGTTTAATGAGCAATTAGCTATATTTTCAGAAATAACAGGTTCTGGCAGTAACCATTTTGATATACAAGTGTAATCTGTTTTCAATACCTTAATCCTATATTGATTGTTTACTGGTGACACTTATATTTGTATTATATGGAAATGTCATGCAAAAAACTGTTAGCTGTATTTTGGGATGTTGATGGCACATTAGCAGACACAGAACTTTATGGTCACAGAATAGCTTTTAATCTTTCATTTAAAAATCATGGACTAGATTGGGTATGGAATAAGCGTAATTATTTAGATCTTCTTAGGATTTCAGGAGGATATAACAGAATTATTCATTATAGAAATCTTATAAACGAAGATGTGAGTGATGAAACTTGTGCACAAATTCAATCAACAAAGCGCGTTATTTATAAAGAACTAGTTGAATCGGGCAGAATAAAACCTAGAACAGGAGTCGTAAGATTGATAGAAGAGCTTTATTTAAAGGATGTAGAGCAATACATAGTAACAACAAGTGGGAGAGAGTCGTTACTTCCATTTTTAAAAACTACATTAAATAAGCATTTTCATATTTTTTCAGGAAATGTAGCTTATGAAGATGTCATTAAACACAAACCCTATCCAGATGCATACCAACTAGCTATTAAAATAAGTAATAAATCGCCTGAACATTGTATAGCTATTGAAGATTCTAATATAGGTGTGAAATCAGCCAAAGCAGCAAATTTAAACTGCCTTTTGACACTTCCACCTTGGCATTCATCAGATAATACAATAAACAAAAATGCAAATGCATGTGTTGATAGTCTAGGAAATATTCAAGAAAATACTAATCTTATTTATGGTAAATCATTAGTAAATGATTATGTAGATTTTGAATACCTTACTAAAATTATTAATTAATTTAATGCAAAAAACTAAACTTCGTATTTTATTTGAATCAATTTTTAGTAATATACAACCATTACTTTCAGATTCATGGAAGAAAAGAAGTCTTTTAATTCTATCATTATTATTTGGATTTTATTTAACTAATAGTTTTATATCCTTCCTACTAGATAAATCTATTAATACTATAGTCCTTTCAGTACTTATACTAATATTAATGGAATTTAGTATTCGATCTATTTTATTTTCAAACTATTCTAAGTTAACTTTATCTGTACTGTTGATTAATAATTTTAGAATTGGCTCAACCTATGCACTTATTCTAGAGGCATTCAAGCTTGGTTCTTGATTATTTGTACTAATCAGTTTCTTCCTCAGATGCTTCATTCATAGGGTAAACAAATCCTTGAGCTCTTCCTGTGAGAACTGATTTTCCTATTGACAATGCCTTCTCTGCTGCAATGGCTGCCTTTCCCTTCCAGACTGCATGTCTTTGATTTCTTTTCCCTTTAGATGTCTTTTTCTTTGGTACTGCCATTTTTTTAAATACTATCATTTTATTTTATAACGCCACGCTCCAGTTTCAAAAATAAATAGGGGAATTTCTTATCTTGCTTTTTTATCTATGATACTTTTAGAAAATACTCATATTGACTATAGTTAGACAATCGCTTTTTGAATTACTGAATTTATTAATAAAATGAATATAAGCTATAGTCAATTATTAAAAGATATTGAAAATGGTGACATAAGTTCTATTATTTTAATTCCAAATAGACGAGAGGTAATTGTTGAGTATAAAACTGGTAATAAAATATATGTACCGATATTTTATAATGACCAGAAAATACTGCGTATTTCAGAAGAGTATAAAGTTCCATTGACAGTCAGAGATCTTAGATCAGAACAGAGGTTAGCCAATGCAATTACTGGTATTGGGCTAGCTTTTATATTCGTTTTATCTATTTCATTGTTAATAAAGAGATCTTCAAAATTACTAAATAATATGCAAGGGTTTACACGTCGCCCATCACAGATCAATGCAGATGAAATGGATAAAGTGACGTTTGACGACGTAGCAGGATTAAATGAGGCATCAGATGAATTAAGAGAAATTATTACTTTCTTAAAAAGTCCCCAAATCCTAACGAACCTTGGTGCTAAAACTCCTAAGGGTATTTTACTTGTTGGCCCCCCTGGAACAGGTAAAACATTATTAGCAAAGGCAATTGCTGGAGAAGCAAATGTTCCATTTTATTCAATTTCATCATCTGAATTCGTTGAAATGTTTGTAGGAGTAGGTGCTGGCAGGGTAAGGGATCTTTTTAATACAGCAAAGAAGAAATCTCCATGTATTATTTTCATAGACGAAATTGATTCAATAGGTCGTCAAAGAGGAGCTGGGATCGGAGGAGGTAATGACGAAAGAGAGCAAACACTTAACCAATTACTAACTGAAATGGATGGTTTTGTTCCAAATAGTGGAGTTATTGTTATGGCTGCCACGAACAGACCAGATATTCTAGATTCGGCATTGACTAGACCAGGAAGATTTGATCGAAGAATTGATCTATATCTCCCAGATAGAAAAGCTAGATTTCAAATTTTGTCAGTTCATGCAAGAACGAAGCCATTATCAGATTCGGTAAATCTAGAGACCTTGGCTGCAAAGACACCTGGCTTTTCTGGCGCTGATTTACAAAATCTACTTAATGAAGCAGCAATTCTTACGGCAAGAGAGTGTAAGAGTTTAATTACACCGTACGCACTTGATCTCGCTTTAGAAAAGTTGAGTTTTGGTCTACGATCAAAAACTCTCAGCGACATTACTAAGAAAAGGCAAATTGCTTACCAAATAATTGGAAGAACTTTAGTGGCTCTTTTGATTTCTACACCAGATAAATTGCAAAGAATATCGTTATTTAATAATATGGAAAACCTACAAGGTATGACCAACTTTATACCTGATGAAGAGTCTATAGATAGTGGATTATTATCACGAAGCTATATTTATCAAAAAATCGTCATTTCTTTAGGAGGCAGAGCTGCAGAGACAATCGTATTTGGAAAAAATGAAGTAACGCAAGGATCGCAAAGTGAGCTTGAAAATGTATATTTTTGGGCAAATAAAATGGTAAAAAACTATGGTTTTTCTGAGCTTGGTCTGATTTCATTTGAATCCAAAAATGATATGGTTTTTCTTGGAAGGGATTTAGGAAATAAGGGTAAAGAATATTCTCAACAGACTAGTAAAGAAATAGATAGACAAATTCTTTCAATATCAAATAAAGCCCTAGCTTATGCTATTGAACTTTTAACTCCAAAGGTTTCATTAATGCATTCACTAGTTGACGAGTTAATTGATAAGGAATCTATTGAAGCTGAATATATTATTAACTCAATAAAAATTCCTAATCAAAAAGGTTAGTGCATTTTTATCAGTATTTTAAAGTGATGAAAAGTATTCTTTACTTCCTTTAGGATCTTCCTTCATTGTTTTATCTCCTGGTGTCCATCCGGCTGGACAAACCTCATCAGGATGAGATTCAACATATTGGTACGCTTGTAAAATTCGAAGAGTTTCATCAATATTCCTACCAACAGGAGCCTTATTGACTGTTGTGTGCATGATGACACCATTAGGATTAATTATAAATAGACCTCTATCAGCTTCACCATCTTCATTTAAAACATTATATGCCTGACAGATCTCACGCTTAAGATCAGACACAAGTGGATAGTTTATGTCACCAATTCCACCTTCATTTCTAGGGGTTTGAATCCAAGCTAAATGAGTGAATTTACTATCAACTGATACACCTAATACCTCAGTATTTTTGCTGCTGAAATCAGAATACCTATCACTAAAAGCTGTTATCTCTGTAGGACAAACGAATGTAAAATCCAAAGGATAGAAAAATAGAACAACATACTTACCTCTATATTGAGAAAGTTTGATTTCTTTGAACTCCTGGTCAAATACTGCTGTCGCAGTAAAGTCAGGAGCTTGCATACCTACCCTTAGGCTCTCATTTGTCGTCATGGAAATTGATGCGTATTTTAATTAGGTTTTAATGGGCGGAGCATTTCGCCTATCTATAATTATAATTTATCATGTAAAGACCATAGAATGTTATTCTAGTGCATATAGACGACCATAAGTTATAAAAATGCAGAAACAAATAAGTTGGGATCCAACACTTATAAAAAAGTTTGGTTCATCAAATCACTGTAAGTTGCTAAATCAGTTGAGAAATGAAGTTAAAAAGTATCCATTAAAAAGAACAAAGACTAATATAGAACAGGAATCACCTCATAAAAATAATATAGATACGATAAACCCGAATAAGTTAACAACATCTTCAATAAATAATATTAATCAAAATCCAAATGAATCAAAAACTATATATAAATCAAATCATAATATTTTTCCAAGTCCTGCCGGTTCAAATTCAGAATTATTAAATGATAAAACAAATAATAAGGCAAATACAACTGATAAAACTCTTATTACAACAAATATTAAATTTAACAATTCAAAGAATTTTAGTATCTACAATAATAAGTCAGAAGTAAGATCCGTAAATGAGAATAATATAAAACCTGATAAACAGGCAAATAATAATGATATTAGTCAGGACAATTCTCTATCATTTAAAGATAGGCTAAGTCAAATAGATATGAAATGATTTTATCTAAAGTCTATTAATTAATAATATAGCCAATAAATTTTAATTTTTTTCTCAATTAAAATAAGATGTTAGAATTTAAATGAATATTAATAAATATCATTTACGCTAATTTATTGATTCATTTAAATATGGTAATAACTTATATAGTAATATTAATAAAATAAATAATTAAATATCAATTAAGTTAACCTAAATTAAAAAAAATTAGGTTAACTTAATTCTTTTCTTTTTAAAGAAAACGTGAAAAAATATTAAATGAAAATTAACCTTCAACTTAATGTCAGTGGAGAGACTTGAACTCTCGACCTCAGCGTTATGAATGCTGTGCTCTAACCAGCTGAGCTACACTGACGATTCTTGCGCTGACTCAGGTGATTAAAAACTTTTGGTTTCAAGTAAACGGTACTTGAATAGAAGCTTCTCCACTGAGCTAGAGCAATCACATCTATTTTAATTCAGGATCCTCTATATCGGAGGATTTATTAGAAAAGTATATTCGAATCGTTATTAACTGAGTCATAATGCATAACTACTTTGTCACGAGAAAAGTATGGCTCGGCAACTCTAGGATGGAATTTATCAATTTTATACTTTCGAAGAAGTCTTAATTAGGTAATCCTATTTTTTCGAAGATTGACATATAAAACCACAAGCATAAATAGATATTTTAATTTATACTAATTTCGTTTAGAACTCCATTTTTTTATTTATTTTAAATATACAATTAATTGGTAGATAGATTTTATAAGAATTTTTACTAGTTTTAATAAGATTTAAAGTCGTCAAATTCAGTCTGAGTATATAATCTAGTATATTGTATATCATTCTATTTACATTAAAATTACTATATTGTTGTAAATATAAAATTATTATATCGTACTAATATAAGATTTTATTACTTAATTCAAAATCACTCTACAACATAAATAAATACATTGAGTCAAAAATAATTCTAAGTGCCATTCTAAACTAGTTGTAATTGGCTAACTCAAATATTAATTATTTTAGTCTAAATTTGGAGATTCATAGACTATAATTAATTTTTTTAAAATAAATATATATTTAATATTTCCTTTTCTAGAAAATATTAAAATTTTTTAGGTATTTTGAAAGGGACTATTTAAGATACTAATTGAAAATCGTCAACCTGTTGCAATTTCTCTTAATTATGCTATTAGTCAGTTAGGGTGATCGGAATATTTTGAAGCTTGCATATTGGAAGGCTTCATTATCCTCAACTAATTAGCCTAAATATATTTATATATAGGTATAGGTGATGCATACTAATTAATTTTATTTTATAATTAAATTCCAACTAATCTAAATAATATTGAGCTGCAAACAGTTAGATCATCTGTCTTCGTCATCATTTCCAAATCTAATTTCAACACCAACACATGTTCCGATAAATACGATTAAAAATCCAATTACTATTTTCCAGATACCAAAATGACTTGATTGGTCTGGAGATAAGAAGAAATCAGGAATCATTTATTCATACTAGCTCTATTTTGCCTCTTCCCAATCTTCTTCCTCCTTGTCTAGTAATTCCTCAACTGTGTTATCAAAAGTTTCTGCCACGGATCTTAGCATTTTTGAAATAGTTTCATCAGGACAAGCAAGATCCTTTTGTATTCCTTCTGCACAGTCTTTAACTTCCTCCCATGCATCCACTAAAACTTGAGAGTCAATTGGTTTCCATTCTTCTGGCATAAAATAAATTCCCCAAAATTCTTTATTAAATAACCTTTTGATCTTACCTTTCGCTAGCTGAAGCGCAATTCATCACATTAAAAGAAATAAATCTGTTTTATTTAGTCAATAGGAGCCTCCAAAATATATAAGGTATATTTCACTGTAAATTTTTTTTCATCATTGAAGTGATTGAGAAAAGCCAATAGAACTGTTTTCAAATTTGCACTTACCTGACATATGGATGACAGAGTGCTAATTTTGATAGCTATGAATAATTCAAAAAACAAAGTTAAAGTTCTCAGAGCCAACACTAAAGCCTCTCTTACTAAGAAATCGACAGAACCTCAACAGATATTAGCTCAGATAGAAGCGGCTATAGCAATGAGGGAAAATCAAAAGGTTACGGAGAAAACCAAAAAATAGTCGTCAATAAAGAAGTTTCAAAGATTAAATTCTACTTTACGTATATTGAATATCGACTATAAATAAGTTATAGATTTGTTTTTTTAATCATGCTATTACCTAAGCCTGTGAGACCTGTTGATTCGGAAAAGAAGGGGAAGTGAATTGAGACCTAATTACCTTCAAGATGAATTTACTTTAAAATGATTTGATATATTAATACTAGAAAGCATATCAATAAGCCTAAGTTATTCAACTATCATTATAATTTTTTGCCAAATTTTAATTTTTTAAGGATTTTATAAATATAAAAATCAAAATAGAATGTAATAACCAGATTTTGATAGGAAAAAGTGGATGCAAGGTAACATAATCCCTACATGTAATAAATTTTATACCGTTGACATTAAATAAAGGATTCCTAAAAACCTTTAATTCACTTTGGGCAACAAGATCTGAACACATTATTTTACCCTGCTCAATTTGACTTCGAGCATGGAAAGCATTAGTTCCTGCAGCAATCAATGCTGAGAGAATCATATTGATTAGTATACGATGAGTTGATTTGTTCATATTTTTATTAGATCATAAAAAAATTAAAAAGCTACTGTAGTTAAGTGTTATCCATTCCAAAGAGAGAATGCAAAAGAATTCTGCATTATCAAAACAAATGTGATTATGCTATTGACATGTAAAAAATACTTCGCCAAATTTACAAAGTCATCACTTAACCCTTGAACAAAATTACTCAAGTAATTTAGGTTTTTATGATTTCTTCGTAATTTCCCTATGAAAACTGCGTCTAAAGAACTCCAAAAGCTTCGTTTCATGGCTGAAAGATCCTTGAATAAGACAGCTGAACTTCACCAAGTGCTTGCTCAGATTGAAGCAACTCTATCAAGAACGGAAACACAAAAGGTTATAGAAAAAACTAACAACGAATTATCTTAAAATAATCATTATTTCTATGTTATATAAATTTAACATTTATGATTACTTATTTTTAAATATTTATAGAATTATAAATAAACAAACATTGAAATATCATATTAAATGATATGCTAATAATGAAAGTGTTATTGTTTATTCCGATCTTAAAAAATGAAATAGCAAGTATTTGAGCATTTATATTAATAATTTAGTGATCAAAAAAATAATGCAATATAAGGGATAATAAAATTCCTGTCCATACACCTTTAACCCAGCTCAGAACAAGCATTTGATAGTTTGTTAATTTAAAATGATTTTGTATTGCCATAGCTGCTTTCTTATCCAGTTCCAAAAATGAAAACTTACCTTTCTTATTTAGCTGAAATAACTTTCTAGACATAAGAGCACGAAATATATGATTATTAATATTTTAAATGTAATACATATACATATACATATCGACGATAGAAATCAATACTTATATTAATATCAATAAACGAAGCTTTGTGAGTAAATGGTATTTTGTATTGACTAATAAAAAAATATAAATATATAAATTGTTAAAGTATACTTAATTTTTAAAAGGGATAAAAATATAAGATTTTATTAACCTAAATGTAGATACAGAAATAAAGGTACTCTTATATATATGAACCTCTAAAAAATTACATATAAATAAAAATTATAAAATAACAAAATTAATTATATTAAATTAATTAATTAGGGGAAAAGAAATACATACAGTTATCTTTTTAAAAGGATAATAAAAAAGTAATCTTGAATATCTTTGATTAGTTAAACTAACATAAAATATTGAAGCCTAACAAAATAATTAAAGGGATTCATTCCCTATTAATGAGTAGGAAAACTTTCTATTGAGCAAAGTAAGATAATAAAATCCGCATGACTTGATAATTTTTTTTAATTTGCTAATTTAAATACATATTAACTCTATTCCATTTCGTGCAAAATCCCTAATATTGCTTACAGTCCTAATGTGAAATCACACATTATTAATCCTTTTGAACCTGAAAATGACATGTAATTGCCAACACTGCGTAGAGACAAGAAAGCAGCTAGATAGAGCTGAACGACACCAAGCTGATTTGTTCAAAGCAAGGAATACAAAATTGATGATCAGAAAATAATTTATTGATTATATGGAACAACAGGAATAGAAATTCGTTGACCACTATCATTAATGATAGTTTTAGTTTGATCTTCATCTTTAGTATCAATAATACCCGTTTTCTTATTTTGGTTTTCCTCAAGATCCTTCCTTGCCTCAATATTAACAAAAAAGAAATATATTCCAATAAGCAGAAAATAAGGAAGCAGATTTTTAATGTTAGTCAATATTGATTTCATGGTCATTCCTACATTTTTTGATTTTACTAGAAATTATAGTAAAGTAAAGGATATTTCGGAAATAGTTAGTTATTAAATTGCATATACTTATTTTAAAACTCACAGATTGAAAATAATATTATGAATATAAATAGAACTTCATATTCTATAGGGAAATAATATCGTAATTTCTATAAAGGAATTTACTATAAATACAAACTTAATATTATTAAAATGATATTTAACCTTAAATAGAGGAAAAAATTTATTCACGTTTCAAATGTTTGTTGGTTATTTTGGACATCCCTAAATAATATTAATGTTCAGTCTAGCAACTGCTTTATTCCTTTCAGATTATGGAAGCGAAGGTATTCAATGCGATTTATACCTGATACATCTAGATTTTTTCGAATTTTTATTACATTCCTCATCATCTTTAACGTACTAAAAATTTCGATAGAGTTAATCCTAAAAGAATGATTGATGAGACTACAATTTATCCAGATTTAACCCCATCCTTAATTCATTAAGTACCGAAGTAAATAAATTTTCTTGAGTATTTTAGTAAAATGTAATGCATTTACCATACTATTATATGTAACATTAAAACGTCTTTTAGCACTTTCCTTAATCTTTTTAATATATAATATAAATTGAATATTTATGTAATAAATGAAACGGAAATAAAGGCAATCATGAACTAATATAAATTTAATCAAGTTTCAAATATGTCTTCAAGACATTCTGGTGCTCTACAAGCAATTGAGGTTATGCTTAACAGATCGCTTATACGACTTGATGATTTGAGTGGCTTGAATAGAGAATCACTTTATGAGGAATATAGAGAGTGGTTCGAGTTAGATGAAAGTAATCTCATGAGCGATGGTGTTTTGTATTGTAATTATCTTGGATAAAATATTAATATCATTAAGCTATGTGCTCAATATATTTAGTTGATGACATGCTGTATAACAAACTATTCCACATGCAACTGACAAATTTAGACTTCTAACACCACCAGATTTTTTATTATTTGATCCTCCTGGCATCGGAATACCAGCGACTATTTCACATTCACTCATTATATGATTTGGTAAGCCTGTATCTTCTCTACCGAATAAAAGAATATCTGTTTTTTTGTATGAAATAGTTGAGATCGAAGTCTCACTTTTTTTTGTTAAAGCAATAATCCTGGATTTCTTAAATTGACTTTTATATTCCTCAAATGATTCGAATAAGTTAACATCAACACTTGACCAGTAATCTAAGCCAGCTCTTCTTAAATATTTGTCATCAAAACTAAAGCCAGTAGGTTTGATTATGTCTAATGATAATTCAAAAGCAAGACATGATCTACCAATTGTTCCAGTATTCTGAGGAATTCTTGGTTCAAATAATGCGACTCTTGGTCTAGAACTATTTAATGAATTCATGGTATGAGATGACCAATTTTATCTAAGTCAATTGCAGTCCCATTTACAGCAAGCCATCTTTTTTTTGATTGACGACTTATCAATGAGTTTAGGGTGCTATGTCGTTCACGAAATAAATGACCTATTGGTGTGGTAGGAACAATTCCCCAGCCAATTTCCTCAGAAACAACAACAATGCATAAATTATCTTCTGATAGGCAATTAAGAAATTTAATTTGGAAATTATTCCATTGATCATCATCTTCTATTAAGTGCTGCTCCACTAAGCCACCTAATGAGTCTATTAATATTGACTCATTTCGTTTAATCAATTCAATTGCTTTGCAGATGTCTTTTGGATGTTCAATGAGCGTCCAAATATCAGGTCTTCTTTTCCTGTGAAGGTCGATTCTTTTTTGCCAATCTGGATCATATGGTCTTGGTTTTGATGTGGCTATGTAAGTGACTGGATCTTGCTCCATTATTAAAAATTCAGCTAATTTACTTTTTCCACTTCTTGTCGGTCCAGTAATTGATATGAGTCCTTTATAATTCTTGGCTATTGGGGTGATCATATACTGAGCTATTGGATAAATCTATTAATAGTGTTTTTTATATATTATATCGACATAGTTTAAAAATTAAAGGTAGGCATTGATATGTATAATAAAGAATCAATATATTTATTTAAACTTAATTGAATGATAAATGTATAAAATTTCTAGCTTAGTTATAATATTTGGATTGTTTTTATTGATTTTATCAATTATAAATATTGCAACTGCTATACAGGTTAATCCAACATTACTAAGAGCAGAGACAATATCAGGAATTGCATCAATAGCTTTAATAACTATAGGTTATCTCTGGACTGAAATTAAACCTAAACAACCTTCTAAAGCTAGATTGGTTGGAAAGGAGGGTTTTGAACTTTGTAATGAATTAACTGACGATCAAAGAAATGAATTGGCTTGGGGAAGTCAGCAAATACTTACTGCAACAGCAGCTAGTACAATATTAATATATTGGGATAATAAAGTAATACTTAGAAGAGGTTTGATTTCTGAAAAAATATTTGAACCTGGTGACATATGTAAAAGATCAATTAATCAAAACCGATTAATCTCATTGGTTAATACTGAATTATTTCCAGGAAGAGATGAGTTTGATGGCGTTTTGAATAATTTACCTGCAGTGATTGTTTATCCTCTTGAAAAGAGAGGCCTTACAATAGTTGGGGGTTGGTCAAAGAGATCATTCACTAATTCAGATGAAAAATGGATATCAGGATGGTCTGATAAGTTATACGTACTACTCAGTAAGTAGAAAGTTAATAGTTGTTTCTACCTGTTTCACATTAGATATAAATTCTAAAGTATTATCTTTTTTATACCATTTTGCAAAGTTAGAGTTAATTTTTACCTGATATTGCTCTTCACCTTTTGAATTATATATATATCTATTGAATTCACTATTGTCTATTTTTAGTTGGCTTGTACCAATATTATACAATCCATTCGTTGCATTTATCTTTGTATTATCAAAATTTATTATAAGTGGATTATTTATTTCTATAATAGAGTTATTTAAATCCCAATTAAATGAATTAGTAGTGATATAGTAATCTTTATTGTCTAGAAATGATACATTTACACTGTTAAAAACTGTAATAGAATTAGTTAAATTATTTAAAGTAGAATTACCAGATTCAACTCGAAAGTCTTGACCATTTTTATTAAATAATTCAATTGAGCTTTCAAATATTTCTATATCATTATTTGTAGGATCAATGATGACTTTAGGACTAGTAATTTTTATGCTAGTTTGATTATTAGGATTTTCTTGAAGTAGTTCAAAATTATTAATATAGCTTTTATTATCAACCTGAGTAGCAGATTTGTTTAATTGTTGACAGCCAAATAGCGGTAATATAGTAATTATTAGTAGAAAATGACTTGGTAAATTATTCACTAGACGGGATTCTCAGTAAAATCTATTTTTTCCATTACAGGACAAGGATCTTGTAGTCCATTTTCAGGATCTAGCAAACCCCAATGTAATGATTTTTGAAAATTGATAGCTGAAGAATCAATTTTTAATTGGTTTAATATTCTACTACTTAAATTGGGAACAAAAGGATAAAGCAATATACCAATAATTCGGCATGATTCAAGTACAGAATATATATCAAGAGCAACAATATCTTTATTTGTTATATCTTTAATTAGTTTCCATGGTGCACGATCATTTAGGTAAAGATTTGCACTATTAGCAAGGTCTATAATTGCATTAGCAGAATTTTTAAAATTGCTATCATTAAATGATTGCATATATTCATTTATTTTTATCTCAGATTGAACCTTAAGAGGAGATTCAGGTAATAAAGAATTATCTATTGGAATTTTGTCATTAAACCATTTTTTAGACATTGTAATTGTTCTGTTTAACAAATTACCAATGGTATTACTTAAATCACTATTAACAATATCCACAAATCTTCTCATTTGAAAATCACCATCTTCACCAAATTCAATATCTCTTAAAAGATACCATCTCATCGCATCTACACCCCCATATTCCAATAGTTCAATGGGGTCAAGCACGTTACCTAATGATTTACCCATTTTTTGCCCTTCTCGTGTTAAAAACCCGTGACCAAAAACACTTCTAGGTGGTTTCATACCAGCAGAAAGTAGCATTGCTGGCCAATAAACTGCATGAAATCTGAGTATATCCTTTCCAATTACATGTATATTTGCAGGCCAATTACATAACGATTCCTCGGTGAGTTCAGGAGATTTTTGATCATGAAGAGATCCACTAACATAACCTAATAAAGCATCGAACCATACATAAAAAGTGTGATCGTTGTTTCCAGGAACATTTATACCCCATTTTAAGTTTACTCTAGAAATTGAGAAATCCCTTAACCCTTTTGAGACAAAATTGATAATTTCATTTTTTCTACTTTTAGGAGAAATAAAACCATCAATTTGAATTAATTTTTCAATTTGCTCTTGATATTTTGACAATTTAAAAAATAAATTCTCTTCATCTCTCCATTCTAATTCCTTTTTATGAATAGAACATATTGGCCTTTTATCATCCTCGTTTACATCCTTATATTCCTCACATCCAACACAATACCAACCACTTTGTCTACCCATATAGACATCATCAGATTTCAAAACTTTGGAATAAAATTGATGAACTAATGATGTGTGATCTTCAGAGGTTGTTCTTACAAAACGATCATAACTAATATTTAATTTATGCCATAAATACTTATACTTTTCTGTGATTTCATCACAATGTAGTTGGGGTTGAAGGTTTTTACTTTCTGCGGTTCGCTCTATTTTTTGACCATGCTCGTCAACACCAGTAAGAAAAAGTACCGTATTTCCATTTAGTCTTTGAAATCGAGCAATTGCATCACAAGCGATTGTTGTATAAGAACTACCTAGATGAGGCTTGTCATTAACATAATATAGTGGTGTTGTAATTGTGTATTTCATATTAATCATATATTCTAATTATTATATTGTATTTTTAAAACTCTTGCACACCTATGATGAACGCTTATTTTGAAAATGAAATTAATTC
The DNA here is from genome assembly GCA_003216275.1 of Prochlorococcus sp. AG-402-P18. GTDB lineage: Bacteria > Cyanobacteriota > Cyanobacteriia > PCC-6307 > Cyanobiaceae > Prochlorococcus_B. Next base: position 76,766 of record QCJC01000004.1, on the reverse strand, counting down.
AAAATATATTATATCATTATTATTGACTATATATTGAACGTTAAAGCTCTGGCCGATATTTAAGTTCTTTTTTGATTTTAGATTACATATAGTAGAAAAATGATATTCTATAAAGTATAAAATACAAATATTTTTATATTTGTTTACCCAATTTAGTAAAATCACATTATATTCAATAAAGGAATTTCTTTTAAACCATTTAATTAGCCAATATTTTTGATCCTCTCTATATCTCATAATATTTTGTCTTCCTTGATTATTAATGTCAAGAGTCATTTTTTCAACATCTTCTTTAGATATAAGATCTTTATTATTTAGATATCTGTTTAGTTGGTAGTTAACCAACAAGTCAGCATATCTTCTTATCGGTGATGTAGCATGTAGATAAGATGTTAATCCTAAACTCATGTGAGGCATTGGATTTATAGAATAATATGACTTACCCATAGTTTTCTTAAGCATAAAATTATATAAAATTGTATTATCAGAATCTTGAATATTATCATTACAAACTTTATCTATACTTTGTTGGACTCTATATGGAACAGGAATGCTATTGACTTTAGTAAAATTTGAAATTAGATTACCATACAAGATCATTGCTTCACTTATTAATTGTCTCGATAACGTTGGATCTATTATCTTAAGGGTGGGATTGTTATCTTCTACAATGATCTTTCCAAATGATTCTAATATTTCCATAGCACCTGAATTCATTCTCCAACATTTTCTACTTTGTAAAATTTTAGAGATGATACTTAAATCTTCTTCTTCTTTTGGCGCATAATCTATTAGTTCATCAGCTTCTGTATAATTTAACCTGAAGTCTACTTTAATAATACTCTGGACTATTTCTGTAGAGCCAACACTACCGTCTTCATTAAAAATAACACCTAAACTTAATGATTCTCTCTTTTCTTTATCACTTAGACTAAACACATCATTTATTAAAATTTCAGGAAGCATATAATATGTATTAGTTGATAAATAAACAGTTGAAATAAGCTTCCTTGCCTTCTTATCAATAGCTGATTGATATTCAAAATATGATGTAGGGGATGCAATATGGATCCATAACTTATGCTGATATGCTATTTTTTCTAAAGAAATAGCATCATCTATTTCTAACGTTTTAGAATCATCTATTGAATACGTTTTAAGATGCGTAAGGTCTTTAACTGAAGTATTGATATTACTTGTTTGCTTAAATCTAGAAATTATATTTTTAACTTCATTATCTATTAATTTATTGCACATTCTATTATTAATAGAATATTAATTTACCCTTCTGGGTTAACAAAGGGAAGTAAGGCAATAATTCGTGCTCTTTTAACTGCTGTAGTTAAATCTCTTTGTTGCTTAGCTGTTAATCCAGTAAGTCTTCTAGGTAAAATTTTTCCTCTATCTGTAATAAACTTCTTCAATAATTCTACGTCCTTATAGTCAATAGGATCGCCAGGTTTTATGGGAGAGAGCTTTTGTTTGAATAGTGAATTAGTCATTTTTAAAAGGTGGATAAAAGGAAATGATTATTTGATTTCTCTATGAATAGTCATCTTATTTAATTCAGGACAGAATTTTTTAAGTTCAAGTCTCTCAGTAGTGTTCCTTCGATTTTTTTCGGTGGTGTATCTAGATACTCCTGCAGAACGCTTTTCTGAGCTAGGTACAGATCTAGACTCAGTACATTCTAAAGTGACCACTATTCTGGTACCTTTTTTAGCCATATGAACTTAGCTCAACTTTTGTGAGTCTATGGAACAAAGTACAATCTTACTAGGCTAAGCACCCTTTTTTATAAATTCATTTGAGCACCTATGTTTAACTCCTGCAAGAGCAAATCATGAAGGTATCAGTTTCTTGGCTAAAAGATCTTGTCGAATTTAACAATGATATTGATGAATTGGCTGAAAAGCTTTCAATGACAGGCTTTGAAGTTGAATCATTAGAAGACTTATCAGCCCAAGCAAAGAATGTTGTTATTGGTTATGTTGACGAAATCACACCACATCCAAATGCCGAAAAGCTCAAAGTTTGTTCCGTAGATGTTGGTTTACCCAAAAAGCTAAGTATTGTTTGTGGTGCACCAAACGTAAAAGCAGGATATCACGTCCTTGTGGCGAAGGTTGGAGCATATTTATCTGCAAAGTCATTAAAAATAAAATTATCTAATTTACGAGGCGTAGAAAGCGCAGGAATGATTTGTTCATTGGATGAATTAGGGATTGAAAGTAGTAATGACGGTATAGAAATTCTTGAAGAAAGTGAGACAAATATCCCACCAATTGGTTCAAAGGCTGCTGATTATCTTGGCTTGAATGACACCATAATTGAATTAGCTATTACTGCTAACAGACCTGATGGTATGTCTATGGCTGGTATAGCACGAGAAATATCAACCATAACTAATACAAAATTAACATTACCAACTTTAAATTTCAATAAAGACTTTGAAAAATTTGAGCCACAAATAAGAGAAAAAGAAACGATAGGATCAGACTTTATTTACTCACTTACGTATATAGATAATATAGACAATACTGGAAAGATAAATAAATCTGTATCTAATAAATTAAAGTCATTAAGACAAAATTGTATAAATCCTGTTGTAGACATAACAAATTTTTTAATGCTTGAGCAAGGCCAGCCACTACATGCCTTTGATGCAGATCTATTAGATAATATAGTTGGTAGAATTGTTATGCCAAATGATTTTGGTATTAGAAATGGCAGAGAAGGCGAATCATTTATAGCACTCGATAAAAAAGAATATAAATTAAATGAAAATATAAAGGTAATTACATGCGGCGATTTTCCAATTGCAATAGCTGGAGTTATAGGAGCAAATAACAGTTCCGTAAGTGCTAAAACTAAAAGAGTTTGGTTGGAAGCGGCTGTATTTACTCCTACATCAGTTAGAAATAGTAGTAGAGAAATAGGGCTTAGAACTGATGCAAGTAGTAGATACGAAAAAGGTATATCACCTAACATGACAACTGCTGTTTCTCTAAGAGCTAGTGATCTTATTTCGGTAGAATTAGGTGGTAATATTAAATCGACTCATGTTAATAGTGAATTTATTAGAAAAGATATTAGTGTCAATCTTAGAATAGAGAAAATAAACAAGATTCTAGGTAAATTGTGTTGCATAGATAATAATCAATTAGATAAAAGTTCTAATACATTCCGTTATCTTAAAAAGGATGAGATTGAGCCTCTTCTAACAAAACTCGGCTGCCTACTTACGTCAACTTCTAATGGTTGGGATGTAGTAATTCCTCCTTACAGATCATCTGATTTAACTAGAGAAATCGATTTAATAGAAGAGATAGCAAGACTAATTGGATATGATAATTTTGATTCAAATATGCCTGATCCTCTAGAGCCAGGAGTACTAACACCAGAAAATGTGATTGAAAGACGTTTACGAAATTCCTTTATCCATAATGGTTTTCAAGAAGTAGTTACTTCATCACTTGTTGGTCCTGATAACACTGATGGAAATGCTGTAATAATCAAAAATCCATTGCTATCAGAGACTAGTAGATTAAGAACTAATGTATGGGATGAACATCTTAAAATTCTTCAGAGAAATGTATCATTTGGAGCTGAAGGGTGTTGGATCTTTGAAATAGCAAAGATATACAAAAAAGATAAAGATAGCTTTGTTGAAACAAATTTATTAGCAGGAGCTTTGACTGGTAATAAACGATTTAGGAAGTGGGGCTCAGCATCAAAACAAATATCTTTAGATTATTTTGAAGCACGAGGAAAACTTAAGCAATCCCTTGAAGTTCTCGGAATTGAACTTATTGATAAACAACATAGCGAAAAAGATTTGATGCATCCGGGTCGAACTTCTGAATTATTTGTTGAAGGAAAAAGTATCGGCTTCTTCGGACAAATACACCCTTCTCTCTCCGAGAAATATGATCTAATTAAAGAAACATACTTATTTAACCTAGAGTTTGATTCATTGATTAAGGCCGCGACAAGGAAAACAAATTGGACAAGAATTTACAAGGATTACCCCACTGTTCCTTACATGGAAAGGGATATTGCGCTTATTCATTCAAGAAAATATAGTTCCTTAGAAATAATAAATCTAATTAAGAAATCTGGTAGACCACTTTTAGAGAAAGTGGAATTGATAGACCGCTACGAGGGATCTTCTATTCCCGAGGATTCTATTAGCCAGGCTTTTAGAATAAAATATAGAGATCCTAAAAAAACACTAGTAGAAGAAGATATAAATCCAATACACGAAAAAATAAGAGCTGCTCTTAAAGAAAAAATAAATGCAGACCTCAGAAGCTAGTCTACTTAGTCTAAGATGCGACTCATCGCAAGTCCTACTTCAAGACCAAGACTGGACTAGCTAGATGATATCTTTCCCAAGAATAATAAATAAACTCAGATTATTAATTGAACAATTTGATTGTTGATTTTACTTAGACTCATTTTTGGATGAACAGCGTATAACGCTAGTCTCGGTAAATATTTACTTAAATCACAGTGAAATAGTCTTATCAGTCCTAAAAAGGAATCATAACTAGACCCATAATAGTCTCATGCTAGATTTATGAGAAACGTTTTAATGATAATTCTTGATCCAATTCCTAGTTAATTCATATCCCATAGATTTCCAAGACTGATGATACTGCATAACTGTCTATAAAGCAGTTATGCAGGCTTGAAAAGCTATTATTTGCAATAGACTTGCGAGCTATAAACATAATTGGACATTAGATGGACACTTTAATACCTCTTATTAGGAATCAAAATTATCTTTGAGCTATTCCTTGGAAAAATGAATTAATACGCATTTTAATTTGTACTAAATGACTATTATTTAATCTGATTATTTTTTGATTAAATGTTTTACTGCGCACGAATCGTTAGATTGAAATTGTGTATTTAAAAAATCAAAAAAGAATAATTGCTAAAATCCCAAGAAACCGTCCACAAGGTTGCATATGAGACTACATCCTAGACCTACTAGTAGACTCAGCTGAGATGATTTAGAATTAGTTTTTATATAGATCTTTTAATAGTTGATAAGCCTCATTTAGCTTTCTCATCGTTTCGTTTGATCCGCCTGCATCAGGATGGTTAGAAAGTGCTTTTTCTTTATAAGCCTCCCTAATAAAAGAAAGAGTTAGAGAGGAACCTGCCTTAGTTGGTAAACCCAACAACTTTAAGGCTCCATGAACAGTCATTGTTGACTCAAGGGTTTGGAAGGATGTTACATTTTGACTACGCTTAAATTTATTAACAAACCTACGAATGAGAGTTGGTATTCTACTTCTTAGGTTTCTAGTCGAAAAAGGATCTTCTAATGCACCTGCAAGAATAACAACATGATCGAAAGTTAACGCGTCTATTTTCCAATCATTGCAATAGGAATTAAGCATTCTACAGGCAGCATTCCAAGTAAACGGTATATTTTCAGTTCCATCGACATTAGGCCATATATCTCTAGCAAGCCAAATCATCGAGGCTTCAATTACACTATCAGTTGGTTTTTGACCATAAAGATATATCCAATGTTTTTCGGCAGCATCTTTTGCTTGTAATAAATCATCTATGTTGATCGTGGTGATTGAGGTGTCTTCCATATTTTTAAACGTTCTATTCTTACTCAGACTTCTTTTAAGATTTGTAGTTTGTTTTCTTATGAAACCTGGTAATTCAATACCTGTAGAAACAATATCTTTTTGATTTAGTTGTTCTTCATCATGTTTTCTATCCTTGACAGCAACATTTTTAATTTCAATATTCTTATTACCAACGATAACAAGTGCTTTTTCTTCCTTTTTACTATTATCTAGTCCTTCTTCATTAGTTATAGAATCTAGGTTACTCTTTTCATTAAATACGTTTTGTTCATTTTCGATAATTTCCTCATCTATATCATTTGATAAAATAACCTGTAATAATCTTTCAAATACTTGTCCTCTTCTTCTTACTCCCCACTCTTTACGAAGTCGATCTACACCGTCAATTAGTTCAATTGGTAAATCAATCGAAATTCTCTTAACGTCTTTGTCTTCTCCTTCCGCCACAATAACCAAATAACTATGCACATATTAATAGGCTTTTTATATTCAACACACATTTAGCTTTGAATTTATATAATTAGGACATTTATTTCAATTTGGATTTTTTTTAAATAATTATGTTATATCAACATTGTTCAATATTTTTGTATATTATTAACAGTTAAACAAGTACTATTCAGAAATGAGCATTTGCAGATCATCTCAAAGCTGGGCTGAAAGAAAAAAGAATTTCCAATCAAGGAAGTTAAATTTCTTAATTTCCTTAAAAGAATCATATGAGAGAAAACTTGCTGCCATAACAGCATCAATTTCAAAACTAGAAGAACAAATGAATTTAGATAATACAAATACTGAAAATTAGGTTAGATTGTATTAACTTGTTCAATTACATTCTTTAGGATTTCTTCTGGACCAAATTTAACAAGAATTTCTATATCAGATTTGCCTGTTCCAAGAAAATATCCCGCGAAACCAAGAGCATTTATGCTAAAACCATTTGATCTATCTGTTTCTCGAGTTATTAAAGCAATCCATTCAGAGGTTATAAGTAAATTATAGGGTTTTAGAGGTTTATCAGTATAATCAATCTCACCTAGATTCATCTCTTTGACCATAGTCCTGTATGAGCTAAATAGATCATTAATATTTGAATTAGAGTTTTTAACGCGAGGTTTAATTGAAATACAATGTGATATATCAGAAGCGAGATCTTTTTTATTATTTAATAATGAACAAAACCATTCATATCTAGGACATATTATCTCATTTTTATGTCTAGGTAGTAATTGAAAATGTCGATGAGGCTGACTAGCTCCTGCCTCTTTGCTGCTATTAAAAAACCATAAACCGGTTGTATCATTATCAACGTTTACTATAGCTTCAAAGTCCTCTACATTAAGCCAACCATTTTGCGCTTTCCAACTGTTTGTTATTAATAACATATGGCCTAATTGTACTGGATATTTATTTAATATTAATGTGTGTTTATCAAATATAGGTAGAATCTCAAGTCTTCCATCCCAGGGAATAAATGGATTTAGTTTTGGGCCATATTCAATTAAATGCTTTGGTATTGGACTCTTAAGAAAACGAAGTTCATAATCACAAAAATAGTCATTAGATTTATATTTTGTGGTAATTAATGGAATTACAGCTCCACATTCTATAGCTTTTTGACTAGTCTCAAGCGCTTTTGACCATATCAATTCCCTCTTCACCTTTAATAGACCTTTAATAAATAATTTATATATTACATAGTTAATAAACTAAAACATAAACTTTTAAATCAAAAATTATTAACTAAGCAATGATCGTGAACTTAATAGAGCACCAAGAAACATTTCTACATCCTCATAGATCTTGAAAATTCGTCTGATATGCCTTGTTTATCTAAAATGAATCTATATGTGACTCGAATGGGTTTGACGCTCTAGAGACGATCTAAGGGCTCATTCAGACTATTTGATCGCTTTTAAGTAATTTTAAATTTATGAACAAAAAATTCTTTTAAAAAAAAACATGAAATACAAGAATGCTAAAAAATATCAACCAAAACATGAATTAATAATTAAATCCTGCTATTGCCCATATCCATTGCGCTGGAATGGTTCTAAGACAATTGATGAAATGTCAAATTTATCAATTTGCAAAATAGTTTCCGATTATTGGCAAATAAGGTTGACGAAAGCAGGGGGGAAGGAGGTAAAACCTCATTCAGCAATGTGTCCTCGATGAATTGGGACTTTTCTGAAGACGGAGCTTTCAAAGCTCTATGTGATGCCTTTCTAGAGAGCGGCGAACAATCTCCTATGGAATTTTTAGCAACTGGAGAAGGTGCCTTTCACTTTCAGGAATTAACTCAAAATGCAGCAGGAGAAGGAATTGATTTAAGTGACTCTGTATCAATGGCTGAATTTCAGATTCAGGTTTTAGAATCTATGCAAGAAATAAATAATTAATTTTATTCTTAGTACACAATAAGAAAATTAAATCAAATACCGAAGTATTTAGCGACTGGATGAAGAGAGACTATTGCTGTTGTACTTTGTTCGGGATGTAACTGTTCACTTTCATCCATTGTAATGTTTATTCTTTCTGCATTAAGCCACTTTAATTGTTTTCTAGAATCTGAGACTTCAGGACAAGCAGGATAACCAAAAGAATAACGACATCCACGATATTTAACATCTAAGATATCTTTTATATTTTCAGGTTCTTGAGATTCAAATCCACATTCAATTCTAATTATAGAATGAATATATTCAGCAAGTGCTTCAGCTAGTTGAACAGTTAAACCATGGAAGAATAAATAATCTGAATATGAATCTTGACTAAAAAGTTTATGTGAATATTCACTAGCTGATTGTCCCATTGTTACAGCCTGCATTGGCAAATAATCTATCGGCTGATTGTTATTTAAGTCATTATAAAAATCTGCAATACAAAATCTTTTTCCAGATCTTTGCCGAGGTAATAAAAAATCGCCTAAAAGGCTTTGGTGATCTTTATCATATACTTTTAAATTATTACCAACTCTACCACATGGAAAATATCCATATACTAATGATGGATTAATAAGCTTTTCATTTATTATTTTGTTCATCCAGTAATCTAACTTCGGTTCTGCCTTCTTAAGTAAAAAGTCCTTATAATCAGATGCAGACATCTGCTTGGAACGTTTCATTTGCCATTGGCCTGCAAATAAAGCATTACGATCTAAGAATTTATAAACCTTAGTTATTTCTATATCTTTTTCTAATAAAAATCTTGAACCTATAAATGGTGGTTTTATAGGATCTATTTGAGATATATCTTTTGATCTTGAGGTATCTTCAATAGGCTTTTCTTTTAATTTTTTGATATTAATTTTATTATCGTTATTGGTATTTTTATAATTACCTATTGTGATACCTTCAGGAGCACCTTCTTTAAAGCCTGATATATTATCCCAGTTATTTAATTCCTTTGCTTTCATATATGAATCCATAAATTTCAAATCTGTAAAAGCATCTTTACCGTAAATAACTTTCCCTCTATAAACACTTGCACAATCTTGATTAACAAATTTTGGAGTGAGTGCTGCACCACCAAGAATAATAGGCACAGATATACCTTCTTCATTTAATGCTTTAAGATTATCTTTCATAAATGCAGTTGATTTAACTAGTAGACCACTCATGGCAATACAATCAGCGTTATGCTCTTTCTGAGCATTAATTATTGAATTGACTTCTTGTTTAATTCCTAAGTTAATAACTTCATAACCATTATTTGATAAAATTATATCTACTAGATTTTTGCCAATATCGTGTACATCACCCTTAACTGTAGCGATGATAAATTTTCCTTTTGATTGATTAACCTCAGATTTATCCATAAAACCCTCTAAATATGAAACAGCAAATTTCATTGTTTCCGCAGATTGGAGAACAAAGGGTAATTGCATTTGACCCGACCCAAATAATTCACCAACTACTTTCATTCCATCTAATAAAAATTCATTAATTATTATCAAAGGTTTATATTTCTTTAAAGCGGAATCAAGATTTGAATGTAAATTAGTTTTTTCACCATCAATAATATGATTCTTTAGTTTTTCTTCTATTGGTAATTTAATATCATCATTATTTCTACTTTTGTGTAAAAGTGTCTTTGAATCATCGAAATAACTAGTTAAGGTTGTTAAAGGATCATATATGCATACTTTATTTTCAAATATTCTTCTATCATAAATAAGATCAATGCAAATTTTTATCTCTTCTTCACTTATTTTGTTTAGAGGCAAAATCTTGGAGGGAGAAACAATTGCAGAATCAAGACCGGCCTTAATTGCTTCATTAAGAAAAATAGAATTAAGAACAATTCTTGCACTAGAAGATAAACCAAAACTTACATTTGAAATTCCTAGGATTAAATGAACTTCTGGATGTTGATCTTTTATTAACTTAATTGCTTTTATAGTTTCTAAACCATTCTTTCTATCTTCTTCTAATCCTGTTGAGATAGGTAATGCTAGAGGATCATAAAAAAGTTCATAAGGTTTTAATCCTGAGTCAGTCGCATCCTTGTAGGCTCTGGTTGCTATTTCTGCTTTTTTATCAGCAGATCTAGCCATTCCATCTTCGTCAATTGTTCCAATTACGACCGCTGACCCGTATCGTTTAGCAAGATCAATTACTTTATAGAATCTGCCTGGTCCATCCTCATAATTAGTAGAATTTAAAATACATTTTCCGCCAGCATGTTTTAGCCCACTCTCCATTTTTTCATAATCAGTTGAATCAAGCATCAAAGGCAAATTAATATTATTAACAAGCCTTTTGACTAACATAGACATATCTTCGATCCCATTTCTTCCAACAAAATCTACATTTACATCTAAAACATGAGCATTTTCCTTCAATTGAGATTTTGCAATTCCAACAAGTCCGTCCCAATCCTCATCGTTTAGGAGTTCTCTTACTTTTTTAGATCCACTAGCATTTAATCTCTCACCTACGATCAAGAAAGAGTTATCTTGCACATACGGAATAGACTCATATATTGATGATGCAGCAGGAATTATCGATCTTTTTTTTGAAAGAGCATCCAATCTTTGCTCAGAAGATAAAAGCTCCTTAGATAAATCTGAAAGTTGCTTAATATGTTCCGGTCTAGTTCCACAACAACCTCCAATTAGTTGAACTCCTAAATCATTAATAAAATGACTAAGTTGGAACTTAAGTTCCATTGGAGTTAATCGATAATGAGCCTTGCCACCTACATTCTCTGGAAGTCCTGCATTTGGTATACAACTTATATGAAATGGTGAATGTTGTGATAAATATTTAATATGATCTTTCATTTCTTCCGGGCCAGTTGCACAATTAAGTCCCAAAATATCAATATTAAATGGCTCCAGTATTGTTGTAATAGAAGAAATATCACTACCAATAAGCATCTGGCCGGTAGTTTCCATTGTTACCGACACCATTAATGGAATTCTCTTTCCAGAACCAATAGCTTCATTTACGCTTTGCAGAGCAGCCTTGATTTGAAGGACATCTTGGCAAGTTTCAATAATAAAAAGATCAATTCCACCTTCAATAAGTGCTTTAGCTTGCTCAAGATAAGAATTTTTTAGCTCATCAAAACTGATATGACCTAGGGTTGGTAGCTTGGTTGTTGGTCCAATAGATCCAGCTACAAATCTTGGTTTTTCCGCTGATTGATATTTATTTGCAACATTCCTTGCAATTTGTGCTGCTTTTAAATTGATCTCATAAGCTTTATTACCAATTCCATATTCATCTAGAACAATTGAAGTAGCACCAAATGTATTTGTTTCGATTACATCACAACCTGCATTTAAAAATGATTCATGTACTTTTTCGACGCTGGAGACTGATGTCAATACAAGGTTTTCATTACAACCTTCTAATGAAGCTCCGCCATAGTCATCTGCATTAAGTTGTTGATCTTGCAGAGACGTGCCGGTAGCGCCATCAAAGACTAATATCGGTCTATTTTCAGAGTTGAGATAGCCTAAAAAATCAGTCATAAATTATATATTTAACTTATAAAAATGAAAATCATTAGTTTAAATAAGTTATATAGTCTTATTTTAATCTATGTGTACACGTTTAACCCAATTTTCATATTCAGGAACTAAACCTTCTGTAATTTTAGTCAACTTCTTTCTTAATGAATTCATTATTGGCATATCTTTGCTCATTGATGTAGTTTCAATCATTTTTATAGGGGTAATTTTTGCCGCGGTTCCTGTAAGGAATACTTCATCAGATATAAATAATTCTGTTTTATCTACTGGTCTTTCAATAACTTTTAAACCATCTCTTTTTGCCAGTTCTATAACACTTGAACGAGTTATACCTTCAAGAATATCTTGATCAACACCAGGTGTAATTAATTCACCATTACGGACTATAAAAATGTTCATACCACTAGCTTCACTAACTTTTCCTTGACTATTTAATAATAGTGCTTCATCAAATCCACTTTTTACTGCCTCAGTTTTGGCTAACGAGCTAGTGATATAAGCTCCACTAATTTTTCCTCTCAATGGAAGGGAGTTGTCTTGCTGACGAGTCCAGCTACTAACGCGACAAGTAACCCCATCAGGTGATAGATAATCACCTAGTTCTATTCCATAAATAAAGAAATTAGTTTCTATATTATGTAACCTTGGTGCAATTCCTAAGTCACTAGTATATACAAATGGTCTGATGTATACAGGTTGAGTCGGTTTGTTTTTAACAAGAAATGTTTCAAGAGACTTTAATACAAAATCCTCATCTAATTCAGTCATCAAAAATCTAGCACTTTGACATAATCTTTTTGCGTGTTTGTCTGCTCTAAATAATAAAAATGATTTTCTATTACTTGGATCAGGAATAGCCCTCATTCCTCCAAAAGCTGCAGTTCCATAATGAAGTGCATGAGTAGCTATAGATAGCTTCGCCTCATTAAATGGGATACATTGGCCTTCAAACCAAGCGAATGGAAGAAAATTATGCATTATTAGTTCCAGCTAAGATGAAAACAATCAGCATTTCAGTTTTTACTGCTCTTATTACACATAATAAATGAATGCATAGAATTTCCACCCTTCCGGGGAATGAACCTCAAGAAGAAAATACATTTGTCGAACAGCCATCAGCTCCAGTTATCTTCCTAACTAGCGCTACATCTGATATAACCTGTCTATCTACAGTATTAAAGCTCCTTGATAATAATAAGTGGAAAAATAAAATAAGAGCATTACCTATAGGTTATTTATCTTCAAATGCATCAATTGATCATTATATATCTAATACATGTAATACAGCTGAAATTATTCTTGTTAGGTTTTTAGGGTCAAGATCTTACTGGTCTTATGGATTTGAACAATTAGGTTTATGGCAATTAGAGAAACCAAATAGACATCTGATAGTAGTCTCTGGAATTGAAAGTACAGCAAATGATGTTCAAGAAATTAGTAGCTTAAATCAAGAGAAAGTTGATCTAATTCAAACACTTTTAAATCAAGGAGGTATAAAAAACTTTAATTATATGCTTCAAACCTTACAGAAAATAATTGATGTTGAAGAAATTAATTTAAACTCAGATTTAATTGAATATCATGATGAATTAATAAAATGGAAATGGAATAACAATGATAGTCCATCTATTGCCGTATTTCTCTATAAATCACTTTTACAATCAGGTAATACGGAGTTAGCTGATAAAATAAAAGATATATCTAATAAATACAACTTAAATGCCAAAATAATATGGATTACAAGTTTTAAATCTAAAAATATTGAGAATCAAATTATACGTTTATTAGAAAAAGAGAACATAAAAGCAATAATAACAACAACCTCATTTTCATCAGTTGAATATAAACATGATGATGATGTGAAGAATAACTTGTGGGATAGATTAGATATACCAGTATATCAACTTCTTATATCTAGCTCATCTATAACTGAGTGGAATGAATCCAAGGTAGGTCTTAACCCCATTGACTTATCAATTCAAGTTGTTTTACCAGAAGTGGATGGTCGAATCTGTACAATTCCAGTTGCATTTAAAAACCTTACTTATACAGATAATGAATTATCAATTTCTGTATATAAAACAGAGCCATATGAAAAACATATTGAATGGTGCATCAAATATATAAAGAATCTGACTTATCTACAACAAACGAATAATTCAAATAAAAAGATAGCGCTCGTGGTAGCAAACTATCCAGTAAAAGACTCAAGAATTGCGAATGGTGTCGGATTAGATACACCCGAAAGCCTATTAAATATTTTAAACTGGCTTAAAGACGAGGGATATAATCTAGGAAATGAAGATATTCCTGCTAATAGTAAAGAATTAATTAACCTGATAGTAACTCATAGGACTAATTCTGAAGAGACAATCTCAAATGTACCTCAATCATATTTAAATATTCAAGATTATTTAACTTATTGGAAAGACCTCGAATCAAACGTTAAAGAAAAGGTATCAAATCGATGGGGACACCCACTTGATTCTTTTCAATTAGAAAAGTCTGGATTTCCCATTAATGGAATACACTTTGGAAATATAACAATTTTAATTCAGTCAAATAGGGGTTATGAGAGCGATAATTTATCTGATTTACACTCGCCGGACTTACCTCCTACACATAAATATATTGCACAATATTGTTGGCTATATAATACATTTAAAGCGAATGCAATTGTACATCTGGGTAAACATGGAAGCTTGGAATGGTTACCTGGTAAAGGTGTTGGTTTAAGTCATAATTGTTTCCCATTTATTCTTTGTCCACCTATTCCAAATATATATCCATTTATTGTAAATGATCCTGGCGAAGGCTCCCAAGCAAAAAGAAGAACGCATGCAATAATTATAGATCATTTAACCCCCCCACTATCTCATGCCGGTAGTTTTAATGACCTACTAATAATTGAGAATCTAATTGATGAATATTATGAATCTAAACTAATTAATGATAATAGAAATGAATTATTAGAAAAAAAGATACTAGATCTTTTAATTAAAAATTCATGGCCAGGTATTGAATCAAAAAAATTAAAAGCAGAAAAAGAAACTTTAATTCTACAGGAACTAATAGATGATGCAGAGAGTTATTTATGTGAAATTAAGAATGCCCAGATAAGAACTGGTCTTCATGTTTTTGGAGTTAATCAGAGTATGGATAAATTATTAGAGTTAACTCTCACAATTTCTAATGTACCTACAGGAAGAATTCTCGGTCTTACACAAGGTTTAGCACAAGATTTAGGGTTTACGTTAGACCCTTGGAGTGACGAAGAGAGTAATAACTTAAACCCTGTTGACATTGATTTATTTAAAGACTATACAGATATTAATGCAAGGAAAGTCGGTAAAGTAGTTGACTGGTTGAATGATATCGGGAAATATATAATAGAGTTTCATTGTTTTAAAATACTTAATTATAAGATTAAATCAAAAAAGAAGATAAAACTTGATAGTAAAATTTTAAATTACCTAGATCATGAAAAACCTAATATTTTTATTAATCATTTACTAAATAATATTTTACCCAAACTATTAAATAGTTCAGCTAACGAAAAAACAAATTTTCTCGATGCTTTAGAAGGTAAAAGAATTTCTAGCGGTCCTTCAGGGGCGCCTACAAGAGGAAAATTAGAAGTTTTACCCACAGGCAAGAATTTCTTTTCTGTTGATATAAGAGCAATACCAACTGAAACAGCTTGGGACTTAGGGAAAAGAAGTGCTGAACAAATAATGGAACTTTATCTACAAGAAAATGGTGAACACCTTTCACACCTTGCTATTTCAATTTGGGGTACTTCAACAATGAGAAATGGTGGAGAAGATATTTGTCAGCTTTTTGCTCTCATGGGTTTAAGGCCAATATGGGACGGTACTTTAAGAAGAGTAATTGACGTTGAGGTCATTCCCCTCAGTGTATTGAACAGACCAAGAGTAGACGTAACATTAAGAATTTCAGGTTTATTCAGGGATGCATTTCCACAGATAATTGAATTGATTCGAAGAGGTCAAAATCTTATTGGAAATTTAAAAGAATCCTCTTCTAATAATCCACTTGCTGAGTCATATAGAAATGGAAATACAAAATCAAGAATATATGGATCTGCCCCCGGATCATACGGAGCAGGATTACAAGAAATAATCAATAGTGGATCTTGGGAGAATCAATCAGAACTCGCTGATGCTTTTATCGAGTGGAGTAAATGGAGATATGAAGGTTCAAGTAAAATCATAAAAGACAAAGATGGATTAGAAAGTAATTTATCAAAGGTAAAAGTAGTACTTCATAGTCAGGACAATAGAGAACACGACATACTTGATTCAGATGATTACTATCAATTTCAGGGTGGATTAATTTCCGCGATTAAAAAAACTAGTGGAACAAATCCTCAAGCCTATTTTGCGGATAATTCAAGGTATCAACGGCCAAGAATTCATAAACTCTCAAAAGAAATTGATAAAGTCGTCCGTAGCAGATTATCAAACCCTAAATGGATAGAGGGGATGAAAAAACATGGATATAAAGGAGCTTTTGAAATGTCAGCTAGCCTTGACTATTTATTCTCTTATGATGCAACTACAAACTTAGTCCCTAATTGGTGTTATCAATCCATATTGAATAATTGGTTAATGAATAATAATACGAAAAATTTTATTAATGAAAACAATCCTTGGGCTTTAAGAGATATCGCTGAAAGATTACTAGAAGCATCTAACAGAAAACTTTGGTCAAATGCAACTATTGAAGAAATATCATCTATAAAAAAATTACTATCAGATATAGATAGTAAAATTGAAAACTATACTTCTAATAATAATTTATAAATTGTTTAACGCCTAAGAAGAGATGGTCCATGGCTATCGGTACCACAAGTTGATAATAATGAATAAGAGTTAGCGCAATCAAATATTTTATCGCATACAAATTCTGATGGGATCCAGTTATGTGCTCTTTCATAGTTATACCAAGTTTCAACACCATCAAAACCAAGTTTTGATGCTTCATTAATCAAGAGATCAAATGGAAGCTTATATCTAGCAGGATGAGCTAAAACGGCAATTCCATTAGCTTTATGAATCGAATCAACTACTGTCGAAGCTAATAATTCATGACCTACAGCAGACTTGTGGTCAACATAAGGTAATAAGTATTTCGATTTGGGATCAAAACCAAGACCTAAAACATGAACTAAACACCCTTTCAATAGACAAGTAATTTCTATTCCAGTCCAAAGTTTAGGAAAATTTGATCTCTCTTTATATATAGAGTCGTTTAATTTACTTAATTCAATATATGCATCAACTGAATGATGATCTGTAATTGCATAATGGTCAATATTTAATTCAATCGCTTGGTAGTAAATTTGTTTAGCAGTCAAACTTCCATCACTATATGTTGAATGCATGTGAAAGTTAATAGAATTTGGGCAACAATCTTTAGTAATCGTTTTAATTATGTTAATTAATTGATTACAATCAATATCAGACATACTAACTAAGTGAGTTGTTTCCTATTCCTTCTCCATTTAGCATAAAACTGAATACTTGCAGCCATAAAGAGAATTAAACCAAATATCAACCAACTTGCTGCACTCGTAGGAAACTGGTTTTTAAATACAACGAGCATTACAACAATTACTAATAATAGTGTAGGTAACTCATTCAAAGCACGGAGTTGTTGGCCACTAAAATTATATTGATTATTAGTTAATTGATTCATAATTTTATAGCAATAAATATGATAAATAAGTAAAAAAACTACAAACATTAATTTGATTTGCATCCATGTTTGAGTAAGATAAACAGGCTGCATATATAATAATCCAGATGCCATAATGACAGCTAAGATCATTCCAGGAGTTGTTATAATATTAGCTAGTCTTTTCTCCATTAATGTATATTGCTTATTAAATACATCCCTAATTTCTACTTTCTCATTCTGCACTTCTACATGATAAATAAATAGTCTTACCAAGTAAAATAAGCCAGCGAACCAAACAACTACGCCGATAATATGAAAAGATTTAAACCATAAATATGTCTCAGGTGGAAAAATCATATTCTATTAAATGTTTCGTACTTTCATATCAGTCTATACATTACTATAATAAAGATTAACTGTCCCAGTATCGTTAATAATTTATCAATAGATTATTGATTTTCATTTGGGTGAAAATAATTTCGAATAACACCAGCAATAGATGATCCTAAGCCTGGTGTTGATGAAAGTTCGGAAAGAGATGCCATTTGTATAGCCTCTATTGATCTAAAATGCTCCAATAATAATTTGATTCTTTGTGGTCCCAATCCAGGAATCTCATTTAATTGAGATCTTTTCATACGCTGACTTCTTTTTTGTCTGTGAAAGGTAATTGCAAACCTATGAGCTTCATCTCTAAGTCTTCTTAGCAAAAGCATCGCTGGTTGATTGGGGTCAGTGTCCAATGATTGTTTAACATTTGGAATAAATATCTCTTCTTTCTTCTTGGCTAAAGATATAAGATTTATATTTTGATCAAGATTCAACTGTTGTAAAGCCTCTAATACCGAACTTAATTGCCCTTTACCTCCATCTATTACGACTAAATCAGGCCAGTCATTCAAATTATCCTTGTCTAATACACTAGATTCATTACTTGATAGTTTATTCATATCACCACCATTATCTTTATAACGAGCCCATCTTCTAAATCTCCTAGTAATAACTTCAGCCATTGATTCGAAATCGTCACTATGTCCTAGTTTTATATTTGAACTTTTAATTTTATATTTTCTGTAATGTTGCCTAGCCGCAATACCATCAATAAATACTACCTGAGAAGCGACAGCATCACTACCTTGAATATGACTGATATCATAACATTCAATTCTTTTTGGTATATTTTCTAACTCAAGTATATTCGTTAAATCGTCAAGCTCAACTAAATTTTTATCATGAGATTGTCTAATTCTTTGCAACTCGATATTTGCATTCTTTTCTACTAATTTAATAATTTCCGCCTTCTTAGATCTTTTGGGGATTGTTATATTAACTTTTTGCTTTTTTAATTCACTTAGCCAATCCGATATTATATCTATATTTTGTAATTGATGTTGAACTAATATTTCTGAAGGTATTTCAATCGGATCTACATTTGAGTAATGATTTTCTACAACTTTTTGAAGTATTTGAGAAGAGCTGAGATTATTATTATTTGCGAAATATCCAAGTCTTCCAATTAATTTTCCTGAGCGCATTTGAAAAATTTGAATAGAGGATATATTTTCTTCTGATGCCAATGCAATTATATCCCTGCATACAGATGAATCAGCAATAATCATCTTTTGAGATTCATACAATCTATCTATACCTTTTAGCTGATCTCTGACAGATCCAGCTTCTTCAAACTTCAATGACTCTGAAAAAGTATGCATCTGTTTTTCTAATAATAGCCTCAATTCTTCAGTTCTCCCTTGAAATATCATTTCAACTCGTTTTAGTGTATTTTTATAATCTTCTGAACTTATTTCTTCTTGACAAACGCCTGGACATATTCCAATTGAGTAGTTTAGACACGTTCTATCTTTGTAAAGCGGTATTCTTCTTTGTCTAAGAGGAAACAGTTTTTTTATACTAAAAAGGGTCTGTCTAAGTAAATAAACATCAACGTATGGACCATAATATTTATCTTTTTTTTGTCTTTCCCGTCTTTTCCTAGTTAAAAAGATTCTTGGATATTTATCACCCCAAGTTATACAAATATAGGGATATTTCTTATCATCTTTTAATAGAACATTAAAATAGGGTTGATTAGATTTTATTAAATTTGATTCTAGAGTCAAGGCTTCACTTTCGGTATCAGTAACTATCAACTCAATATCTACAACTTGCCTAACCATTAAAGAGATTCTTGGACTCAATTCATCACTTGCTCTAAAATAACTTCTAACTCTATTTCGTAACTTTTTTGACTTACCAACATATAACAATCTATCCTCACAATCTTTCATTAAATAACAACCAGGATCGTTTGGTATATCCTTCAAAAAATTCGATAGCCTTGACTTGTCCTTAATTAACGGCGTTAATTCCACCGATCTTGTCTCATTAAATTAGCCGCCATAGTTCCAACCTGTACTCGCTAAATTTAAGGCAGATCCATCTTTATTCAATACTGCACTCTTTACTTCAGCGACAAAGACTGTATGGTCACCGTGTTCTGCGCCTGAAATAACTTCACATTCAACTCCACCTATTACATCTTCAATTAAGGGCATACCAAACTCTCCATAAGTGAATTTACAAGCTTCAAATCGTCCACCTAATCCTTTTTGCGGCTTAAAGAACACAGCTGCTAGATCCTTTTGATCTTCTCTCAAAACATTGAGAGAAAACATCTTAGTTCTTTGAATAATTCCATGACTAGATCCATCAGCGCGAACAGCCATTACAACTAAAGGTGGCGTAAATGATCCTTGTGTTACCCAGCTAGCAGTAAAACCATTTATTTCATCTCCTTCTCTTACTGCACATATAAATAATCCATGAGGGATTTTGCGCAAAAGAACTTTTTTAGCATCCTGATTAAGAGTCATGCGCTTTGATACGTTTATAGATATGAGATTCTATGAAAGAAATGGACTTTTTTAAAGTTAAAAAACCATGAAGGCACTTTATCCCGGTAGTTTCGACCCTTTAACGTTTGGACACCTTGATCTAATTCAAAGAGGAAGTGATTTATTTGGAGAAGTTCTCATTGCAGTATTAGAAAATCCTTCAAAAAAGGCAACTTTTTCTTGCGAGAGAAGAATAGAGCAGATTAAAAATGCTACCAGAGATATACCAGGTTGCAGAACAATAGCTTTTAAAGGTCTAACTGTGGATTGCGCTCGTGAACATAATGCGGATCTAATTTTAAGAGGGTTAAGAGCCATGAGTGATTTTGAATATGAACTACAAGTTGCTCATACAAATAGGTCTTTGAATAATCAATACGAAACAATTTTTCTCGCTACAGAAACACATCATAGTTTTTTAAGTAGTTCTGTAGTTAAAGAAGTCGCAAGATTTGGTGGTGAGATTCGTCATATGGTTCCTGAGTTTATAGCCAACGATCTTTTGGCACTAAATACTAATTAATTACAATTATCAGTATTATCTACTATTGATAATATTTTCATTATATGTTTTGTCGAATTGTCCATATTGTTAACTATAATACTAAAAAATCTTCCCTCATCTAAAATAACACCAGAAACGGATCTAACATTATTAAGCCTTCCGGATTTAGCCAAAATTCTACCCTTAAGCTTTGCTGGAGCATTTACATTAGCTAACGAGCCCCTAACACCTAATATAGAAAATGATGAGAAATAATAGTCAGAAAATCTATTAAGTTTCATTCTTCTCAAAAACTGAGACAAACCATAAGTGGTTACTCTATTATTTCTTGATAATCCACTAGCATCTGCAAAGATAAAATTATCAGAATTAAAGTTTTGATCTTTTATCCAATTACTGTATTTTAGATTAGGAAAATCATGAGACCAGTCATTTAATGAATGTCTGAAAATAACTTCAGCAGTAAAATTATGGCTCTCAGAGTTAACAAGGTTTAGTAAAATATATAAAGGAGCAGAATTGATAACTTTAATTGTCGAAATATAATCAATAGGATAGTTTTCATTCACGGATTTTACAAAATATTTTTTTGATAGATTCCCTCTTTCTAGAGCCTTCTCTAACTCATAAATAAAATTGTAAATTGGATTATTTAAAGAATTAATACCTGCATTACTAGCTATTGAATACTTAGTAATCGGTGCCCCATATTCTTCTTTCCTATCAGCATAAGACCAGCTAGAAGGCCACCAATTTTTTTTATTAGTAGTTTTAATTAGTATTGGTAATTTTAAATTAGAATTATAATTAGTATTATTAAGATCATTAATTAAATCTTCTAAATGACTTTTGTCGAAATCGGGGTCACCAGATGCTTCAATATATAAGCTTCCTTTATTTATTTGTTTTAAAGATGTATCAAGAGTATAATAAGGTCCTAAGACATCTAAGGAGAAAGCGCTAGAAAGAATCTTCTGATTAGAAGCAGGTATCCTAGGTATTTCTCCATTAATATCTACAATGAAATCACCAGAATCGTCTAAGACACTAACGCTAATATTAGAATTAAAGTTATAAGTGTAATCTTCCAGTTTATTTTGCAAAGACTCACAAATATTAAACTTTTCAGGACTTATAGTATTAATATTAAACCTTTGTCTTATGTATGAATACAATGAAGATAAATTACCATTAACTATATTTATTGATAAAAAAATACAGCTTATATATAAATAACCTTTATTGTTCATACAGTTATAAGTTTAATATTATAGTTTCATCGTCAGGACGTTTTTCAAATGATTTAACAAAAGAATATCCATTAGGGTTTAATTTAAAAAGTTCCCAATTATTAGGAAATCTTTTTAGGAGTGCACCCATAGATAATGGTTGAACGAAATAAAGTACTTTCCATTTTTCAGCAAATCTTTTTCTCATTTCCCTACCGACACTTCCAATTCCAACTATTGGATCTTCCAACTTGCCATTAATCATAATTACGGTTGAATTAGTATGGGAACATACTTGCTCAAACATCTCAATATCATATGGTTGAGGTGAACAAACTATTAATACTGAATTCAATAAATCTGTAGAATTAATAAATTCCTTAAATGTAAAAATCTTATAAGCCAATTCAGGGTTATCCCTTTTTGCTAGAGCCGCTCCACCAGCATCAGCCCACAATAAAATATTATCGAATTTAATTTCAGTTAATTTGTTAGATAAACGACAAATTATCGGATTGATTCTTAATCCTTCAAATTTAAGGTTTATTGAAAGAAAGGATTGTTCAGAATTACTTAGAAAATAACTTTGAATTGATTCATATACATTTGATTCTGCTTCTCTAAGATCTGAGGGTAGCTTATTCTTCATTTGATGATCATTGTTTTTTGAGTTCTAACGATTGCAATGATTCATATATTATATTTGAAACTGAGTTAATATCATCATTTGAAATCCATGGACCAATAGTTATTCTTAATCCAGATTCTTGTAGAGGTTTATCAACATTAATTGCTACCAGTATAGGATTGGGTCCTTGACTAGAAGATGAGCAAGCACTACCACTACTTATATAAACGCCATGTTGTGACAATAATCGAACAATTTCTCTACCTTTTATTGGAATCATTGATTTTGTATGACAGAGAAATGAAAGATTGTTAGGTAGACGTTCTTTATGAGGGCCAATAAAGGTAAGTTGCTTATTCTTAACTAGATTATTTTTTAAAAGACAAGTCATTTTGGAAACATTATTTTCAGGAAAGAAAGTTTGATTAGCATTAACTTCTATATATTCATTTAGTAGGTCAATTGCTGTCGAGAAACCAGCAATAAGCGGAACTGACTCAGTACCTGATCTTATAGAACCATTCTTAAATCCATATAAAGGATCATTCATTAATAAATCTCGAACTCCCTTTCGCAACATTAATAATCCAATACCTTTAGGACCTTGAAGTTTATGCGCAGAAGCACTAAGCATATCAACATTTAAATTACTCCAATCAATAAGACCGCTAGGGAGGATCTGAGTCGCATCAGTGTGAAAAATTATATTTCGTTTTTTACATTCCATACCAATAAGATTTATGGGCTGAATGGATCCAATCTCACTTTGGCCCCAGATTATCGAAACGATCTTTGTTGGAGGAGATAACATTTCCTCCAGTAGATCTAAGTCAATAGTTCCATAACTATCTACAGGCCAGTATTTAATATCCCAGCCATCATTACGCAATTGATTGGCTATTAAGTTAATAGAAGGGTGTTCAACGCTACTTATAACAAGTCTTCCTTTATCAAGATTATTTGATACAACTTTAAGAGAAAAATAATTTGACTCAGTTGCTCCAGATGTAAAAAAAACATCGTCAGATGAAGCTTTTAACTTATTAGCTATTGATAATCTAGATCTTTCCAAAATCTCTCTTGCAATAACCCCAACTTTATGGATACTTGATGGATTACCCCAAAATTCAAATTGAATTTCCTTTAGTTTATTAATAACATCTACATGTGGCGGAGTGGTCGCTGATGCATCGAGATAAATATTATTCATATTCAAAAGTGATTAAATATTTATCTCTCCACTAAAAACTTTTAATGCAGGCCCCTGCATTAAAACTGAACCTGTTTTATTCGGCCATTCAATTTCTAATTTGCCTCCTGGTAAATAAACATTAGCGCTGTTTAAAGTTATACCTAGCTTGGATGTAACGACCAGACATGCGCAAGCTCCAGTACCACAAGCTAATGTTGGGCCGCAACCCCTTTCCCATACTTTAACTTTAATATTTGATTTATCAATTATTTCTACAAAGTGAACATTGGTATCATTAGGAAATGTATTGTGTTTTTCAAGGTATCTTCCCCAATCGTCAAAAGGTATCTCATCAATGTTATTAACAAATACGATCATATGAGGATTGCCCATACTAGCAGCATAAATATTTAAAATCTGATCATTTATTGTAATCGTTCCATTAGGAACTGTTAAATTATTCATTAACAATTTAGTAGGTATATCTTCAGGAGAAAGGACAGGCTCTCCCATATTTACTTTGATATTTTCATTACCAGCAATAGAGGTGAGAATCAGACCAGCTTTGGTTTCAATCCGAATATCAGACTTATCATTAATTTCACTATTGTCGTTTAGAAAAGCAATCAAGCATCTTATACCATTGCCACACATTTCTGGTTCAGAACCATCAGAATTAAATATCCTCATCTTCACAAAACAGTTATTTCTGGATTCTAATATAAGAATAATTCCATCAGCACCGATGCCAAAATTTCTATTACATAGTTTTTCTATAAAGTTATCTTTATTATCAGTAAATAAATTATCTAAGTTATTACCACGAGCATCAAAGATAATAAAATCGTTACCAAGTCCTTGATATTTTGAGAAATTATATTTCATGATTTAAAGTTTGTTTAACTATGTTCTTAGAGAATCAAGCGTTCCTGGTAGTAATTTCAGAACTATTCGCATATTGGGCATCAAGTTATGAGAACATTATCTGATTGGCAAATCAACTACTGAAGGAGATCTTCTTTGAATAATACTACTTCAGAGATTAATGACCAGCGTTACGAGCCTCGTGATATAGAAGCTTATTGGCAAAATGAGTGGGCTAATCAAGGGCTCTATAGAACAAATACTGATGTAACCAAAGACAATACTTTTTACGCATTGTCAATGTTCCCATACCCTTCCGGTTCTTTGCATATGGGGCACGTGAGGAATTATGTCATTACTGATGTACTGGCTAGATATAAAAGAATGCAAGGTTATAACGTTCTTCATCCAATGGGATGGGATGCCTTCGGTTTACCGGCTGAAAATGCAGCAATAGAGAGAGAGACAAGTCCTTCTACGTGGACAGATAAAAATATTTCACAAATGAAAGATCAATTAGATCGACTTGGTTTATCAATAGATTGGTCTAAAGAGGTTACGACATGCAAAGAAGATTATTATAAATGGACTCAATATATATTTAACCAATTACATAAAAATAATCTTGCCTATCAAAAAAAATCCACAGTCAATTGGGATCCAATTGATCAAACTGTTCTTGCAAATGAACAAGTAGATGCTGAAGGTAAATCTTGGAGATCTGGAGCTAAAGTTGAGAAAAAGGAATTAAACCAGTGGTTTCTACGAATTACTAATTTTGCCGAAGATCTTAATAAGGATTTAGTTAACCTTAAAGACTGGCCAGACAGAGTCAGGGTTATGCAAAAAAATTGGATTGGCAAGTCAATCGGTGCAGAAATAACATTTGATATCAAAAATCATAACCAAAAAATAACAGCCTTCACTACAAGAATCGATACAGTCTATGGAGTAAGTTATCTTGTCATAGCCTCAAATCATCCATTAATTAATCAATTAATAAATGATAAAGATATTGATCAATTAATAGAGTTTAGGAATACACAAGAAAAGTTAAGTGATCTAGAACGTAATTCAGATAGTAGAAAAAAACTTGGAATGTATTTAGGAGTAAATGCAATTAATCCAGCAAATAATAAAGAAATACCAATTTGGATTGGCGATTATGTGATTATGGAATATGGAACTGGAGCTGTCATGGGTGTTCCCGCCCATGATAGTAGAGATTATAAGTTTGCTAAATCATATGATTTACCAATTAATTATGTCATAAGACCGAATAATGATGAAGATGATAGTTATTTAAATGCTGAGTACATAGATAAGGGAATCATGATCAATTCAGATAAATTCAATGGAATTGAGTCTGATATTGCAAAAACCAAAATACTTGAATTTGGTTCTAATGCTAATTGGGCAAAACCAAAAATTATGTATAAGTTACGGGATTGGTTAATATCTAGACAAAGATATTGGGGTTGCCCGATTCCGATAATTAATTGTAAGAAGTGTGGTCAAGTAAGAGTACCAGACGTTGATCTACCTGTTTCTCTACCTATTGATATTAAATTAACTGGTAAAGGAAAGTCACCTTTAACCACAAAAACAGAATGGATAAATACTTGTTGTCCTAAATGTGGACTTGAAGCAAAAAGAGAAACTGATACAATGGACACTTTTATGTGTTCATCATGGTACTTTTTAAGATATTTAAACCCTGAAAATGAGAAAAATCCATTTATAAAAAGCGAAGTAGATAAATGGCTACCTGTTAAACAATACGTTGGTGGTATTGAGCATGCAATCCTTCATTTACTTTATTCAAGATTTCTAACTAAAGCTCTAAAAAGCTGCGGATTATTAAATATAGACGAACCATTTAAGAAACTATTAACGCAGGGAATGGTTCAAGCAATTACTTTTAAAAATCCAAATAATAATAAATATTTTTCAAAAGATCAAATTAAAGATATTAATGACCCTAAAGATCCAATTACTGGAGAAAAAATTGACATTATCTATGAAAAGATGTCAAAATCTAAATATAATGGTATAGACCCATCATTAGTCATAGATAAATATGGAGCAGATACAGCTAGAATGTTTATTCTTTTTAAAGCTCCTCCTGAAAAAGATTTAGAATGGGATGACTCCGATGTTGAAGGGCAATATCGATTTATTCAGAGACTGTGGAAATTTGTTATTAATACTTTAGAACTAACAAAGAGCAATTCAAGATTAACTATGGAAAAAGAAATGTCTAAAGATAATGAGGCTATACGTCTAATTAATATTGCTATCAAAGAAATTACTGATGATCTGGACAATCTTCAATTTAATACAGCAATATCGGAACTTATGAAAGCTGTGAATGGATTAAATTCAATAGTTAATAACTGTAGTAATGAAACTCTAACTAATGTTATTTCAATATTAATTAAAATAACTTCTCCATTTTCTCCTCATATTGCAGAGGAGCTTTGGAAGACAATCGGAAATACTCAAAGTATACATCTTCAATCATGGCCAAAATTTGATAAAGGTGCAATTGAACAAGATACTTTTAAACTTATGATTCAAATTAATGGAAAAGTTAGGGGATCAATCGATGCTAGTAAAAAACTATCTAAAGACAAATTAGGGGATATAGCTATTAAAAGTGACGCAGCTCAGAAATGGATAGATGGAAAAGAACCAAAACGAATAATTGTTGTTCCAAATAAATTAGTGAATATAGTTATTTAGAAATCAATTTTTCGAAATAATTAACTGATCTGGATTTGATTGATTACCATTCATTGAGAAGTGATCAGAATTTTCTGAAAGTTTTCTCAGTATCAAGTAAATAGACTCAGTTGAGTCAGTAGACAATGCTTCATTAATTTGACTTAAAGACCTTTCTTTTCCATCTTCCAAAAGATCTTCAATTTCTTTTTGTAAATTAATTATCTTTGTGGCAGCTTTTTTCCCAGCTTCAACTCCTGGTTGGTTGTAGGCATTAACATTGATCAATTCAGCATATAGACTTACTGCTCGCTCAAATAATGCTATTAAAGCCCCAAGACTTGACTCG
This sequence comes from Prochlorococcus sp. AG-402-P18, assembly GCA_003216275.1. Lineage (GTDB taxonomy): Bacteria > Cyanobacteriota > Cyanobacteriia > PCC-6307 > Cyanobiaceae > Prochlorococcus_B. The sequence continues at coordinate 49,077 of QCJC01000004.1, read as the reverse complement.
TCAAATGATTTAAATGTGATTGTCAAATTCTGTCTACCACCTTCAGTTAATGCTGATCGAGTTCCTTGAAGAAAGCCTGATAAATAGTCTCCTGGTCGTTTATTTTTAACTTCTACGATGTCAGATGGATCATGAAGAATTTCAATAAAATTAACAAAGAAGTTATCAACACCATCTCTTAATTGTTGCACATATGCATGCTGATCGGTCGAACCTTTATTTCCATAAACTGCGATACCTTGATTCACTTGATTTCCATCTCTATCTAACTTCTTGCCTAAGGATTCCATCACAAGTTGTTGAAGATATCTACTAAAAACTTCTAATCTGTCTCTATAGGGAAGTACAACCATATCTCTTGACCCTTTTCCATTTCCAGATTTGTACCAAGCTAAGGATAAAAGTGCTGCTGGATTATTTTTAATGTCTTTTACTCTTGTTAGAGCATCCATTTGAGATGCACCATCTAAAAACTTGTTTAGGTCAGCGCCAATTAGGGCGGCAGGTAATAATCCAACAGCACCTGTAATACTTGTTCTTCCTCCAACCCAATCAGGTAAATCAAAAATATTTAACCAATTTTCGCTAGTTGCTAAAAAATCTAAATTACTACCTTTTGATGTAATAGCTATAGCTCGAGATGACCAATTCTGGTTGTTATCTATTACAAACTTCATGGCTTGCTCCATTCCTATCAAAGGTTCAGGAGTACCACCTGATTTACTAACAACTACGAACAATGTTGTTTGAATATAAGGAAGGATGGAATTTAATTTATGGGAAATACCCTCAGGGTCTACATTATCTAGAAAATGTAGATTCAATCCGATTGATTCTCTTTTAAATGATTCTTTAATAAGTAAAGGACCTAAACCACTACCTCCTATACCTATCCAAAAAACATCTGTATATTTTTTTCCATCGCTGTTGGTTATTTCACCATTTAATATTGATGCTCCAAACTTTGAAATATCTAGAATTTCTTTGGAAATAGAATCTGAAATTTCTTGAGTTGGAGCGATCTGAGGATTCCGAAGCCAGTAATGACCAACTTGTCTACGTTCATCAATATTGGCAATAGATCCATGCTCAAGATTTTCTACAGAATCAAATGCCTTGGAATAAATGTCCTTAAATTTTTGAAAATCGTTCTCCTCTACATCCATTCTGCTTATATCTAGCCAAAAGCCTAAAGAACCATCGCTAAATAAAAGGTCACAGTACCTTATCCATTTATCACTGTTATTTTTCTGATAGATGTCAGTTATTGCCATTATTAATAAAAGATTACTCCTTTATGAGTCTTGTTTGCAGGTACACTCAACGGGAACCTTTAAACAAATTAATTTTTTTTATATTAGTCAAGACTGGTTATTAAATGGCGAATGTTTAGTAATTGACAAATAAGAATGAAGAAAACGAGATAGATAATAAAATCCAACTAGGAAAAATAAGCAACATAATTTTCTTTTTTATTAAATATTAAATATGTCTTTACAATTAAATATTGTAATTTCTAAAAATAGTCATATATTGAATATTAAAATAATGTTTATTTAATGATTCAAAAAGACAAAATACATGGAAATAATAATTTAATCTATCCTTCAAATGGACAAAATCTGATTAGTCCAGCCATTGAAGAATTTCCTGTATTTGATCAGAAAATTAAAATTGGCATTCTAGCCTCGGGAAACGGAACCAATTTTGAATATATAGTTAAATCAATTAAGAATAAACAACTTAATGCAGAGATATCTATATTAATTGTTAATAATCCAAATTGCTTAGCCATAAAAAAAGCAATCAATAATAATATTCCCTATGTAATTATCAATCATAAAGATTGTCCAACTAGATTAGAGCATGATAAATTAGTAATGGATAAATTAGAAGACTTTAACGTAGAGATTGTTGTTATGGCAGGATGGATGAGGATTGTAGGTGAAGAGTTAATTAATAAATTTCAAAATCGTTTAATAAATATACATCCATCTCTATTACCCTCCTTTAAAGGTATTGATGCTGTCCAGCAAGCAATAGATAATAAAGTCACTATTACCGGTTGTACAGTTCACTATGTACAAAAAGAAGTAGATTCAGGTTCAATAATTATTCAGGCCGCAGTTCCAGTCAATTATGATGAAAATAAAAATGATTTAAGAAAAAGAATACAAGATATGGAGCATACGATATTACCTTTTGCAATAGCAATAGTTGCAAAGAAGGTTCGAACTTTCTTCAAGGATAAAATGTAATTTTAGGAAGTCCAATATCAGATTCAAGCCCATGCATGATATTTAGATTTTGTATAGCCTGACCTGCTTGTCCTTTAAGAAGATTATCAATAACACTCATTAAAACTATCCTTCCGTTTCTTTTATCAACTTCAACAGAAATCATTATCTTATTAGTGTTTTTAACCCACTTAGTTGCTGGATATATCCCAACGGGCAAGATATCGATAAATGGTTGATTATTATAATAAGCCTCTAAAACAATCTTGCAGTCCTCCGCTGTTAATCCAGGATCTCTTAAACGAGCATAAACTGTAGATAATATGCCTCTAACCATTGGAACCAAATGAGGCGTAAATTGTAAATTCAGTTCATGACCAGCAAAGCGGCTAGATATACTCTCTATCTCTGCTGCATGCCTATGCCCAATAACCCCGTAAGGTTTGATTGATTCAGAGCATTCAGATAATAGAAGTTGATCATTAGGACTTCTGCCTCCACCCGATGTTCCAGATTTTGCATCAACAATAATTCCATCACTTTCTATCAAACCTTGTTTTAGAAATGGAATAAGTACGCTTAGTGAAGACGTTGGATAGCAACCAGGACAAGCAATTAATCTAGAATTAGAAATTTCTTTACTGAATTCCTCTGAAAAACCATAGATAGCTTCTTCACATAATTCGTAATCAAATCTTGGGTATTTGGATGCTTCAGTTGGATAGACTTGCTTCCATTTATCAAGTGATGAAAATCTATAATCAGCAGATAAATCGAGAACTTTAACTCCGTTTTCTAATAATAAAGGTGTTAATTGTGAGGATAATCCATTAGGCAAACTCAATATTGCATAATCAGCTATTTTTACTATTTCATCAATGTTGCATGTGGTTATCTCTTTGTCTTCTGCAATTTTGATAAAAGGATTTATCTCATTCCAATATTTACCTGCTGATCTTTCACCAGATAAAGATGCTATCTTAAAAATTGGATGCTCATTAATTAACCTAACGAGTTGTAGACCGCCATATCCAGAAGCTCCAATAATTGCGACCCTCCCTGTATCTGTTTGAATAATTTCCATAACATCAAGGTTATTTCGTAGAATGAGGAATATTCATTTGAGAATAATTAGCAAAGAACCTTTTCACCACAAACAAGAGGAATAAGTTGAAATCAGAAGATTGTTATGAAATTGAATTTGATGATATAGCAGATGCTCTGGCTGCTATAAGAAACGGAGAATGTGTTGTTGTGGTTGATGACGAAAAGAGAGAAAACGAGGGAGATTTGATCTGTGCTGCTCAATTTGCAACTCCGCAGCAAATAAATTTTATGGCAACGGAGGCTAGAGGGTTGATATGCCTAGCAATGCAAGGGAAAAGATTAGACGAATTAGATCTACCTTTAATGGTGGATAGAAATACAGACTCCAATCAAACAGCATTTACTGTAAGCATTGATGCTGGTCCTGAATTTGGAGTTTCTACTGGGATTTCAGCCGAGGATAGAGCTAAAACAATTCAAGTTGCATTAAATAATCAAACAAAACCAATTGACTTAAGGAGACCTGGGCATATTTTCCCATTAAGAGCAAAAATAGGTGGTGTATTAAAAAGGGCTGGACATACAGAGGCAGCTGTAGATTTATCTTTACTAGCAGGTCTTTCTCCTGCGGGTGTTATTTGTGAAATACAAAATCTAGATGGCTCAATGGCAAGGTTACCTGAGCTGAAGAAATATGCGCAAGAACGAAATTTAAAATTGATAAGCATTGCAGATTTAATACACTACAGACTAGAAAATGAGAGATTTGTTTTTAGACAAGCTATTGCTAAATTGCCAAGTCTATTTGGCGATTTCAAAGCTATTGGATATAAAAACGAACTGGATGGCTCAGAACATGTAGCGATAATCAAAGGGAATCCGGAAAATTTAAATGAACCAGTTTTAGTACGAATGCACTCTGAATGTCTTACTGGAGATGCTTTTGGGTCTTTAAGATGTGACTGCAGGCCTCAATTAGAAGCTGCATTATCAAGAATTTCACAAGAAGGAGAGGGAGTTGTTGTATACCTAAGGCAAGAAGGAAGAGGTATTGGATTGGTAAACAAATTAAAAGCTTATAATCTCCAGGATGGAGGGCTAGATACAGTTGAAGCTAATGAGAAATTAGGTTTTCCTGCAGACCTAAGAAATTATGGGGTAGGAGCTCAAATATTGACGGATTTAGGAATAAATAGGCTTAAGTTGTTAACAAATAATCCAAGAAAAATAGCTGGGCTTGGAGGTTATGGACTGAAAGTTGAATCGAGAGTTCCATTAGTTATTTGCCCAGGTGATCATAATGCTGCTTATCTTGAAGTCAAGAGAGAGAAACTTGGTCATTTAATTGACAATAATACGCAAACATATTTTTCTGATGAAAGACAAAATATAGTAGTCTTTTGGGATGGGAAAGTAACTAATGGTGAATTAAAACATCTTGAAGATAAAGCTAATAAATGGTCAGAGAATCATTTCTTAAATATATCAGTTCAAAATACACCAAGATTGATAGCGCTTTGTGAAAACCCCATTTTCACCTGGAACGTTACGCATAGAGATATAAAATCTCATTTAGAAAGAAATTTGATAGATAAAAGATTACTTGAATCTCTTTTAAAAGAACTATGTAATTGGGAAAGAACTGAAAGAATTGGAATAATTAAAACAAATAATTATGAGCAACTATTACATCCATCACATAATATATCAATAGAAACCAATAGCATTAATGAATTAGCAAATATAGAAAGTTCACCATTATTTGATTGGAACCTTAAAAATAATAATAGTATGATTGTATGGAAATAATAGTAAGTTAATACTATTTAATTAGACTTACATTGTTTATTTTTGTACCATTAGAAATTGATAAAAGAACCTTCATATCTTCTGTTTTACCAAAAACAGTATGAACCCCATCTAAATGAGGCTGAGCAGCATGAACTAAAAAGAATTGACTCCCTCCTGTATTTTTCCCAGCATGTGCCATTGAAAGAGAACCTGCTTCATGCTTATTTGAGTTAATTTCACAATCGATCGAATATCCTGGCCCTCCTGTACCTGGAACTCCATTCGCCCCTGCTCTGGTATTAGGACAGCCTCCTTGTGCCATAAAACCATTTATCACGCGATGAAATGAAAGTCCATTATAGAACCCATCATTTACAAGCTTTAAAAAATTTGAAACCGTATTTGGGGCATCGTTATCAAAAAGCTCAATTGTCAATTGACCTTTATCCGTGACCATTAATACTTTTGACATTGATTAATCTATTTTTTATATAATAACTTATTTTAATAATTAATGCAGCAAAACTCTTAAGGAAATTGCTTTATATAAATTGATGATCAATAACTATTAACTTTGGATAGTGCAACTCTTAAGTTTCCATTTGAATCATCAAGTAACTGTTTAGCATCTTCAACATCTAGGTCAGACATTGCTATTAATAAAGATAATTTGACAGATCCATTAGTCTTTTTTAACAAATTAAGACCAACTTCTTTATTAACAGAGCCAATATCTAATAAGATACCAAGAGCTCTATCCAATAATTTCTTATTACTAACTGAGAGATCTATCATCCTATTCCCATAAACTTTTCCTAATTTAATCATCACTGAGGTAGAGATTATATTTAATGCCATTTTTGTTGCTGTTCCTGCTTTTAATCTTGTGGAGCCAGCAAGAATTTCTGGGCCTGTAAGTAATCTAATATCAATATCGGAAACTATAGATGAATCACTAACAGGAACAGAGGAAATACAAATTGTTAATGCATTTATACTTTTTGAGTAATTTAAGGCAGAAAGTACATATGGAGTCCTTCCACTAGCGGTTATACCAATCAACACATCATTTTTGGTGAAGTTTCTATCTTTAAGATTGGTAATTGCAAGTTCAGTTATATCTTCAAGCGACTCTGAGCTTTTTGTGAGCGATCCTTCTCCTCCAGCTATAATCCCTTGTACCAATTCATGTGGTGAACAAAATGTAGGTGGACATTCAGATGCATCTAAAACACCTAGTCTTCCTGATGTTCCGGAACCTATATAAAACAACCTCCCATTTGATTTAAGCTTTAATGTAATTTCATCAATTGCTTTAACAATTTCTGGGATAGCAAAATTAACTGCCTTTTGTGGTTCTTTGTCGGCCTCAGAAAAAAGGTTTACAATTTCAAAAGTTGATTTGTTATCTAGGTCTAATGAGGTTAAATTAATTTGCTCAGTTAATATCGATAAATTATTATCTTTAGAACAATTACTTAAATTAATCATAAAAGATTCTCTAAACGTTTTTTGATATCTTCAAGCTGATCATTTGAAGAGTATTTATTATTCATATTGTCTTGATTTTGCCATCCTCCTACTTCTAAATTAGATTGAGGTGGAGAAATCAGTAAGCGTTCTTCATCATTACTAGGAATAAAACCCTTCTCAACAAAACGAGCTTCATATCCAGCTTCTACACAAAATGCTTCAATATCTACTTTAGATAATTCCTCAACAGAAGGGGTAGGGAAATCCTGAGCCTCAAGAAGACCGCAATAACGTTCTGCGTCATCCCTATCTTGGAACATAAGAATTACTGTTGACCCATTAAGTTCAAGGGAGTGTATTCCCTCGTTTTCAGTCCCCGCGTCATACAAAAGGACATGGACTAACATAGAAATTATTAAATTGATTTTATTATAATTCTATAAATTGAATAAACAATATGTTCCTAATAATTTTCCATTGATATTTCATTTAGACGTTGATATAAGGCAATTTCAGAATCATTCAAGTTCTCTGGTAATACAATAATTATTTCGACAATTTGATCGCCACGATAATCTTCATACTCCATGCCTCGGCCTCTAAGTCTTAGCATCCTTCCTGTAGAAGAATTAGGAGGGACTTGCAAGGTTACTGTTCCATTTAGAGTTGGTATGTCAACCGCACATCCCAATAATGCGTCATGGGGGAACAATTCAAGCCTATACATAACTCGTAGACCGTCAATTCTTAAACCATCCTCTGTTTGAACCTTTAATTGTACAAAATGATCTCGACAACCCATTGCTGCACCTTCAATACGCAATCTCCAACCATCACCTGCGAAAGGTGGAGTTATCACTTCAACAAGCGTACCGTCTTGCAATTGAATATCAACTGATGAACCATAAAGTGCTTGATTAGGAGAGATTTCAACAATAGATTCTTGATCTTCATAAATTAATGTGGGAGGTGGAGATGGTTCGCTGGTAGTTGGAATATTCTCATTAAGATCTTGATGATCATAATTATCATAATCAGGATCAGAAAGATCATCATAATGTTCTTCTAGATAGTCTTCATTTTCTGTTTGTAAAGTGGTTTTAATTCCTAATACAATGTCTACATACTCCTCGTATGTTGGGAATCTATTATCAAAAATATCTTTACGCTCACGATTTTTTTTCTCCCATTCAATCCTTTTTTTTGGATCACTCAGAATCGCATAAGCTTGGTTAATTAATTTAAATCTTTCCTCAGCATTAACATCATTTTTATTTAAATCAGGGTGCCATTTCCTTGCCTCTTTCCTAAAGGCTGATTTGAGTTCAGATGCCTCACATTCAGGCGAGACACCTAGTAGAGACCAATAATTAGGATCAACGGTAGTAGTCATTGTCCCAAGGATCTACATTCCTTCTTTCATAATTTCTTTCATTATTTCTATTTTGTCCTCGAGAAGGATAATCCCATGGATCATCATCCCAATAATCATCAGAAAAAAGTTCATCCTTCAAAGAACCAAAAGTATTTTTTATACCTCGCAGTGGATTTGAATCGGTTTTCCTCTCGACTGTAAGTCTTCGATTTAAGCCAAATAATGATTCTTGGAGAGAACCAACCGCAAATTCAAGTTCTTGCAGCTCATTTTCTTCAAGCAAATCCTCAACATCTCTAATAGCTACTTCCACAGCCCTTTGTTGACGCTCTGCACCATATGGTCCTAGCTCTAGAGAAGCATCTCTTAAGCGCCTCTCAGCTTGAGCAACAAGGGTTAGGGCATTATTTCTTTGATCAACAGAGGCTCTTTTCCTTCTATCCTCAGAGGCTTTTGCTTTTGATTCTTCGATTAATTTATTAACTTCATTTTGATTCAAATTTGAACCGCCAGTAATACTTACAGATTGTTTCCTTCCAGTGGTTCTATCTGTCGCACTTACCTCTAACAAGCCATTTGCATCAATATCAAATGCAACTTGTACTTGAGGCACGCCTCTTGGAGCAGGAGGTATACCAGATAGTCTGAATTTACCAAGAGATTTATTATCGGTGGCCATTTGCCTTTCACCCTGCCAAACATGAATTTCCACCGATGATTGATTAGAAGCAGATGTACTAAAAACATCAGATTGTCTGACAGGTATAGAGGTATTGCGAGGAATTAAAACTTTCATTAATCCACCGACTGTTTCTAAGCCCAAAGAGAGTGGTGTGACATCATTTAACAAAAGATCTCTTAACTCACCTGAAATTATTCCAGCTTGAATAGCAGCACCTATAGCTACTACTTCATCAGGATTAACTGATTGACAAGGTGGGTTAGGCACCAAAGTTTTGACTAACTGTTTAACCATTGGCATACGGGTGCTTCCTCCAACAAGTACAACTTCATCTATTTCTTCAGGAGCCCAACCTGAGTCATAAATAACAGTATTAACAGGATCAAATAATTTATCTAAAAGATCTAAACAAAGTTTCTCGTATGTTTTTCTAGTTAAAGTTGTCTCAATATGCAATGGACCATCTTCCCCTGTAGAAATAAAAGGAAGTGAAATAGGTGTGCTTTGAACACCAGAAAGTTCTTGTTTTGCTTTTTCAGCAGCCTCAGTAAGTCTTTGAAGAGATTGTCTATCTCGTCTCAAATCAAGTTTATTTTTTTTTAAGAAATCTTCAGCAAGCCAATCTACAATTTTCTGGTCAAAGTCATTACCCCCAAGTTGAGTATCACCCGAAGTTGCTTTTACATCAAACACTCCATTTGCAATTGACATTAAAGAAACATCAAATGTTCCTCCTCCTAGATCAAAGACAAGTACCTTTCGTGAAGAACTTTTATCAAAGCCATATGCAAGAGCCGCTGACGTTGGCTCATTCAATATCCTTTTAACTGTTATCCCAGCCAAAATTGCTGCATCTCTTGTTGCTTGTCTTTGTGAGTCGTTAAAATATGCTGGAACAGTGACCACTGCAGAATCAACATTTTCACCCAGGTAGGTTTCTGCATCATCAATTAATTTTCTAATAATATTTCCGATCAATTCCTCAGGCGCATATTCTCTTTTGGTTGCAGGAGATGTTATTCGAACATTTCCTTGATCATTAGCACGGACGTTATATGGAACTGAGAGACTATTCTCTTCTAGTTCATCCCAAGCTCTGCCAACGAATCTTTTTAAATTTGAAAATGTGTTTTTTGGATTTAGGACTAATTGCCTTCTGGCTAGTTGCCCAACTAACAATTCAGAATCTTTAGTAAAGCCAACAACTGATGGAGTGGTTCTAGTACCTTCTGCATTAGATATAACAACAGGCCTACCAGCCTCCAACACCGCTACAACGGAATTAGTCGTTCCCAAGTCAATGCCAACAATTCTCCCCATGGCAATACTTATTTAATCCCCACAGTAACTAGCATTTAAGGGTATTCAATACTTATTATGTACCCTTCAACACTTAAAGCCAATGTTTAACCCTATCTTAGTGAAAAATTTGAAATTACATTTAGATTCATAAAGTAAATGCTTTAGCGTGTGGACAAAGCAACTACATCAAAGTTTCTACTAAGAACAAGACCAACTTCAGAGAAGATGATAGATGTTGGTTTTAAAAATATTGTTGTAGCCATGGCTTCTATGGTCGCTGTTGTACTCTTTTCGATTTTTGCTGTTGTTTACTACGAATCTACTGAATCGATTTCAAGATATGGACTGAGGTTTCTTTTTAGTTCTGCCTGGAATCCTGTTACCGATGAGTATGGAGCTTTCACAGCTATATATGGAACTCTTTTTACCTCAATTGCTTCATTATTAATTGCCATTCCATTGGGCGTCGGCACTGCAATATTTATAACTGAAAATATAATTCCCGAATATATAAGAAATACAATTGGAATAATGGTTGAGCTTTTAGCTGCTATTCCATCAGTTGTTTTAGGACTATGGGCAGTATTTATTATGGAACCTTTTATTAGACCATTTTTGAACATAATCTACGAACTATTTGGATTTATACCATTTTTCAGCACCCAACCTTTGGGCGCTGGAATGATGCCAGCAATATTAATACTTGTGGTAATGATATTACCTATAATTACATCGATTTCAAAAGATTCTCTAAAACAAGTTCCATCTAAACTTAGGCAAGCTGCCTATGGAATTGGAGCGTCAAGATGGACTACTATTATTAAAGTTATTATTCCAGCAGCAATTTCTGGGATAACTGGAGGAGTTTTACTTGCCCTAGGAAGAGCTATGGGTGAGACAATGGCAGTTACTATGATTATTGGCAATTCAAATAACTTTAGTTGGTCAATATTTGCTCCTTCATATACAATTTCATCCATGCTTGCTAATCAATTTGGTGAAGCAGATGGGAGCCAAGTCTCTTCTCTAATGTATGCAGCATTAATCCTAATGATATTAACCTTATTGGTTAATGTATTTGCCCAGTGGATTGTAAAAAAATTAAGCTTAAAATATCAATAAATGAATTACACTTCACAAAAATCTCTAACTTATAATCCCTCTCTAACTAGAAATATTGGGAATAAATCCTTAACTATTATTTCTGCTCTTTTTGCCATCATTTCTGTGCTTCCTTTAATATTAGTCATAAGCTATGTATTAATTAAAGGTGGAAGTTATATAAACTTTGATACCTTAATACTTGAACCCGAGCCACCTGGAGATGATCTTCTCTCAGCTGGAGGAATAGGGCCTGCAATAACTGGTACTATTATAATGGGAGTTATTGCTTCAATAATATCAATACCTATTGGAGTGGGAGGTGGAATATATCTTGCTGAATATTCAAAATCAGGAAAGTTTGCAAAATTTATAAGGTTTGGATCAAATGTACTCGCAGGGGTTCCTTCTATAATTGCTGGTGTATTTATATATGCAATTATTGTCTCTACCAAAATATTATTTGGATCAATGTTCAGCGGTATTGCAGGCGGAATATCACTATCAATTTTAATGCTTCCAACAATAATTAAAACTACTGATGAAGCACTTAAACTAGTTCCAAATGACATGAGAAGAGCTGCATTTGGAGTTGGTGCCTCAAAATTCACAATGATAACAAATATCACATTACCAGCTGCATTTAGTTCAATTTCTACAGGCGTATTATTAGCACTCGCTAGGGCAGCAGGAGAAACAGCTCCCTTAATATTTACAGCTCTTTTCTCCCGTTACTACATTACAAGTTTTGATGATCTTTTCTATGAAATGGGTTCATTGTCTGTGTTAATTTACAATTTCGCTCTTGAACCATATGAAGCTCAAAACCAACTAGCATGGGCAGCATCATTCATATTAGTTATTGTACTTTTAACTCTTAATATCCTTTCAAGATGGATAGGCACACTTGGTGCCTTTTCAAAAAATAAAGTATAATAATGATCAAAACTAATAATAAAATAAGCTAATGAATAAAAAAAATATAAAATCTACATCTTCAGTCTCATTAGATAATGTATCAATTAAATATGGCAATTCAGTAGCAGTTAAAAATGTGTTTTGTGATATTGAAAAGAATCAAGTTACATCTTTTATAGGTCCATCAGGATGCGGTAAATCAACCGTAATTAGAGCAATCAACCGAATGAACGATTTAATAGAAGGTTGCAAATTATCAGGCAGTGTTATTTTTGAAGGGATAGATATATATGCAGAGGATATAGATCCAGTTGAAGTTAGAAGAAGAATTGGAATGGTTTTTCAACAACCTAATCCTTTTCCTAAAAGTATTTACGAAAATATTGCCTTTGGTGCAAGAGTTAATGGATATAAAGGTAATATGGATCAACTAGTAGAAGAATCTCTTAGAAAGGCAGCTGTTTGGGATGAGTGCAAGGATAAATTAAACGAAAGTGGTTATTCCTTATCTGGTGGTCAACAACAAAGATTATGCATAGCAAGGACAATTGCTATTGAACCTGATGTGATCTTAATGGATGAGCCATGCTCAGCACTTGATCCATTATCTACATTAAAAATTGAAGAGACAATTCATGAATTAAAGAAGAATTTTACAATCGTTATTGTTACGCACAATATGCAACAAGCCAATAGAGTCAGTGATTACACAGCTTTTTTCAATACAGAGAAAAAAGATAAGGGTTTAGGTGGAAAAATTGGATTTTTAGTTGAGTTTGATAAAACTAAAAAAATGTTCAATTCACCAAAGCAAAAATCAACTCAAGACTATATCTCTGGAAAATTTGGCTAATCACTAAAGAGTCGTAATTTCAAAGGGATCTTAAGGAACGGAGAGAGAGGGATTCGAACCCTCGATAGGGTTGCCCCTATACAGCATTTCCAGTGCTGCGCCTTCAACCACTCGGCCACCTCTCCTTAACTTAAGCAATGAAATACTTTTTCCCATTGCATAAATTAAATATATACCAAAAGAGAGCCCTTATTATAAAATTATCGACTGGTTTCAATTATTTAATAATCTTCAAATAAAAAAGTCCTAATATCATTAATTTATTAACTCCAATAAATGGGTTTAAAGATATAATGAATCTTCTAATAATAGCCTATTAATATAATAAAAATTAAACTGTTATGAATATAGCTTCTTGCGAAACCGCAGCCATTAATGCGGGTCTATCTCAAAATCAACTTAATGAATTATTAGAAATTGCAAGATATGCAGCTGAAAGAGGAGGGGTTTCGCTAATGAATAATTATGGAAAGATTAAAACAATAAAATGTAAGGGAACCTCAGGAGATCTGGTTACCAATGCAGACATAGAATGTGAAAAGATAATAATAGAATATTTAGAAAAAGAGACTCCCAACATCTCTATTCTTGCTGAAGAAAGTGGACATAAGTTAAAAGATGGGGAATTAAAATGGTGTATAGATCCTCTTGATGGGACAACAAACTATGCTCATGGATATCCATTTTTTGCAACTTCAATAGGTTTAATCTGGAATAGCAATCCAATATTGGGCGCTATATCGGTACCTTCTTTGAATGAAATTTATTACGCATGTCCAGGACTTGGATCATTTTGCAATGACGAACAAATACATGTCACGAAAACAAATTCATTATCTGACTCACTATTGGTGACAGGTTTCGCTTATGACAGACGAGAAATAATAGATAATAATTATTCTGAATTTTGTTGGTTAACCCATCGTACCCATGGTGTAAGAAGAGGAGGAGCAGCCGCAGTCGATCTAGCATTTGTAGCATCAGGGAAAGTTGATGGCTTTTGGGAACGTGGCCTAGCTAAATGGGACATGGCAGCAGGAGTACCAATAGTGGAAATGGCTGGTGGATTAGTAACGAATTATCCTTCAGGTGATTTTGATCTGAATACTGGCAAAATTCTTGCTTGTAATCCAGAGATAAGAAATGAGCTAATAAAAGAACTTGAAAAAGTTAGACCATTAACTCCTAACTCTTATGGTGGAAAATAGTCCTCATTTATGTGATCCTAAAGAAATAAAAGATTAAAATAATGACATTGCAACCTGCCTCGGGTGCACGCGACTTAAATCCTCAACAAGTAAAAAAGAACCATCTTATTGCATCGAAACTTTCGTCTTTATATCAATTATGGGGATATGAGCGAATATCACCACCGCATATTGAGCGTCTAGACACACTAATGGCAGCTGGTGGTATTTCTAGCAATGAAATCCTAAAAATTGTCTCTGATGAACCTGTTGGATTGAGACCTGAAATGACCGCTTCAATAGTACGAGCAGCTTCATCAAGATTTAATGAATATGAAAGGCCACTACGTTTCTGGTCAACAGGAACCTCATTCAAATGCAACCAAGGTATTGATGGTGGAATTGATATAGAAGAGACATTTCAAAGCGGAGTTGAATTAATAGGAATAAAAACAATTAATGCTGAAATAGAACTTCTATCACTACTTATTGAGTCATTAAAAATCATTGAGATTGATAAGAGATACAAAACTACATTGCTTATTGGAAATACATACCTAATGAAATTAATTTTAGGCTCATTAGATTCAACAAAAATATATCAAATAAAAAATATTCTTACCGAGCTTGATTACATAGCCCTCAAAAATCTAGATATAAATGAAGAGCAAAGGAAATTTATAAATAAAATTATGAATCTGAGAGGATCTCCAGAGAAAATATTAAGTACACTAAAAAACATATATGGTAGTAATGATTACATTGAGAATCTAGAGGAATTATTTGCTATTATTGGCCCTTTAGCTAAGGAAAAAGGAATAATAGTACAACTAGATCCAACACTAGGAACAACATATAAGTTATATAGTGGACTGATATTCTCACTAGTTTCTTCATCATCAAGTTCTCCAATTGTTATTGCAAAAGGGGGTAGATATGATGATTTAGTAAGGAAATTCAGTTCAAGGCATGATAATAGCCATGGAATAGGTTTTAGTATTAACATTGACCAACTTAGAGAGTTAATAGTCTCAAGCAATGAAATCAACGAAAATACTGAGAAAGTTTTAATCGCATATAAGAAAAGTGCAAGTATATATAAAGCACTAAAACAACAAAAGGAATGGCATCGTAAAGGTATAGTATCTGTAATTTCCCATGAGCCAGTAAAAACAAAAGAAGAAACAAATCAATTATTAAAAAGGAATAGATGTACACAAATTGAATGGATAGATTGATTTTGATTCATTTAATTCTCGTCATAATTGTCAGGGAACGATAACTAATCTAGTTTAATCAATAATACTTTTGATATGAATGCCTAAATAGAAATTTGTATCGCTATGATGATAAAAATTTAGTTAAGTCATGCCTGTTAAAGAAGAAGGAACAATTCTTATTCACACTGAAAATATATTTCCAATAATTAAAAAGGCAGTCTACTCAGATCACGAAATTTTCATAAGAGAACTTATCAGCAACTCAGTTGATGCCATTAAGAAAAGAAAAATGGCCGCTTTTGCAGGTGATTGCCTTGCAGCTGAAAATGAAAAAATAAATATTTCAATCAATAGAGAGCTCAAAACATTAACCATTAGTGATAATGGAATAGGAATGACTAGTGATGAAATTAAGAAATACATAAATCAAGTAGCTTTCTCAAGTGCTGAGGAATTTCTCGAAAAATACAAGAAAACCGACGATGGATTTATAGGACATTTTGGACTTGGCTTTTATTCAAGTTTTATGGTTGCAGAAGAAGTTCAAATAATTACTAAATCAGCAAAAAAGGATTCTCAGGCTATTAAATGGAAGTGTAATGGTTCACCTCAATATTCACTTGATGAATCAAATAAAGAAGAAATAGGTACTGATATTATTTTACATTTAATGGAAGAAGAAATTGAATATATTGAACCAAGTAGGATTAAAACATTAATAAAAAAATATTGTGACTTCATGCCCATAGAAATCTCACTTGAACAAGAAGTCATCAACAAAATGAATCCCCCATGGAGGGAAAGCAAACAAAGCCTAAAAGATGAAGACTATATTGAACTTTATAAATATCTATATCCATTCCAAGGCGAGCCTCTCTTATGGGTTCACCTAAATACAGACTACCCATATAATTTGCAAGGTATATTATATTTTCCAAAAATTAGTGGAAGGGCTGATTGGGAAAGTGGTGAAATTAAACTATTTTGCAATCAAGTCTTCGTCAGCGACTCAATCAAGGAAATAGTTCCACGATATTTGTTACCCTTGAGAGGTGTAATAGACTCTCCAGACATACCATTAAATGTTAGTAGAAGTGCATTACAATCTGACAGAAGAGTTAAATCTATTGGCAATTTTATTTCAAAAAAATTAGCAGATAAGCTTAAATCATTAAAAAAAGATGACCCTCAATTTTATGCTGATATTTGGGACTCAATTGCACCGTTTATCAAAATTGGAGCAATGGAAGATGAGAAGTTTGCAGATCAAGTTAGAGATTTAATTTTATATTCAACAACTAAGTTATCTGATAATAATGAGGAATTAACAGATCTAATAAAATCTGGATCCAAGACTTTTACGACACTAGATGCATATAAAAATAGGTTAACTAATGAGAACAATAAAATCTTATATTCTACTGATGAAGTATCACAATCCACAGCTCTTAATATGTGGACTTCACAAGGAAAGGAAGTTTTAAAACTTGATACTGTGATAGATACACAATTTATTCCATGGTTAGAGGATAAAAATAAAGAAATAAATTTTGTGAGGGTAGATTCAGAATTAGATGAAAGTATTAAAGATGATTCTCCTGAGATCGCAGATAAAGATGGTAATACAAAATCAGAAATACTTAAGAAGATTATTAGTTCAGCTCTCAACAATGAAAAAGTTACAGTACAAGTACAGAATCTCAAAGGTGATAATTCACCACCTTCATTAATACTATTACCTGAACAAATGAGAAGAATTAATGATATAACAGCATTAATGGAACAGAAACTTCCTGGTCTTCCTGAATATCATAATTTAATAGTTAATTCAAACCATCCACTTATACAAGGATTACTTAAGCTAAAATCTACTCAAATAGTTATTGACGGATCTAGCAAAACAGATGATGGACAATTAGCCAGCGACATCGCTATACATGTTTATGAAATGGCGAAACTGTCTATTGGGGGTCTAGAAAACAAAGATATCGCCGCCTTTCAAACTAGAAATGCTGAACTTTTAGGGAAATTAATGCAAAAATTCGTTTAATCTCAACCTCATTTGATAGAATAAATAAAAGGTTAAGTTTGAAAAATGTCTAGAGTTTGCCAACTTACAGGCACAAGAGCTAATAACGGAATGTCAGTCAGCCATTCCCATATTAGAACCAAAAAATTGCAGCAAGCAAATTTACAGCAGCGTAGATTATGGTGGGAAGAAGAAAACAAATGGATCAATATAAGAGTATCGACAAGAGCTCTAAAAACAATTCAGAAGAAGGGATTAGGAAAGTATGCAAAATCATTAGGGATAGATTTAAACAAACTTTAAATTTGATTTGTCAATCAAATGGAAAGAAGAAATTTTATAAAATCTTTTCTTTTATTTTCTAGTATTTTATTTGTCAAACCTTTAACATTATTTGCAAAAATAAATTCCGTTAGGATTGGTAAAAAAGCACCTTATTTTTTACTAAGTGGTTTCAACAAAAACGATCCGAATCAAAACGAGTGGTCTCTAGATGATTTTGCAGGTAAATGGTTAATTCTGTATTTTTATCCTATGGATTTCTCAAGTGGTTGTACATTACAAGCCAAAGCATTTCAAGATAATCTTTCTATGTTTAAAAAACTTAATTCCACAATAGTTGGTATCTCTGCTGACAATGAAGAAGAACATGAATCATTTTGTACATCCGCAAAACTTGGATACACCCTACTTTCTGATACAACAGGAGAAATAAGTAAATCATATGATTCATGGTTAGATCCCTATTCAAAAAGAAATACATTTATGATCAATCCAAAGGGTATAGTTGTATATAAATGGATAGGAGTAAGACCAATAGGGCATGCTCAAGAAGTTTTAGAAGAGCTTACTAAACAAAAAAAAATATATGCATGAACTTTCGTTAGGAACTTGGTTTATCCACATTGCGACTCTATTTGAGTGGGCAATTGCAATAATAATAATTGACTATATTTCATCAATATCCGATGACAAGGATTTGGGTTATTTCGCATTAGCAATGTTACCAAATTTAGCAAGTGCCATGGCCGCAATTACTTGGCATATATTTGACAACAGTCTTGAATTAAAAGGATTAGTTGTTCTACAGGCAGCTCTAACAACTGTAGGGAATATATGTCTTGCATTTGCAGCCTGGAACTTGTTTAGATCAGAGTCTTCACAACCAAACTAATGAATATTTCAATTCTTAGTCTTGAGTCAATTGCAAGAATTGATCCTAGTCCATTTTTCATTCTTTCACTAATTCCTTACCTAGTATTCTTGCGTTACGCAGGTAAGACAAAAGCGATACCGAAAATATCATTTTTAGGTTTTAAGTTAACGCTCTTATTTGTATTCATGACGATAGTTTTTGCAATAATCGCACAAATTTATTTTGGGGATGAATTAACAAATGTAGATGTACTTCACGGACTAGCAGAATCGTTTTTAACTATTAGCGATGCTTTAGTTGTTTACGGTTTTGTTTTGATGCTGCAGTCAATAAAAACTAAAAAGGAAGTAAAAAACTCTTAAGAGGTGAGTAACATTTGACGCAAAAGCATCTTTATGGTCGATAATGAAATTATTCAATAGGGATAAAAGATGTTCACAACCTTATTAGCAGCAGCTGATCCAGTGACATTTCAGTGGTCTCCAAAATGTGCCGTTGTGATGATCATTTGCAATTTACTCGCTTATGCCATTGCTAGATCCAATATTGAAAAGCCCAACGAAGGTTTTCCAATGCCTAATGCTCGGTTTTATGGCGGATTAAGCCATGGTTCTTTTGTAGCTGCAAACTGCTTAGGTCATGTTTTGGGAATAGGTTCGATCTTGGGACTTGCTGCTAGAGGCGTTTTATAAAATAAGTTTCACAATTAAATTTAAAAAAAGGATTATTTATTTAATAATCCTTTTTTTAAGTATTAAATAATTAATTAAAGTTAAATTTATTTCTAATTTGCTCAGCCATCATATCTGGTGTAAGACCTAGAGATTCCTTGCTTTGCTGTGGTGTTGCATGATCAACTAATTTGTCTGGGATTCCTATTCTTAATGTAGGTACAAAAATATCATTATCATTAAATGATTCAACAACTGCTGAACCAAAACCTCCCAGTAATGTTCCCTCTTCCATCGTAACAACCTTACCTATTTTTTTAGCAGCTTTATGAATTGTTTCCTCATCTAAAGGTCTTATAAAACGAGCATTTATAACAGTTGTTCTTACTCCTAATTTATTAAGTATTGATGCTGTCTTAATAGCTGGGCAAACCATAGAGCCATAACCGATAATCAACAGGTCATCTCCTTCCTCAAGTATTTCAGCTTTTCCAATTTTTATAGACTCCCATCCCTCTTCCATCAGAGCTGCCCCCTCGCCCGATCCGCGTGGAATTCGTAAGGCCGATGGACCATTGTGATTAATACATGTAACTAACATTTGCTGCAACTCGGACTCATCTTTTGGAGCCATAACAGTAAAGTTAGGAACACATCTTAAATAACTAATGTCATATTGACCTTGATGAGTTGGGCCGTCAGCTCCCACTATCCCAGCTCTATCTAATACGAACGTTACTGGTAAATTCTGTATACCTATATCATGTATTAGTTGGTCATATGCTCGCTGTAAAAATGTACTATAAATTGCCACTACTGGTTTAAGCCCCTCACAAGCCATACCACCAGCCAGAGTTACAGCATGTTGCTCAGCTATTCCAACATCTACATATTGATCTGGAATAGCTTTCTGAAGAAGATTTAAAGCAGTACCTTCGGCCATGGCAGCTGTGATTCCAACAATTTTGCTATCTTGTTCGCAGAGTTTTACTAAAGTTTGACCAAAAACCTTACTAAAACTTGGAGGCTTAGGAGTTTTTGAGGGTAAAGATTTTCCAGTGGTTAAATCAAAAGAAGACTGAGCGTGATATCCAACTTGATCTGCCTCAGCATATGGATAACCTTTACCTTTTGTAGTGGCGACATGAACCATTACTGGTCCACCAACTTTATGAGCAGCGTTAAAAGTACGTATTAATTCAGCAATATCATGGCCATCAACCGGCCCCATATAAGTGAATCCAAGCTCTTCGAAAACAGCTCCAACCTTTGGCACTGCTAGTCGTCTAACACTACCCGTAAGCGATTTAATTTCCTCTTGAATAACATCCCCCATAAAAGGAAGATTTTTTACACTTTCTTGAACACTGTCGGATATAAATTGAACAGGTGGACTGTGACGCATTCGATTTAAATAGGTCGACAATGCTCCAACAGGTGGAGAAATTGACATGTCATTGTCATTTAATACAACCAAAAGAGGGGTATCAGGAAGATGTCCCGCATGATTTATTGCTTCAAGAGCCATGCCTCCAGTCAAAGCACCATCGCCTATCACTGCAACACATTTATAGTTCTCCCCTTTTCGGTCTCTAGCAATTGCCATTCCGAGTGCAGCAGAAATCGAAGTGCTTGCATGACCTGCTCCAAAATGATCAAATTTACTTTCAGTTCGTTTTAAATAGCCAGCGACTCCTTTTCGTTGTCTTAGTGAATCAAACCTTTCATATCTTCCTGTTAATAGTTTATGGGGATATGCCTGATGTCCAACATCCCAAATAACCTTATCAACATCAAGATCTAATGTTTGATAAAGGGCAAGTGTCAACTCAACGACGCCAAGACCTGGACCTAGGTGCCCACCGCTAGTAGAAACAACTTGAAGATGCCTTTCTCTGATTTGGCAAGCAACATCTTCCAATTCACTAATGGCTAAGCCATGAAGCTCATTTGGATGACTTAACTGGCTCAGACGCATATAACTCTGAGATAGAATAATTCCAATCTACGAGGTCTACCCTACATTTTGATAAAACTTGCACAAGAACAAATGGAATGTAGAAAAGACATAAACCAAAAATCGGTCAAAAGCTAGATATGGAGAGCTATCTTCAGAAAATACTTAGAGCTCGCGTTTATGACGTTGCTGAAGAAACCCCATTGGAAAGGGCAAAAAACTTGAGTGAAAAATTAAAAAATGATATCTGGTTTAAAAGAGAAGACCTTCAACCAGTGTTTTCATTCAAATTGAGAGGAGCGTTTAATCGCATGTCTCAATTATCAAGAAAAGAACTTTCTAAAGGAGTAATTGCATCAAGTGCAGGTAATCACGCCCAAGGAGTCGCCGTAAGTGCCTCATTTTTAAAGTGCAGAGCTGTGATTGTAATGCCAATGACAACTCCAAATATGAAAGTAAAGGCTGTTAAATCTCATAACGCTGAAGTTATTCTTTTTGGTGAGACTTACGATGAATGTTATGAGAAAGCATTGGAATTATCTGTTCAGGAAAATCTGACTTTCATCCATCCATTTGATGATCCAGAAGTTATTGCTGGCCAAGGAACAATAGGTCTCGAAATACTTAGGCAAATTAATCACCCACCAGACGCTATTTACATAGCTGTAGGAGGTGGAGGCCTGATAGCTGGAGTAAGTGCTTACGTAAAAGCCATTTGGCCAAAAACAAAGATTATTGGAGTTGAACCTGAAGATGCCTGTGCTATGACTCTTTCCTTAAAGGCTAACAAACCTGTAGAACTAGAAAGTGTTGGTCTTTTTGCAGATGGCGTAGCAGTAAGGAAGGTAGGAGAAGAGACCTTCTCTATTTGTAAAAAGAATGTCGATCAAATGGTAACTGTTAATACTGATGAAATATGTGCTGCCATAAAAGACGTTTTTGAAGATACACGCTCAATTCTTGAACCAGCTGGCGCTTTATCAATTGCCGGTTTAAAAAAACACGTATCAGATAATAAATTACAAAATCAAAATCTTGTAGCCATTGCTTGTGGTGCGAATATGAATTTTGAACGACTTAGATTCGTTGCAGAGAGAGCCGAATTAGGGGAAGAGAAAGAAGCTATGCTGGCAGTTGCAATTCCTGAAAAGGCTGGAAGTTTAAAGCTTTTATGTGAAACTTTAGGGTCAAGAAATTTAACCGAATTTAGTTACAGAATGTCAGAGGGAGGTACAGCGCAAATATTTATGGGTATTGAAGTATCAAATATTAATGACAGGGAATTATTAATAAATAACATCAACACCAAAGGATTTGAGTGTCTTGATTTAAGTAATGATGAATTATCAAAAGTTCATCTAAGACATATGGTAGGAGGAAGACTTCCAAGATCTATAAATGAAATATCAGAAGGAGATTACAAAGAATTACTTTACAGATTTGAATTTCCAGAAAGGCCAGGAGCCCTAATGAGATTTGTAAACTCTATGAGACCCGAGTGGACAATAAGTATTTTCCATTATCGAAATCATGGAGCTGATACTGGGAGGATTGTAATAGGTGTACTTGTAAAAAATTCTGAAATAAATTCATGGTATGAATTCGTTGAAAAAATAGGTTATAAATATTGGAAGGAAACAGATAATCCAGCTTATAAATTATTTTTAGGTGCACAGTTCAACTAGACGCGTTAATTTTGGATATCAAAAACAATACCTCAACGTCAAAAACTCATGAATGAGAGTCCACAAATCTCATTACCAGCAAGAATTGAGGCAATCCTTTATCTGAAGGGAAGGCCAACCTCTTCAAAAGAGATGTCTGAGCTGCTTAATATTGAAATTCCTGAAATAGAAAAAGCACTATGGGAATTGAAGGCTGGTTATGCTCAGCGAGATACCGCTCTAGAAATCAAAGAAAATAAAACCTATTACAGCCTGGAGCTAAGACAAGGATTAGGAGAATTAGTTCAAGATTTACTGCCAGCAGATTTGTCAATTGCGACTCTCAGAACTCTTGCGACAGTTGCCTTAAAGAAGAAAATATTGCAATCAGAATTAGTCGATCTCAGAGGCTCTGGAGCCTATGATCACATCAAAGAACTTGTAGATAAAAATTTTGTAGAAAGAAGGAGGCAAAAGGATGGTAGGTCTTTCTGGTTAACTCTTTCTGAAAAGTTTCATCAAACATTTTCAGTATTACCTGAACCAAATAAGGCAGAAGATAAAAATGCTGCATAATATATAAATAAATTCCAGTACTAATGGGCTACGAAATTATTCCAACAATTTTGCTAGTGTTGCTAAAAACACTAGGGATTTATTCAACAATATTGATCATTAGAGTTTTGCTTACATGGTTTCCTAACCTTGATATGAGTAATCCCATACTTCTTAACTTGTGCGCAATAACTGATCCTTATTTGAATTTTTTCAGAGGAATAATTCCTCCTTTAGGTGGCTTAGATTTATCTCCTATTCTAGCCTTTGTTGTCATACGAGTTGTTCAAGGGATACTGGGGAATGCAGCAGCATTAGCTATGGGTGCGTTTCAAATATATGGTTGAGGCCTAATTCAACGATTATCGCCACTGCCTTGGATTTGATTTCTAATTTTTCTGCTATTAAGTTTTACCAAATTTGAACTAGCAACATCCTCTAGTTCATATCCTAATTCACTTGCGAGTTGTGCTATGTACCATAGAACATCTCCTAGTTCTAATTTGATTGCATCCTTACTATCCTGGTCAAAAACGCCATGTTTATCTCTTAAGATTTTTTTTACTTTATCTGCAACTTCGCCAGCTTCGCCAACCAAACCTAATGTTGGATAAATAGCATTATTTCCAATATTCGGATAAAGAGCAGTCTTACGCGATTCTCTTTGATAGTGATTCAAATCCATGTTTATTTTCCCTGAAAAAACAAAGTTGACATTTTAAAGACAATTAGATGTTAGTTTTTTGTTATCACAAGTCCTCTAAATGACAATCCTCGACCTAGCTAGAAGGACCAAAATTGTAGCCACAATAGGCCCCGCGACTGAAAGTGCCACTCAAATAACCAAATTAGTTGAAGCAGGTGCAACCACCTTTCGACTTAACTTTAGTCATGGAGATCATGATGAGCATGCAAAAAGAATAGAAACTATTAGACAAGTATCACAAGAATTGGGAATTCATATTGGAATCCTTCAAGACCTACAGGGACCAAAAATTAGACTTGGTCGATTTAAGAATGGGCCAGTAACTGTTAAAAATGGAGATAAATATATACTCACTTCAAAGAATATTGACTGTAATGCCGAACAAGCAAATGTTACTTATAAAAAACTAGCTGAAGAAGTATCTGTTGGTAATAGGATTTTATTAGATGACGGAAGAGTAGAGATGAAAGTTGAAGAAGTTGATCTAAAAGAACAAAGATTACATTGCTCTATAACAGTTGGGGGAGTGCTTTCTAATAATAAAGGAGTTAATTTTCCTGATGTTCAATTATCGATTAGAGCTTTGACAGATAAAGATAGAAAAGATCTTGAATTTGGATTAAATCAAGGTGTAGATTGGGTAGCTCTTAGTTTTGTAAGAAACCCTTCTGATTTAATTGAAATAAAGGATCTAATTAGAAATCATGGTTTTGATACTCCTGTAGTTGCAAAGATCGAAAAATTTGAAGCAATAGATCAAATAGATTCAGTGTTAAAACTATGTGACGGTGTAATGGTAGCTAGAGGTGATCTTGGAGTAGAAATGCCTGCGGAAGAAGTACCACTGCTTCAAAAACAACTTATTAAGAAAGCCAATAGTCTAGGTATACCAATAATTACTGCCACACAAATGCTTGATTCAATGGCCTCAAGTCCAAGACCCACCAGAGCAGAGGTTAGTGATGTTGCCAATGCAATACTTGATGGAACAGATGCCGTAATGCTCTCTAATGAGACTGCTGTAGGAGATTATCCGATTGAGGCTGTAGCAACCATGGCTACTATCGCAAAAAGGATAGAAAGAGATTATCCACAAAGAGCATTAGAAAGTCATCTTCCAAGTACTATTCCAAATGCAATAAGTGCTGCTGTCAGTACCATCGCAAGACAAATTAACGCAGCTGCAATAATACCCTTAACAAAGAGTGGTGCTACAGCAAAAAACGTAAGTAAATTCAGACCAGCAACACCTGTTTTAGCAGTAACTAATGAAAAAAGCGTTGCTAGTACACTTCAGCTTGTATGGGGAGTGACACCGCTATTAATAGAAAATCAAACAAGTACAACAAAAACATTTGATGATGCTATGCAGATGGCAAAAGAAATGAAAATCCTCAAGCAAGGTGATCTTGTTGTAGAGACAGCTGGTACTTTATCTGGAGTAAGCGGGTCTACAGACTTAGTAAAGGTTGGAATAGTTAGTTCAGAAGAAGACCTAAAAACTCCTTTTATCTAAATATTATGAGAAGAAAGCTGCCATTATCGGAAACAACTTTAATGGCAATAAAGAACCTTAAATCTAATAGGTTTAGAAGCTTATTAACGATGCTTGGAATAGTAATTGGGAATGCTTCTGTAATAACACTTGTTGGAGTTGGTAGAGGAGCACAAAATCTGGCAGAAAATCAATTGAGCAACCTTGGGGCAAATGTATTGTTTGTTGTTCCTGGAAATAACGACACAAGACGACGTGGAGTAGCTTTCCCAAAAAATCTCGTGCTAAAAGATGCAGTGGCTATTGAAAAGCAAGTTCCTACAGTTAAAAGAGTAGCGCCACAAATCTCATCCAGTGAAGTTATTCAAGCAGGTTCTAAAAGTACTAGTAGCTCTATTTCGGGTATTACAAGTGATTTTTTAATAGTAAGGAGTTTTGAAATAGCAAAGGGTCGGTTCATCAACGACCAAGATACAAAAGGAGCCAAAAACATTGTTGTGATTGGGCCAGATCTTGAAGAAAAACTATTCAATGATGGACAAAGTTTAGGCAGAAAAATAAGGATAAAAGACCAATCCTTTGAAATTGTTGGAGTAATGAAGCCTAAAGGTGCCGTTTTTGGAAATAATCAAGACGAGAATGCATATATACCTCTCTCGACAATGGTCGACCGAATTACTGGTAAAGATCCTACATATGGAATAAGTCTAAGTTTTATTAGTGTTGAAGCAATCAATGAAAAATCCACAAAAGCAGCAAAATTCCAAATTACTAATTTATTACGACAAAGACATAAAATAATCAGAGAAGATGATTTCGCAGTCAGATCTCAAAAAGATGCCTTACAAATAGTATCTAATATTACAGGAGGTTTAACATTAATGCTAGCGGCGATAGGTGGGATTTCTCTTTTAGTTGGCGGAATTGGAATCATGAACATTATGTTGGTATCTGTCAGTGAAAGGACTGAGGAAATAGGTCTTAGGAAGGCATTGGGGGCAAGAAGATTAGATATTTCAACTCAATTCCTTATTGAATCATTAATTCTTTCAAGTTTGGGAGGTATTGCAGGTACTGGATTAGGAGTTAGTACAGTTAGATTAATAGCCTTGTTAACACCATTACCATCAACAATAGGTATAGGAACTATATTAGTTACAGTCATAATTTCTGGAACAATAGGATTGACATTTGGTGTATTACCAGCGAAACGAGCGGCGAAATTAGATCCTATTACTGCTTTAAGAAGCCTATGAATATTAGTCCCTTAAGTATTTAGAATTAAATGTAGTCTTTGTAGATTTAGAATATTTTCTTTGACAATTTGACGAAACCAATAAGATCAACCAACGGAAAGGGGCATTTTACCTTTAGAATCGCACGAAAACTCCTTAAGAGCTATGGATAAAAAATGGAAGGTTTTAGCACTATGGGTTTTACCAATAGCAATAGTAGTTTTAATTTCATGGCAAATACTTGGATCAGCAAGCAATACCAGAGTTAATCAAGCCACAACTTCTTCTGTCTCTCGCAACGCCCCTATATCAAAAATAAGCTATGGCAGATTCCTTGATTATGTAAAAGCGGGAAGAGTAACTTCAGTAGATATCTACGAAGGCGGAAGAAATGCTGTTATAGAAGCCGTTGATCCTGAATTCGACAATAGAGTCCAACGCCTTAGAGTTGACCTTCCTGGTCTTGCTCCCGAATTAATTTCGTCGTTAAAAGATGAAAGTATAAGTTTTGATATCCATCCACCTAAAAAGGCTCCAGCTGGAATTGGAATACTTGGGAATCTGTTATTTCCTTTAATTCTAATTGGTGGACTAATTTTATTATCTAGAAGATCGAATTCAATGCCTGGCGGACCGGGTCAAGCAATGCAGTTTGGCAAAACGAAGGCCAGATTTGCCATGGAAGCTGAAACAGGTGTCAAATTTGATGATGTTGCAGGAGTAAATGAAGCTAAGCAAGATTTAGAAGAGGTCGTAACTTTTTTAAAGCAACCAGAAAGGTTTACCTCTGTAGGAGCCCAAATACCTAGAGGAGTTCTATTAGTCGGACCTCCTGGAACAGGAAAAACTCTATTAGCAAAGGCTATCGCTGGAGAAGCTGGTGTGCCATTCTTTTCCCTTTCTGGATCAGAATTTGTTGAAATGTTCGTAGGTGTAGGAGCTAGTCGCGTAAGGGATTTATTTAAAAGAGCAAAAGAAAATAGTCCTTGTTTAATTTTTATTGATGAAATTGATGCGGTAGGAAGGCAAAGAGGAGCTGGTATTGGTGGTGGCAATGACGAAAGAGAACAAACACTAAATCAACTCCTCACAGAAATGGATGGATTTGAAGGTAATAGCGGAATTATTATTATTGCGGCAACAAACAGACCAGACGTTCTTGACTCTGCACTAATGAGGCCTGGAAGATTTGATAGACAAGTAACAGTTGATGCTCCTGATATCTCAGGAAGACTATCAATACTTAAAGTTCACTCAAGGAACAAGAAGTTAGAAGAGGATCTAACACTAGAAAGTATTGCGAGAAGGACTCCAGGTTTCACAGGAGCAGATCTGGCAAACCTACTGAATGAGGCTGCCATCCTTACGGCAAGAAGAAGAAAGAACTATATAGGTCTTTCAGAAATAGATGATGCTGTTGATCGTATTATTGCAGGAATGGAAGGCCAGCCACTAGTAGATGGTAGAAGTAAACGTCTTATTGCCTATCACGAAGTTGGTCATGCATTAATAGGTACTCTTGTAAAAGATCACGATCCAGTACAAAAAGTAACGGTAATTCCTAGGGGGCAAGCTAAGGGATTGACATGGTTCTCCCCTGACGATGACCAAATGCTAATTAGTAGGGCTCAGCTAAAAGCAAGAATAATGGGTGCTCTTGGTGGAAGAGCAGCAGAAGACATTGTTTTCGGAAGAGAAGAAGTAACCACTGGAGCGGGAGGAGATGTTCAACAGGTAGCCTCAATGGCACGTCAAATGGTTACTAAATTTGGAATGAGCAGTCTTGGTCCAGTATCTCTAGAAGGAGATAGTCAAGAAGTTTTCGTAGGAAGAAGCCTTATGAATACGTCGGACATATCAGACGAAATTTCAAAGCAAATTGATGAACAAGTTAGAAAAATAGTTAAGCAATGCTATGAAGAGACACTCGAACTGGTTTCAAAAAATAGATCTGCTATGGATAAATTAGTTGAAATCCTAATAGAAAAAGAAACAATTGATGGAGATGAATTTTGCAATGTTCTTTCAAAATTCACCTCGATACCAGAAAAAGATAGATTTATTCCGGTCTTGCAAGATCCAACATAAATGTTAATTAACTGGATTTATAGGCCGCTTATTAAATACATTATCAATGATTCCATAATCAACAGCCTCAGTTGGTGACATATAAAAATCTCGGTCAGTATCTTCTCTTATTCTTTCTATTGGCTGGCCAGTACGATCGGATAATTCTTTATTAAGCTTATCTTTAATAAAAAGAATTTCATCAGCTTGAATTCTTATATCGCTAGCCTGACCTCTTGCTCCACCTAAAGGCTGATGAATCATAATTCTTGAATGAAGTAGACTACTCCTCTTTCCTTTCGCTCCTGCACAAAGCAGAAAAGCACCCATACTAGCGGCAAGGCCAACGCAAACTGTATGAATATCAGGTTTAACATGTTGCATTGTGTCAAAGATTCCAAGTCCGTCATAAACGGATCCTCCAGGCGAATTGATATATAGAAAAATGTCTTTATCAGGATCATCAGCCTCGAGAAACAGTAGTTGAGCAACTACACGATTAGCAGAATCGCTAGTTACTGGCTCTCCCAAAAAAACAATTCTTTCTCTTAATAGCCTTGAATAGATATCAAAGGCTCTCTCTCCTCTTCCAGATTCTTCAATAACTATAGGAATCATTAAAAATGATGGTCGGTTTTCATGATCCTAGCTAAGTCACAGGGTGAGCTATGGTCTCTTAAGAATTAACTAGGTTTGGCATTGAGCGTTAGAGCAACAATTTCAGACAGTAAATCTGAGTTTCACAAGGAATTTCCATATGTAATTCCTCCTATTTACAGAAAGCTTGCAGATGAACTGCTGGTAGAATTACATTTATTGAGTCATCAAGAAAGTTTCAAAACTTCTCCAATTTTTGCTGTCGGCTTAAAAGAAATATTCAGTACATTTACAAACGGATATAAGCCGCCGGAGCATACGACTAAACTCTTTAATGCCATATGCAATTGTAATGGATTTAATCCAAGTGAGATTAATTCAATGTCAAAACAAATAACAAGTAAAATAGACTCTATATCTAAAAAAGAACTTAATGAATATCTATCAATAGTCAAGTCTGAATCAGGAGTTGATCGATATTATAGTCGTATAAATGCTATTGGTCTATTTAAAATTGTAAGTGAATTAAAGGAATTTAAATGTTTAGAAAGGAAAGAACAAGACAAAGAAATCAAAGATATATCAGAAAAAATGGGCTACCCAGAATCCAGAGTTGAGAAAGATATAAGCCTTTACAAATCTAACATTGAAAAAATGAAACAAGCACTTGAAATTATCGCACAGAATCTAAAGAAAGAAACCGCTAGTAAATAACAAAAACCTACTTTCTACGTTTATCCTTCCAATCAATAAAACTAATATAAACAACTCCTATAGTTATAAAAGATAATAAAGCAATGGATATAAAGGATAAAAAAGTGTAAATGCTTATATTTGCACTCATTGTAATAAATTCTCTTAAATGTCTATTGACCCATCACCATTTCGACCCCAAACTACCATGGCTATTGAAAAGGTGAAAATCGCCGCTAAAGAAGCCCAACCTAATGTGAAAATCATGATTTAGATTTTTTTTAATTATAACTTACGCAAATCTATTTACATATAAGCAAAACATAAAAATCATGAGAAGAATAAGAAAGCCTAAAATAAAGAACTATAAAATTTTGGCATGGGTCGACTAGTTCAAAACCACAGCACAAATATTCAGGGTCTAATAAAGTGGTTGAGAAAGATAGCAGAACAACCAGGAATTAAGACAGTAACACCTGCAGCAATATCGAAAACAAACGGCAGAGGTGAGAGACTCATTATAAAAATCACTGTAAAAACAACTAAAGGCTATAAATTGTTAGCAAGAAAAGGCAAGCTTGTACAAGAAGTATTTCTTGTCACAGATTTGAAGGAAGGAGAAATTAAAGAGTTAATTAAAGAAACTAATCCTTCATATTCTCGGAAAAAGAAAATCCATTAGTTTGAATATCCTTATAAAGTGTGTCATTATTTTGCTTAACTACTGATTCTGATAACTCCTTAATCATTTCTTCTTTAATAAGATTCATTGCCAAATCAATATCCAATAAATTATCAGACATAAATTAAAAATAAAATTATCTATTATTAGAATAAACCCATTAAATCAAAAGAACTAATACTTAATAATAAAATAAGATTTGCGAAATAACTAAAGACAAGTCTATAAGAAAAATGTTTTAACAATAAATAAGTGATCAAAACATAATTATATTTAAAAAATTAATACAGAGATTAAAATATAAATCAATAGTAATAGAAAGGTATATTTGCCATTTAAAGAGTAAATAATATATGATCGAAATTTCTAAAATATATAATACAAACATTATCATTGACGAGAGTCTTCTTACTAAAATAAAGAGTGTGAATTAGAATGAGCGGTTGTTGTGATAAATTTATTAAGAATCTCAAAGTACTAATGATTATGGAATTAAATACTAATATCATTGAGTAAATTTCTACTTTTAAGGGGACAATATGAATATTTAATTTAACGAATATATATATGTGAATAATATTACTTAAGGTTTGACCTCATACAGATTTATAATAATCTTTCTGAATTATAATGGCAGAAGTTAAAACCGATGTAGAAGCTATAATCAAGGTATAATTAATTCTTAGTTGACTAATTGTGCTTAAAATAGTGCTTTAAAAGATAAATAGGACTAAAGTTCATACTCACTTTTAAACTTATCAAGATTAGATAAATATGACTGATAAAGGTTATTGGTATCATCGTTATAACCTTTCTCGTTATACATTTGATCAAGAGACATATAAGTGCTCATAACAGGCAAAAAAGCTGCTTTGTATTCTTCTTGTATATCCTCCTCATCAATGTCATGAATAATAGCTGTTATCAATTCAATCTGCTTTTTGGCTAAAGAAATGTTCTTCTCTAATTCAGGACTGAGCTTGCGTCTTCTTCTTGGCATTGAATAAGGCAATTCCACAAAAATAATACACTATCTATAAACTAAAAATCAATCATCTATTAATCAGATTAGAAAGCTAGGAAAATAAGAGTAAATACTCATAAATATAGCTCTAAAGTGTTCCATTTTAACAAATATGGGATATATTCTAATTGCTACAATATATATATGATAAAAGCCCAACACATATTAAATGGTGGGCAATCATATCAAAGTACCACCAATGAAAAGCAATTCAGATAAAAACCAAACAAAACTTCCATGGTGGGTAGAGCTTTTGTTTGTTCAGATAGGTTTACCTGACTCTTGGCTTTCCACAATCCTTAAAAAGAAAAAACAAACTTATACATACATAACTGATAAGAAAAAATATATTTTTTATAGCACTCTTTTGGTAGCAGGATTATGTTATTTTTATCCAATAGTTAGATATTCGTCTTCTAGTGCATCATGTATTGACAAAACTACAAAGTA
This sequence comes from Prochlorococcus sp. AG-402-P18, assembly GCA_003216275.1. GTDB lineage: Bacteria > Cyanobacteriota > Cyanobacteriia > PCC-6307 > Cyanobiaceae > Prochlorococcus_B. The sequence goes on along the minus strand of QCJC01000004.1, from coordinate 16,910 downwards.
TTTAAAATTAAATAAAGGAATCTACGGCTCTAATGAAATGGACGTTAACTCAATAGCAGTGGGATATTGTCACGGAGGAACTTTACCAAAATAGTCATTTATATCTATTATTAGTTTTACTTTCTTTATCAATATCATATGTCGATGTATTTTGAACATTTCTCCCTTCAATAATAGGAATTAATTTTGAAAGTATTCTCCCAAAGACTGGTACCCAAAACCTTGTATAAGCAAATTTAAGCATAATTTTTAAATTCTTCAATAATATTAAGATAAAAGTGAAATAAAAACCAATTACTTAACAATGTTCATTAATAGGAAGTTATGATCATAATTACTGATAGTTGCAAAAGTCTTATTGTTGGTCAGCTTATTAACGAGAGAAACGTCAGATGTAAAAATATAATTATACAGAGACAGTTGATCTGTCATTTTTAATCTTTCTGATGAAGGTAAATAATAAGATAACAAAGTTTCTATCTTGCTATTTACATTTACAAGATAGATTGTATTCGTTTTAATAATAGAATTGACATATGAATCTCTCAAAAATGATTTTGTTTTATAATTTGGACTACCAAGTATGCCAAAGTTATATAATAATGAAAGAGAAGTAAATTGAGTAATAATAAAGTTATAGAATAAAATCTTATATTTAAATTTGGATCGACTTATATAAAAAGTGAACATTGAAAGCATAGTAGAAATAGATATTAAGGATATGACAATATAAATAATTAAAACTTGTAGATGAGTTAAGGTTGAGATATAGTTTCTATCTGAAAATAGGAAATAAAGAATCAGAACAAAAATAAAATTTATAATAAAGAAAATAAGAAAATTTAGCACTTTCCTAGAACGTAAATTTTCAATGGATAAAGAAGGGATATAAGAAGAAAATAATAACGATAAAGATGGTAATAAAAAAAGATAATAATGAGAATATGTATTTGACATTAAATATAATGTAAAAAATGATATTAAGGGATAGCAATAAACTAATAAGGGAAAGCGAATCTTATTATTATTTCTTATAAAGATCATACAGAACAAAAATAAAATACCTATAGGAAAAGTCAAATATAGGATATTCAGAAAAGGAAGAAAAACATCAGAAGGATTGAAATCACCTATTACCTTTTGACGAGCAAAAAAGAATAAGGAAGAAATACCTTCAATACCATATAAATAATATGCATAATAGAGATTCACTAAAGTTGGTATAAGACCTATTAAGATACCTAAGAAAAAAACATTTCTAGATCTATAATTTACTTTATTCAATTGATTTATTAGGAAAGGTGCCAAGCCTAAAAGAGGAACAAACACCATATAACTTCGGATAAAGAATGCTAATGAGATGAAAAAGCCAGAAAGAAAAGCAAAGTAATAAGTTCGACGAGATTGATAGGAAGTGATGAATTTAATAAAAAAATAAATAACCAAAAGGATACATAAAACAAAAGAAATATCTGGACTCGCGTATCTAGAGTATTTTATCCATAAGGGCATTGACGCTAATGAACAAATTGAAATCAATGCTGATTGCTGATTTAATATTATCTTTGTGATTAGAAAAGATATAAGTAAACAGATCACAGAAAGAACAATACTGGGTAGTCGAAGTGACAACTCACTAGTCCCAAAAAGCTTTATTGACAAAGCTATTAACCAGTAACTTCCTAATGTCTTGTGATGGGCTGATTCAAAGGGGGATAAAAACCAATTATTAGATTCTTCGAGCAACCTCGATCTTCTAGCATAAAGTCCTTCATCATGAGCGATAAGACTTTGAGAAGATAAATCAACAGAAAAATAAAAAAATAAATATAAAATAACAAATACAAGAGGCAATATATATTTGTTCTTAACTGAATATAATGTTAAATTGGTAAACTTATCATTTATAGATTTAATAAAAAGAGTCTTATTATTTTTCATATCTGAAAGGATTTTATTCAAAAGACAAAAACAAACAGTCAAATTCAACTATACTATAAATGAAAATTAAATTTTCCTAAATTTCAAATATGAATTAAGCAAGAATGAATTAATACTATCATGTATAATGTAAAAATTATTAAGTCATAAATTATGGCCACCGCAAAGGAAAAAAAAGAAGAAGTAAAAGCTTCATTAAAGATTCTAAGAGCAGAACTTAGAAAAATGCACCTAGGAGTAACAGAAGAACTAGCACTACCAGAACCAATTGAAGTTAAGAAGTTAATGACTCACATGGAACAATTACTAACTGTGATCGAACCAAAATCAAATAAGAAATCTAAAAAATAAAAACTTTCGACAAAGCTAACAATCCTAATGGAAGAATAATGATTAAGATTAAAACTTAAATCAATGTGGTCTGAGAAAGTAAGGATTAGTTAATAAAACAGCTATTGCTAACGGATGATGATAAAGCATAGAAAAAAGAGATGATAAAGTAAAGAAATCAAATAGTAATCTTAAATCTACTCTTAAATCATATATGGATAAAATAATAAGGAGAATTGGTATACAATTAGTTTTTAAATATTTAATCAAGTTAGAATACATTATCAACTAATCAATCTCATTTTTTCTTGTAAGTGATAAAAGAGAGGGAGCTAAAGCTATACTTGACCAAGAACCCGCAACAACACCAATAATTAAAGCAAAGGCAAACCAATATAGTGAAGATCCACCCCAAATTAATATACAAACCAAGGGAAGTAGTGTGGTTAAACTTGTATATAATGTTCTTGTTAAAGTTGCACCCACTGCATTATCAATCTGATATTTAAAACTTAATTCTTTCTCTGTAAAACCTTTTTCCCTTATCCTATCAAAAACTACAACAGTATTATTTACTGAATACCCTGCAATAGTTAAAAGTGAAACTGCAAATAATGAATCTACCTCTACATTATATAAAATTCCCAACCAAGCAAATACACCACATACAATAAGTACATCATGAAATAATGCTAACAACGCTAAAAAAGAATACCTTCGATCATATCTAAAATTTATATATAGAGCTATCCCAAGAAAGGCAAAGATTAATGATGATAAACTACTTTTTAGTAGTTGTTTACCAAGACTAGGGCCAATTATTTCTACTGAAGTATTTTCATTTATAAATGGTCCATAAGATTCATTAACCAAAGCTACAACAGATTCTGATTGTTGAGCAGAGAGATAGGGAAGTCTAATAGAAATTATTTTTGAATCATCAAGTAATTGTATCTGTGATCTAGTTAAATTAGGAGAGGTATTTAAAATAAAATTCTTGTCTGTATTTCTCAACGAACTTATATTTATAGATATATCACTTGTGTTTAATTCTATGCAATTATTTTTACAATTCCTCTCTAAAGTTATTTGTGTGCCCCCAGTATAGTCTAGGCCTAGATTTAAAGGAGCATTAATAGATGGTCTATTAATGCATATTATCATGCCAATTATTGATATCAAAGATAAAGAAAAAGAAACAAGCCATACAAACTTTCGGTTAGTATATAGTTGTAAATTGAACCTAGATTTCATAATTTTATGATTAAGATTAGTTGTTATTTACGGTGATCGATGGAGAAGAAATCAGATTAGGGTCTATAAAGTTAGAAACTTTTCTAAGACCTTGATAACTCATAAAAAACTTAAGTATTGATTTTGTACATGTCAATGCTGTAAACAAACTCAATAGAACACCTATACCCAATGTAGCTGCAAAACCTTTAACAAAACCTGTACCCAAATAAAATAAAGTTATACAGCTAATTAAGGTAGTTAAATGTCCATCAATAATAGAAGAAAAAGCATTTTTAAAGCTAGCATCAATTGAACGAATCAGAGTATTTCCATTGCGTAATTCTTCCTTTAGCCTTTCAAAAATGAGAACATTAGCATCAACAGCCATTCCTATACTCAAGATAAAGCCTGCGATACCAGGAAGGGTTAGCGTAACTGGAAGTAGTGCATAAATAGAGAGAGTAAATAGTGCATAAAATGCTAAAGCCAAAACAGCAACAAAACCAGCTAATTTATAAATAAATATCATAAAAATACCTACAAAGAACAATCCTGTTAAAGCAGCAAAAAGACTTAAGCGAATGTTTTGAGATCCAAGAGAAGGTCCGATTGTTCTAATTTGAATAATTTCTATAGGTAAAGGCAAGGCACCTCCTCTTAATTGAACCTCTAAGTTCCTAGCGTCATCAGCAGTGAAATTACCGCTTATCGTAGCGGCTCCACCCGTGATACCAGCAGTCTGAAATTGCTTACCAACACTTGCCTCACTATAAGAAATGCCATCAATAACAATTCCAAGCAACCTAGAGGTACCAGCTATAGATTTTGTTATATCAGCAAACTTATCACCACCCTCATTATTAAAGCTTAGGGTAACTTCCCAATTGTTAGTATTTTGATCTTGACGTCTTCCAGCATTAGTTAGGTATTTCCCAGTCAAAGATGTCTTTTCAAAGAGATCTGCTATATCTTTATTTATTTCATTTCTTATAAGAGAGAATTGATCTATATCAAATATCTGATTAGATTTTATATTATATTTATCGAACAATTTATTAACTTCATTATTAACATTAATCTCCTTGATTAATTGAGAAGAATTCTTATTCTCCTCTAATAAGTTAATAATAGATTCAACTCTATTTCGAAGTGATTGTAAATCTCTCAATTCAACCTCTGTACCATTTTTCTGAATCCTGAATTCTAACAAAGCTGTCTCTCCTAAAACTTTTGCTGCACCGGAAGGATCCTGCTCTCCTGGTAACTCCAATAGCAATTGATTTGTGCCAACTGTTTGAAGTTGAGAATCAGATACTCCTAATCCATTAACTCTCTTGTCAAGAACTGCTTTAACACCTTCTATTTCTAAAGAGGTTATTTTGGATATTTCCTTAGTAGGTTGAACTTCTAAAGTAAGTTGACTACCTCCTCGTAGATCTAATCCTAATTGAAAAGGTAAATTAGTACATATAAATACACTTAATACTCCAAAAACGATTACGACAAAAAACCAATAATTCTTTCGACCCATAGTTAATCTACTCCATGATTTTTAACAATTTTCACAGCCGCTTCCACAATCTGATGAGGTTGAATAATAGTTAAATTTTCTAGATTTCCATTGTAAGGGGTAGGAATATCTTGGCTAGATAAGCGAACAGGAGGAGCATCTAGATCATCAAAGCAATTCTCAGTGATTAAAGACATTAACTCAGCTGCTATTCCACCAGTTTTCATACATTCTTCAACAATGATTACTCTATGAGTTTTCTTAACAGACTTAGATATAGTTTCCATATCAAAAGGCTTTAGACTTATTAAATCAATCAATTCAACATCAATTCCTTCTTTTTTAAGTAATTCCACTGCTTTTAAACAATGATGACGCATCCTTGAATAAGTCAGTATTGTAATGTCGCTCCCCTCCTTTACTAAATCGGCTTGATCTAGAGCGCAAATATATTCCCCTTCCGGTAATTCTTCTGTAAGGTTGTATAAAAGAACATGTTCAAAAAAAAGAACAGGATTATTATCCCTAATGGCTGCTTTCATAAGACCTTTGGCATTTGTAGGAGTACTGCATGCCACAATTTTTATCCCTGGTACTGCATGAAAATAAGCTTCAAGTCTTTGACTATGCTCAGCACCAAGTTGTCTACCAACGCCACCAGGGCCTCTTACAACTGTTGGAATAGTAAAATTACCGCCACTTGTGTATCTCAACATTCCCATGTTGTTAGAGATTTGATTAAAAGCCAGTAATAAAAAACCCATATTCATTCCTTCCACAATTGGTCTTAAACCTGTCATGGCAGCGCCAACTGCCATCCCAGTAAAACTATTTTCTGCAATTGGAGTATCTAGGACTCTGAACTCTCCATATTTTTCATATAAATCTTTCGTAACTTTATAAGATCCTCCATACTGACCTACATCCTCACCCATTACACAAACCAAAGGATCTCTTGCCATTTCTTCATCAATAGCTTCACGAAGAGCATTAAATAAAAGAGTACCTTTCACAGCCTTAACAGAAAGCCCGGATTACCGGTTTGTTATTCCAAGCTATCTCAAACAGTGCCTAATTACCCACCTGCCGCAAAAGTAAATAACAGCAATACGGAAAGCAACATGCCAGGAGAAAGCAATAAAACAAGAAGTCCCAAATCATGAAGGGTCATACAAATGCCTTAATATGCCAATTTTTATAATCGGATTCTAGTCTGTTTTTACCTTATTGACTTCTATCAAACTACGAATAAATACTAAAAATAAACCTAGTCCTATAAAACCAAATGTAAAAGTTGCAAGGAAGCTAATTCCTATAATTAATGTTTTAAAACCTGAAGCAATACTCTGAGCGATTGCTGAAGAATAATTGAGGTTATGAATAGAAAAATATAAGACTATTTTTTTACTTATAAATAGACTTAAAAAGCAGAAAGATAAACTGGTGATTGAACCGGATAAAAAACTTAATGGACCTTTCTTGGATTCAGGAATTGTTTGATCAACCTTAATTGAATCAGAGGAGGCTAATTCGTCTGCCCCTTTTTTAAATCCATTAATTGGTGAATTCATTTTCCAATTGCACTCCATTAGACATCATTGAACATACCCAAGCGGATAAACCAGCTTTTTTAAATTTGTTAAAATGTTCTTTTAGCACTTTATTTGCTTCATCATAATTTGAAAATAAGGCAAAACAGCTGGGGCCGGAACCACTCATCGAGACGAGAATAGAACCGGGCAAACTATTAAGTATTCTCAAAGACTCTTCCACCTCTGATGCCATGGGAAAAACTACTTTTTGTAAGTCATTTTGTATTTTTGACCGATTGTAAAATATATTCTCATCTGACCAGTCAATAGATCTGACAACATCTCTCTTGATTTCAAAATCCCTTTCTTCTTTAAGATATGTATGACCATAATGTTCTTTATATTTTTTATATGCAACTGGTGTTGAGATTTGTATTAAAGGATTTTTAACCAAAATAACTCCCATATTTAAATTTCTACAATTTAGTTTTTCTAAAACCTCTCCTCTGCCAAAACATAATTGCCTGCCTCCAGATATACAGAAAGGTATATCAGAACCTATTTCTTTAGAGATATTTTCTAATTCTTTAATCTCAAGACTTAAATTCCAAAGTTTATTCAATCCAACAAACGTTGCAGCCGCATCGGTAGATCCACCGGCTAATCCTGCTCCTATCGGAATATTTTTTTCTAGCTCAATATTAACACCTAATTCTGGATTCCCTACTTTGCACCTCAAGAGCTTTGCAGCTTTTATTATTAAGTTATCATTTCCATTAGAAATCTCATTATTATTTGATTTAAGGGTAATATTATTAGTTTCACTATTAATCATCTTCAATCGATCACTAAGATTAATGCTTTGCATAACCATTGACAATTCATGAAAGCCATCAGCTCTCATACCTAAAATCTCCAAGTGCAAATTAATTTTTGCATTTGCAAATGCAATGAGAAAGTTATCATTTACCTTGGAAGCTGCCATTTTAAATAATACAAGTTTCTTTTAAAGCTTTTGCCAAAGCAAACCAATTGGAAGGAGAAATTTCCTGTGGTCTTTGGTCAAGACTAATACCTCTGAAGGCAAAAAAATCTTTTATTTGTTCGTTAGAAGTTACAAAACTTCCAATCGTGTTACGTAGTTTCTTTCTTCTACCAGAAAAAGCAAGTTTTAAAAGTTTCTCCAATAAATTCCCAATCTCATAAAAATCTTTATCACTTGATATAAATGGTTTAATCAAGACCACTTTGGAATCAACCTTTGGTGCAGGCTGAAAGCATTTAGGAGGAACGTCACATACATCTTGACATTTTGCTAGTAACTGAATTCTTACACTTAAAGCACTAAAATTACTATCTCCAGGAAGCGCAACAATTCTTTGAGCTAACTCCTTCTGCATAAGCAAAACTAACATCTCAAAATTATTTTCAGGCTCTTTTCCTAATTTTCCAATCAATCTGCTTAATAGTGGTCCTGTAATGTTGTAAGGAATATTAGCTACAACTTTATTAATACTATGTCCATTTCCAGCCTCTAATGGGACAGATAAAATATCCCCCTCTGTCAGACTAAATTTTTTTTGGTGTTTAAAACGTTTTCTCAAACCCACTACTAAATCTCTATCAAGCTCTATGGCATGAATAAATCTTGCTTGGGATTCAATTAATTTCTCAGTTAAAGCTCCTTTACCTGGCCCAACTTCCAATACGCAATCATCCCTATTCAATTTGGCAGCCTTAACTATTTGATCAAGGACTCGCTGGTCTTTTAACCAATGCTGTCCGAAGCGCTTCCTAGGAAAATGTCTAAAATCATTCAAAGCTTTATCACCCAACTGTGTAAATCCTGAAAGCCAGATTAGACAAGCTCAAATATTTCACTCATGTAAAACTAAATTATTTAAAATATACTCATTAAAAGATCTTCAATCAATATACATATTCAAAAATGTCTTTTGATAGCCATAGCCTTCAGCGCTTAAAAGAACTTGGACGAAAACTTCCTAAAGAGATTTTGAAATCTCAACCAATTGAATTCCAGAATTCAAAGACAACTAAAAAGCAGAATTTACATCCAGTTGAAATCGAAGAAAATCCTGAAAAACTTTTTCGAGAATTGATGGAGATTAGCCCAGATGGTAATGTTCCTCCCCATTTGCTAGATCGTCTAAAACAACTTGAATCAAATAGCCTTGAAACACCCTCCAATACAAACCCAGACATGAATAAAAATTCAGACAAGATTGATATCAACGAATCTATAAACCTCTATACGCAATTCAAGCAACTTCTTCTTGAAGACTAAGTCTATTAATAAAAACGTATATCAATGCTAAATACTTCTCACTTTAAGATAATTGCAATTGGCAAGATCAAAAAGAAATGGATCCAATCTGGAATAGAAATCTATTTAAATAGATTACCTAACTTAAAGATTATTGAACTCAAAGATAGCAACCAAAGGAAAGAAACCATTGCTATTAAAGAATCCTTAAAGAAAAATGATACTTTAATAACTCTGAATGAGAATGGTCAGTCTTTTACATCAATTCAGCTATCGAAAAAGCTTCAAGAACCTCACCATCAAAATATTATTTTTGCCATTGGAGGTCCTTGCGGTCTTAGTCCTGAAGTCAATAGAGCCGCATCATGGCAACTAAGCCTTTCGCCTTTAACTTTTCCTCATGAAATAGCTCGACTTTTATTGATAGAGCAAATTTACCGTGCATCAACAATTGCCAAAGGCAATCCTTACCATAAAAATTAAACGGCTAGAGTCCAGAGACACCTTACAATAATAGTTCATATGTACTATTATTGTAAGGTGTCTCTATGTGTATGGATTTGGCGAGCTCGTACGCTTCTTTCAGTAAAGAAAGCTCAAAATTATTAATCCCGATAGCAGGAGAAGCTATTTCAGCAGGTTTCCCTTCTCCAGCAGAAGACTATTTAGAGCTAGGAATCGATCTAAATCAACACTTGATCAAAAATCCAATCAGCACTTTCTTTTTACGTGTTAGTGGCAATTCAATGAATAATGCGGGAATTTATGATAAGGATTTATTGATAATAGATCGAAGCATAAATCCGACTCCAGGAAATATTGTAGTTGCTGTCTTAGATGGAGAATTCACATTAAAAAGACTTATACAAGATCATGATAATTATTATTTAAAAGCAGACAAAGAAAATTATCCAGCAATAAATTTATACCAATATTCAGATATACAAATTTGGGGTGTGGCAATTTATTCGATTCATGAACTAAAAAGAATAAATAAATCTCTATGACTCAAGCAATAGTTCAAATTGATGGTAATAATTTTTATGCATCATGTGAGCAAATGATAGATCCTTCAATAAGAGGTAAAGGAGTAGTAGTACTTTCAAATAATGATGGATGCATAATCGCTAGAAGTTCAGAGGCAAGGAAAATGGGAATCCCAATGGGTCAACCATATTTCAAATTAAAAGAAAAACTTAAAAAACTAAATATAAATATAAGAAGTTCAAATTACGAACTTTATGGCGATATAAGTAATCGATTAATGCAAATATTAATAGAAAACTGTGAAGAGCTTGAGATATATTCTATAGATGAAGCCTTTGCAAGAATAGATCGCCCAAAAGATCAAGAACTATATCGATGGGGAAAAGAATTAAGAGAAACAATATTTCAAAAAATAGGAATACCGATATCAATTGGTATTGGAAAGACTAAAGTTCAAGCAAAAATTGCCAACTATCTAGCGAAGAAAGTAGAAAAAAATTCAGGGATATTTGATATTGCTAATATAGAAAATAAAGATGATTTACTAAATCAAATAAAAGTAGATAAGATTTGGGGTGTAGGTCCAATGATGACAAAATGGTTTAAGGAAAAAGGTATAACTAATGCTCGAGAACTTAGAGACATGTCAAGTGACGAAATTAAACGGAAATTTGGTGTTATTGGTCAAAGATTACAATATGAACTAAAAGGAACTAGTTGCATTCCATTAAAATCAAAGCCTTCAGATCGAAAGGAAATCTGTGTAAGCAGAAGTTTTGCACATCCTATAGATAGAAGCGAAGAATTACTCCAAGCAATAGGTAAATATATACTAATAGGAACTGCAAAGCTAAGAAAGTCTCATCAATTAGCTTCTGCTATTACTGTATTTACAAACACAAATAAATATTCTAATAATTTCTACAAAAGTCATGCTAGTAAAATCCTAGATATACCAAGCAATGACTCAATACTTATGCTAAGAATAAGCTTGGAATTAGGGAAAAAAATATTCAAGCCATACAACAAATTAACAAAAGCGGGTATAATATTGCACAAACTTCAAAGTGATCAGTATCAACAAAAAATACTATTTAACAATCAAGATATTAAAGAAGATCTAAAAAAAGAGAACTTAAATAAAATCATAGATATCATTAATAGAAAATATGGAAGAAATACATTAAGCTGGGCACCATCTATAATAGACAACAACTGGAGTCAGCGTAGTAATAACCTATATAATATAAAAACGACAGATATAGCAACTATCCCAACTGTTATTGCTGGTTAAATAATGTATTAATAAGAAATAAAATTATTGACATGTTTCTAGAAAATAAAATATGATATAATAATATTAGAGAATAATCAAGAAGAAGAAATAATGGAGTTTGTTATATTTTTGGATAAGATTGAATTAGAGATTATAAGAATAATTGAACAAGCCGAATACTCTATAGAAGAAAATACACATTTATGTTTACTTGGAAAAAAATTTAAAGGCTTTTTAGAAAAAAGAAAGAAAACAGTTGTAATATGTACCCAAAATGCCAAAATCAAAGAAAATTATCATTCTTTAAGAGTAAGAAATAATGATAGTTTTGAGAGAACTTCTAGACATATAAAGAAAGCAATAAGGCATGAGGCTGTTCATGTCGCTCAAGAATGTAATAATGGAAAACTATTAAATGGTAAAGAATTCTTAAAAATGAACCCATCAAAGTTAAAAGCTTTAAAAGGGTCTATAAAGATTTCTGGTGAAGAAGACAAAGAGAAAGAAGCTTATATATTAGAGGACAGACCAAAATTAATTAAAAAAGAATTGATCAAATATTGCCTATAAAATAATTGATATTAATTTCCCTGAAGTAATTGTATAGAGTTCAATTTGGAACTATAAATCAATAAAATACCTTGTTGCCTATTACTAAACCCAATGTGATTTCTAACAGCTTCAGAACTAACAAGTGCAGATCCACATGTTTCAAGAATAAGAACAGGTAATGTAAAACTTGTACCTTGCATATTCTGAAGGTCTAGAGATTGACGAACAGCCAATTGAGCTTTTGATAAACCAATTTTGTTTATAAACTTTGGCCATAAGTCATTGGAAAGAATACATTTATCAAAATCAAAGAATTTAGTAATTTTCATAATTAGTAAACTAAGTTAAATGTAATTTCATCTAGCGCAACGCTGCTGATCTAAATGCAAAATATGTTTTCTCTCAGCATAATAAAGTTGCTGGAAATTGATAGCATCGTTGTTTAGATCCTGAAACATATTAATAACACGTTCCTCCATATCTAAAGTATTGGAAGGTGATGTTTTCTCTTGAGTAATAAGAGAAGAAATACAGTTCTCTAATGTTTGTAATCTCTGTGAACTCCATGCCTCAATGAGATGTCTACATCTCTTTAAAGACTTTTGCTTTTCAAGTGCAGCCAAAGCTCCACGTATTTCTAATTCAGGCTCGCTTAAAAATGCTTGACGAAGTTCATTCAGATCTAACAATGGAGTTAATTTATGAATATATTCATTATTATTAATCAGAAAGTGATCCATAAGATCTTTAGATAGATCCACTTCAGCTAAGATATTATTATGGTCATTACCACGATTGATTTCCTCGATAATTTTTAAACCAAAAATCTTTTCTTCTATATTACTTATAGTCGACCAAATCAACCTATGATGATTAATAGCAAAGTTATCTAAATCTCTCAAACGGAGTTCTTTTCTGATAAAACTTCTATGTTTAGAAGAATGTATATAAATAAAAAGAATATCTGACTCACTTCTTTCTCTGAGTGTTTTCTCTTTAGGTTTTTCATGTTTTTTAGAACGACCATGCCAACGTTGTCCTTTTATTTGATTTCGTAAATCATCCTCCAATTGAAGTGCAAATCTAGCTTGTCCTCCACTGAGCCGTTCGGCTGCTTTTTGCAAATAATGAGTTCTTATAGCTGTTTGAGGTAGCTTGCCAAGAAGATTTACCAAGTCAGAAACAGCTGATTGGAATTGTTCGGACTTACTTAAATCTAAATCTTTCAAGGATTGATCTATTTGCCAGTCCATCCAAAGAGGAGATTTAATAGCTAATGCTTCATATTCAGCAGGTGAGTTATCTTTAAGAAACTCATCTGGATCTTTGCCCGATGGTAATTGGAGAACTCTCAAATCTAATTGTCCTTGAATTGCGAGATTTTCTACCTCACTAATAGCTCGATTAGCTGCTCTTATTCCTGCACCATCTGAATCAAAATTTAATAAGATTTTTTTACTATCTGTAGAACGCGAAAGAAGAGTTATTTGATTACGACTTAATGCAGTACCTAAAGAAGCTACAACATTAGTAATACCAGAATCATAGAGCGCCATTACATCAAAATAACCCTCCACAACAACTGCATAGTCTTTTTTTCTTATTGAACTAGCCGCTTTATCTAAACCAAAAAGATTTTTACCCTTTTCAAAAATTTCAGTCTCAGGAGAGTTTAAATATTTAGGTTCTGAGCCATCTAAACTTCTTCCTCCAAAACCGATAACTCTTTTTTGTTTATCATGAATAGGAACAATAATACGATTACGAAATCGATCATAAAAACCATTTCCTCCCTTACGAGAAACAATTAATCCTGCAGCTTCAATTGTCTCAAGATTAACTTTTTCTATATCTACTAAATATTTAAGCAGTGAATCCCAATTATCAGGAGCAAATCCAAGCTCAAAATTGATTAATGTTCCATCACTTAAATGTCTTTCCTTTTTAAGGTAATTAAGAGCATTTTCGCCACATGAAGAATTTAATTGATCACGAAACCATCCCGTAGCAAGTTTTAAAACACGGTATAAGTTTTCGCGACGTGAAATTTGTTGTTTAATTCTTTCTTGTTGTGGACCTTCAACTGTATCTACAGGTACTTGATATTTTTTAGCAAGTTCAAGAACAACATCACTGAAGCTTTGACGCTGAAACTCCATTAAAAATTTAATAGCGTTTCCACCAGCACCGCATGAAAAACAATAATAAAATTGTTTACCAGGGATTACTGACATTGAGGGCTTACTATCATCATGAAAAGGGCATATCCCAACGTATTCCTTACCTTTTTTCTTTAAGACAACGTGTTCAGCAATAATATCAACAATATCTACACGCTCTTTGACAGATTCTATTGTCCTTGGATGTAGTCGAGCTGAGGTCATGCGATAATTTTAGTTGATCCTGAAATATTTAGTTAAGAGTTTTAGAAATTGAGAGAAAAACAAATTCTAGATCAATTTAAAAAAGGTATAAGTTTTCAAGGTATCAAATTTTTAATAGGTAGTGGATTAGCATTTAGTTTGATGAGTGTTTGTGTTAAAGCAATTGGGGGAAGAATACCTATTTCAGAATTAGTTTTTGCCAGAGCCGGAATTAGCTTAATCATGACAAGACTATTGTTATTTAAGAGTAATATTAATCCTTGGGGACATCAGAAAAAATTATTAATCGTAAGAGGTTTGCTAGGTACTACAGCTCTATTTTGTATATTTAAAGCACTTACAATATTACCAATAGCAACTGCCACAGTAATACAATATATTTATCCTACATTTACAGTAATATGTGCGTACTTAATTTTAAATGAATATATATTCAAAAGAATAATTTTTTCAATAATTATAGGGTGGATAGGAATAATTTTAGTTAGCCAACCAGAACTGTCATCAAGTAATAATATTAAAGATACCTTAATAGCTATTACAATAGCTATTATAGGTGCTTTGATGACAGCTCTTGCTTATATATGTGTAAGAAAATTATCTGCCAAAGAGCATCCTCTTGTAATAATTTACTATTTTCCATTAGTATCAATACCATTATCAATACCACTTTTAATTAATAACTTTGTACTCCCAAATGGAATAGAATGGGTTTGGATAATAGGTATTGGTTTCTTCACACAAATTGGACAAGTCTGTATAACTCAGGGTCTAAAAGTTATCCCAGCAGGCCAAGCTGCCTCACTTAATTATTCTCAAGTAATCTTTGCAAGCATATGGGGGTTTTTAATTTTTAATGAATCAATATCAAGTACAGTTTATTTGGGTGGTCTTTGTGTACTTATATCCACTATTATTAGTATAAGTGCAACTAAAAGCTCACAAACGTAACTTCACATATGAACTTCAAATCTGCAATATTATCAATCCTTCTTATTTATACGGGATCTACTTCGATTCATGCAGATGAATATCAACGGGGTTTTTCTTCTAGCAGAACTTGTACAAGAAACGAATACAGAGAGGAATACATCCCAGGGACAAGAAATGATCCTGGATACGTCAAAAAATGGGAAGAGACCGTAGAAGTCCCTTGTCCAGGAACCAACTCAGCAACAGAAAAAAATGAATTTGATAATAATGATTGTTCTGAAGGCACAATAGCTGGAGGAATATTAGGTGGTGGATTGGCTACGGCAATATCCAGAGGTAAAGATCGTTGGTGGGCTATCCCTGCCGGCGTCATAGGGGGATCAATGGTGGGATGTGAAATTGACGGTGGTTAAATTATTATTTATTACGACACTATCTCATATAAATAAATCATATAAATAAATGATTGGTTGGTTAAAAGGTCAAATAATACAGAACTGGGATCTAACCTCAAAAAAAGGTGTTGTCATAAATGTTGGTGGTGTAGGTTATGAAGTACAACTATTATCAAAACAAATAAATATAATTGATGAATCTAGTTTCTCAGAATTTTGGATTCACCAAATAAATCGTGATGATTGCACTAACCTATATGGTTTTAATGAGGTTAATCAAAGAGATTTATTTCGGAAAATAATTAGTGTTAATGGTATAGGTCCACAAATTGGTATGGCTTTATTAGAAGACCTTGAGGTTAATCAATTAGTTGAGGCAATTGAGGAAAGTAATTTAAACCTTTTAACTAATTCTCAGGGTATTGGCAAAAGAATAGCTGAGAGACTAGTAGTAGAATTAAAGAATAAGCTTCAACAGTTTAAGAACAATACTGAAGTAATACCTAATTATAAGAATACAAAGTCATCGAGTTCCTGTTCTGAATATATTGATGAAATCAAATCAATTCTCAATTCACTTGGATACGTAGAAAATGAAATAAATGATTCATTAGAATTTATAAAAACTAAAGAAATTGATGCTATTCAAAAAATGAATTCACTCTCTCCGAAAGCTAAAGCTGATCTAATGGATAAACATCTGAAGGAGATCCTTATAAGATTGAGTCAAAAGGCCACTTGATGGCAGGTGATGGATTAAATTAAACTAACATGTATTAATAAAAACTAAGAATCACAATGTCACTTGGCACAGAAGAAAAACAAAAGCTAATCAACACTCATCAAGTACATCCCACTGATACTGGTTCTGCAGAAGTTCAAATTGCAATGCTTACCGAGAGAATAACAAAGTTAAGCAAGCATCTCCAAAGCAATATCCATGATTTTTCCTCCAGGCAGGGCTTATTAAAAATGATTGGACAGCGAAAAAGACTTTTGAGTTACGTAAGGAACAAAAGTGAAAAAAGATATATTGAGCTAATTGAAAAATTATCCATCAGGGGATAATGACTGTAAATAATTTTTCTTAAAACTAATGAAAGGGAAGAATAAAAGCAAAAGACTACAATCTAATGAATCTAAAGAAGGCTTTTCTAGCAAGAGTGCTACACCCACAATTGAAAAAATAAAACCAGCAAATACTAAAAATAAACAATCTTCTGGAATACCAAAATATGTAGCAAACAGAATGGCAAGGAGAATTGCCTTCACTACTGGAATACCAACTATTAGTGGCATGGGTGTATTTGTTGGAAGTTATTTTTTAATAACCAAAGGCATTGCAGAAATTTCACCAACACTCACACTAGTTAGTTCGGCCATGTGTTTTCTTGTTGGTTTATTAGGATTAAGTTATGGGATACTCTCAGCAAGCTGGGATATTAATCCTGGAAGCCTTCTTGGTTTTGAAAACATTAAGCCGAACATCAATAGGATGAAAGAGGCATTCAAAAGTAGTAAAAAGGAAATTACGAATTAAAGAACAAATT
>QCJC01000003.1 GCA_003216275.1 Prochlorococcus sp. AG-402-P18 | reverse complement strand
GTCAGAAAACTGACGAATGAAATTTAGCCAATTAGAATATTTTTTATGATCGGTAAACTCACCAAACTTTTTCCATTGGAAATTAGTATTCTTGCTGGGTAGGATTAATTTTTCTTATTTGATTTGTTATTTCCCCAATAGAAGTGCGTTTTGATAAGAATTTATAATATTTTTTGATTTATTCCTGAATAGCAATCAGATCAAATGCTCGATTTGGAATTTGAACAACAATTTTGTCTCCTGTAACCTTATTCTTGCTGCTGACTTATGATTTTCATGTTTTTATTTGTTGGATGCATAATTGAGTTAAGCAAAGTTTATTTTTGAAGCCTTAACTTGTTTCAATTAAAAACCAAATTAATTGGATATAGAATTTAAGTTTAAAATTTAGAATATTTATTTGAAATTATAGAAGGCAAGAATGGAAAACAGTGATAGGGAAAAAAGTGGTAATAACAAATTCACTGAATCACCAACATTCCCAGTCCCATCCTTTTTAAGAGAACTTAATGAGCAGATATCTATTACTAATGATGCTCTATCTCATTCTTCTAATAAACAAATAATAAATCAAGCAATTGAATTCCATATGCAGGGTAAGATTTTAGAAGCAGAAAAATATTATCAATACTGTATCAATCAAGGTTTGAATGACCATATAGTTTTTTTCAACTATGCAGTCATATTATATGGTCTAGGTAATTTACTTGAAGCAGAAAAATCCTTAATCAAAGCGATTAAAATTAACCCTGACTCTGAAGAGGCATATTCTAATTTGGGTAATATATTTAAGGATCAAGGCAAACTAAAAGAAGCAGAATTATGTACTCGTAAAGCGATTGAACTTAAGCCAGATTTTGCAATTGCACATTCAAATCTAGGATCAATATTGAGAAATCTTGGTAAGTTACAAGAAGCAGAATTATGTACTCGTAAAGCGATTGAACTTAAACCTTCCTATGCAAGTGCTTATTTAAACTTGGGGAATATCTTAAAAGATCTTGGCAAACTAAAAGAAGCAGAATCATGTACTCGTAAAGCGATTGAACTTAAGCCAGATTTTGCAATTGCACATTCAAATCTAGGATCAATATTGAGAAATCTTGGCAAACTACAAGAAGCAGAATTATCACTTCTTAAAGCGATTGAAATTAATCCAGATTTCTCGATTGCATACGTATCCCTATCTACTCTAAAACACACAAATAAACAAAACAAATGGAAGAAACAACTTTTCTCCAAGGCCATACTAGAAAACAAGTTAAAAAAAAATAAGGTTGATATCTATTTCGCTAGATCAAACATTCTTCATAAAGAGAGAAATTATCAAGAAAGTGCTAAATATCTTCAATTAGCAAATAGACTTAAACTTGATTATAAACCATCAAACTATAGTACTTTAATAAATAAATCTAAAGTCTTGCAAATTGAATCAGATAAAGAAAAGACTAATTATAATAAATATCCAAATTGTCCAGAAAGCATATTTATTGTTGGGATGCCAAGAAGTGGCTCAACATTAGTTGAATCTATTCTTAGTATGAATAGTAGTGTTGATGATTTAGGAGAGATCAATATTCTGGAAGAAGTATTTTTAGAGAATAGAAAAGTAAATCAAGACTCTAATCTTGCTCAATTATATTGGAAGAAAGTATATAAAAATAATACTAAATGCAAAATTACAACTAATAAATGGTTATATAATTATCAATATGTAGGTTTTATATGTAAGGGGATACCAAATGCTAAAATAATTCATTGTTTTAGAAATCCTTTAGATAATATACTTTCAATTTATCGAGCACATTTTGCCATAGGTAATGATTATTCCTCTTCCTTATCTGATTGTGCAAAAGTTTATTTAAATCAAGAGAAAATAATGAATCAATATAAGAATATATTTCATTCAATGATATACGACTTAAATTATGAATCTTTAGTAAGTAATCCTAATAAAGAAATTAAATCTTTGATTTCTTGGCTTGGATGGGAATGGAATGAATCATATCTTATGTCGCATCTTAACCCACGCTCAGTTTTAACTGCGAGCAGTGTAGAAGTTCGATCACCAATTAATTCAAATTCTTTAGGAGGATGGAAGTATTACAGAGATATGCTTCAGCCTGCTATTGATGTTTTAGGAAAGTCCGAAAAATATAAAGATCTAACTTCTAATTGATTTAGAAATACTTTTGGAATGCTCCATTTTATTGTGTGTATTTTTGATTAAACTCACTAGCAGTATGATTTGTTTTTGGCAATACAGTGTCTAATATAATAAGATCTTGATAGAGCTAAATCTTTGTTGAAATATATACTATCAAAGGGTTTCTATTGTTTTATAAATTTACAAATATATCCTATTATTCTTGCGCTTAGTCGACCCATTGGATTTGAGATTGATAGGCACGTATTAAGGTAATCAATTTTTTCAATTCTTTGATAATTTAAGGTTTTTTCGCCTCGATCAATTAGAATTATTTGGACTATCCTATGCATTTTAATATATATCAGGGATTTATTATTGTACCTTAAATAATATTCTAGTTCATACAGATTCTTAGTGCTATAATATTGTGTTTTTCTATAAAATAGCCTTAACTCTTCAGAGGATGAAAACATTATTATGCTGGATGAAATTTTTTATATAATTGATTTTCTGAAAGCTCTATTCCAAAACAGACGACGTGGTCAAAGTCACCATTTGAATGCATAGTTGACATATGATTCTTGATTTCCAAATCACCAATATGCATTCCAAATCTATAACAGTAATTAGACAATGTTTTCATTGCTCCTTCATGATCAAATAAGAATTGTTCACAGATTTCAGATAAATCTTCGCTCTCCAGACTTTTAATCATTTCTCTAAATTGATTTATATTACTCATTAAATTAGTTTTAAATATAATATTATTAGTAACCTATTTCAAGAAAGTTCGCAGAGCAATTATCACTATTCAAGGTAATACAATAATTCTTATGAAGACACAAATGAAACATCTCCACGTATTATTTTATTTGTTTGTGATTATTGCCTTTATTTAGTTGATTATTTAATTTAAATTAGGCCTTTTTGTAAGTGGATAATTCTTTTATTTAAGTTCTAATAGAATTTTTGATTACTTAACATTATATAATATGAACTATGTTATATTTTTCAAATTTTATCTAATTTTTTTATAAGAAGTTTATTCATAACAATTATGTTTTTACTCATGATTTTATGACTCTAGCCATTCCTATTGTTTTTAGTTATAAATCTCTAATTAAATGCTAGATAACTTTGAAACTATAAAAACGATGGTTTTATCAATAAGTAAACAACTTTAACTTTATTGAGCAGATCATGTATAAACTATGGTTTTAAAATACCTATTCATAAGAAAAACAAGACACAATGGATGCTTCTGGTGAAAAAGTGGATGAAATGAATAGTATTAATCAAACGAAAATATTTACTGTTCCATCTGCTTCAGTAGATCTTAATGAGATTATTAATCCTACTAGTGATCTATCTAAAGAGAAAGTAATCAAGAGAGCAATCCAATTTCACTTGGAAGGTAACATTTTAAAAGCACAACAAATTTATGATTTTTGTCTTAAGCAAAATTTTAATGATTACAGAGTTTTTTCTAATTATGGAATTATCTTGAAAGATCTTGGTAAATTAGAAGAAGCAGAAAGACTACAACGTAAATCAATAGAACTTAACTCTAATTTTTCAACTTCTTATGTTAATTTGGGAACTATATTGAGAGATCTTGGCAAGTTTGAAGAGGCTCAAACATCCCTTCAAAGAGCTATTCAAATGTCCCCTGACCTCCCAGAGGCTCATTTAAACTTAGGAATCGTATTAAAAGATCTTGGTAAATTAAAAGAAGCAGAGATATCAATTCGTAAAGCTATTGAACTTAAAGCTGATTCCCCCGATGCTTTTTTTAATTTAGGTAATATATTTAGTGATCTTCGGAAAGATAGGGAAGCAGAATTATCCTTTCGAACTGCAATTGAATACAAACCTAATTATGCAATGGCACATAATAATCTTGCAAATATATTGAAAAATCTTGGTAAATTAAAAGAAGCAGAATTTCATACTCTAAAAGCTAATAAAATAGAACCTGATAACCCAATATACTTATTCAATATGGGGAATATCCTTCAGGTTTTAGGAAAGATAAAAGAGGCAGAACTTTCTTTCAAGAGAGCAATTCAAATAAAACCTGATTTTGCACAGGCATATTCAAATCTTGGAGGCTTATACAAAGATATAGATAAATTTAAGGAAGCTGAATTTTTCACGAATAAGGCGATTCAGATTGATTCTAGTATGGAAGAATCTCATAATAACTTAGGCATTATTTTAAGAGATTTAGGAGAATTTAAAGAAGCTGAAAAGTCATTAAGGAAAGCTATTCAAATTAATCCAAATTATTATGACCCTTTGTACAACCTAAGCACAATAGAACTTTTACAAGGTAATTATGATTCTGGTCTTATTCATTATGAATTTAGAGATAAAAAGAAAATCCCGACTAAATACTATGCTAATCCGAAAATCAGAAGAAATAAAAGTAGCGAGTTAATTAAAGAACAAAAAATTTTAGTCGTTTCTGAGCAAGGTTTAGGGGATACTCTTCAATATATGCGCTATATTCCTTATCTGAGAGATAAAGGTTTTGATATTTCTTTTTGCGCTCAGGAAAAGCTTCATTCATTGATAAAAGCATCAGCGATTGACTCTAATCCCTTAAATAAAGATCAGGCTAATAATGTATTAGAAGGAAGCTGGTTTCCACTTTTATCAATTCCTAAGTATTTAAAGGTAAATCCAAAAACTCCTATTAGTTCTGTTCCATATTTACATTCAACAGATATTCTAATTAATAAGTGGGAGAAAATTTTGTCTCAGGAGAGACGACCAATTATTGGGATTAATTGGCAAGGAGATA
Source organism: Prochlorococcus sp. AG-402-P18 (assembly GCA_003216275.1). Taxonomy (GTDB): domain Bacteria; phylum Cyanobacteriota; class Cyanobacteriia; order PCC-6307; family Cyanobiaceae; genus Prochlorococcus_B. Next base: position 137,617 of record QCJC01000003.1, on the reverse strand, counting down.
AAGATACAGAAAAACATTACAAAGGCAGATCAATTCCTCTTGAGCTCTTCTCAAAGATCGTAGACGAAAATGATGTTTCAATGCTTTCATTGCAAAGAGGATTCGGTTCAGAGCAATTGGAGAATTGTTCATTTAAGGATCAATTTGTAAAATCCCAAAGAAAAATTGATTGTATTTGGGATTTCCTTGAAAATGCTGCAATAATCAAAAATTGTGATTTGATTATTACTAATGACACTTCAATAGCTCATTTAGCAGGTGGCATGGGTAGTAAGGTTTGGCTTCTGCTAAGAGATATTCCTTTTTGGACATGGGGGCTGAATAGTGAAAGTACTTTTTGGTATCCATCTATGAGATTATTTCGTCAAAAAGAAAGACACAACTGGGGCGAAGTTATGACAAGAGTGTCAAATGAATTAAAAATAGAATTTGTCTGAGTATTTGATCAGCTTTTGATTTCAGATTTTCTTATTTCTATCTCAGTAAATATAATTTCACTAGAATGATATATAATTAACTCAATTTTTAACGAACTATTTTTTCGTCATTCAACTGTGAATAGTAAAAATGAAAATGATATGACGAATAATAATCAATTCAAAGAAGTAAAAACATTTTCAGTCCCATTAAATTCAGCAGGAGTTGAAGATAATGTTTACGTCTCAACCAATAGCATTAATATAAACTCTGGAGAAAAATTAATTAACCAAGCAATTAATTTCCATGTTCGAGGTGATATTCTGCAGGCGGCAAAATATTATGAGATTTGTGTAAAAAAAGGTCTAGCAGATTATAGAGTTTTTTCTAATTATGGGGCTATATTAAAAGAATATAATAAATTACAAGAAGCAGAAGTATCACTACGAAAATCAATAAAACTTAAACCTAATTATGCAGAAGCATATTCTAACCTAGGAGCTATCTTAAAGGATCTTGGCAATTCCAAGGAAGCAGAAGTATGTCTTCGCAAGGCAATTGCACTTAAAGCTGATTTTGCAGAGGCCTATATTAATTTATTAAGCCTATTTGAATCAATAAATGATCTAGAAAGCTTAGAAGAATGTCTGAAAGAATTTAGTAATATAAAATTAATATCTAATGAATGGTTTCTCTTTAGTGCGAAGTTTTCCTATAGAAAAAAAGAGTATCAGAAATCCAAAAATCTAATTGATAAGATATCTTCTCAATGGCTATATAATAGCTCCATAAGAATAAGATTGAACTATTGGAACCTTAGGGGATTTATTGAAGATAAACTGTGTAATTATGACTTGGCTTATTCTTTCTTTGCAAAGAGTCAGGAGGATCCTAGTTACCTCAATATATCGAAGGATTCATATCTTAATCGTATCAACTCTTATAAAAAAAATTGTAAGAATATAAATATAAGGCTAGAGAAAAGAAATGAACAACCTACAGATTATAGACTTTGTTTCCTACTTGGATTTCCACGTTCTGGAACTACTCTATTAGATACAGTACTTAGAAGTCATCCATATATTGAAGTAATAGAAGAGAAACCTTTGATTACAAGTATTGAAAGAATAATTCAAGATGATTTTAAAGTTAAGGTAGAAAACATTTCAGAAATTTCCGATCAAAATATTATATCTCTTAAAAATAAATACTATACACTCTTAAATAATTATAGATGTAAGAATACAAGACTAGTTATAGATAAAATGCCACTTAATACGGTATCAATTCCATTGATTAATCTTTTATTTCCTAAATCAAAAATTATATTTGTACATCGACATCCCTATGACACTGTTTTATCTTGTTTTCAACAGTTGTTCAAGTCAAATACAGCAATGATTAATTTTGTAAATCTTAAATCAACTTCAATCATGTATGATCAGGTTATGGATGCTTGGGATATATATAAGAATGAACTTACTTTTGATTATATAACATCTAAATATGAACATCTTATAGAGAACTTTGATCATCATATATTCAAAATATTAGATTTCTTAGAGTTAGAATGGAATGAAAATGTTAAGAATTACCAGAAGACTGCACTAGATAGAGGGAAAATAAACACTCCCTCTTCCACTCAGGTTATTCAGCCCTTATACAAGTCATCTATTAAAAAGTGGAGAAACTATGAGAGATATTTTGAGGATTGTCACCAATATTTGAAAAAATGGGTATTATATTTTCATTATTAATTTAAGATATTTATAAGTTTTATTGACCATGTGATAAATTACAAATCAAATTAGATGGATCTTAATATATTAAGAGTAATTTACGGGTTGATATAGGATTCTAGTTGTTTCAAGTTATTCTTAACTTACTTTAGCAATCTTTATTTAGTGCATTAGCATATGCTTTTACCTAGCATTCTGTACAACCTATTCCTAGTTCATTAGGAATATAACTTAAGAAATTTCTACAGTCATTTATAAAACTATGAATTATAAGAATGAAAGAAGAACACAAATTACATTCTCAGTCCCATCAATTTTGGACGAATCAAGCACTAACATTGATATATCTACCAATTCATTCCCTAAACCTTCAAAAGAAGAGATAATTAATCAAGCAATAAAATTTCAGCTACAAGGTAATATTTCTGAAGCAAAAAGAACCTATGAATATTGTCTGAAGCAAAATTTTAATGATTACAGAGTCTTTTCTAATTATGGAATTATCTTGAAAGATCTTGGTAAATTTAAAGAAGCAGAAATATTACAACGCAAAGCAATTGAACTAAAGCCTGATGTCCCTATCGCTTATTCCAATTTGGGAACAATATTAAAGCAAATTGGCAAATTAGACGAAGCAGAAATATTTACTCGTAAGGCGATAGAGCTTAAACCTGATTTTTGTGATGCACATTTAAATCTAGGAGATATATTAAGAAAGTTTGGAAGATTAAAAGAAGCAGAACTTTCAACTTGTCATGCTATTGAGCTTAAGCCAAATTTTGTAATGGCTCATTCCAATTTGGCAATCATATTGAGAGAGCAAGGAAAATTAATTGAAGCAGAAAAATCTATTTGCAAAGCAATTGAATTAAAACCAGATTCAGCAGAATCTTATTTAGTTCTTGGAAACATATTAAGAGAAACAGGGAGATTAGTTGAAGCAGAAATATCAACTTGCAAAGCCATTGAAATTAATTCAAATTATGCAGAGGCACATTCTAATCTTGGAAATATATTGAGAGAAGCAGGTAAATTAGTTGAAGCAGAAATATCAACTTCCAAAGCCATTGACTTAAAACCTAATTGTGCTGAGGCATATGTGAATCTGGGAACTATATTGAGAGAACTTGGAAAATTAGGAGAATCAGAAATATCTTTCCTTAAAGCAATTGAATTAAATCCTGATCTTGTTAAAGTATACTATTACCTTTCAACACTTAAATCCTCAAACAATTTTAGTATTTGGAAAAAAAGGCTTTTTTCTGATTATATTTTAATCAATAAGGGAAAGAAAGACTTAGTTGATATTTACTTTGCAAGATCGGGCTTCCTTCATAATGAAAAGAAATATAAGGAAAGCTCCAAATACCTTCAACTAGCAAATGATATTAAACTTGATCTTAAATCATTCAATCTTAAAACTTATTTAAAAGAATCTAGAGCATTGATGATTGAATCTGATAATAATCAAATTAGGAAACAAGAATCATTAAGATTAACTGATAATATTTTTATTGTAGGGATGCCAAGAAGTGGTTCTACATTATTAGAATCTATTATTAGTATGAATATTAATGTTGAAGGTCTCGGTGAGATTAATGTCCTTGAGGAATCTTTTTTGGAGTGGATGAGAATTGATAAACGAATACCATTAGCTGATTTGTATTTGAAAAGGGTAGACAAATATAAGAGTAAATCAAAGATAAAGACTATTAAATGGTTATATAATTATAGATACGTAGGGATTATTGCAAGTCAAATACCTAATGCAAAAATCTTACATTGTTTTAGAAATCCTTTAGATAATATATTATCGATTTTTCGAGCACATTTTGTTAGTGGAAATGAATACTCATCTTCTTTGGTTGATTGTGCAAAAGTTTATTTAGATCAAGAAGAGATAATGACAGAATATAAAAATAGATTTAGATCACAAATTCGTGAAGTGAATTACGATTTATTAGTGAAATATCCTAATAATGAGATTAGATCTTTAATAGAATGGTTAGGTTGGGAATGGAACGATTCATATTTATCACCTCATTTAAATCCCCGTCCGGTTTCGACTGCGAGTACTGTTCAGGTTCGCTCCCCCATTAATCCTAAATCTGTTGGAGGATGGAAAAACTATAGTCAGATGCTTCAGCCAGCTATTAAGGTTATAGAAGAACATAAGAAATATACAAACATTAAATCCACATAAATTAAGTTATTAATACTTATTTTAATTGTAAATAGTTTATCTTGTATATTATTAAGCCTAAGCATAACTTAGACTCTGTGAATTACTTTGAAACTTTTCAAAATTTAAATTCGATTCAAGTGAATATATAGATCAATGGCCTATCAATAAAAAGCTGTTTGGATGGCATTTTATATTGCATAAGCAGGGATATCAAGGCTCTCATATTCATACTTCTGGTTGGCTAAGCGGAGTAATTTATTTGAAGGTTGTCCCCTCTCAGGATAATGATGGAGGAGCGATTCAATTTAGTTTAAATGGAGCGAACTATTCCCATGAAAACATTCCTCAATTAACTTATCAGCCTAAAGCGGGGGACATGATTCTTTTTCCTTCTTCTCTTCATCATAGGACTATCCCTTTTTCGACTGATACAGAAAGAATTGTCATGGCATTTGATTTAATGCCTCCAAATTTCAATTCTGACAATATAAATTGAGCTATTAAATTTATTAGCAATAAAATTTGGTATTTATAGATACTAGCTAATACGACTATGGAAACTATATTAGCTAGTTAAATATATTGAATTCAGTAGGCTCTTTTACTAGTATGGCTATATTGGCTAGCTAAATATTTTTAGTTATTTAGAGCTCTTTATTTTGTTAGGATGTGAATTTTTTTAGTAAACATTACTATTGTTATTATAAAAATATTCATTATAGTTGATCTATTCATATTGAAGAATAAATGACTAAAAGTCAGTTCAATATCAAAATATCAAAAGAATTATTAACGAAAGTCAAGAGGCAGGCAATCATGTCCGGGAAGAGTCTAACGGAGCATATTACTGACCTAGTAACAAAGTCATTGTCTGAAAATGATATTCAGAACTTGGATAATAATTCTTCTAAGAAAATCATGGATCTAGAAGAACGTTTATTATCGCTTGAATCAATTGTAAGAAATCGAGAATATATAAGTCAGGGAATAAAGCCCTTTACTAACAAAGAAGCAATAAACTGTTCAAAATTTATGAGAGGTGTTTTTGATAAAGAAGTTGAAAAAAGAAATATTGAAGATAAGGAAAAGGCTTTCTCTGACTTGTTTAATCATATAAAAGTTTATGACCAGTTAAATCATTTTTTTACTACTCGCTTGAGAGAAGTAATCCTTAGCGATGATCCAACCCCTTGGACAGGTAAAGAACTTAATGAACTTATTGGTGTGGATAAATGTAATTGTTCAATTAGAAAAGGTTTAATTAATTGGACCGGTAAAATAGATTGCCCATCCCAGCAAGAGATATGCGATAAAGGAGAAAAATTGCTTACTTTATTTTAAGAGGGAATAAATTCTTTTATAAGCTCTTGACTTATGAGCCACAATCTTTTTCTGGAATTCTGATTTAATGCTTGTGGAGCATTTCTACATATTTTTGGGATTCCCCTAAAGTTAAATCTTGGACCATATTGTTCTCCACCATTAGCACTAGGTAATGTAGCTGCTGCTATTTGAGGCAAGGCTCCCATTTTTGCGCTCTGAAACATAGGATCCATAAGTTTATAAGCAAATGCTTCTTTCCATGATTTATTTGCCTCTACTGACTTTGGCTGTAAATTTGTTCGCGCAAAGCCTGGATGAGCAAGTAATGAAGATGTTTTGGAATTATTTTGTTTGAGTTTTAAATTAAGTTCCAAACCAAACATAACGTTTGCAAGCTTGCTTTGCGCATATGCAGCCCATCTATCGTATTTAAGATTTCCTTGTAAATCTTCCCAATCTATTTTTCCAAAATATTGAACGCCTGAAGTTACGGTAACAACTCTAGAATTAGTTCTTTCTTTAAGCATTGGTAATAGTTCTACCGTTAAGTACATATGGGAAAGATGATTAACAGCAAACTGAATTTCAAAGCCTTGCTTACTTAGAGTCTTTGGAGGCGCCATTATTCCAGCATTATTGATTAAAACATCTATGTAATCGAATTTATTTTTGATAAACAGAGTGAAATTGGTTACATTTGTTAAATCAGATAAATCTAATTCAGCTAATTCTATATTCCCAGAATAATTAAATTTTAAAAGTTCTTGCTTTGCCTTTTCCCCTTTGACTAAGTCTCGGCAACACATTATTACTGTTGCCCCTTTCTTTAGAAGGAACTTAGATGTTTCAAAACCAAGACCACTATTAGCACCAGTGATTAAGAATCTTCTTTTTTCCTGTTCTTCTATTTCACTGAGTCTAATCATCTTGGTTTTATTTATTCATCTTATCTTAATTATCAATTATTTAAATCGTGGGTGTTGAATATTTAAAAAATTAAAATATCTTTTTAAATACTAACGTATACATATTATAAAGTTTTTATGGTTGTAAAACTAATTTTTAAATTTATAAAAATTAGTTTTCGCATTTTCAGAAGGTTAGATCTTCTTGGCTTTAAATGAAATTAATATTAATTTCAATATTATTTGATTAATGTATATAGAAATCTCAGATACATTATTTAGATTTCCCATTCCATAATCATAGTTTCTTAATTTGTGATATGAGATAAGGTTGTGTTGAATAAAATCTTCTAATTTTTTCTTATTCTTTAAAAACATTCATTTAACTTATAATTTATATTATCTTGGTTTATTCTGAATTTTTTTTAATGCTATGATTGCTTCCTTAATGTGAGCTGCTCCGTTCAGCAAATCTTCATATATGTGTATTATTATTCCCTGTGAATTTATTATATATGTGACTCTTCCTTCAATAAATCCAAGAGTCTTAGGAACTCCAAACTGTTTTCTAAGATTATTATTTAGATCACAAAGTAATGGGTACTTAAGTTTATGCTTAATAGCAAATTCAAGATGACTTCTACTATTCCCATTGCTTATCCCCCAAACCTCAGCTCCTAAAATCTTGAACAGGTCATATTTGTCGCGGAATCCACAAGCCTCAACTGTACAGCCAGGAGTATCGTCTTTGGGATAGAAGAACAATACTAAGGGCTTATTGAATTTATCTGGTGTTCTGACATTCCCATTTTGATCTTCTAGAGAAAATGAAGGAATTTTATCACCAATCTTCAATTTCACATTTAATAGCAAAATATTATTATAGTTATTTCTATCTTTTTCGAGAGTGGTCTATTGAAATGAGAACAAAACCTAGACAATGATTTTAAGAAGATTTCAATTTTAATTTTGGAATTTTCACGTAAGTTTATATATAAATTCATTGGCTCTATTTCTATGTCTAATTTTTTTATGAGTATCCATTTTCTCTAGATTCCTTAATATCATTGATAGTCTGTATTGTTTTTTGAAAATATTTTTATAGTCGTCTATAAATGTCCAAAACAAACCATCCCATATATTACACCAATCTTCCGATGGATAGTTAGACATTTTCCTGATATAGTTAGACCCTGAAATGTAAGGTTTAGTAGTAAATAATCCACCATTTGCAAATTGACTCATTCCATAAACATTAGGAACCATAACCCAATCATAAGAATCAATAAATAATTCCATAAACCATTTATAAACTTGATTTGGATGGAATCTACAAAGAAGCATTAAATTACCAATTATCATTAGCCTTTCTATATGGTGAGCATAACCAGTTTCTAGGATATTTTTTATTGAATTATCTAATGGCTTTATTCCAGTCTCACCAGTATAAAAGCATGAAGGTATTTCCTTTTCTTTAAATCCCCAGAAATTACCATTTCTAAGTTCCAAATTATTACGTTGATAAATTATTAAGATAAATTCACGCCATCCAATGATCTGTCTTATGAAACCCTCATATGAATTGATTGCTATGTTGTTATCTTGGTAAAAATTTTGAAGCTTTTCGATTATTTGCTTGGGTGTCAGTAAACCAGTATTTAGCAATGGAGAAAGTACACTATGCCAAAGTATTCTATGTTTTGAATTTATTGCATCTTCAAAGTCTCCAAATAGATTAAATCTTTCAATTAGAAAATTATCTAACCAATCTTCAGCATCTTCATGAGTTACAGGATAATTAAATGTTTCATGTTTCCCATGATAGTCCATATAATTTTTAGTTATCTCCTTCTTTGCTTTCTCGATGAACTTGTTCGATTTTATAGTTGGGACTCTTGGAACTTGAATTGAACTGGCCAACTTTTTTCTATTCATTTTATCAAAACTCCATTCTCCTCCTATTGGTGAACCATCTTTATTAATTAGAATATTTAGATTTTGTCTTTGTTTTTTATAGAATCTCTGCATTCCATGTATTTTTTTTTGTTTAATTGTCTCTTCTACTATTTCTTGACTAGTTATGGACATTTCATTCTTTATTATTTCTAACTTACAATTGTTTTTCAAGCAGAAATCTTTAATTCTCTTTTCTAAAGACCAATCGTAAACTTCGTAAGTAATGAAATAATTAAAATCTTTTTTTAGTAAATAGTTAAGATTATTTTCAGTTCTTGTTTCTTTTTTGTGTTTTATGTGAATTAAATTATAACCACGATCTTTGAGTTTCTCTCCATACGCATCCATAGTAGCTTTGTGATAAATAATTTTTTGACAATGGAATTTCAGGTTCCATTCGCTATCGCAACCAAAAAACAAGCTATCTTCAATTAAGGCAATATATTTAGTGTCAATAAATTGATTTTTTATTTTAAAAAGTTGATTTGGGAAAACAAGAAATATTTTTTTCACTTTTAAATAATTTTAATTACTTGATTAATGTAATTAAGATAAAAATTTTATTATATACTAACTGAAAAATTTATTAGATGTGAAACTCTTCCATAAGAAGAGTTTTATTTTTTCTTATTCTACATCTCTTTGAATTGAAAATCTCGTTGGCACTTTGGGCAATTTTTTGTTGACCTTTTTCATTTTTGATTTGATGATCTAAATCTAGTTTTGTATGCAGGGAAGCCATGTTTAGATTTTCTTCCAGTAACTCTCTTTCTCCAAATTTTAAAGGAAGATGATTTTAGTTTTGATCGCATTAATTGAATTACTTCCTTTTCCTTTAGGTCAAATTGAAAATATATGGCTTCAAAAGGTGTTCTATCCTCCCATGCCATTTCAATTATGCGATCAATATCAGATGAATTTATTAGTTGGATATGATCTTACTAAAATCAAATAATACATTACACGAAACATTTTTATATTAATGTTCGTATATCCCTAAGTTCTTAATTGATTTATAAACAACTTTAGAATATGCATATGTTTTGGATATACAAAACATATGATTTATCTCTCACACTCTGGATTGAAGTTTGTTATGACAGATCATGTTGATAGGAATTGAAGTCGAAGTTCGTTTCTCTGTCAACTAAGGAAGAGTGCCTTGCGCTCTTCCAATCAATACTTCTTATCAAGAATATAGTTAAGCTATGCTTATAGAATAATTTGGTAATTTTGTATTAACTTATATCTTATATTAATTATGTAACTATATTTACAAATTTGAATGTTAAGTTGAACTTATATGTAGGTATAAAATGATATTTCATTATTAATCAAAGGTTGTTTAATTAGGTTTTTGATAGTTAAAAACTCTACTAACTTGTAGTCTGGAAAATATATTCCACCCCCTGATCTTATATGCAGACCTATGGAAACCCGGATGTCACCTATGGTTGGTGGGCTGGTAATTCAAGGGTTACTAACCGTGCTGGAAAGTTTGTCGCCGCTCATGCTGGTCATACAGGCCTAATATCTTTTGCCGCAGGAGCTAGCACTCTATGGGAACTAGCTAGATTCGATCCCTCGATTGCGATGGGTCACCAAAGTTCTATTTTTCTTGCCCATTTAGCTTCAATTGGAATTGGCTTTGATGAAGCAGGTGTTTGGACCGGTGTGAATGTTGCGTCAGTAGCAATTGTCCACATTATCGCTTCACTTGTTTATGCAGGAGGTGCTCTTTCTCACTCCTTGATTTTTGATGGAGATTTAGCTGAAGGACCTGGCCCAACCACTCAAAAATTTAAGCTTGAATGGGACAATCCTGATAATTTGACATTTATTCTTGGCCATCATTTGATTTTCTTTGGTGTGGCATGTATCGCGTTTGTTGAATGGGCCAGAATTCATGGAATTTATGACCCTGCGATAGGAACTGTTCGACAAGTCGAGTACAACCTTAATTTGACCAATATCTGGAATCATCAGTTTGATTTCCTTGCTATTGATAGTCTTGAGGATGTTATGGGCGGCCATGCTTTTTTAGCATTTGTTGAGATTACCGGTGGAGCTTTCCATATTGCTACTAAGCAAGTTGGTGAGTACACCGAATTCAAAGGAAAGAATATTCTTTCTGCTGAAGCTGTACTTTCTTTTTCTCTCGCAGGAATTGGTTGGATGGCTATTGTCGCAGCTTTCTGGTGTGCAACCAATACAACTGTTTACCCAGAGGCTTGGTATGGAGAGCCTTTGGCTTTGAAATTTGGAATTTCTCCTTATTGGATTGATACAGTTGATGTAAGTGATAGCAACGCATTTGCAGGTCATACCACGCGAGCTGCATTGACTAATGTTCATTACTATTTTGGATTCTTCTTTTTACAAGGTCATTTATGGCACGCAATACGAGCATTAGGTTTTGACTTTCGAAGAGTTACAAATGCTGTTGCAAATTTGGATAGTGCAAAAATCACGCTTGATTAACAGCTAATTCCTAAAAATCTAATTTTTTTAAAGCCCTTGCAAAAAATTGCGGGGGCTTTTTATTGATTTAACTATTTGCAAAAAGTTTAGTGATATTTCCAAAGGTTCTCAAAACCATATCTGACACTGCGTCTATAAGAAAAATCAAAGATTCATTATGGCTATTCTACTAATTTGCTTTTGGGATTAAATAAAGACCTTTTACGATTTCAAGCAAATTTATTGCACTAAATGTAAGGTGGGTCAAATTTCGACTTCAATTTCCTCAATTATGCAGTCCTACGGAAACCCAGACGTCACTTACGGGTGGTGGGTTGGTAATTCTGTCGTAACAAATAAGTCAAGCCGATTTATTGGCTCGCATGTTGCTCATACAGGATTGATTTGTTTCGCAGCTGGTGCTAACACACTTTGGGAGCTAGCTAGATACAACCCTGATATTCCTATGGGACACCAAGGAATGGTGAGTATCCCACATCTTGCTTCTATTGGTATTGGATTTGATCCAACCGGAACAGTATTCGATGGCACATCAATTGCTTTTATCGGTGTATTCCATTTGATTTGTTCAATGGTTTATGCGGGTGCAGGTCTTTTGCACTCTTTGATTTTTAGCGAAGACACCCAAAATAGTTCAGGTTTGTTTGCTGATGATCGTCCTGAACATCGACAGGCAGCTAGATACAAGCTTGAATGGGATAATCCAGACAATCAGACTTTTATCCTTGGTCACCATTTGATTTTCTTTGGTGTTGCTTGTATATGGTTTGTAGAGTGGGCTCGAATTCATGGAATTTACGATCCTGCAATAGGAGCTGTTCGACAAGTCGAGTACAACTTAAACTTGACCAACATTTGGAACCATCAGTTTGATTTCTTGGCTATTGATAGTCTTGAGGATGTTATGGGTGGTCATGCATTCTTAGCATTTGTTGAGATAACAGGTGGAGCATTTCATATCGCTACTAAGCAAGTAGGCGAGTACACCGAATTCAAAGGAAAGAACATTCTTTCTGCTGAGGCAGTACTTTCATGGTCTCTTGCTGGTATTGGCTGGATGGCAATTATTGCAGCTTTCTGGTGTGCAACTAATACAACTGTTTATCCAGAGGCTTGGTATGGAGAAACATTAGCTCTTAAATTTGGTATATCTCCTTATTGGATTGATACTGCTGATATGACTGGAGTTGTAAGTGGCCATACTTCAAGAGCTTGGCTTACAAATGTTCATTACTATCTAGGCTTTTTCTTTATTCAAGGTCACCTTTGGCATGCAATACGTGCTTTAGGCTTTGATTTCAAAAAGGTTACTGATTCAATTAGTAATCTTGATAACGCTAGAGTTACTCTTTCTGATTAATTATTGGTTTTTAAGATTCCAATAAAAAAGAGCCTCGTCTGATGACGAGGCTCTTTTTTTATGTGATTAAAACTTAAATCGATTTTAATTTTCTTTAGTTTTTGTAATTTTCAGGCTTAGCCCAAGGATCTATCCTTTTTGAATCATCAGAATAATAGAAGAATTGAGAAGCTCCAAATACTGCTCCAAGACCACAAAGAGCTGCGGCTATATTAAATCCACCGGATGGTTTGATTAAACCAATATCTGATGGGTGTGGAAGCTGAGTGGCAAAATCAAGAAGGTGAGAAAAATCAATCATTGAATAAAAAAATTGTTTTTATTGTTAACCCAGGTGGCCACTATGCCGAACCCGTGTTTGAGGATAATACATTAGTTTGAGAACTAACATTGAAAAACAAAATTTTCTTAGTCATTTAAAACCCTTTTGGTTGTGATTTCTTCTCTGGAGGAAGACGCTCATCAATTTTTGCCTTGGGTCTGTAATTTTTTTGAAAGAGATAAAAAATCACTGCTAAAAGACAAACTCCAAGTAGAACAAACCAAATTATTGTTGCGATATAAGGAAGTCCATGAAGGTCTTGTAGTTCAAGTTGTAAAGCAGATTTCATTTTTGATATTTAAATTTTTCTTTAGTATTTCAATGAAAACCTAGTTTAGTTGCGGGTTAAGCCAATTTAAAGAAAAAAAACTTTACTACTTCTGTATAAGACCTTATTACTAATAGTAGTTTTTGAATTGAGCTGCCTGTAAGGTGTGCTCACCGTATTACGCCAAAAATCTTAAATCATGCAGACCTACGGAAACCCGGATGTCACCTATGGTTGGTGGGCTGGAAACGCTGGGGTTACTAACAAATCTGGTAAATTCATTGCTGCTCACATTGCTCATACTGGGCTAATAGCCTTTGCAGCAGGTGGAAGTACTCTCTGGGAGCTAGCAAGATATAACCCTGAGATCCCAATGGGTCATCAGAGTTCTATCTTTCTTGCTCATTTAGCTTCAATTGGTATCGGCTTTGATGAGGCTGGTGCTTGGACAGGCGCAGGAGTCGCTTCTATTGCCATCGTACATTTGGTTCTTTCCATGGTTTATGGAGCCGGTGGTTTATTGCATTCAGTCCTATTCGTTGGCGATATGCAAGATTCAGAGGTTCCTCAAGCTAGAAAGTTCAAGCTTGAGTGGGATAACCCAGATAATCAGACATTTATTCTTGGACACCATTTACTTTTCTTTGGTGTTGCCTGCATATGGTTTGTTGAATGGGCACGAATTCATGGAATTTATGATCCTGCAATAGGAGCTGTTAGACAAGTTGAGTACAACCTTAACTTGACCAATATTTGGAACCATCAGTTTGACTTCCTTGCTATCGATAGTCTTGAAGATGTCCTAGGCGGTCATGCATTCCTAGCATTCGTTGAGATAACAGGAGGAGCTTTCCATATTGCAACCAAGCAAGTTGGTGAATACACCAAATTCAAAGGAGCTGGTCTACTTTCCGCAGAATCAATTCTTTCATTCTCTTGTGCAGGAATTGGTTGGATGGCTGTAGTGGCTGCTTTCTGGTGTGCTCAGAATACAACTGTTTACCCAGAAGCTTGGTACGGAGAAGCTTTGATTTTGAAGTTTGGTATTGCTCCTTATTGGATTGATAGTGTTGATCTTTCAGGAGGTCCTGCTTTCTTTGGTCATACAACTAGAGCCGCTTTAGCAAATGTTCATTATTACTTTGGATTTTTCTTCCTTCAAGGTCATTTATGGCATGCTTTGAGGGCTATGGGATTTGACTTTAAGAAAGTTCTTAAAGAGCCTCTTCCAGCTCAGCTTTATTGATTAATCAAAAACAAAATTTAAAAAAAGAGGAGTTTTACCTCCTCTTTTTTTTTGCAAATTTTTATCTTTTAATTTCGATCGATTTAAAAAAAATTATTCGCTTTACAACGTTGAAATTTTTTATCAAATATTGTTAGATCTTGTGGATTGAGCTCTTTTGAATGATTAGGCGAGAATTTCGCTTATTTAAATTAAGCTATAACTAGACTTTGGAAGATTTTTAGTATCTCCTCGAGGTAATATCTCAGCTTCTAAAAAATCGTTTTAATTATTGAAATGGGCAAAAATAGTCAAACTAAATAACGACCTCTAACTATTTTGCACATATCATTTCAGCAGCGTGTAATCTGCACGCATATTTCGCCTGTATCGCTTAAAAAATTATGCAGAGCTATGGAAATCCAGATGTTACCTATGATTGGTGGGCTGGTAATTCTGTGGTCACCAACCGCTCAGGCCGATTTATAGCCTCCCATATCGGGCATACAGGCTTGATCGCATTTGCGGCTGGTGGAAGCACACTTTGGGAGCTTGCCCGCTACAACCCTGAAATCCCAATGGGGCATCAGAGCTCACTATTCTTGGCTCATTTGGCTTCAATTGGAATTGGTTTCAATGAAGCAGGAGCATGGACAGGTGTAGGAGTAGCTGCAATAGCTATTGTTCATTTGGTCTTGTCAATGGTTTATGGAGGAGGAGCTCTCTTGCATGCAGTCTATTTCGAGGCTGACGTTGAAGAAAGCGAAGTGCCTCGCGCTAGAAAATTCAAACTTGAATGGGAAAACCCAGATAATCAAACTTTTATTCTTGGTCACCATTTGTTTTTCTTTGGTGTCGCATGTATATGGTTTGTTGAATGGGCAAGGATTCATGGCATATACGATCCTGCAATAGGAGCCGTTCGCCAGGTTAATTACAATCTTGACTTGACTATGATTTGGAATCGACAGTTCGATTTCATTGAAATTGATAGTCTAGAAGATGTTATGGGTGGACATGCTTTCCTTGCTTTTGCTGAATTGACTGGAGCAACTATTCATATGGTTGCTGGTTCAACTCAATGGGAAAATAAGAGACTTGGAGAATGGAGTAAATTCAAAGGAGCTGAGTTACTCTCAGCAGAAGCAGTTCTTTCATGGTCTCTTGCAGGTATTGGTTGGATGGCAATTGTGGCTGCTTTCTGGGCTGCAACTAATACAACCGTATATCCAACAGAGTGGTTTGGTGAACCATTGAAATTACAGTTCTCTGTGGCTCCTTATTGGGTGGATACAGGAGACCTTTCTGATTCCACAGCTTTCTTTGGTCACTCAACCAGAGCCGCTTTAGTAAATGTTCATTACTACTTTGGCTTCTTCTTCTTGCAGGGTCATTTCTGGCATGCTCTTCGTGCTTTAGGATTTGACTTTAAGAAAGTTGCTGATGCTATTGGTAATAGTCAAGGCGCAACTGTTAGAGTTGAAGGGGCAGGTTTTAATGGAAGAGCACCAAGATAAATTCAATTTAAAACAAAAAAAATACCTCCCTTAGGGGGGTATTTTTTTTGTTTTGTTTCAGTAAAAAGTGTTTTTTTGGTAAAAAAAGACAGCTCCCTATAAAGACCTCTAACTATTCTGGTAAAAACAATTCCAATAAGTGTATGGTAGCCAAAATTTCGACTTTAATTCCTTAATTATGCAGACCTACGGAAATCCAGACGTCACCTACGGGTGGTGGGTTGGTAATTCTGTGGTGACCAATCGCGCAGGTCGATTCATAGGGTCACATATAGGCCATACAGGTCTTATTTGCTTCGCAGCAGGAGGAAGCACTCTTTGGGAGCTTGCTCGCTACAACCCAGAAATACCAATGGGACATCAAAGTTCCATATTTCTTGCTCATTTAGCTTCTCTTGGAATTGGCTTTGATGAAGCTGGTGTATGGACAGGAGCTGGTGTAGCAACAATTGCTATTTTCCATTTGATTTTTTCTGCTGTATATGGAACGGCTGGATTAGCTCATTCACTCTTATTTGATCCGGACTTAAAAGATGGTCCTGTCCCTACCACTAAGAAATTCAAATTAGAGTGGGACAACCCAGATAATTTGACATTCATTCTTGGACATCATCTAATTTTCTTTGGTGTTGCAAATATTTGGTTCGTTGAATGGGCAAGATGGCATGGAATTTACGACCCAGCCATAGGAGAAATCAGAACAATTTTCCCAGGATATGGTGATTTTGGAATGGTTTACGGCCATCAGTTTGACTTCCTAACCATTGACAGCCTTGAAGAAGTAATGAGCGGGCATGCATTCTTAGCATTCGTTCAAATAAGTGGTGGTGCTTGGCACATTGCTACTAAACAACTTGGCGAATACACAGAATTCAAAGGTAAAGGATTGCTATCTGCTGAGGCAGTTCTTTCATGGTCTCTTGCAGGCATTGGTTGGATGGCAATTGTTGCTGCATTCTGGTGTGCACAAAACACAACTGTTTATCCAATTGATTGGTATGGAGAGCCTCTGGCTTTGAAATTTGGAATTTCTCCTTATTGGGTGGATACAGGAGATGTTTCTGATAGCACTGCATTCTTAGGCCATACAACTAGGGCAGCATTGTCAAATGTTCATTATTACTTTGGATTTTTCTTTATTCAAGGTCACATCTGGCATGCTCTTAGAGCTATGGGATTTGATTTCCGTCGAGTCGTAGGATCAGTAGCTTCATTAGCATCAACTGAGAGTTAGTAGATTAAAGCTCAAATCTGCATAAAAAAACCTCATCAATTTGATGAGGTTTTTTTATGCAGATTAGAAATTAAAAATTATTCATTTTATGGATCAGTGCTTTTTTTATTGATTGAATCATCGGAAGGATCTTCTATTTGAATATCTGGAATAATTGTAGGTTCAGGACTTGCTGTAGGTTCAGAGTCTGTTGAGACAGCATTTGAATCATCGGAAGGATCTTCTATTTGAATATCTGGAATAATTGTAGGTTCAGGACTTGCTGTAGGTTCAGAGTCTGTTGAGACAGCATTTGAATCATCGGAAGGATCTTCTATTTGAATATCTGGAATAATTGTAGGTTCAGGACTTGCTGGAGGTTCAGAGTCTGTTGAGACAGCATTTGAATCATCGGAAGGATCTTCTATTTGAATATCTGGAATAATTGTAGGTTCAGGACTTGCTGTAGGTTCAGAGTCTGTTGAGACAGTATTTGAATCATCAGATTTAGTTTCATCTTTTAGTTGAGGCTCTTCTGTCTCTACTTTTTCTTGAACTATTTGTTTAAGTATCAAAAAAAGCTTTTTCAAGTTGGAGAAGAGTTCTTTTAAATTTTCATATATATCTGTGAGGATGCTTTTTATTTCTTGAGCTTTCTCTCCTTTGTTGAAAAAAAGTAAAGCAGAAACAACTAATGCTGAGATGAGTATGAAAATAAATAGTGCACCCATTAGTTTGATCAGTTAGATATCATTAAGATCGCTCTTTATTTCAAAGCTATCAAGTGTTTATTTACATTGAACAACGAAGGTAGATCTTTCCCTTTAATGAAGAGCATTGATGAATATTTAAAGATTCTTATGGATACAGTCAACTTGACTATTTTTTTTGATTGAGGTTGCCCCTTATGCAAAAGAGAGGTCAATTTCTTGCAATCAAGAAACAAAGAGGAATATTTAAAATCTATTGATATTAATAATCCGGACTTATCCTTTGGGTCTAAATATGGCATTACTTATAAACAAGCGATGGAGAGAATCCATGCTTTAAAACCTGATGGTTCATTTATAAAGGATATTGAGGTATTTCAGGAGGCTTATGATTTGATTGGTATGGGCTGGATTTACGCTTCAACAAAGTTACCAATTATAGACATAGTAGTTGAGTATATATATGGATTTTGGGCGAAATATAGATTGAAAATAACTTTTCGACCTTCTGTCGATAAACTATGTGCTAACAGATCCTTTGACTTCCCATGATTATATGAATTACTAACTTTGAATTAGAATATTTTTATAGGCATTAGTTAATTTATTACATTTAATTACCCAAATGTTGATCCATTAAATCCCCAATTTGACGCTTCAACATCGGTAAATTCAACATAAATTCTATTATGTTTAATATTTGTTTTGGATGCAATTAAATCGCATAATGACTTACACATGATAGAAGGGGTTAATGAGCCAATTGATTTAACCTTGATAAAACAACATGGTTCATCAGAGCCAGCAAATGTCATATTGGAATTGCTTTGAAGCATTGTCATTATGTAACTTTCTGGTTTCCCCGTTAGATCAGCAACCAGTTTTGAGATTTCTTTTTGCAGCAAATCATTTTCTACAACACTTTTGGTTGAGGTGTTGATTTGAATGAATGGCATAAGTGAAAAAATATTTGAAAATATATTAATACTTGATTAAAAAAAAGTCTGAAAGATCAGTAAGTAAATCAAATTGACTTTTGTAAAATAAAGATTTTTCAAATCTTAAAAAAATAGAAAGATCCTATTAATTTTCCTCTTAGAGCCTCAATTTTTTTATTTTTATTGTAATTTGGTCAGGTCATATAACAAAAAATGAATCAGAATTTTCAAGCATTATTTCAAGAAACAACCGATAATAATACTTCAAATGACCAAAGTTTTTTGTTGGGAGGAGCATTACTCCTCTTCAATATCTTTGTGATGTTATTCGTTGGACTATATTGGATGAACCCAGTAATGCATGAATTCATCTCAGGTAGACCTCTTTTGTAAAAAATTATTAGATAATTTTCAAGTACATTAAATTGTCTTATCAATGCCAATAAATCTCTAAATAAGAGAGATAATTACATTATTCAGACGATTTATCATTTTTGGTCATGACATTTGATCGACTTGTATCAAAAACAATCAAGTTAGCACTGAGTTTATTAGTCATATTTTTTGGCGTAAATCCAGTTTTTGCTGGCGCAAATGTTGCAACTAAAGGGGAAGGTGACGAAGTCCCAAGTTATGTTCGATCTGACATCACTGGATTTGATTTCCACGGCGAAGATTTGCATCTTTCTTCAATAGCTGGAGCAGTCGCAAGAGATGCTGACTTTAGTAATGTTGACCTTCATGGGACGACATTAACTTTGTCAGATCTCAAAGGCTCAAACCTCAATGGAATTGATCTCACTGATACCCTTTCTGACAGAGTTAACTTTCAAAAAACTGATCTAAGAAATGCAGTTCTGGTAAATATGATTGCCTCTGGAAGTAGCTTTGCCGGTGCTCAAATAGATGGAGCTGATTTTACTTTTGCAATACTTGATAGTGAAGATCAGAGAAATCTTTGCAAAATAGCAGATGGAGTTAATCCAACAACAGGAGTATCAACTAGGGAAAGTCTTGAATGTGTGGGAGATAAAGATGTATATAAACCAGCCATGCCATCTGCTTAATTTCTAATAACATAAAAAAATTTGTTATAAAAAACTTGAATATAGTTGCAATTTTATTTTTTTCAGTTTTCTTAAGATAAGAGATTAATTTTATTGTGAAAAATTTCTGGCCACATCGTTCTGATGCGAAAGGTTTCTCAATTGAAAATCTAGCCCGAAAATACCGTGAAAGAATTTCTAATGCTTCTTCTAGTAAAAACCTTAGTCAATTATCAAATGACAAATATTTAAACTCTTTTAATGAATTTAGCAGGCATATATCTGTAGCTCCTCTATCAATAAGGAGGGGGCATTGGGCTAATCGAGACTTTTCGGAATATAAAGAGGCTTCTTGATATTTATTTTTTTGGGAATATTTCCTTTGTATCCTTTATATTATTAGTAAGAGGAATTGTTGATAAGATAAATGAGATTAAGAATAATAAAGTAACACCAATCAAGCTCCAGAAAGTTAAGCTAGACAGCTCCAGTTCTCCAAATGATACTGTGATGTATGAATTCAATGTTGATTAAATGATGATTTATATTTTATTTTAGCAGAAACTATAAGTTATCTAAGCTTAAACTTACTAGTCTTTAAATTTACAAATATTTCTTTTTGCCATCTTCTAATATTTTGTATATTCCCCCTTTAGGACCTAAAAATAGCATTTCACCGTTCATTTTTGATTTTCCAAATTTACTTAGTCTTGCTCTATGAATATCTGCTTTTTCTCTTAACTCATCTTCGGAATACCATGTCCCTAAAGGGATGTTTTTAGATGGGTCAAGTAAAAGTGAGTTAGTGAATTCCTCTGAGATTCTCTTTCTACGAACATTTATATTTTTGAATCGTTGCTTAAATCTTTCCATTAAACTCCTTCGATTAGTAAAACCTTTTCTTTTCATTTTGATTAAAAATAGACATAGAAAAAATATTATTAAAAATATTTGGATTAATTTCACTATGGAAGAATTACAATCTTTTATAATTAAAGCAATTTATTGGAAATAAAGCTAGTTGATGAGTAAATATCAGATTAATTCTTTAATTTTAGCTTTTTATTTTCTTTTGATAATTATATCAAAGCCTAGATTGGTTCTATTTGAAAGTATTTCTTTTTTGAAAACACCTTTTTTGAATAAGCCTAGTATGGTTATTATTGATTCAAAAAAAAGAGATGTTATTGAAAATATTAGAATTATAAAATTATTAGTGATTGAATTGTTTTTATCTAATAATGATTTTTTAGACAAATCTTTTTTCATGTTAATAAGGACCGTAATGTGTTGAGCATTCAGCTCCGCAATAGGCTCCTATCTTAATAGCTTTATCTAAATTTAGTTTCGCTGATAGAGCAGCTGTAATTGCTCCCGCAAAGCAATCACCGCAACCATAGCTGTCAATTTCTTGCGAACTTGGTTTAATTGATTCGTATTTATTTTTTTCTGGATAAACTATACCCCCTGACTTCCCTTGTGTCGCTATGTATATATCTGGTTTAGGTATAAGTTCTTCATGATTTATTTCTTCACCGGGATCAAGACCGCTGCCAATTAAGGCATTAATTTTTACTTTTGAAATCTTTAGTGTATTTTCACCAATTCGTGGGGTAGCAGATAGGAATTTAGCTTTTCTGGCTAACTTTATCCCTTCTTGATCTGTAGCGGTCACGAAAATACCATCGTAATTCTCCATATCATTCCAAGGAAGATCATCTGATGCAATTGGTTGCAATCTTTCACCAATGACAGTAATTGCTCTTTCTCCATCTCTGCTAATTAAACTAATACCTTTTCTGGTTGGTTTTTTTCGCCAAGCTACTTTTAAATTCAAACCAAGTTTAGTCAGTCTTTCGAAGCACTTTTCCCCATAGGTGTCTTTTCCCAATGATGTGTATAAATCAACAGACCCGTTTATTAATCTTGCCATTTGAACAGCTGCGACAGCCGCACCTCCAGCAGCTTCTTCAAAGCAATCTTTCGCATGTGAAATTTGACCGGCTAATGGAAGCTGGTCAACTTTCAAGAATGTTACCCATTCGATGTGACCGATCACAGCTAATTTAAGTTTAGGTAGCTTAAATATCTCTCCTGGCGTTTTATTTTGCATTCTTAACTAACTATGTTATTCCTAATATAGTTAGTTAATTTCATTGGTAAATCTATTATATTTTTTATTCATAAATTTGTTACCCCCTTCTAATAGTTCTCATATGTTATCTTTTGAAAAGTGATAATTTTAAGATGATTAGTCAGATAAAATGGTTAAAGTGGCTTTATTTGCTATTAGCTTTACTAGGTGCTGTTTTGCCTACACTTTCAAATATTGAATTTGTAAAGAGTTATGGATCTACTTTTGATGTCCAACTATTTATTCAGTTAGCTAATAATAATCCAGCATCTCAATCTTTATCTAGAGATCTTCTTATAGGTTCAACTGCTGTATTTGTTTGGATAATTTCGGAATCGAAGAGATTAGAAATGAAAAATCTTTGGATTATATTATTATCTACATTTACAATAGCATTTGCCTTTTCCGCGCCTCTTTTTTTATATTTAAGGGAATTAAGAATTGAAGAAATTAATAGGAATTAAATAAAGTCAAAGTATTAATAACTCTACTTAATATTTTTACAAACTGGTATTAATAATATACAAATAATACTAACGATTAACCATAACTGAAAAGCTGATTCAAAATTATCAATTAATTTTCCACCAATCCATGGGATAGTTAAAGCACTAATTCCAAAACATTGAGAAAACATAGCTATAGCTGAGCCATGATATTCAATTGGAGAGGATTTTATAATTGCATCTGTAGCTGATGGGAGAAATATACATATAGCTATTGTTAGAGGCACAAATGCTATTATTATTAATATATATCCATTAATTAGGTAATTTGAAAGTGATAATGAAATGAAACCTATTAGTAATAAAGTTAGGCATAATTTGAATTTAAAAAATGAATTTTTGTTCCTTAGGATATAACCAACTGGCCATTGAAAAGCCGCCACAAAAAAAAGTTTTGTTGTTAATAATATAGCTACTCTTTGCTCTATTAAAGGAGGTCTTATTATTCCTCCTTTTAAAAGGTCTAATGGTAAAATAGTTTGTAGTAATGTCATTACTCCTGAAACGAATAAAGAAATTAGCAATAATGGAATTAAAGGAAATATCCATTCTAAATTTAATCTTTTTCTTGAATTGCTTGATATTTTTATATTTGATTGAGACTTTAGTTGTCGATTATCTTTGAATATGTTTCGCTTATTTGTAAGTATATTAATTATATAAAACATGCAAACAATATCTATGAAATATATTATTCTTGTTAAGTCAAAATATGTTCCTATAGCTCCTATGAGAACTCCAAAAGTGATACCTATTGCATCAGCACTTCTCGCAAGTGAATAGCCTTCGCTTGACTTTACTTTACTATTACAATTTAAAGGTATTGCTAATTCTACTGAAGGCCAATAGATTCCTGCGGCAGATCCTAGAAAAAACTCTCCAGATAGGTAAGAAAAATAATTTTGCGAATAAAAAAGAATAAAATCAGATATTATTGCAATTAAACAAGCAATTTTTATCGCTCTTTGATAACTATATTTTTTGTCAAGTAAATACCCTACACCTAATCTAGTTGTTATCCCAGCAAATGCTGCGGTTGTTATCCCACTTCCAATTTGTTCACCTGTAAAACCTAAGCTGTCAAAAATTATTGGACTCAAATATAAAACGCCGCCTGTTCCTATTGCTGTCCATAACCGAGCCTTTATGATTAATCTTAGGGATACGGGGAATCTCCCCCAATAATTGCTAACACTGGAAGTTGAGACCAAATTCATTCATCAAAAAATTAGTTGTTTTTGGGACAGTTGGTAGCCTATTAGTTCCTTATTGTATCTATCCAAAAATTCATGCGGCTGAGAGATTTGAAATTCATTTTGATGGAATGTCTATTCCAGTATCAATCAAAGAATTGATTGATTGGAGCAATGGTCAGGAGGAAACAAATTCAGAATTAGCCAGCTGGTTAAATTTACTTGGCTTTAAGGAAAGGGAGGGGTTAACAAAGTTTTTAAATACTCCTTTGGTAAGAGATAAAAGTATGGCAAGACAAATTTTGCGAAGTTGGTCTGGTCGGAAATTACTAGATGAAGTTAGCGATCTTATCCTTATGGATGAAGACAGTTCTGGTGAAAGTGTTTTAGATACTTTGGAAAGTCTTTTAAATAAGAAAGAGGAAGTAACAGTCTTTGATCTTCTCAATTCACTTTCTGCTAAAGCAATTCATATTGATTTAGATGGTTGGATTGAAGTCGCTAATAATTGGAGAAGTGAATTAAAAAAACAACAAAAACTTATATCTGATTTGGTTTCAGAAAATGATATGCAAGTTGAGAAAGAAGAAAGTATTCTCTTGCCTTTTGATATTCAAGAAACTGAATATAAATTGATTTCTTTAATTGTTTCTCATCGAAATGAGCCTTTAAAATTAGAGATTTGGAATCCTTCTTCGAGAGATAAAACTAGAAAGAATTGGGTTTTGTTAATGCCAGGCTTAGGAGGAGATGGTAACCATTTTAGTTGGTTAGCAAGAAGTCTTAGCCATAATGGTTGGCCTGTAGTTGTTCTAGATCATCCAGGAAGTGACTCCTTAGCATTAGAAGCTTTGGTAAAAGGAAGGCTCCCTCTTCCAGGTGCTGAAGTTATACCTGATCGATTAAGTGATTTAGATAGTGTTTTTAAAGCAAAAAAGTCGGGTTTGATTGACATTTCGGCTGAGAAGATTGTCTTAATGGGGCATTCATTAGGGGCTCTCACTGCTATTTTGGCTTCAGGTGTAAAAATAGATGATCAACTTGAAGATAGATGTCAGAAGATACTTGATAATCTTTCGCTTACTAATTTATCTTCACTTTTACAATGTCAGTTAATTGATATTTCTTTGAAAGATAGAAATAACATGAAAGATCTCTCAGCTATTGTCGGAATGAATAGTTTTGGAAGTTTTTTGTGGCAAAAGAATTTAGATAGTCAAATAAATATTCCTCTTTTTCTAACTGGAGGAACTTTTGATTTGGTTACACCATCTATTAGTGAACAACTTGGATTATTGTTATCTGTGAGTTCAAGCCCATTGAGTAGAGTTCTTTTAATTGAAGGAGCAAGTCATTTCTCACCTATTAGAGTAGAGGGACAGATGAATCAGTCTGAAGGTAAAGACTTGTTTAATCTGGGAAAATCGATTGTGGGTTATCATCCACTTTCTGTTCAGAGCTTATTGGCTTTTGAGATAATAGGTTTCTTAGAGAAATTAGAAGAGGGACAATCAGTTTCTTCAAAAACTAATCTAACGAAAGGAGAACTCAAATTTCATATTTTGGACAGAGCTATAATTAAAAGGCTTGTTGAATTTCAATAACTGACTCTTGGATCAATGTATGCAATAGCTATATCTATACTGACACTAATCATAACTACAAGACTGGAAATGATAACAACAATTCCTTGCACAACTGGATAATCTCTTTGATTAATAGCCTCCTGAAGTCCAAGTGCAATTCCAGGCCATGAAAATGTTATTTCAATTAAAAGTGCTCCACCAATTAAGGAAGAAACTGTTAATCCTGTAATCGTTAATATGGGGAGTAGTGTGTTTGGTAAGGCATGTTTTAATAATATTCTAGAATTATTTATTCCTCTACTTTTTGCGGCCTCAATATAATCCCTTTTCAAAATATTTTCTAAATTTAATCTTAGTGATCTGCTAAATATTCCACTTAATAAAATACCTAGTGTGACTGAAGGTAGTATCAAATGTATAAAAGAACTAAAGAATGTCTCAATATTTTTGTTTAAGATACTATCTAAAATTAGAAAACCAGTAACCGGTGGTGGGGTAATAATTCCAGGTGTTAATCTTCCACCAATGGGCAACCAACCTAGTAATACTGCAAAGATTATTTGTATTAGCATTGCTGCCCAAAAAGGAGGGAGAGCATATGTACCAATACTAAAAATCCTTCCAAAGAAATCTGTTTTGCTCTCTGGTCTAACTGCACCTAAAAAACCAATTAAATAACCTATAGATGAAGCTATTAATATTGCAAATATTGCTAATTCTATACTTGCAGGAAGAGCCTTAGCAATTATTATTTTTACTGGTTCTTGTGTGTTTAGTGAAATTCCTAAATTCCCATGTATTAAATGATTTAAATATTCAAGGTATTGGTTAATTAAAGGTTTATCTAAACCAAGCTTAATTCTTAGGCTTTCACGTGCGAATTCATTGGCTCTGGTTCCTAGAATTGCATCTACAGGATCACCTGGTGCAACTCTTAACAATATAAAAACTAAACTTGAAATAATCCAAAGCATAATTGGCAATAGAGCTAACCTTGAGAAGATATATTTAAAAAGTGCTTTTTTAGTTGACAAAATTAATCTCTTTTTAAGTTCTTTAGAATGATTAATCCATCGCTTGAGAATTCTGGTTGACTTATATCTTTTAAAGACCAGGCTTTAGGTTTGACAAGCCAAACTGGTATATAGGAACTTCCTTGAGCAGCAAGTTTCTCAACTTTTATTAAAGTATTTAATCTTTTCTCCCCATCTAATTCTTCACTTTTCTCCAATAGTTCTTGTAATTTATGATTACCCCAAAAACTACCACTGAAAACAGATTCTCCCTTAAGGCAAGTACTTTCCTTTATTTTAGAACAACTTAATAAAGGAGTTAAGTATGCTTCTGGATCAGGATATGTTCCAGTCCAATCTAATATGACTGCTTCAAAAGCACCTTCAGAAAGTTGTTTATAAACTGTTGTTGATTCAACCCCATTTAAAGCTATTTTCATACAATCAGATAAATCTCTTTTTATTTGATCTTTCCATGTAAGGGCGAGTAATTTATCGGCAGGTACATTAGATCTAAAGGTTAATGGAATTGTAAGAATATCCTTTTCGCAAAAACCTTCTTTCTTTAATAAAGCTCTTGAACGGTTAGGGTCGTATCTTGGCCATGGCGAAAAATCTTTTTTGTGTAATTGAGATGGGACTATTGACCTTAAAGGTTTTCTAGTCCCAAAACTTACTTGTTCACTAATTAGCTCTCTATCAATTGAGTATGAAATAGCTTCCCTAATTGTTTTATTTCCCAAAGGTAATGTATTACTTTTAAGGGTAATAAATCCAATCTCTATTGGAGCACCTTCTCCTGAGTTAAGACTCGACTTGTTAACCATATTATTTAAGGCGATACGCTGTATATCATCTATAGAATTTGATATTAAAACGTCAACTCCTTTAGTTTTTATTGCACCAAAAAGAGCAGTCGAATTACCATAATTGATAAAGTCAATTCCTTTATTTAGAGGTTTCTTGCCCCAATAGTTGTTAAATGGTTTGATTATTTGTTGACTTTGGCTATAACTTTCTAGAAAATAGGGACCTGTACCTACAAAGCCTTTGTTATTGAACTTGTCTTTATAGTTTGAATATGAATTAGGCGATACAGGGGTTAGATTAACTGAAGTTAAAAGACTTTTTATAGAACTCGATGGCTTTTTTAATTTAATTCTTAGGAGAAATTCATCTTTGATTTCAATATTTTCTATTTTCTCATTTAATAGGTAGTTTAAAGTTCCTATATTCATAAAGCGATTAAGACTAAATTTCATCGCTTTTGCATTAAATTTACTCCCATCATGAAAAGAAACATTTTCTCTGAGAGTAATATCTATAAGTAATCCATCCTTACTTACTTTAGGTAAACTTTTCGCTAATTTAGGTACAAGATTTCCATCCTTATCTATTATGAATAGAGTATCACCTAGAGCACTTAATATTTGTAGAGTTCTGAGAGTATTTGCTTGAGCTGGGTCAAGGGATTCAACTTTTCCTGCACTTGCAACAATAATACTTTCTCTTTTATTTTTTTGAGCACAGGATAACAAAAAAAATATTAATATAATACTTGAAATTTTTAAAATTTCTTTTATCTTTTCTACTTTTAACATTGGTATAAGATCCTATAATTGTTTCCTGAATTTACTATTTATTGATTTTGAGATACCTCTTTAATTGATATCTCGAAAACAGGAGATCCATTCGGACTTAATGGCCACTCTCTAACCCAGCATTTCTCATAAGCATTATCTATTCCCAATACTTGAAAAAGTTCTTCTTGATTCTTTAGGTAAACACAATCTCCTTGATTAATATTCTTTTCTATTTCTTCTCTGGTTTTTGCAATTATGCCTTTGGATGAAGTCATAGTTTAGTTTCGAAAAGAAATTTAAACTGAAATTTCTCTTTTATATTTATATAATTAGCAACTTAAATTCGATTTGACTAGTTTTCGTTAGCTAAAGGCAACCCATCGTTGCTGCAATTTTTTTTACTTGTGGCAAGTTCTTTATATCTAAAAGAGCATCTTGAAGTTGACCTTGCTTTATATTATGAGTAATAACAACTATTTCTGCTTCATTATTGGTTGCATCAAATTGCACGATTGATTCAATAGATATTTTCTTTTGTCCAAAAATACCTCCTATTTGTCCGATCACACCAGGGGTGTCTTCGGCAATTAGCCTTATGTAATTCTTTTTAGTTATTTCTCTCTCTTCAGCTACGTGGCAACTTTTCCAACTTTTTGCTGATAGCAGAGGATCTAAGTTAAGGACTTTGTCTACACTCATTGACTGAATACCAGCAATGTTAAGTATGTCTGCAACAACAGCTGATGCAGTTGGACCTGAGCCAGCGCCTGGGCCAAAAAACATTACTTGACCAATAGGATTTCCTTCTACAAGGATTGCATTGTTCACGCCATTTACGCCTGCTAATGGATTTTCTTCAGGAACCAATGTAGGTTCAACCCATACAGATAGGGGCTGACTGCTTTCACATTCTGTTTGGGTATTGTCTCTTTCAGATATTGCTAATAGCTTAATTCCATAGCCCAACTTTCTAGCGTAATTAACATCTATTGCCTCTAGGTGATTTATTCCAGTGGTTGGAATGTCAGCTCGATTAATTGCTCCGCCAAAGGCAAGCCCACTTAAAATTGCAATTTTATCAGCTGCGTCTGATCCTTCTACATCAGCGGCAGGATCACTCTCTGCATACCCAAGTTCCTGGGCATCTTTTAATACCTCTGCATAATTTACTCCTTCTTTATCCATTCGGGAAAGGATGTAATTGGTTGTTCCGTTTATAATTCCGCTTACCTTAGTTATCTGATTTCCTCCAAGCGATTGCTTAAGAGGCTCAATTATTGGGATGCCCCCTCCTACTGCTGCTTCTATTAGCACATAAACTCCAGCGGCTTTTGCTTCATTTGCAATCTCCTCTCCATGTCTTGCAATTACTGCTTTATTAGCGGTTACAACAGATTTACCAGCTCTTATGGCTTGGATGATTAATGATTTTGCTGGCTCTATTCCACCCATTACTTCAACAACTATTTGAATATTGGGATTATTTACTATCTCAATTGGATTGCTAGTAAGTATTGAGTGTGGGAAGGAGACATTTCTTTCTTTTTGTAGATTCTTTACTGCAACACCTACTAGCTCAAGTTCTCCAACCAATGGATGTCTACCATTTGGATCACTAATGATATTTGCAACACCTTGACCAACAGTGCCCAGGCCAAGTAAACCGATTCCAATTTTTTTCATGTTTTGATGATGCGATGATTTTTTTTTAATACACTATTTTTAATTATCAGAGCTTGGTAATAAGAGTTTTTTGGCTTGCGCTTTCATTTTTAGAAATATGTTAAGAAAACCATTCGCTCTTGATGGAGTCAAGCTTTTGCTTAGTCCTGTCATCTCAATAAACTTTTCATCAATAGAGAGTACTTCAGAAGGTGTTAGATCATTTAAACCTTTTATAAGAAAAGCTAGCAATCCTTTCGTTATAAGTGCATCTGAATATCCTTTCCATTGAATTTTTCCGTTGAGAAGAATACCAAGAACGTATACCTCTGAGATGCATCCTTTTACTTTAGTGGTTTCCAGATGTAGTTCTTCATTTAAAATTGGAAGACTTTTAGCAAGCCATAAAATATATTCATAGCGCCTTTTGGGGTCTGAAGTTGATTGAAGACGCTCTATAAGACTATCTAATGAATTACTTCCAAAGCTATTGTCGAAAGAATATTCCTTGATTTGATTCACCTCGTCAGATCTATTAATTGATTTATCTTAGACCCTAACTAATTATTTAGTTGCCTCAATTTGATATAGACCTTTCTCGCTAATCCAACCATTAAATGGTATGTCCCATTCGTCCCTGGGTAATGGATTTTTAGATATACAATTTTGACTGATAACTAAGAATGCTGGGATTGAAGACCATCTATCTCTTTGACGAAGACGATCAAAATATCCTCCTCCATAGCCTAATCTGTATCCTTCCTGATCAATAGCTATTGCTGGTACAAATAGGATAGAAATATCAATAGGGTTGATGATTTTCTCTGACATCGGTGCCGGTATGCTGAAGGCATCAACCTTTAATTCTTTTTCTGACCAATGATGATAATTTATACCACCAGCTTTTGAACATGAGGGTAAAACTAACTTATAATTGTAAATATCTTTTATAAACCTTATGTCTACCTCACCTCTTAATGGCCAATAAATACCAATATATTTCCCTTCAGAATGATATTTATTTAAAAGTATTCTTAAAGAGTTTCGGACATTTTTTTTTATCTCTTCATGTATTATTGAATGATTAGAATAACGAATGAGCTTGTATTCTTTTCTTTTAAGTTCTTTTTTTGATTCTATATTTTCATGCATTTTTTTCAAATAAATAGCTTTTGTAGAATTAAGAAATTATTGAAGATAGATACCTGTAAGAGCAATTGCTAGTGCATCCGCAGCGTCATCTGGCTTTGGTGCAGAACTGAGATTAAGTTCACTCATAACAGAGTTCAAAACGTCATCTTTTTTTGAATGTCCATAACCGGTTACTGCAAGTTTTATTTGCATGGGTGGAAACTCTAATATCGAAAGATTGTGCTTTCCTAAAGTCATAATTATTACTCCTCTAGCCTGAACGACACTAATTGTTGTACTTGACCTGTAGAAAAAAAATTTTTCTACAGCAGCTATTTTGGGGCTCCATTTTTTTATTATTAAGCTTAAATCATTAGATATTTCTAGAAGTCTCTCTTCTTCTTTTTGAGATGATTTGGTTTCTATAATACCGCAATCAAGCATTTTTTTCCTTCCTTCTATTTCATCAATGATTCCATAACCTACTCTCGCAAGTCCTGGATCTATCCCTATGAATCTCACTTATTTTGATGTGGTTAGTTCAAATCCAGAAATATCATTGCTTTCACTTCTTTCGAATACTTTGCAAAAAGCTTTGATTACTCTGTCTCCAGAATCAACTTGTTCCAGAGGATCTTTTCTAAGTCTATGTCTTAGCGCTGTTGAAACAACACGGGCAATATCTTCTTCAGTTACTTCTCTTCTACCTTCAAATGCTGCAAGAGCTCTAGCAGCCCTATTCGTAACAATATCTCCTCTTAGTCCATCAACATCAAGTTCACCACAAACAGCAGATATCCTCAACCTCAGATCTTCATCTATGCTTACTTCATTAAGTAAATTTTGAGCAGCAACTACTTTTTGTTGAAGCGAGTCCTGGTTCCCTTGGACTGAATCACTGAAAGCGTCAGGATTATTATCAAAAGCTGTCCGTTGATCAACGACTTGAACTCTAAGTTTGGCTTCTCTTACAGTCCTGACTTCGACGCTCATTCCGAACCGGTCAAGTAACTGGGGTCTTAATTCTCCTTCCTCTGGATTACCTGAACCAATAAGTACAAACCTTGCTGGATGGCGAATGGAAATACCTTCCCTTTCAACCGTATTCCAGCCTGATGCTGCTGAGTCTAAAAGGACGTCAACAAGATGATCATCTAAAAGGTTGACTTCATCAACATAAAGCAAGCCTCTATTGGCTTTCGCTAAGAGCCCTGGCTCAAACGCTCTAACTCCTTCACTAAGTGCTTTCTCTATATCTATAGTCCCGCAAAGTCTATCTTCTGTCGCTCCCAGAGGTAGATCAACCATTGGTACTTGCTTCTCTCCTTTTTGAATCTCGCCCCCACCTTCTATTTTTTCTCTTACATCATTACTTTGGAGATCTGGATCATCAAGAGAACTGTTATAGGGGTCTCCCTCAACCACTTCAATAGCAGGTAAAAGATCAGCAAGGGCTCTTATGGTTGTGGATTTTCCAGTCCCTCTGTCCCCCATAATCATTACTCCACCAATTCTTGGGTCAATAACATTTAGCAGAAGCGCAAGCTTCATTTCTTCTTGACCAATCACGGAAGTGAATGGAAAAACCCTGCGTTTTCTTGTTGAACTCACTTTCTTTTTAGTAGTAGGTTGATTGTTTCATAGGTAGGTCTCTTTAGATAAATAAATTTTAAAAAAATGATAATAAAACTATCTTTTTTATTAAATCACTAAAAAAATTCTATTTTGTATTTCGCGCATTTTGATTTGGATCTAAAAATTCAATCAATTCTGCTGATAATTTTCTTATCAATTCTGCTGATCGTGGATCATTAAATGGGCCTTGGACTATAAAAGTTGCAAATGCCCTTGAGTTATAGGGAGTTTGAATTAAAGCAGTATCTGAATATGAGATGCCAATGTCACCAGTTTTATTGTAAATGACATAACCTTTGGTCGAGAGATGATAGTCAATGTCATCTGTTTCTTTACCTAATCCACTCAATATTCCTGCAGGTATCAAAGTATTTGTTTTGGATTTACTCATTATTTCCCTAAAAATGTCTCTAGAACGATTAGAAAGTAAATATCCATTGTCAACTAAAGCCATTATTAGTGTCAGATCCATGGTTGAGGTTAAGTTTGTACCATCTAAGTCAGGAAGATAGCTTTTTATTCGTGTATTTCTCAGCCCTAGCTTATTAAAACTCTTATTAAGTTCATCGATACCCCCTAAGCGTTTTATTAATAAATTAGTTGCTGTATTATCACTGACTCTAATCATTTCAGTTGCTACTTCAAATATTGGAAATTCTTCACCAATTTTTTGATATGCCATCCATCCTGAGCCACTACCAATTACTTCTTTTGAAAGTATTAACTTTTCATCCCATGATATTTCCCCACTATCTAGCATTTTGAGTAAAACAATAAGAATAGGAACCTTTATGCTACTAGCTGCAGAAAGCTTGTCTTTAGATTTTATTTCTGCATAGGTTTTGTTATCTAATGATAAGAAAAAACAACTAGCCTCCAAGCCATTAGATTCTTTGATATGTGCTTCCCAATTAGTAATAAGTTTTTCTATTCTTATGAAGTTTCGATCAATTTTGTTCTCATTGAATGAGAAATTTAATAAATATTTATTCATCTGAATCGATTCTCTATTTTGAAATCTCTTTGATTTATTTGCTGAAGTTAGTGTTCTGTTGCTTTGGTTCTTTTGATAAATAGGACCGACTATTCTTAGTAAGCTTCCTAAGATTACTGATAGGCCTATGCTTGTAAATATAATATTAGTTATAGTCTTGAGATGATTATTCACTTTATAAATTAAATAATATAGCCTTTCCTATCTATTCTACCTTTAATTTTTAATTAATCATTTTTATTTTTAATTGCCCATCTAGCTTGTCTTACTATACCTCTGATTAAGGCAACCTCATCATCTTTAACTTGGGCTCTTCGAAGCAATTGTTTTATCTTTGACATTCTAGCCTTATAAGTATGTTTCATTAAAAAACCAATATCTAATAGAAAACTACCTACATCATTAATACAATCTTCAAATTTAATTATATTTGCTGGTAAACTTTCGACTTTTTCGTTTTTAAACAAATCATTTTGTTTAAGTTGATTTAATTGGTGCAGGACAATAGCTACTGCATGAGAAAGATTTAGTGATGGGTATTTTTCATTTGTATTAAGGCTAATTATCTTATTTGCAATTAGAAGCTCTTCATTTGTTAAGCCTCGATTCTCTCTTCCAAAAATTAAAGCAATTTTATCTCCTCTTTTTGATTCTAGTGCCCAGCTCAATGCTTCTTTATTTGAGTGGAGTGGTATATCTCCATGCTCTTTCCTTCCACAAGTTGCGATAATTCTTGCGCAGTCTGAAAGTGCTTCATATAAGTTCTTATATAACTTTGCTTCATTTAATATTTTTAGCCCTTTAACAGCCATATTTTGAGAATCTTGAGATAAATGATTGCATTTAGGAGAGACAAGTCTTAATTCATCAATCTCGAAATTTTTGCACAATCTTGCAACGCTACCAATATTTATTGTCCCTGCTGGCTCAACAAGTACAACTATTAATTTTTTTTTGGAATCCACTACTAACTTAATGAGTGCATATATGCCAATAAGTCAGCCATTGATTGAGGTTCAATTTCAAAACTTGGCATGGGTGGTGTAAGACCTCTGATAACTTGATTAATAATCTTTTTATCACTTAGTTGTTCAGTTACCTCGTGGAGATCGGGGCCAACCAGACCTTGAGCAGAAATTCCATGACAACCTACGCAATTAATTTTAAATAATTTGCTCCCATTTAAAGGTTCACCTCGAATGGATAACGTTTCTGTTATTAATGGATCCTGTTTAAAGCCTCCTATTGTCCAAAGAGTTGTTAGTAAAGCAATAATGATTATGGAAAGTAAAAATATTCGTAAGGAGCTCATTTTGTTACTTTTGGTTATTAATGCTTTTGATGACGGAGTATTCACGAAAACCTCTTTGACATGAAACAATTGTGGTTAATACTTCTGAAAAATGCGAGCCAATGATTGAGCCCCTCCTATGTGGGATAGTTCTTGGATTAGTTCCAATAACTTTATTAGGTCTTTTTGTCAGTGCATGGAATCAGTATCGACGAAGTAGTTCTATGCCTGATTGGGAGTAAGAAAAAAAAGAGATGTATTACCATAAATTTTTTTTCTATTTATTTCCCATCCATTATGTATCTCTGGAAGCGATTTTGACGAGCATTCACAAATCAAAGTAGATGATTCTTTGATCCATTTCTTTGATAGCAAAATTTCTTGAGAAAGTTCATAAATACTAGAGTTGTAGGGAGGATCAAGATAAATAAAATCAAATTCTTTACCGAAATAAGGAAATTCTTTAAGAAATTTGAATTTTATATCTTTAGGCCCTTTTTTAAGAAATGATATTACCTCTTTACAGACGACTTCATAATAAACAGGTTCTTGAAGTTTATTGGAGACATCTTTGAGATTAAGTTTGCATAATCTTGCTGTTTCCCTTTGCTTTTCAACAGCAAGTATTCTTTTTGCACCTTGTTGAAGAACTTCGCATGCCATTACTCCAGTCCCACTGCAAAGATCCAGCCAACTGGAATTATAAAGATTTTTACCTAGAATATTTACTATTGCTTCTCTCACTTTTGAAGTGGTGGGTCTGGTTTCATTGCTTAAAGGACTTCTAATCTTCGTCCCAGATATAAGTCTTAGATTTCCTTTCAAGTTAATATTCAGCGTTTTCTAACCATTTAATCCAATTTAAAAGTAATTCTTGTCCTTTCTTTCCGGATTTTTCAGGATGAAACTGACAGGCACCTGTATTCTTGTGCCAAACCATTGCTGTTACATCAGTTGTACCAAATTTTGAAGTCGCAACAATATTTTTTTCTTCTGAAGGGCATGCAGAATAAGAATGAACGAAATACATCCAGTCCGAACCTAGATCATTATTAAAAATAGGACATTGATTCTTTATCGATATTGGAGCCCAACCCATATGAGGAATTCTTTCATTTTCTTCTTGAGGTAGTCTACGAATATGACCTTTTATCAATCCTAGTCCCTTCAAAGAACCTTCATCACTGCCTTCAAATAAAAGCTGTAAGCCTAAACAAATTCCTAGAAGAGGTTTCCCATTATTGACCCAATCAATTATCGAAGGAATTAAATTCGTTTTTTGTAAATTAACCATAGCCGCATCAAAAGCGCCTACTCCTGGAAGGATCAAGGCATCACACTCAACAATAGAGTTTTTATCCCTAACATTATTTAAAGGTTGATTAAGCCTTTTAAAGGCTTGCTGAACTGAAAATAGATTCCCCATTCCGTAATCTATTAATCCAATCTTTGCCAAGAGATGTACCTAATAATCAGCCAATAAGTAATAAAAAATCAATAGTTATTTAATTAAAGATGTTTTGAAATTGTCCCAGAGAGAGTCGCTTTGGGCACTGCTCCGACAACAGTGTCTACTTTTTGCCCTCCTTTAAAAATCATAAGAGTAGGTATGCTTCTGATTCCATACTGACTAGCAACATTTGGGTTCTCGTCTGTATTGAGTTTGAAAACTTTTATTTTTCCTTCGAAATCCTTTGAGATCTCCTCAACAATTGGAGCAACCATTCGGCAAGGACCGCACCAAGGTGCCCAGAAATCAACCAATACAGGCACATCGCTTTGGAGAACTTCCTGTTCAAAAGAGGAATCGGTTACAGGAGAAGCGGTGGACATACCTTTGAAGTCTTAAGACTTAGATCATAACAATTGTATTTTGCCTAAGAAATGTTTTTCTGCCATTTTTAAACGAAGTTTGAATATTGATTCGTATTTTTTAATAAGAAAAGCCCGAACAAGTCGAGCCATGTTGTGTGTGAGGAGTGTGAGAGATAAGGCTCTCACTAACCAATTCTAACTCGTGTGTTTAATTATGAAATCTTTCAGCATCTTTACTTGCCCATGCCGAGTTGTTGCGCCTTTTGGTAAACCTTTCCTTCTGTTAACAAAGAAGGTGCTATTACCACTTCAACTTTCTGCATTTCTTTGAGATCTATTGCTCCTAATGTCCCCATGGAAGTTTTAATTGCGCCTAATAAATTGTGTGTACCATCATCCAGGATCGCAGGGCCAAGGAGAATGCTTTTTAAACTTCCTGTTGTTCCCACTTTGATTCTCGTACCTCTTGGGAGTACAGGACTGGGTGTTGCCATGCCCCAATGAAAACCTTTTCCAGGCGCCTCTTTTGATCTGGCTATAGGGGATCCAATCATTACTGAATCAGCTCCGCAAGCTATGCATTTGCATATATCTCCACCAGTAATAATTCCACCATCAGCGATAATTGGAACATATTTACCAGTCTCTTTCTGATAATCATTTCTTGCTGCAGCACAATCAGAAATAGCTGTTGCTTGAGGCACTCCAACACCTAGTACGCCTCTAGAAGTGCATGCTGCACCAGGGCCAATACCAACCATTATGGCAGCTGCCCCGGCTCTCATTAGTTCTAATGAAACTTCATAAGTAACACAATTACCAACTGCCACGGGAATACCAATGTTTTGGCAAAGATGAAAAAGATCTAGATTCTGATTACCTTTTTTACCTATGTGCTCTGTTGAAACGACAGTTGCTTGAAGAAAGAATAAATCTGCACCAAAATCTTTTATTTTATTTCCGAACTTGATTGCAGCGAGTGGAGTGCCACTAACAGCCGCAATTCCTCCTCTTTCCTTTATCTCTTGAATTCTTTTTAAAATAAGTTCTTCCTTTATTGGCTGTTTATAAATTTCTTGCATCAAAGGAACGAATTCTTCTTTTCCTGTTGAGGTTATTTTGTTTAAAACAGGCTCTGGATCCTCATATCTTGTTTGTACCCCTTCTAGATTTAAAACACCTAGAGATCCCATATTTGATAATGAAACAGCCATATTCACATCGACCACTCCATCCATAGCACTTGCAATGATTGGAATATCTCTTTCAAATCCACCAATTTCCCAAGTCGTTCTTGTAATTTCAGGATCAACTGTTCTACTGCCTGGAACCAATGCAATTTCATCGATTCCGTAAGCTCTCCTAACAGTTTTGGTGCGTCCTAGTTGAAAATTCACACCTAAATTTTGTAAGCTCTCCGTCAAACTACCAACTAGAGTGCCAAATTTAGCAATTGTTGGGAATAGATAATCAAGATTTAGTTGATTCTTATTTTGATTGCTCGCATTTTATTGATAAGTAGGATAAAAGATTTTAAATTTATTGATCAATCATTAATTTGATATCCCATAGTTCTGGGTTGCTTTGATATTTATGCTTATTTACTTTTAAAGGTTACTTAATTCTCAGATATTCTTATAATTGGTAAAACCCTTATACATGGCTGATCCATTGGGACCTAATAGCACTGGTCCCGGCAAATCCGATGATCGGATCATCCAGACAGACTTGAGAAACGAAATGTCGCGTTCCTATTTGGAATACGCGATGAGTGTCATTGTTGGTAGAGCTTTACCTGACTCAAGAGATGGACTTAAACCTGTTCATCGTAGAATTCTCTATGCAATGTATGAACTTGGATTAACTAGTGATAGACCATATAGAAAATGTGCTCGTGTAGTTGGAGAAGTTTTAGGTAAATATCATCCACATGGAGATACAGCTGTATATGACGCTTTAGTCAGAATGGCGCAGGACTTTTCAATGCAAATGCCTCTAATTGATGGTCATGGAAATTTTGGATCTGTTGATAATGATCCTCCCGCGGCAATGAGATATACGGAATCAAGATTGCAATCTTTAACTACAGATAGTTTGTTAGAGGATATAGAATCTGAGACCGTTGATTTCGCAGATAACTTTGATGGGTCTCAGCAAGAACCAACTGTTTTGCCAGCTAGAATTCCTCAGTTGTTGCTAAATGGTTCTTCAGGAATTGCTGTAGGCATGGCCACAAATATTCCTCCACATAATTTAGTTGAGTTAATAGATGGATTGATGGCTTTAATCTCTAACCCTCAGTTAGAAGATAAAGAATTAATGAATATAATTAAAGGCCCAGATTTTCCAACTGGTGGACAAATTTTAGGACGGAATGGAATTAAAGAAACATATATATCTGGTAGAGGTTCAATCACAATGCGTGGAGTTGCTGAGATTGAAACAATTGAAAATCCTGGGAGACCAGATAGAGATGCTGTGATAATAACTGAACTTCCTTATCAAACGAATAAAGCGGCTTTAATTGAGAGAATTGCTGATATGGTTAATGATAAAAGACTTGAAGGTATTGCAGATATAAGAGATGAAAGTGATAGGGATGGTATGAGGATTGTGGTTGAATTGCGAAGGGATTCATATCCTCAGGTTGTTTTAAATAATTTGTTTAAGTTAACCCCTTTGCAAACAAATTTTAGCGCAAATATGCTCTCTTTAGTAAAAGGTGAACCAGTTATATTGTCACTCAAAAAGATGTTGGAAGTATTTTTGGATTTCAGAGTAGAAACAATTGAAAAAAGAACCAAGTATCTATTAAAGAAAGCTGAAAATAGAGATCATATTCTATTGGGTTTATTGTTAGCACTTAATCAATTAGATGAAATAATTTCACTTATTAGGTCAGCTTCTGACTCTTCAACTGCAAAGAGTAAATTACAGGAACTTCATGGCTTAACTGATATTCAGTCTGATGCAATTTTGCAGATGCAATTGAGAAGACTTACTGCATTAGAGGCAGATAAAATAAGATTGGAACATGAAGATTTAGTAGCAAAAATAATAGATTTAAAAGATATTCTAAATAGAAAAGAAAGAGTGTTCGAAATTACCAAAATTGAATTGAATGAATTAAAAGAAAAATATAATTCGCCAAGAAGAACGGAGATACTTGATCTCGGAGGTGGGCTGGAGGATATTGATTTGATTGCTAATGAGAGATCTGTTGTTTTATTAACTGAGACTGGTTATTTGAAGAGAATGCCGGTTAACGAGTTTGAAGCAACAAGTAGAGGAACAAGAGGTAAAGCTGGAACCAGAAGTCAAGGAGAAGAAGAGGTTAAAAAATTTATTAGCTGTAATGATCACGATAGTCTTCTTCTCTTTAGCGATAGAGGTGTTGCTTATGCGCTTCCCGCATATAGAGTTCCTCAATGTAGTAGGACGGCAAAAGGGACTCCTATTGTTCAATTGCTTCCAATACCAAGAGAAGAGGCAATTACATCGATGCTTTCTGTGTCATCTTTTGACGATGATAACTATTTATTAATGCTTACTAGAGGTGGATTTATAAAAAGAACTCCACTATCAGCCTTCAGCAAGATTAGGGCAAATGGCTTGATTGCTATAGGGCTTGAGGATGGAGATGCTTTGACTTGGGTTCGTTTAGCAGAATCAGATGATAGTGTTTTGATTGCTTCCAAAAACGGAATGACAATACATTTTAGATTAAATGATTCTGAATTGCGCTCACTAGGTAGAACCGCGAGAGGTGTTAGATCAATGAATTTGAAGGCTGGCGATTCACTAGTAAGCATGGATGTGCTATCTACTGAGCTTGCTGACCATATTGATAAAAGTGAAGAGAATGAATTAGAAGACGAAACTTCAGTATCTGATGGCCCTTGGGTTCTTGTTGCGTCTGCCTGTGGTTTAGGTAAACGGGTGCCAGTAACTCAGTTCAGATTACAAAAGAGAGCAGGGATGGGATTAAGAGCGATTAAGTTCAGAAAAGATGGTGATGAGCTTGTGGGCTTAAGGGTCTTGGGTAAAGGAGAGGAATTATTACTTGTAAGTGAAAAAGGGGTAATTGTTAGAACTAGTGCAGATAAGATTTCTCAACAATCAAGAGCAGCGACTGGGGTAAGGATTCAAAAACTTGATCAAGGAGATAAATTATCTGAAGTGGTTTTAGTTCCTCCAGAACAAATGAATGATGAAGACATTAAAGAATCTTCTGACCAAACTTTAAAGACTGATCCGATATAAAAAAAATTGAAATCAATTAATTGTGCTGATGTATTAGTAATGGGAGCAGGCCCTGCTGCTCTTTGTATTACTGCTGAATTAGTACAACAAGGACTTGAGGTTCAAGCTATTGCCTCAAAGTCTCCCTTAGAACCTTGGCCAAATACTTATGGGATCTGGGCCTCTGAACTAGAGTCTCTAAACATGCAAGAATTGTTGAAATATAGATGGAATGATACCGTTAGCTTTTTTGGTGATGGATTTGGTAAAAGCGGAGATACATGCACAAGCCATTATCTAGATTATGGGCTTTTTAATTTAAATAATTTTCAAGAAGCTCTTTTTAAGAGATGTAATGGACTTTCATGGCAAGTAGAGACTGTAAAAAATATTAATTTCAGAGAAAAAGAAACTGTTGTTATTTGTGCCTCAGGGAAAGAATATTTAGCGAGAGTCGTCATTGATGCGAGTGGTCATAATACCCCTTTTGTTAAAAGACCTAAAAAGGAGAACATTGCAAAGCAAGCGGCATATGGAGTAGTTGGAAAATTCAGTTCTCCACCAGTTAAGAAGAATCGTTTTGTATTGATGGATTTTAGATCAAGTCATTTGAATTCAACTCAGAGAAAGGAATCGCCATCTTTCCTGTATGCAATGGATTTAGGAGATGGAAGATATTTTGTCGAGGAAACATCTTTGGCTTGTTCCCCGCCAGTCTCATTTGAATTATTGAAATCAAGGTTGAATTTGCGCTTATCCCATAAAGGAATTCAAATTGAAGAAATCATGCATGAAGAACATTGTCTTTTCCCTATGAATTTGCCATTGCCTTTTAGAAATCAACCTCTTTTGGCTTTTGGAGGTTCTGCAAGTATGGTTCATCCCGCTTCAGGATATCTTGTTGGTTCTCTACTAAGAAGAGCTCCCTCGTTAGCTA
The DNA here is from genome assembly GCA_003216275.1 of Prochlorococcus sp. AG-402-P18. Taxonomy (GTDB): domain Bacteria; phylum Cyanobacteriota; class Cyanobacteriia; order PCC-6307; family Cyanobiaceae; genus Prochlorococcus_B. The sequence continues at coordinate 96,290 of QCJC01000003.1, read as the reverse complement.
AGGAGATTGCAAAAGCAATAAAAAATGATCCTTCAATGAATACTTCTAAAATAGCCAGAATAGGGTGGAATACACTTTGGACGACTGAATTAGTTCAAAGACATAGGCTTTATCAATTTGGGCTACAAAGATTAATGAGTTTTGATGAGGAACTTCTAAGATCATTTTTTGATACTTTTTTTAAGCTACCAAGAAATGATTGGTATGGCTATCTAACAAATACTCTCCCTTTACCAAGGCTTTTTATTGTTATGCTTAAGTTGTTTTCTATTGCTTCATCAAAAGTCAGGTTAGGAATGATAGGTTTAGTTATAAGAAAAAGATAAATTCAATTTATTATCTTTTTCTTCCAGTCAATGGGAGAGACCAAAGGGAAAATAAAATCTTCTTTCTCAATTTCTTTTAAAGTATTTGTATTTAAAATCTTTTTTTCTTTAATTACATCAATTAACATCCAAAACCTTTTTAAATGCAAATGAATTCTTTCTTTTGCTAGCTCAGTTGTTGTGCCTGCTCTGAGAATAAAACTCCAGTCGGAAGATTGAGACAAAAGAAGCTCTCTTCCAGCTTGTTTAATGATTTTTATATCTGATTCTCTTTGCAGCCCTTCTGAGCAAATAGCTACCATTTCTCTTCCTGCTTTACTCCATTCGTGAACAATCCATGCGTTTGACTCGTTTAACCAATAATTGTGAAATCCACCTTGTCCCCAACTTGATGGACAAGGGTTGCATAGCTGAATTTGAGGTTTACTTTTTAGAGACTCTTTGAGAGTAATGAATTTTATACCTTCCTTTTTTGCCTGCATAAATAACTGTGATAGGAACCCAGGTCCTTCAAACCACCAATGTCCAAAAAGTTCTGCATCAAAAGGTGCAATTAATAAAGGTTCTATATTCATTGAATCTTTTAGCTTGAGAAGTTGTTTTTTTCTTTCACTTAAATAATTCTTAGCGTCTTCTTTAATAGTTTCTTGTGCTACTCGAGGATCATATTTTTGCTTATCTTCTAAAGATGTATTTTTTGATGTTATTTTAAACAACTTAATTCCAAGTGGTCTTTTTTCCTTAATTCCGATTTCTTCAAGTTCCTCAGTCGAAATATCCCATCCTAAGTCTCTATGAAACTCTCTATAGTTTTCATTCCCAGGATATCCATCCCTTGCAGACCATACAGGAAGTGTTGATTCGCTATCTCTTCCAAAAAATGCTACCCCACTTTTAGTACAAATAGGAGCATACAAACCATATCTTGGCCTTGGATTGGCATTCAATAATCCATGTCCATCAAGTACTGCATATCTAAGCCCGGATTCAATCATTAGTTCATCTAATCCCTCGTAATAAGCACATTCAGGCAACCAAATGCCCAAAGGCGACTTGTTGAAAAGTCGTTGATGCTCCCTTACAGCTGTTTTTAGCTGAGCTCTTACTGCTTCAGGGTTTTCTCTTAATAGTGGCAGGTAACCATGAGTCGCTGCGCAAGTGAGAATGTCAATAACTTCGCTTGTTTCTAATTTTCCAAATCTTCCTATTAAATCTCCATCACATTTCCCCCAATTAATTAGCTGTTTTTTAAAGTGACTTGAAAGGTGAAGAGATGCTTCACGATTTTCTGTTTTTAATGATTTGAGAATTTCTAATCTTAGCTCTACCCATTTCTTGAATCGATTTTTTAATACTTCATCCTCTAATAGAGAAAGCAAGGTAGGAGATAAACCAATTGTTATTTTAGGTTCTTGATCGTTTGAAATGGATCCTATCTCTAGTGTTTCCAAAAGAGGTAGATAACATTCCACCAAGGCTTGAAAAAACCAATCCTCCTCAAGGGATCCAGGCTCTTCAGATCTCACATAAGGCAGATGCGCATGCAGGACTATGGCCAGATTGCCTTTGGTCATTTATAGGTCCTATTTAATTGGACTTAAACTTTGGATACTTATACTCTTCAGAAGCACTAGAAAAGATATTCTTTAAGTAGGAATGTAAAATCTAGTAAAATTAGATACTTAAATTAATCTTTTTTGATAGATAATATTCTTTATATTTTTAAATTCATAAAGGACTACTAATTTTATATTTTTAAATTTGTAATATATTAAATTATCAATTTAATAATTAGTATTTAATAGTTTTGTATAAATCAGTTTTTTGTACTATGGTTATAATAATTTGCATAGATCCTTGAGGGACTAAGCTCCTTTAAATATTTTTCTTTATGGCCAAAGATCCAGGCCGAGTTTTAATTTTTGATACCACCTTAAGGGATGGAGAGCAGTCCCCTGGAGCAAGCCTTAATTTAGAAGAAAAGTTAGCCATAGCTCAGCAATTGGCAAGATTAGGTGTAGATGTAATCGAAGCAGGATTCCCTTTTGCTAGTCAGGGAGATTTTGCTGCAGTTCAAAAGATTGCTGAGCATGTAGGTGGAGAAGAAGGTCCTATTATTTGTGGACTATCAAGAGCCTCTAAACTTGATATCAAGGCTTGTGCGGAAGCTATTAGCCCAGCTCCTAAAAAAAGAATTCATACTTTCATCGCAACAAGTGATATTCACCTTGAACATAAATTAAGGAAATCTAGGAAAGATGTTCTTGAGATAGTCCCTGAGATGGTTGCTTACGCAAAGGGTTTTGTTGATGATGTTGAATTCTCTTGTGAAGATGCTGCAAGAAGTGATTTGGAATTCTTGTATGAAGTAATTGAATTAGCAATATCATCAGGAGCTAATACAATAAATATCCCAGATACCGTTGGTTATATAACTCCCTCTGAATTTGGGGATTTGATTTCAAGCATCAATCAAAATGTTCCAAATATCAACGAAGCTGTTCTCTCAGTTCATGGTCATAATGATCTAGGACTTGCTGTAGCTAATTTTCTCGAAGCTGTAAAAAAAGGCGCTAGACAGCTTGAATGCACTATTAACGGGATTGGTGAAAGAGCTGGCAATGCGGCTTTGGAAGAATTGATTATGGCGCTTCATGTTAGAAGGTCATATTTTAATCCTTTCTTTGGAAGAGCTCCTGAATCTCCTACGCCTTTGACTGCGGTTCGCACCGAGGAAATAACAAAGTCCTCTAGGTTGGTTTCAAATTTAACTGGTATGGTTGTTCAACCCAACAAAGCAATTGTTGGAGCAAATGCTTTTGCCCATGAATCAGGAATTCATCAAGATGGTGTTTTAAAAAATAGACTCACTTATGAAATTATTGATGCTAGGACAATAGGGCTGTCTGATAATAAAATCTCATTAGGAAAATTAAGTGGCAGGAGTGCAGTTCGAGCAAGACTAGAAGACCTTGGATATGATCTAAACAGAGAAGATCTAAATTATGCTTTTGCTAGATTTAAGGACTTAGCTGATAGAAAACGTGAAATCACTGATCGTGATTTAGAAGCAATAGTAAGTGAACAGGTTCAACTACCAGAGTCTCTATTTCAGTTGAAATTGGTTCAAGTAAGTTGTGGAACATCTTTGAAACCTACTGCAACTGTTACAGTTATTGATGAAGATGGAGAAGAAAAGACCTCTGTTTCTTTAGGAACTGGACCTGTGGATGCAGTGGTTAGGGCATTAGATTCTCTTACCGAAGAACCAAACGAGCTGATTGAATTCTCAGTTAAGTCAGTTACTGAAGGGATAGACGCCTTAGGAGAAGTTACAATTCGCATAAGAAGAGATGGCAATCTTTTCTCTGGACATTCAGCTGATACTGATGTGGTTGTGGCTGCTGCACAAGCATATGTGAATGCTCTTAATAGGTTAATAGCCGCTGAGGGAAGAAAATCTATTCACCCGCAGCATGATTTGGTTAAGCATGATATTCAATAGATTAATGGTTGCGGATGTTTTTCTAATAAGAACTGAGACCTGAAAACCTCGATACCCGTTAATTTTTCTAAAAAACTTTTACAAAAGCTTATAAAAACATTAATATATGATGTGACGATTTGATATCTGCACATAAATGACAATAAGAAAAAGTCTCTATCGTTTGATTGGATTAGATGGTGCTCCGCATCCAGTTCTTGATGCCCCCTATGAAAGCATTGAAGCTGCACTCCTTGCGGCCAAACACTGGTGTGATGGACAAGGCCTGAGGTGCACAATCCAAGAACGAGGAATAGGTATTCAGGTGCTTGCTGCAAATGGAACATGGAGAACTGTTTGTTATCCTCAAAATTGTTTGGAAGTTTCCATTGCCTAAAATTCATTAGTATCTATTTATTTAACAATTTTCAATAAATAAAATAATAAGTGAATTGAAAACCAGGGCATATATAAAATCAAGTATTATTTTTGCAATCAAATTTCAAATAATTATCTCATTTTTTAGAGTTTGATTAATAGGTTTCATACATATATCAGCAAATAGACTTGTAATTTATTTAATCATTTTGTTTATATTTGCATAATTTTGTAAGAGAATAATCTTTTAAACAAAGTTTCAGGTATGCGTGGTTACTGGACGCTAACTTGGTTTGGATTAGTTTCAAATACACTGGCAATCCCTTTTATTGCTTTTGTGGTTGGATCTGGACCACCCTTGCAAATAGCCAATATAACTTTAGCTATTAGCCTTGCTTGGCCAGCTGCTGTTACAGGTATAGTTGCATCCGCAGGCCTATTTGCTCAAAGAGGATGGGGGGTTATTCTATCAATAGTTGCCTTGTCAATGACTCTTTCAGGCACATTGCCATATGGAATAATCAGATTAATACGAGTAAAAGATATTTTTGGTATTAGTGGTTTAACTTTATTGATTGCTCTGCTTAATTTATTAGCTTTACTTTATTGGTGTAGAAGAGGGCATAGAAGAATAAGGCTCTAAAATAAATAAAAAATAAACTAATAGTTTTTTCTAACTTTGATTAAAACTTGGATATTTTAATCTTCTGTGCCTCATTCTCCTCCAGACAGATACAAAGGATCTAAGAATTAATTCTATTTCTGCTCTAGACAAACTACTTTCTTTTAATTGGCCATCAGTTTGACGTGATTGAAATATTTTTCTTACCGTTTTGCATGCATCACTATCTGAGGAAGAAGCGTCGAGAGATCTCAATGCAGCTTCGCAACCATCTGCAAGCATCAAAATACCTGTTTCTTTTGAATGAGGAATCGGACCTTTATATCGAAAACTTGTCTCAGATGCAGAAGGATCATTTTCTCTAGCCTTATGTAAGAAATATCCCATTTTTAAAGTTCCTTGATGCTCGGGGATGAAATCTGCGATGGGGGAGGGAAGCCTATATCTTCTTGCAAGTTTTAAGCCTTCATCCACATGAGCTTGAAGAATCTCTGCACTTTTATACGGGTTTTTAATTTCTTCATGTGGATTAATCCCATCTTGTTGATTTTCAATGAACCATTTAGGAGCATGTAATTTCCCCACATCGTGGTAGAGAGAGCCAGTTCTTATTAAGTCAATATCTGCTCCTATTACTCTTGCACCTTCTTCCGCAAGACTAAGTATTGTAAGAGTATGTTCGAACGTTCCTGGAGCTTCTCTAGATAAGCGTCTAAGCAGCGGACGTTCTTGATCAGCAAGCTCCATCAACCTTGCTCTTGTAAGTAAACCAAATGTATTCTCTAATATGGGTATAATTAGTATTGTTATCATTAACATTGCACTAATAATAAGTGTCTCATTTAAAAGAGAATTTGGATTAAAAGATAGATTATTTAATTCTATATTTTCTGAGTTAATTACTTGATTGAAAATAAACCATTGCCCTAAGAGTGCACCAAAAGGTATAAAAACAGCTATCTGAAGAACTTGGGCTCGACTTCTCATTCTTCTTCCTAAAAATGCTACAAATGAACCTGCAATACAAGCTATTATTAATCTAATCTCTCCTAATCCACTAAGAGATATTGGCCAAATGAGACTAGCAACGACCATCCATGTTAATGATGTAACAGTTCCAATCCCCTGAGAAAGAAGCAGTGTTGGAGGTAGTATTAATTGTAAGGGACTTGCCAAGGGCCCTAACCAGTCTTTTGTTAATTGGACTACTAATAATAAGGCTAAAGATAATAACCCATGTCTAGCTTGAAGGCGAGGCTTTTCTCTTCTCATAATCATTAGAAGTAATCCACAACTTCCTAAAGACTCTGTAAAAGTTATTAACCATTTTAAGGGCCTTGGACTTCGACTTACTTTGTTAAAATGTTCAAGTACATCAAATTCTTGTGTACTTATTGCCTGCCCCTTTCTAGTTATAATACTTCCTTTTTTAACTAGGATTTTGTTAATCTCTTCTTTGCTAATTAGATTTTCAACCAACTTGTTGGTTCTTACTGAGTCAACTTTTAAATTACTTTTTTGATAGAAATTACTAGATAATATTTTTCTACCTAATGACCTACTAGGAGAATCTTCTTCACCTAGATCTATTAATTGCAATGAAGCTGCTTCGTTCAGTTGATCAAGAGCAAGTGTATTAATAATTCCTTGCGAAAGCATTTTCTTTGAAGCTTGCTTGACTTCATCTTTCCATTTTTCCCAGGCAATATCTGAGACATTAATTAACCACTCTTTTTCAGCATAAGTTAAGTTTATTTTGCTGAAACTTTCATCAAATCTAGGATCTTTATAAGTACGAAGTTGTTTTATCTGTTTTACTATTGCTTTTTCTAAGTCGTTAGATTGTTGCTGATCTATAATCTGAACAAAATTACCTGTTAGGCCTTTTCTTTTCTCTTTTAATGCTTTTGTATCAATAACTTTAGCGTCTCTCGGAGCTATTACATTGGAAGAAGCAATATCTCCAGGTTTTAGATCGGGAACAGCAAGTAACTTATAACTTGAAAATATTGCTACTAATAGACAAACCATTAATAGGCCTAACTTATCAGTGGATGACCATCTAAGTATTGGGCGCCTGGGAGATTGACTCCCTAACCATATTTTCCAGATCTTTTTAAGACTTGGTAATTTAGCCACAGACTTTTTCACCTACATCTAAAGCCAGTTTTAATGGCTTGATTAAACGAAATTAAATTCATCTTATTTATGTCAAACATTTTAGATGGGAAAAAACTTGCTCAGGAAATTGAGTTAATACTTCAACAGACTATCGAATCAGGATTGAAAGTTGTGAAACGTTCTCCTGGACTCGCAGTCATAAGAGTGGGCAATGATCCTGCAAGCGGAGTTTATGTCAATTACAAAGAAAAGGCATGCGATCGAATAGGGGTTAGAAGTTTCCCTCAGCATTTAAGAGAGGATATCTCTCAGAACGAACTAATTGAAATAATTAAAATTTTAAACTCAGATCAGAATGTTGATGGTATTTTGCTGCAACTTCCACTGCCTCCTCATCTTGATGAAAGTTCTTTGCTTAGGTGTATAAATCCTGATAAAGATGCAGACGGATTACATGCTTTGAATCTTGGACGATTAATTAAGGGTGAGAGAGGGCCAAGATCATGTACGCCAGCTGGAGTAATGGCTCTTTTAGAGCGAAATCAAATCAAAATTTCAGGAAAAAAAGCAGTGGTTGTTGGACGAAGCATCCTTGTTGGGAAACCTATGGCTTTAATGCTTGAAGCTGCTAATGCCACTGTTACTGTTGCCCATTCAAAAACTCAAGATTTACCATCATTGACTAGCCAGGCTGATTTGCTCGTTGTAGCAGCGGGTAAGCCTCATCTGATAGGGAAAAGACATGTAAAAGAGAATTCTGTGGTCGTTGATGTCGGTATTCATAGAATCCCCTGCGATGATCAAAGCTCGAGTGATAGCAAAAAATTTAAACTTTGTGGAGATGTAAAGACATTTGAAATAGAGGAAAAAGTTGCTGCTTTCTCTCCCGTACCTGGTGGTGTAGGACCTATGACGGTAACTATGTTACTTGCAAATACTGTTGATCGATGGCAACAACATTGCGGATTACCTTTAACTATTAGTCATTTACTTCCATGAATCACAATGTCCTGAGACAATTGGTAGGAATCAATTTTTTGCATGCAGGAAGCAATCGCTTCTTTTGACTTCGCTGAGTATCTAGATAAATCTAGAACTCTCGTTGAAACGGCGTTAGACGCATCTCTTGGTCCTGAAAAGCCAGAGAAACTTAGAGATTCTATGCGCTATTCCCTTTTGGCAGGAGGGAAAAGATTAAGACCAATCCTATGTCTTGCTGCTTGTGAACTCGCTGGAGGGGAAGTTGAAAAAGCTTTGCCTACTGCGGTAGCGCTGGAAATGATTCACACAATGTCTCTTATCCATGATGACCTTCCCTCAATGGATAATGATGACCTCCGTAGAGGTCGACCTACTAACCACAAAGTATATGGAGATGCAGTAGCAATACTTGCGGGAGACGCACTTTTAACAAGAGCCTTTGAGATGGTCTCATTAAGAACAGATGGAGTACCTTCGGAAAGGCTCTTGAAAGTGGTAGGTGAACTCTCGTTAGTCGCTGGAGCTCCTGGATTAGTGGGAGGCCAGATCGTCGATCTTGATTGTGAAGGGAAAGAGGTTGATCTAGATACCTTAGAGTATATACATCTTCACAAAACAGGAGCTTTGCTTAAAGCGTGCGTGACTTGTGGAGCTTTAATAGGCGGAGCTGATGAAAGGCTTCTAGCTGCTTTAGGTGTCTATGCGAGAGGCATTGGTTTGGCATTTCAAATAATTGATGACATTCTTGATGTAACTGCAAGTAGTGAAATACTGGGAAAAACAGCCGGAAAGGATTTAATAGCTGATAAGACTACTTATCCCAAATTGCTTGGTCTGGAGGAATCAAAGAGGAGAGCGGATCATTTGGTCTCTGAAGCAAAAAATGCTTTGGAGCCTTGGTCTGAAAATTCAAAACCTCTTCTTGCTTTGGCCGATTACATCACAAATAGAGATAGATGAATATAAATTCAGCTTCAGAATCTCAGTTTATATATATTCTTGATAATGCTGTATTGGCATGGGGTTTAGCAGCATGTGGAACTGCTCAAATTTCAAAATTAATATTTGAATTGATTTTTAATAAAAAGTGGCGACCTTCAGTATTAATAGAAACTGGAGGGATGCCTTCAAGTCATTCTGCCTTAGTAACTGGAACAGCTGCAGGAATTGGACTTCAACTTGGCTTTAACGACCCATTATTTGCTTTGGCTGCAACGATTGCTTTTATTGTGATGTATGACGCTAGCGGCATAAGAAGATCAGCAGGTTTAACTGCAGCCAAAGTGAATGAAATAGCAAAAAAAAATTCAAAAGAATCGCATTCTGAAAATAGTTTAAAGGAATCTTTGGGTCATACGAAAATTGAGGTTTTAGTAGGAAGTCTTCTTGGCCCCATGATAGCTTTGCCAGGTATTTTCTTTGTTGGATCCCCATTGCATCTTCTGCAAATGATTGGATTATTTTCTGTGTGAAAGAATCAAAAATAAAAGAAGATAGTTTCGTTTTAACTAATGATCAAGAAAAATCATTTGAAATTTTTTGTGAATGGCTAAGCACACCATATTCCTTTAAACCCTTTGTAATGAAGGGTTTTGCAGGTAGCGGTAAAACATATTTATCGATGAAATTTTTAAAGAAGGTAGATGATTTAAATTTGTGTTGGACAGTAGTGGCGCCAACTCATAAAGCTGTCGGGGTATTGAGAGAGGCCTTGAAAAGTGAATCTATTCAGCCCTCATGGTTCCCTTCTACTATTCATCGATTGCTTCGACTCAAATTAAAAAGAAAGGCAGATGCAGAGATATGTGAAAAAACAGATCAAACTGACAATTCTTTGGAAAATTTGGGACTTGTCTTAATTGATGAGGCATCAATGATTGATTCGAAATTATTGGAGATAACTCTTGAATGCGCCAGATGTAATTTGACACGTTTGGTTTTTGTTGGAGATCCTGCTCAGCTGCCACCAGTGGGAGAAAGAAATAGCTCAGTCTTCCTAATGAAAAGAGCTGTAAATACAGAACTTAAGGAAGTTGTCCGTCATCAAGGACCTGTTCTTAAATTGGCAAAAAGTATTAGAGACGGTCAGTTTCCTTGTGATCAACCACCAATATTGCCCATTATTAACACTGAGAAAGGTAATGTAGGTATATTAAATAGAACTAATTGGCTTGCAAAAGTCTCGTCTTCATTGAGAAAAGCCTCTATTGATGATGATTATGATAGAGCAAGAATTTTGTGTTTTACTAATAGAGTCGTAGATAACTTAGTCCCCCATGCAAGAAGAGCGGTTCATGGTGACATGGCTGATCAATATCAGGTTTTACCGGGTGAGGTCTTAATTAGCCGTAAGGCAGTAATGGTCAATGCCTCAATCAATGATAATGAAGTTGGTGAAGAGCCAGATATTTTGATTAGTTCAAATAGAGAGATGGTGGTGGTGGATGTGACCCCAAATAGTTTCGATTTGTCTTATCTAGGAAGCTCTCAAAATTTCCAACATTCGTTACCAATTATTGAAACTCAAATAGCAAATGTTACATGCGATCAAAAAGAATTTTCTTTGAGATTAATGCCTCAAATAGGCTCTAAATCTCGTATAGCTTTAGACCTTGTTTTGAATGAATTAAGTAATCAGGCAAGAGATGGTGGAAAGAAGAATAGTTCTTCAATCTGGAAACTTTTCTTTCTTATAAGAGATTCATTTGCTTCTTTAGGTCCTGCTTCTGTTCTTACAATTCATAGGAGCCAAGGAAGTACCTTTGGTGAAGTTTTCATAACTTCTGATGTCTTTTGGCCTAAAAATCTTGAATTTAGAAGACGACTTTTCTACGTTGCTGTTAGCAGAGCAAGCAATGGAGTATTGATTGTTGGAGATGATAAAAACAAAGAAAATCAAGACTATTTAGAGAAACTATTAATCGAATAGCATTTAAGAGAACTTTATTTTTAAAAGGCTATATTTAAGAACAACTCATAACACTTTTTTTCCATCTATCTAAAATTTTTGGAGAACTTGCCCAATGCAGATGGATCCAGCTTGCATGAATTAAATGATTACAAAAACCTTCTTTTTTCATATCTATATTAGATCCTTTGATATCCCATATTGGATTTATTTTTGAATTATAGTTTTCATTAATTATTTCCCATCGATGAAATTCATGTCCAATTAGTTTGTTACCAGGATTGATAATAGGACTTTTGTTTTTACTCATTAATTTTCTATAACCTATATTTAAATCTCCTTTTTTAACCTTAAAAGGTAAAATTCCTGCCATTGGATGTTCCCTTCCTTCTAAGTCAAATATACTTTTACCCAAAAGCATCATTCCTCCACATTCAGCATATATAGGAAACTTTTTTGAAAATGTTTTTATTGAATTCAAGCTTACTTTTGAATCACTCAATTGCTTTGCATGTTGTTCAGGAAAACCACCTGGGATTATTAATCCTTTGGCTTCTTTTGGAATCTGCTTATTTTCAAGAGGTTTCCAGGTGATAATTGGCATTCCATTTTTTTCTAATAACTCTTTTGTCTCTTGATACCTGAAGTGGAAGGCTTCATCTTGAGCAATAGCAATTGGGTGGAGTGATCCAGATTCATCCTTTGCTCTAAAATTAATTTTCTTATATTTAGATTGAGATTTAGGTGATAATAAAAGCCTTTTAAAACTTTTTATATCCAAATAATCTTCGGCCTTTGATGCCCATCTTTTAACTTTAATTTCTATGTCAACTATTTCATGTGCAGGAGCTAATCCAAGATGCCTCGTTGGTAGATTGAATTCTTCGCAATGTGGAAGGCAGCCTAATGGTTTTATATTAATTTGATTAAGAACTTCCAATAAAATTTTTTCATGTCTAGATGTTTGAACATTATTTAGAACAACGCCTGCGATTTTTAATTCTTTATCATGTTCTTTGAAACCTTTTATTAAGGCAGCTAGAGAAGCAGCTTTTCCTCTGGCATCAACAATAAGCACAATTGGCAGGTCTAAAACCTTAGCTAATTCAGCAGTACTTCCTTTTGAACTGCTGCCAATTCCATCAAATAGTCCCATGACTCCTTCAACAAGAGAAAAATCAGTTATTCCTCCGAAGTGATTAAAACTTTCTTGAACCCATTCCTCACCGCATAGAACTAAATCAAGATTCCGACAAGCTTTGCTTGAAACTGCTGAATGATGTTGGGGATCTAGATAATCAGGACCAACTTTAAAGGTTTGAACTGTTTTTCTTATACTTTTTAACCAAGAAATCAAAAGAAGACTTAAAAGCGTTTTCCCACTGTTACTTGATATCGCAGAAATTACGCAAGCCATTAAGTGACTATATTTTCTTGGATTTATTAACCAAATTAAGCATTTCTGTGGCTATTGGTGTTGCACTTGCTAGCAAAGGACTTGTATTACCTCTACTGCTCGAGAGTAAACGAGCAACATCATTTTCTAAAGAGGTTTTTTGAATAGGAACAACTTGTTCTATCAATTCCATTCTCGCCATCCCCCCAGCTTCTAATCTCATGCATTCTCCTGACTCAGAGGCGAGAATTACACAAATATCATTTTTTTGTTGGTTGCTTGCTTTTGCAATTAGCCTTAGACCAACTATTTGACCAGGATTTATGCTTGGCTTTCCTATTGGTAGGGAAGTCAAACTAACTGATACAGGCATTTTGTCAGGACGAATAAAATTTACCTTTATAAATTCTTTTTTTGATGAGACGCAATTTTTTAGTTTCCAATTGAGACGATCGGCAATCCAAGCTGCAAGCAAAAACCCTTGGACTGATTGAGAACCCTCAATATCAATATCAATTTTTTCCAAGTTATCAAGAGCATTTCTTCTTTGAAGCGGATCAAATACCATCGCTAAGGTCTCTCTCCACCCTCTTAGACGAAGCCAATTTAGATCGTTTACAGCTTGACCCGATTTAATTCTTTGTAGTAACAAATTCAAGCAGTCTTTTGGTTCTCCTAATGCAGTATCAATAATTAATCTTCGATTTGGCAGCGCTAGAGCATTGAGGAATTCAGGTGCTTCATCAATTCTTCCATTCCACCACAACCAGGATGGTAGTTCATTGGGAACAAGTGTCTCTACAATATTAAATGCATCATTGATAGCAGTCTTATTCCCTCTTAAAACAATGACGTCGCCACAAGCTGATTGTCCTCCGCCTTCCTCTGGGAGAGGGCAATAAGCGGCTACTAGAGCTTCTAAATTATTTTCTTTTTCAATTGTTGGTGCAATTGTGATTAATCTTCGAGGTTGCAAATTACTAATTGAGGTGTCAATGTGTTGTCCTCTTAAGTCTTCTACATTTTTGATTGATTCCTCATTTTGAATTGTAGATTGAACTCTAAAATCAAGTGGTGAAGTGCTGTTAGGAAGATCTCCCTCTAAAATGATCTGCCTTGCAGCTTCTATAAGATCAATTCGTTGATTGCCAACTATTGGCCCAGAGATCTTTCCGGTTTTCACCAGCTTTTGTTCAATCCAAGCAGGTTGCCAGATAATTAAACAAAAAGTGTTAGCTCCTTTATCTCCTCTCTCATCATTTGACCAAAGTTGGTCAAGATAAGTAGGGATTTCAGCGGGAGGTAACTGAAGAGGTGTTTGGAGAGTTAATTGAGGAGACATCTAATTGAGATTGAATAGAAGATTGAGCAATTTGTTCAAGGTCGTCTCCATAGAAGTTGATCTTTGCCAATAAGTAAATCTGATTCTGTCGGTCCCCATGTTCTTGATTCATATTGGTAAACAGGCAATTCCCATGGAGAATCTTCAATCATTTCTAGTAGAGGTGTATATAAACGCCATGCAGCCTCTACTTCATCGCTTCGAGTAAACAAAGTTGGATCTCCAAGCATTGCATCAGCAAGAAGTCGAACATAGCCTTCGTCTGAAGGCTCTCCAAAGGATTCATCATAAGAAAACTCCATATTTACTGGCCTACTTCTCATTCCAGACCCAGGAGATTTAACTTCAAAACTAAATTCAGCACCTTCGTTGGGTTGAATCCTTAGAATTAATTGGTTTGAAGTTGGACATCCTCCTGCGGCATCAAAAAGATGAACAGGAGCTTCTCTGAAAGTTAGAACTACCTCACTTAGTCTTTTAGCTAATCGCTTACCTGTTCTTACGTAAAAAGGAACTCCCTGCCATCTCCAATTGTCTATAAATAGCTTCATTGCTACATATGTTTCAGTGGTGCTATTTGGATTAACCCCTGGCTCTTCTCTATATCCAAGTAATGGATCTTCTTTGCTACCACCTTTTGAGTACTGTCCTCTTACGCAACATTCCCAGGGCTTTTCTTCACTAGCAAGCTTGGCAGCTTGAAGAACTTTTGCTTTTTCATTCCTTATGGCTTCCGGGTCAAAATGTCCAGGTGGCTCCATTGCTGTCAAAGCAAGCATTTGAGTTAGATGGTTTTGAACCATATCTCTTAGAGCACCTGAGGATTCGTAATAACCAGCTCGATCTTCAACTCCAACAGTTTCAGAACTAGTAATTTGAACACTAGAGATATAATTTCTATTCCATATTGGTTCAAAAATAGTGTTTGCAAATCTAAGAACAAGAATATTTTGAACAGTTTCTTTGCCTAAGTAATGATCTATTCGAAATATTTGACTTTCTTGTGCACATCCTTGAACTAGGGAATTGAGTGATTGAGCGCTATTGAAATCTCTCCCAAAAGGTTTTTCAATAACAACTCTACTTCGTTTGGGATCTTTCAATAGCCCTGCAGCCGCTAATGCTCTACATCCATTTCCATAGAATTTGGGAGAAACTGAAAGGTAAAAAGTTCGATTTCCATGAGTTGCTCTTAATTTATCTATTATCTCCAGTCTCTCTCCAAGTTTTACTAGGTGATCAGGTTGTTGAAGATCTACAGGTTCATAGAAAAGATTTTGAGTAAATAATTCCCATTCCTTTGGACTTTCTTTTACTTGAGAAGAAAGAGCTTCTTCCATTTTTGATTTAAATATTTCATCAGTCCAAGGTCTTCGTGCACAACCCAAAACTGCAAATTCACTGGGTAATCTTCTTTGCTTGAAGAGTTCAAATAAAGCAGGAATAAGTTTTCTATGTGTTAAATCTCCTGAAGCCCCAAAAATAATCAGGCATTGAGGAGGTACTACTCTCTCTTGGCGCAGTCCTATTCTCAATGGGTTTGTTACTGGCATAATCATTAATAGTTTTCCTTGCCAATTAGATCAGAATTATTAAATTCAAATTGCTTCTAGTCTTGTCGCCATATTTCATGGTCGCAAGGCTAAAAACAAAATTGATATGAATACTTTAAATATAGAAAAAATGTTTCAAAAGTAATTAATAATTATCGCTTTCCAGACTTTTAAATTCCTCTAGTAAGTCTCAGCATGCCACCTACCAGCTTTCCTAAGCTTCGGTCTAAGTTCTGACCAATCTAAACCTTTAGCAGAAGCTGCCGTGGTCATCGCTTCATCAATTCCCGGCTCCATTCCTTTTAACCCGCATAAATAAATATGTGTTTTTGGATCTTCAATCATATTGAAAATTTCTTCGGCATATTCAAGAACCCTATCCTGAATATACATTCTTCCTCCCTTTGAATTCTTTTGTTCTCTACTTATTGCTTTTGTATATCTTAAATTTTCTGGGAATTTAGATTTGTAGTGTTCGAAATCAGAATCATATAAAAGGTTTGCTGTTTTTGGTGCTCCCATAAACAACCAAGCTTTACCTTTGAAATTCCATTTATGTTTTTCAATCTCAGTTGGCTCGAACATTCTTCTTAGATATGCCCTCATAGGAGCAATTCCTGTTCCTGTAGCAAGCATAATAATGTTTGAATCTTCTTCTTCTGGAAGAAGCATTTCCTTTCCTACTGGCCCACTTATTTTTACTTTGTCACCAGGATTTAAATTGCATAAATAGGTTGAGCAAACGCCATTTATTGTTTCACCATCTTTTTCATATTGAAGTTGCCTTACGCATAAAGAAAGTGTATCTCCTGCAAAGTTGTCTCCATATCTAGTGCTTGCTATTGAGTAAAGTCTTGGACGATGGGGCTTACCTTTTGCATCTTCTCCTGCAGCAAGTATTCCGCAACTTTGACCTTCAACATATTTAAAATCAGGATCACCTCCAGATATATCAAAAGTTATATGTTGAACTTTTCCAATAGCACCTTCTTTTAGAACTGAATAATTTTCAGTTACAGTTCCTGTAAAAGGTGCTTTTGGCTTATAAGTGTTGACAGGAACATCTGAGTGAGGCTTTTTGGAGGCCAGTGAAGCAGGTTTGGCCTTCGCAGTACTTTTAGCCGGTGCAGTACTTTTAGCCGGTGCAGTACTTTTAGCCGGTGTAGGAGCTTTTACCTGTGTGCTTAATGCATTTTTGCCTGTTCGCAAAATTGCTCCAAATGAATATTGCCTTCGGATTAAATAGAAAAAACCGATAATTATGGGAATATGAGCGAGACCGCCAATAACTACTTTTGTCTCTGAGTAAGCCATAAAAACTCAATTTAGAAAGTGACAATACCAACTAACTGGTTACTTTTAGCTGTTTTATGATGAAATTACTAATTTAAAAGTTCACCTTTTATTACCGTCACAAGATCAGACATCTCTCTAAATCGTTTTCCTGAACTGGATTATTAAGGATTTGATTTTTTTAAATTATTTGAATCTTAGTTTAAATATAAATTTTTTATTTCTAAAGACTCTTCCAAAAATCGTTTTTATGTTGAACTTTTATATATAGACTAAAAAAAATTTATATATAATTGTTCACAAGAAAATTTCTTTAATTTATTTCTTGGTTAAAAAATTTTTATCAATAGCCCCAAGGGGATTCGAACCCCTGTCGCCTCCGTGAAAGGGAGGTGTCCTAGGCCTCTAGACGATGGGGCCAGATTCTGTGACAACTACATTAGTATTCATCACACTTGAAAGTTACGGGTCAACCTTGCCACTCGTCAAGGCTTCTTGATCCTTCTTTTGTCCCCGCCATACAGGAACTGTGAAATAGAAACATGCACCTTCTGCAGGTTTAGAAACAACCCATATCTTGCCACCATGAACTTCTACAATTCTTCTACAAACTGAAAGACCAATGCCAAAGCCGGTTGTTTCTTTAGAGGTTTGAGGAAGCCTGACACGATCAACAAAAATTCTTTGTTGTTCCTCTGGCGGAATACCAGGTCCATTATCACGAACAATTACTTCAACCCATTGGTTAGTTCTGTGAAGCATTGTTATATAAATGTCACCTCCATCATTGGAAAACTTCAAAGCATTTTCTATAAGGTTCAACAAAACCTGCATCATTCTCCTTTGATCTGCAAATACAGAGGGTAAATCATATGGAATGTCTGTATTTATCTGAATTTTCCTAGTAAGCCATAGTTTTTCTAGTTCGAGGATTGCTTCAGCAGATACATTTGCAAGATCTACTTTTTGAGGATTGAATAAAGTCTCCCAGCGAGTACTTCCAACTTCCAACAAGTCCTTTGAAAGCAATTCAATTTCTTCGAGTCTCCTCTTAAGGACTTCTTGAAATTTTTCCCTGCTTATTTGACCTAATTTTTGGCTTTGAAGTGCTAATCCTGCAGCAGTTAAAGGGGTTCTCAATTCATGAGCAACCATTCTGAGTAAACTTTCTTGAGAATGTATTTGATTTGTGAGTGTTTCGTTTTCTTGCCTAAGAACAAGAAGCTCATCCTCGAGTAGAAGTTCTTTTTGAGTTTGTTTTGAGTCTATAGGTGAAGGTCTAAGACTTAGTCCTATTCCTTTAATAACTCCTTCATGCTGCCATCTTGGGAGCCAAGTTTTAACTTGTTCAAAAATTGAACTTCCAGCAAAAATTTGTTTAGGTGATGGTTCTAGTTTTATAAGAGCAGGAATTGCTACTAATTTATGTAATTCAAGTAATTCTGGATTTTCCGAGGGATCTGATAACTCAAGGGTTACTAAGAATCCACAATCCTCTCCTTCTAAATATGAAATTAACGAACGAATATCTCCCCTTGAGAGATGGTGACGCGATGCCACAAGTAGCAGTTTTAGCTGCCTTCTTTCTTTGGCTTCGGCACTACACACAGTGTCGAGCAATCTAAATAATTACGTACACCTTAAGGTAATGAGACTCAATTTAGGTATGAGCTAATAATTAAGTGAATACTTTTTAAATTTTCTATCTCCAGCTAAATGGCGATTTCTTATTCATCTGCTATTGGTAAGCCGAAAAATTCCTCACAAGGGATTGATAGGCTTAGAATTAATTTTGATAGTAATTTGCGGCGATGGTTTAGTCGAAATATTGGCTTATGGCATTCGCGAAGGCAATACTTTTTTGAAGATGAAAAGGCTGAAAATGTTGATATGTTTATTAATGTAGAAAAGTTAAATCAAGATAGCCCTGATTTTGAAACGTATCGTTTTAAATGGTGGAGTGAGGATGAGGAAAACTTTTTTATAAAAAGGCCAACTTACAAAAGGGAAGGAGTAATTACTGCTAAATTACAAGGCCATCAATTATTTCGAGAGAGTTCTTATCTATCAGAGTCTTCAGGTATTTCAAATATTCGCCAGGTTGATGAACATGAATTGATTTTTGAATCTAATTACGATGATTGGGATATTTTAGAGCATACACGCTTAATTGATCAGGATAAATTTAGATCTAGAGTTATTTATAGTTGGTTTAAGAATGAATTAAAAATAGTGGAGAATCATCATGAGATAAGGATTAAGAATCCCAACTGAATAATTGATTAAATGTATTTAAAAGGTCTACTATAACTTAGTATAGATTTTTCTTTGCAAGAGCAAAACTTTTGTAAATTATTTGCTCTTGCAAAATTATTTTTCTGACCAAATTCTTTTGATAAAATTGAAAAAATTTCTTAGTCCAAAAAGCTTGGCAATATTTTTTTCCCTTGCCTCAATATTCCTATCAAGTTGTAGTTCTTCTTTGAAATCAGAAACTAATCCAACTAAAATAAGTTCTCAGAGTAAAAAGATTAAATATTTTCCTGCTAGCATTGAAGAGATGAATCTATATAGGCAGATTGGGATTAGTTATTTATGCCTTGCAAGACAAGCCAAAGTTGACTTTCCTAAATCAATATCAATAGCTTCAAATAATTTTGCATTAATAGTATCTAATAAACACGGTGGTCTAATAGAAGAAGTAGGTGATAAGAAATTAACAAATGAACAAATTTATCAGGGGTCTTATCTACAACTCATTGAAGGAGCTATTCGAGTGTGTCCTGATGAGATCCCTAAGGAGGAACAAAACAAATTCTTAAAAGCTGTAGAACAATTAAATAATAAGAATTAACCTTGATTTTCTATTTTGATATTTAATTAGTATGTCAATTAATAAAACTATTAAATTAAAAGATTATACTCCTTACCCATTTCTTATACCAAATATAAGTTTAGACTTTAACATTTTTGAGGATGTAGTTTTAGTAAAAGCTTTAATGATTATTGTGCCCAAGTTAAGTATAGATAATCAGCTTATACTCCAGGCTAGGGATATTGAATTGGACTCATTATTTATTGATGGGAGAAAATTAGAAAATAATGAATATGATGCTTCTGAGACTGAGTTGATTATATATGAACCACCTACATCTAAATTCGAATTGAGAATAAATTCTAAGATTTATCCTTTTACTAATACATCACTCGAAGGGTTATATTTAAGCTCTGATATGCTAACAACTCAATGTGAGGCTGAAGGTTTTAGGCGTATATGTTATTCCCCTGACAGACCCGACGTCTTAAGTAAATACTTAGTTCGTATAGAGTCAGATCGTTCATTATATCCAATATTATTGTCAAATGGAAATAAAAAGTATTCAAGAAGAATATCTGATAGGCATGAAATCGTTTGGGAAGATCCCTTCCCAAAACCTTCCTATTTATTTGCATTGGTTGCAGGTAATTTAAAACAAGTTTCTGATAGATATATTACGAGTTCTGGAAGATTAGTTGATATAAAAATATTTGTTGAAAATGGAGATGAGAAATATACAAAGCATGCTATAAGTTCGCTAAAGAAAGCAATGAAGTGGGACGAAGATAAATTTGGTCTTGAGTATGATTTAGATGAATATAAAATTGTTGCTGTAAGACATTTTAATATGGGTGCAATGGAAAATAAAGGATTAAATATCTTTAATTCAAAATTAGTTTTAGCAGATTCTAAAATAGCTACTGATGATGAATTAGAAAGAATAGAAAGTGTAATAGCTCATGAATATTTTCATAATTGGACTGGTAATCGAATTACATGTCGTGATTGGTTCCAGCTATCTTTAAAGGAAGGTCTAACAGTCTTTAGAGATCAATCTTTTACTGCCGACCTTCATGGCTCTGGCTTGAAAAGAATAGAAGATGTTTCTTTACTTAGAAACTTACAATTTGCTGAAGATAATGGACCTACATCACATGCTGTAAAGCCTAAAGAATATGTTGCTATAGATAATTTTTATACTACAACAATATATGAAAAAGGAGCCGAAATAATAAGAATGCTAGAGCTTTTAATAGGTTATGAAGGATTTATGAAAGGTATTAAAGTCTATTTTGAGAAATTTGATGGTAAAGCAGCGACTACAGAGGATTTCATTAATTCAATTATTGAAGGAGCTTTTTCTTCTGATGAAGATTTAGGTTCCATTTTTAATTTTGCGAAATTCCAAAATTGGTATTACAAATCAGGTACCCCAATTGTTTATCTTAATCAAACATGGGATCCAAATACATCAACATTGGATATTTCTTTTGAACAAAAATTAAATAGTTCTAACGGTAATGAAACTACTGTAATGTTTATACCTATTCTTTATTCTTGCTATAGTAGGTCTGATAATTCAACGGCTCTTATTAATGATAGCTTATTTATTTTAGATCAGCAAAAAAAGAAATTACAAATAAAACTCTTAAATGTAGAAGAACAACCTCCAGTCTTATCAATATTTAGAAATTTTTCATCTCCAGTAATTTGGGAATCAGATTTATCCAATGAGGATTATTTATTTCTTTTCTTGAATGACAACGATTATTTTACGAGATGGAACTCTGCTCAAGTCTTAATGAAAAAAATTATAAAAAGTAGAATTAATAATGATATAGATCCTTTGTTAGAGGAAAGATTTATTTATGCCATTAAGAAATCATTAATAGACTTCTCAACCAACGATCCATTTTTCTTGGCCACTCTTCTTACAGTTCCTGGATTGATTGAATTAGAAAGTTCATTTGATCGAGTTAATCCAATATTAATTTATAAAGAGTGCTTAGATTTTCAAGTTTTAATTGGACTCAAGACTTTTGAAGATTTAAGAATATTGTCAGAAAAAGTTTTTCTTTGCATTAATCAGGTTTGGCCAAATGGCAGAGGAGAAAGAAAGCTATTAGGGAAGCTATGGTCTTATTTAGTCCTTGCAGGAGATGAACAAGTCAAGAAAATCTGTGTTGAATCAATTAATAGTTCTTCAATGACTATTACAAAAGCTGCTCTTAATGCATTAAAACCTCTTGATATCGAAGAAACGAAAGAAGCCTCTAATTTGTTTTTTAAGCTTTGGAAGGACAATCCAATTGTATTAGATACATGGTTTTCTTATGAGTCATCGAGATCTCATAAGGATGCAATTGATGTTGTTGACAAACTACTTTCGCATCCAAAATTTGATTGGAAGGCTCCAAATTCAATTCGTGCAGTTTTAGGAGGATTTAGTAAAAATATTGAATCATTTCACTCTTTAGATGGTCAGAGTTATTTATTCATGGCTGAAAAATTGATAGAGGTCGATAAAATAAATCCCATAACTGCATCGAGAATGGTAAAAGTTTTCAGTAGATGGAAAACCTATATTGATCAAAATAGGGAGGGAATGTATAAAGCTATTTTAAAAATAAATAATGCAAGTATTTCCTCAAATACAAGAGAGGTAGTAGAACTTATTTTGACGTAAATTTTGAAGTTATCTGAACATTGAACTTACAGAACTTTCTTCGTGTATTCTCCAAATAGCCTCACCAAGCATATTTGCCACTGATAAAACCTTTAACTGTGAAAAGTGTAAGTTTTTAGGAACTGGAATGCTGTTAGTAACAATAACTTGTTCAAATAGACCTTGTTTAGAAAGTCTTTCATAAGCAGGTGGAGAAAAAACTGCATGAGATGCACAAGCAATTACTCTTTTTGCTCCCTCTTTCCTGAGTAATTCTGCGCCTGCGCAGATTGTACCTCCTGTATCAATCATATCGTCTATTAATATTGCTGTTTTTCCATTGACTTCTCCAATTACTGTAAGACTCTCTGCAACATTATGCCCTGAGCGTCTTTTATCAATAATGGCTAGAGGGGAGTCTTTCATTTGTTTAGCAAAAGCTCTCGCTCTTGCTACTCCGCCAACGTCAGGAGAGACAACAACAATTTCTTCAAGTTCCATAGTTGATAGATAATCAACTAAAACTGGTGATCCATATATGTGGTCGCAGGGGATATCGAAATAACCTTGAATTTGAGCTGAATGTAAATCCATCGCTAACACTCTATCCACTCCAGACTTGACGAGAATATTTGCAGTGAGTTTTGCCGTTATTGACTCTCTTCCTGCTGTTTTTCTATCAGCACGAGCATACCCGAAATATGGAATTACTGCTGTGATTTGTCTCGCAGAGGCTCTTTTGCAAGCATCAACCATAATCATAAGCTCCATCAAGCTGTCATTAACTGGAGCACAAGTTGGTTGTATTAGGAAAACGTCACATCCTCTAATTGATTGCTGAATTTGAACATAAAGCTCTCCATCAGCAAACCTTTTTGAAACAAGAGGTACATTGGTTATCCCCATATATTTAGCAATCTCATTTGCTAATGCTGTATTAGATGTCCCACTTATTAGCCTGAGCCTATCAGTGTCATGATTGAGACTAGTATTTTCAGGATGTGCTGCAGTAATAAAACTGGTCACGGTTCCACAGCAAGCAAGAATTGATATACACCAATCTACCGTTATGTTCGTTATCTAATCATTAATAAGCTGTTTTTAATTTTTTCTGAGAATTTTTTCTTCTCTGAGTGAAAAGAAAGAACCCTTGCCCTGCCTTATTTTGGGGGGAAATCGGCAGAATAATTTTCTTCGGAAGAATCTCCTTTTGAAAACCTTAAGAGTGTAACTTTAGTTATGTTTTAATACTTTTAAAGGGTGAACCCACTACTCAATCTAGCGTAAGAAGAAGTTTTTAGAGGCATTGTAGATATTGACATTGGACTGTACTCATTCTTGTTTTATCTTTGTCCTGGAAGATAGACCTGTATTTATTTTGGCAGATTCTGTTTTTATTAAATGAATTAAACCCTCTTTTTTTGTTAAATTGCTACTGAGATTATTTTGCTATGAAATAAAAGTCTCAGGATTACTTGATATATTTTTGTTGTACTCCTTATCGTTTTATTCATGTTATTCACGTAACCATTATTTGATTGCAAAAAAGGATTTTGAGGATATTGCGAATAAAATAATAGCTAATTACCTATGGAGGTTATACAAATGTCAAAATTTCGTCTAATCTCTTCAACAATATAAATAGTCCAAAAAATATTTTATAGAGTTGTTCATTAATTTTACCAAGATTTTAAAGGCTATTATTAATAAAGCCTTTTCAGTTTATACCTATTGGGAACTTAAACATCACTAATCGATAAATTCAAATTCTTTGATATTTAACTAAAAGATTTTTTATTTCATTCTTACATTGATTTGAAATCTAGAAAAAAATTAGCTTTATTAGTATTTCTTTTCTATTTTTTAGAGATAACACTAAGTGAAAATTGCAAAGAAATTCAGGCATCCTTCTTCATCCAACCTCATTACCAGATTCACCTATATGCGGTACTTTTGGTAGTCCTGCTCGCAATTGGCTGCATGAGCTCTCTAAAAACGGTATTGGTGTTTGGCAATTTCTTCCTCTTGCTCCTGTTGATTCATTGGGATCGCCTTATAGCTCGCCATCAAGCTTTGCTTTCAATCCATGGTTCCTTGACGTAGATGATTTAGTTAGAGAGGGCTTTTTGGCAAACAACCTGGAGATGAGTTCTCCAAAAATTGAAGATTTTAGAAGGGTTGATTTCAAATTGGCGAATTTAAGAGTCAAATCTTTGAAAGCTTCTTTAGTTGAAAATTGGAAGAATCAAAAAGAAACTATCAAATATGAATTTGAGATATGGTGCGAAAAACAATTTTGGTTAGATGATCATTCCATTTTTATGGAACTAAGGATTCAAAACAATAATCTTCCATGGTGGGAATGGCCAGCAGAATTTGCAAAATATGAGAAAGAAAAAATAGCAAATTGGAAAAAAGATAATAAAGAAAAATTAATGGGACATAATTTGATCCAATGGCACCTATATAGACAGTGGAAATCAATTAGAAAACTAGCAAAAAGTCTTGGAATTCTTTTATTTGGAGATGTTCCTTTCTATGTCTCTAAAGACAGTGCAGATGTTTGGAGTAATCGTTCGTTATTCTCTATTTTAACTAATTCCGATACATACCTTCAAAGCGGAGTGCCGCCAGATTACTTTTCCGAAACTGGTCAGCTCTGGGGCAATCCTGTTTATCGTTGGACTCGTCACAAAGCAAATAAATACAAATGGTGGAGGAATAGAATTGCAAGACACCTAGAGCAAGTAGATTTCCTACGCCTTGATCATTTTCGTGCGCTTGAGGCTTTTTGGGCAATTCCAGGAGAGGATAAAACTGCTGAGAATGGCTTTTGGTTGCCTTCCCCAGGAAAGGAAATACTTGGTCTAATAAAAAAAGATTGTGGTGGATCTCTTCCTTTAGTTGCTGAAGACTTAGGTCTCGTAACATCTAAAGTTGAGCAATTGAGAGATGATTATAAATTGGCTGGTATGAAAATCCTTCAATTTGCTTTTGATGGGAATTTGGATAATCCCTATTTACCAGAGAATATTAAAGATGAGAATTGGATTGTTTATACAGGCACTCATGATAATTCAACTTCGCTTGGCTGGTGGGGAGAAATGGATCAAGCAAGTAAAGAACAAATCAAAGAAAGAATTCTTGACTATGATAATTTCTCTTCTTGGGAACTAATTCGTATTGGGATGGAAACTAAGGCAAAATTATTTGTTACTCCTATGCAAGATTTATTAAATCTTGATGATAGCGCTCGCTTAAATAAACCTGGCACAATAGAAAATAATTGGTCGTGGAGATTAACTAAAGAAGCTTTTAGTATAGAAGAAGCTTTAAGAAAATATGGCAGCTTAGCTGAAAAATACCAGCGTTAGAAATCGATTTTATTTTTGGAGATCAATTTAATTCTTTTTGCCTATATTCAGTATCAATTAATAGAATAGGTTCAGTGGATACAGTATTTATCTTTAAAAGATATTTTTGTTGACTATTGAGAGCTAATATTGATAAAAGCATAAATATAAGATATAATAAACTTCCTATCCAGCTGCTTAGAAAATCAATATTAATAAAATTAAAATTAAACTTAGAAAGATTACTAATAATATTTTTTTGTTCTAAAATTCCATTCAAACTTGCTTTCTCTAAGTTTAGCTCAATCTCAAGTCTTTTGAGCATTGATATTAAATAAGTTTTTTCTGGTAAATATTGCCCCCATCCATTTTCAATTGCTATTAATACATTTCTTGATATTTTTGTTTTATTTGATAACTCCTCTAAAGAAATTCCAAGTTTATTTCTTTGAGATTTAAATAAATCAATTGATTTGGAAAATTCATAATCAGAGTTTTGGTTATCTATAACATCTGAAAAGTCAGATGAGGGCTTTTTAAAAAGAAAATTTATAGCCATAAAATATAAATGTTTTTAATCGAGTAGTGAAATCCATTCGCTTGCATTTATTTCCCGCCATTTGCCTTCTTGTAACCCATTTAATTTTATATTTGAGATAGCTATTCTTTGCAGATCTTGAACTGGATGTCCAATAATGTTTGCCACTCTCCGAATTTGTCTATTACGCCCTTCTTTTAGAATGACTTTAAGTAGAGTCTTGTGATTAATTGTTTTAATTACTTCTATATTCGCAGGTATTGTCATTTTGCCATCAAGTAAAATTCCTTTTCTCCATCTATGAAGTATTGATTGACTAGGCTGTCCACTTACCCATACCAGATATGTTTTTGTATGGGAGTACTTTGGATGAGTAAGTCTAAGAGTTAAGTCTCCATTGTTAGTTAATAGAATTGCTCCTCTGCTATCTGAATCTAGTCGACCTATAGGATGAATGCCGCGACGTAAATTAGTAGGAATTAAACTTAAAATGGTTTTTCTTCCATGATTATCCTTGCAGCTTGATATAAAGCCATAAGGTTTATTTAATAAGAAAACTTTATGACTTAGCTTTTTTGGTAGATCTTTTCCGTCAACTAAAATATGATCAGAGCATGGATCTGCTTTCTCTCCAATAATAGCTTGTTTCCCGTTTAAAGTTACTCTTCCTTGTTGTATAAGTAAATCAGCTTTTCGTCTGGATAATAGACCTGATTCAGATATTATTTTTTGTAATCTACTATTTGGCATTACATCAGAATCATTCTTTATTTTAATATTAACCTAATTGGAATTAAAGACTAGAGTTACTATTATTTTTTTCATTAGCTTATTAGAAGAAATCATCTATTTCCTTTATTGTTCCAGATTCTAGCTGGATATATAAATCTTTTATTGCTTTCCACATTGTAACACCAAAAAGGACTGAAATTATTATTGAAAATATTAATGATTTTATGAAAGAGAAGTTTATTAGACTTAAGGCGCTTACAAAAACAATTGTCAGACCCGTAAAAAATGCAAACCAACTTGATATAGTTCTGGGGTTCTCTAGAGGAAGAGGAGATATCTTTTTAGATGTCCAGTTATTTAACTTTGATTTCATTATATCTGCAAAGATTAATCCTGACATTAGACAAATAAATGCACCAAATGAAAGCCAAACAACAGGATCTTCAATTGGATTAATTTGTTGATAATCTAAAATAAATTCGTCTATAGATGGTATATCAAAACCCTCAAGATTAGTTGTAATAAATGTAATGATTTCTTTAGTATTGTTGTTAATCATATTTACAATTACTTTTTAACATTATATTTTATAATAATCATCTATGCAACCTGTGTATTATTTTGTTTTATAAGTCCTGAAGCCATTCTAAATGGATTAAATGTTTTTCTAACTAATTTAATTAATTTCTTCATATCTTTTGTATCTATTCTTTCGTCTTTGATAATACTCATCAGTAAGTTCTGTCTGATTAATGAACCTCTAGAACTTGTTAATAGTTTAATACCTGCTCCTGCTACGGGTATTAACTCTTTTGCCGGTGTTGTTGAGTCTTGCACTAGAACGGCAAATAAATTTTCTATACGTTCAACTCTTATATGACCATGTTGATCAAATATTACGTCTAATAAAATATTTAACATTTCATTTGTATCTGAAGTAAGTAATCTTTTAGCTACATATGGATAGGCTAAGTCAATAATTTTAAAGTCAGGATCTAATCTTAAAGCTAGTCCTTCTTGGCTAATTACTGCTCTGATTATTAAAGCAAATCTGGCTGGAACTCTAAAGGGGTAATCAAACATTAATTCTGAGAACTTATTAGTAATTTCTTTGAAATTAAAAGACGCAACATCTTTACCAATTGCACTTCCTAGCACCTCTTTTAAAACTGGAATCAGCGGTTTTAGATCTTGATCCTTATTTAGAAAGCCTAGCTTTTGGAAATCTTTTGCGACTGCATTAAAGTCATTATTTATCAAGTGAACAATAGCACCAGTAAGAGTTAATCTATCTTCTTCTGATATTGAGTCCATCATGCCAAAATCTACGTAGGCTATATTCCCCAGATCACCATTATTTCCTTTTAGAGCAAACATATTGCCTGGATGTGGATCTGCATGAAAATATCCAAACTCTAGTAATTGCTGAATTCCACTGATAACTCCAGTTCTAATTATTTGCGATGGATTTAATTTATTTGTAATTAATTCATTTCTATCTTTTAATTTCGTACCATCGATCCAACTTGTTGTTAATACTTTTACAGATGATAAATGTCTCTCTACGGCTGGGATTGAGACTGAATTATTATTGTGAAAAAGTTTAGAAAATCTCTCGGCATTATTTGCTTCTTTTTTGTAATCAACTTCATCAAATAAACTTCTTCCAAATTCATCTATTATTTCACCTAATCCAAATCCAAGATTCAGAGGAAGTATAGGCGCACTAAGAACTCCTAGTATTTTAATAATGACAATATCTCTTCTAATGTTGAAGATAAGAAGAGGTCTTTGTACTTTTACTGCTACCCAATAGTTTTTAGTTAACCTTGCTTTGTAAACCTGGCCAAGACTAGCTGAGGCTATTGGTGCGGAAGGGAACTCTTCAAAAAGTTCATTTGCTGGTCTTCCAAGCTCTTTTTCAATGATTTGAAGTGCTTGTTCATGGGGAAATGCTGGTAAGTTGTCTTGTAAGTTTGTTAATTCTTCGAGCCAATCTTTTCTTATGAGATCTGGCCTAGTGGAAAGTGCTTGACCTACTTTTATAAAACATGGGCCTAGACTAATAAGTGTCTTTAGGAGGAATTTAGCGAGACCCTTTTGAGTTTTACCATCATTGCTTGAACCTTGAAAAATCAGTCTTGCTAAAAGAAGTGATATTGCACTAACAATCTGAATAAATCTAGGCACTAAGATCCAAGGCCTTTTAATTAACCAGATTAAATCTCTTCTGAAATCGTATTTCATGTATTCATCATAAGTTCTATTAGCTAACGCTTTAAGACGTTCTCTTGATTTGCTTACTGATTAATTTAATTACATTGATCTTAGGCAATAGTTTATTCTATGGGGCTAATTAACTTGCTTTCTGGTAATAGAAGCGAAAATCTTTTCTTGCCAGCTCATGGAAGAGGTGATTCTCTTCCTGAAAATTTAAGAAAATTACTTAAGCTTAGGCCAGGTATTTGGGATTTACCTGAGCTATTTGAAATTGGTGGACCATTAATCGCTGAAGGAGCAATAGCAGAAAGTCAAAAGTCTTCCGCTTATGAAGTAGGCGTTGATAGGTGTTGGTATGGAGTGAACGGTGCGACGGGGTTACTTCAAAGTTCATTACTAGCTCTAGCTAAACCTGGTCAAGCTGTTCTTATGCCCCGGAATATTCATAAAAGTTGTATTCAAGCATGTTTGTTTGGAGGCTTAACACCATTACTTTTTGATGTTCCTTTCCTTTCTGACCGAGGTCATTCTTTCACTTTTGATAGAAAATGGTTGCAGAGGGTTTTTAACAAGGCAAAAGAATTTGAGGAGGATATAGCCGCAGTGGTTTTAGTAAACCCTACATATCAAGGCTATTCTGCAGATATTGAATCTTTAATTAAAGAGATTCATTCACATTCATTGCCAGTATTGGTTGATGAGGCTCATGGTGCTTATCTGATAAGTCGAATCAGAGAAGATCTACCTAAGTCAGCGCTTTTTTTTGGTGCCGATCTAGTCGTTCACTCCCTTCACAAATCTGCCCCTGGATTAGTTCAATCAGCAGTTTTATGGTCTCAAGGTGAAATGGTTGATCCATTTAGAATCGAGAGAAGTATAGAGTTGCTTCAGACTTCGAGCCCAAGTGCTTTGTTGTTAGCTTCTTGTGAAAGCTCAATAAAAGAACTTATTGAAACTAAAGGGAAAAAAAAATTAATTTCGCGTATTGAACAAGCAGAGGATGTTTCGAAATTTTTGCTGAGTAATGAAGTTCCTCTTCTTAAAAACAGCGATCCATTGAGAATTATTCTTCATACATCAAAATTTGGATTAAGTGGAATTGAAGTTGATAAAAAGTTTATAAAAAAAGGAATAATTGGTGAATTGGCAGAGCCAGGAACTTTAACTTTTTGTCTTGGGTTTTCTTCTCATAAGGGATTGGGAAAAAGATTTGTGAGAATTTGGAACGAAATTCTCAAATCTTCTTTTGCCCACCAAAAACTTTGTTCGTTTACCAGACCACCTTTTAGTATCGTTTCTAAGCCATTCATGCCATGCGCTTCTTCATGGGGATCGACTTTTGAGAAGGTAAGTCTCAAGGATTCCATAGGAAGAATTTCTGCTGAGATGGTTTGCCCTTATCCTCCTGGTATACCTTTATTGATTCCTGGTGAGATTTTGGATGAAGAACGTGTTGATTGGTTGAGAGAGCAGAGAAGCTTGTGGCCAGATCAAATTTCTGATTTTGTTAGAGTCATTTTCTGATTAATTATTTCTACTTATCAGCTATAATGAAATTTATTATTAATACCCCTTTTAAGGTATGTTTATAAAAGAAAGCTATATATTTCTTATCTAAATTAATGTTTTTAGCTGTTTCTAAAAAGAGATTATTAAGTGGACTTTTGGTGGGAGCTTTTGGAATTTTAATAGTATCTCTTGGCAATTGGTGGTTTTCTATTTCGTTAAGCATAATTGTCCATTTAGCTCTTCTAGAGTTCTTCCGGATGGCTGAGTTCACAGGTATAAGACCAGCCACTAAGACAACATTACTTGCCTGTCAAATATTACTTTTTTTTACGCAACTATCTTCTCGTGGATATGTTTCTATAGAAATCTCAGACGCAATTTTGCCTTTATCAGGAGCGGCTATTTGTTGTTGGTTATTACTTCAACCAGTTACAGGTTCAATAGCAGATATTGCAGCATCAATTTTTGGATTATTTTATTTGGGCTTCTTGCCTAGCCACTGGATTAAACTAAGAAATCTTTTAGAGTCTGATTTGACAAATAATGCTAACTTGATTCCAATTAATTGGTCATCATCCGTTACCTTTGGGATGTTAATTACCTTTGCTACATGTTTGATGATAGTTGGATTTGATATAGGTTCTTATTTCGTAGGTAAGAAGTTTGGCAATCATTCATTATCTCCTATTTCACCTTCTAAAACTATTGAAGGTGCTTTTGGAGGATTATTTTTTTCAGTATCAGTAGGAGCTTTTTGTGGTTATCTACTTAGATGGGAATTTGGAATTTTCATTGGAATTTTTATAGGTATTTTAGTTGGATTATTTTCTCTGGTTGGAGACTTGATTGAGTCAATGATGAAAAGAAATGCAGGAATAAAAGACTCAGGTAATTTCCTACCTGGCCATGGAGGAATTCTTGATAGAATAGATAGTTATTTATTTACCCCAGCTATCGTTTTTTATATAGTTATTTTATTATCACCATTAATAATTACTTAGCTTTACTAAAAACTAACAGATGATTTACCAAGAATTATAATCAAGTTATTTTGTATATTTATATTATCAATATATACTTTATCTTCAGTTTGAATATTAGTAGATTTATTATGCTTTTTATTTTCTAAATAAATCTTTCCGTTTACTGATTTAATATCGACGCTTTCGATTGTAGTATTTATTTTATTGTTTTTGAAAACTTTTATTAAGATTTGATCCTTTTTTATTTTTAGTGAATCTATCTTAGCATGATTTAATATTTCTTCAGCTATCTTATCTCCAATCCAGTTCCACTTACTAGATAATAATATTGTTTCCAGTGAATTTTCGGATAAAGATATTTTAAATTTTATTATTGAGTTATTTTTTAACTTGAACTCGCTTCTCTTTATTTTTAAAATGATTTTAATTTCGCTTGCTTCTAATTCGATTTCATCAAAAACAAGATCTTTATAATTTATTTCTTCAGCTATGATATGAAGTTTCTGAATTATACCTCTGATAATTTGTATAGAACTGGCGATAATATCAATTTTAAGGTTACCAATTTTTTTGCATTCATTTTCGAGTAAAACCCTTATAGCTTTTTCTAGTAATTTTGCAAGTATTCCTTTTTCTTTGATTTGCCTTGCTATCATTTTACTATTAAAATCCTTCCCAAACTTCAGATACTAATTTTGGTTCTTCTAGATGAGGTAGATGTCCTGAATTGTTTGCTATTTGTATATTTTTAGTAAAGATTCTGCTGGTTTTTTCCTTTTCATTCTTTGGAATGATTCTGTCGTATTTTCCTAAAATGATTTTCAGAGGTTGAGTTGGTATTGGATGTCCACAATCAGATACTCCTCCTTCCGCAGCAAACTCTGCAAGTGATGCTTGCCAACCTGGAACCTTTAAATGTATGGAGGCAATTTGTTCCTCTGCTAGACCAACGCTTTTAGTTGGATCTGCGAATGCCTGTCTACATAAACCTCTGCGGACATAAGGTTGACCAAGGAAAAAGGCTCCAAAATAATTCAGAGGCCAAGGTATCTTTGGGTTTTTCCCTGCTAAACCCGCTGGTGATAAAAGAAGCAACTTATTAATCTTTTTGGGGTTTTGTCTTGCAAGCTCTAAAGCTAAAGCCCCACCCATTGAAGCTCCAATTATACCTATCGGACGATTTTCAAAAAATAAGTTTAAAATAGAATTCAAATGTTCCATTAAATATTTGAATCCATATTTGTTACCAATTGGTCTAGGACAAAAGCCAAATCCATATAAATCTGGAATGATTAATTTGTTATTCTTTTTCAGAAATGGTGATAGACGTCTATATTCAAGAAAGCAACTGTCAAAACCATGTAATAGAAGAATTTTCTGCCCTTTCCCCGAGATAACTGTAGGAAATAATTCTGACTTATTCCTTGAAATACCTTCAAGTTCGATCCATTTCAGATCATCAAAAAGTCTGCTAGCTTGTTTGTCTATAATACTATCTTTTATATTTTCTATGTAATCTCTTACAGAATTTGTTGGATTTATATTATTATATTTCTGGTGATTCAATGCTCTTAAATATTATTTTAAAATCATGTTGTAGGTTTCGGGCAAGGATTGATAACTTTGAAATGCTTCTAAAAGATCTTTTTCATTTACAGGAAAAGGTAATTGATGTATATCTGATTCATTTTTGCATGCAAACTTGCATGCCTTATCTAGTTCATTTGAGGTTGGATTTTTTAAACATATAGATTCAACTGAAATAGGAAGGTTTAATTCAG
This sequence comes from Prochlorococcus sp. AG-402-P18, assembly GCA_003216275.1. Classification (GTDB taxonomy): domain Bacteria; phylum Cyanobacteriota; class Cyanobacteriia; order PCC-6307; family Cyanobiaceae; genus Prochlorococcus_B. The sequence goes on along the minus strand of QCJC01000003.1, from coordinate 63,287 downwards.
ATAAGAATTCAATAAGTTGCGATTTAGCTTGTTTTGGTAATTGACTATTTGAATTCTTCTCTTCTAAATGCAATTGAATAAGCAGACCAAATCCAACGAGTTCTCCATGAAGTGGTTTGCTTTTATAGGACAATTGAGTTAATCCATTATGAATTGGATGTGCTGCGGCTGTTCTGCATCTTGAGCCTCCTAGCCCTCCAATTATTCCAGCAGTTAGAGCACATCCTTCTGCAACAATTTCCCATGAATTACTTAGCGGATCTTTGAAAGCCTTGTAACCATTAAGAAATAACTGATCTCTTAAAACTCGAGCCATCTGAACTGCTTGTTGAACAAAAGCATCTTGGCTTGCTGAGCTTGTTAAGGATGATTCATACCATTTAGCAACAGCATCTGCCATACCGCTAGCAAGAGTTCTTGGCGGAGCAGCTCGAACAATGCTGTAATCAAAGATTAGTAAGTTAGGACATTTTTTTAAGGTTACATCTTTAATGAATTTCCCGTCAGGAGTATAGATATTAGTTAAAGCAGTCCACCCAGCACAGGTAGAAGCACTCAATGGCACAGTGATGCAATTTATGTTGAGTAAATCAGCGATTAATTTTCCAGTATCGAGAACTTTCCCACCTCCTGCAGCAATAATCGCATCGCAATTATTATTGTTTGCGAAATGATATGCATTTTGGATATCTAATTCACAACAATCATGATTTAGCTCGTAAGAGATTGCTTGTACACCTATTGAAATAAGATCATTTTTAAATGAATTCCTAATATTTTTAGTTGAATTACTTCTGCCTATAAGTAAAGGTTTTTTGCATAATTTATATATCATTTCATGAGAATTAATCCAAGCTTTTTCGCCTTTAACTATTTTTGTGGGTGAGATAGTATGAATACTTAAAGACATATAATCAACCCGTTATATTTGAAATCTAAACAGCTGCACTTGCTAGCTCGGGGGTTGAATTGTCCTTTCCAAGGTGCTTAACAATTACCTTTTTACTTTCATCTATATCAACCTCTGCTTTATCACCATCTTTGATTCTTCCTGATAAAACTTCTTCTGCCAAGCTGTCTTCTAACAATCTCATTACTGCTCTTCTTAGAGGTCTAGCTCCGTAAGAAGGGTTGTATCCTTCTTCAACCAACCTTTCTTTAAAGTCGTCGGAAACAGTTAATGATATTCCTTTTTCTTTAATTCTTGAGAACACTTCTTTTAGCATTATTTCTGCGATATCTTTAACTTCGTTTCTGGAGAGTTGTCTAAATACTATGATCTCATCCAATCTGTTTAGGAATTCAGGGCGGAAATACTGCTTTAGTTCTTCATTAACTAAAGACTTAATTCGGTTATATTGTGTATCTTCAAGATTCTCACCTGAGAACTCAAACCCTAATCCACCTCCACCTTTCTCAATAACTTTTGAACCAATATTAGAGGTCATAATTATTAGTGTATTTTTAAAATCAACGGTTCTTCCTTTGGAATCAGTCAACCTTCCCTCTTCTAATAATTGAAGTAGAAGATTGAATACATCTGGATGAGCTTTTTCTATTTCATCGAATAAAACCACTGTATAAGGTCTTCTTCTTACAGCTTCGGTTAATTGACCACCTTCATTGAAACCAACGTATCCTGGAGGCGAGCCAATTAGTTTACTTACTGTATGCCTTTCCATGAATTCAGACATATCTAATCTAATCATTGCTTCTTCACTTCCAAAGAAGTATGTAGCTAGTGCTTTGGTTAGCTCTGTTTTACCTACACCAGTTGGGCCAGAAAAAATGAAACTAGCAATTGGTCTATTTGGATTCTTAAGACCTACTCTTGCTCTTCTTATTGCTTTAGAAACAGCTTTAACTGCTTCATCTTGACCTATCAATCTCTGATGTAATGTCTCCTCCATATTTAGAAGCTTTACTGATTCACTCTCGGTTAGTTTTTGAACGGGAACTCCAGTCCATGAAGCGACAATATGTGCAATATCTTCTTCGTTAACTACAGGTTGAGAAGTTTTTGGATCATCTGATTGATTGATATTCTGAGCCTGAGCTTCACTATCGTTGTTAGTTTGTTGATCGTTATTGGGCTCTGTTGTTTTATTCGAGGTAGTTTTTTGTCTTATGTCTTGTAATAAGTTTCTTATCTTATCTCTTAGTGCAACTTCTTTTTCCCTAAGTTCTCCAGCTTGAGTAAAATCTTGATCTCTAATAGCTTCTTCTTTATTTTTTTGTATTTTTCTCAATTCTTTATCTACCTCCTTAGCCTCAGGCGGCAATTTTGAATTAAGTAGTCTTACTCGGCTTCCAGCTTCGTCAATGAGATCTATAGCTTTATCTGGTAAGAAACGATCTGATATGTATCTATCACCTAAATTTGCAGCAGCATTTAATGCTTCGTCAGTAATCTTTAACCTATGGTGTTGCTCGTATCTTTCTCTCAAACCCTTAAGGATTTCAATTGTGTCTTGGATTGAGGGCTCTCCAATCATTACAGGTTGAAACCTTCTCTCAAGAGCCGCATCTCTCTCTATGTGTTTTCGATATTCATCAAGAGTAGTTGCACCAATGCACTGTAGCTCTCCTCGTGCTAAAGCTGGTTTTAAAATGTTTGCAGCATCAATAGCACCTTCAGCAGCTCCTGCACCTATTAATGTATGAACTTCATCAATAACTAAAATAACGTTTCCTGCTGATTTTATTTCCTCCATTATTTTTTTTAATCTTTCTTCGAATTCACCTCTATATTTTGTACCAGCTACGAGAAGTCCTATGTCAAGTGTTAATACCCTTTTTTCTTCTAAAATGTCTGGTATGTTGCCTTGCTGAATCCGTTGTGCAAGCCCTTCTGCAATTGCTGTCTTACCAACTCCTGGTTCACCAATTAAAACCGGATTGTTTTTAGTTCTTCTACCCAATATTTGTATTACTCTATCAATTTCATCGTACCTCCCAACTACAGGGTCAAGCTTTGACTCACTTGCTAATTTTGTTAGATTTGTTCCAAATTCGTCAAGAGTTGCAGTCTTTACAGAACCTTTCCCTGAACCTGACCCACCAGTTGTAACCTCTGCCGTTTCACCAAGCATGCGAACAACTTGAGTTCTTACTTTGGTTAGATCAACGCCTAAATTCTCAAGCACTCTTGCAGCAACACCTTCACCTTCTCTAATGAGACCAAGTAATAAATGCTCGGTTCCTATGTAATTGTGACCTAATTGTCGTGCTTCTTCTAATGAAAGTTCAAGAACTCTTTTAGCTCTAGGTGTGAAGGGGATTTCAACGGCGACAAAGCCAGAACCTCTACCTATTATCTTTTCTACTTCTACTCTCGAATCTTTCAGATTTACCCCCATTGATTTAAGAACTTTTGCAGCAACACCAGTTCCTTCACCAATTAGTCCCAGAAGGATCTGCTCTGTACCAACAAAGTTATGCCCAAGACGCCTAGCTTCTTCTTGAGCAAGCATGATCACTTTTATTGCCTTTTCTGTAAACCTCTCGAACATTTGGCTTTGGCCATTAACTATTTAATCTAATTTATCAGGGTTAAGTGTGAAATGTGTACCGTAAGGTTTTTTTTTATAAAGGGTAAATATTGTCTGTTCTTTAGGAAATAGTAAAAAGTATTTATTCGTACAAATATCCAGTCAATTATCTTTTTATCCTTCGGTAAACCGTACTTTATTGCTTTTTAATCATTTGGTGATTAGTTTTTTTTTATAAACAACAGCATCTGTTCCATCTTTATAAAAATTTGATCGGTATCCAATTCTTTCAAAGCCCATAGAATTGTAAAACGCTTTGGCTGGCATGTTTATATCTTTTACTTCCAATCTTATTTGCTTTGTTTTAAGTGATTTTGCATGTTTAATTAATTTTGCCAACATAAATTTTCCTATTCCTTTCCTTTGATGTTGTGGATCAACAGCTAGTGAGGTTATGTGTAATTCATCAAGAATTATCCATGCGGTGCAGAGGCCTAAAAGTTGTTGAGTCTCGTATTCAGCAGCTCCAAGGCAAATTCTTTTAGAGTCAGTTAGCTCCCTTTCCCATTGAGAGCTTGTCCAAAGACAATCTAATGAGTCTCTGTCAAGTTTGATGCAAGCATCTAAATCACTTATTCCAAGCTTTATTGTTCTGAGTTTCATTTCCAGATATAATTGAGCCTGGTTTTTTACAAAAAGAATACTAATCGGTTGATAGATCTCTAGATTGTTTAAATATTAGAAAAAATTTCAATGCCCCTTTTTAGATCTTATGAATCACATAGAGATATGAATAGCCCAAATAGGAACATATCTCCTATCTCTTCAGCAATAAATGAAAGTGGGAAATTATTTGTGGGTGGTTTTCAATTAAGTGAGCTTGCAAAAAAATATGGAACACCACTTTATGTTCTTGATGAATTGTCAATCAGAATTGGATGTAGAACTTACATTAATGCCTTAAAAAAATATTATCCAGGAAAATCTCTTCCTTTATATGCCTCAAAAGCTAATAGCTCATTAACAATTTGCGCACTTATAGCTTCAGAAGGTTTTGGACTAGATGCTGTATCAGAGGGGGAATTGTTAACAGCTTTAAGAGGGGGAGTTAAAGGAGAGAAAATCGTTTTTCATGGAAATAACAAATCGGATAGTGAATTGAGTTTCGCTTATCAAAATAATGTAATTATTGTCCTAGACAATCATCATGATATTGAAAGACTTAAAAGAATTGTTTCTGATAGCACTCCTGTAAAGGTCATGTTACGTTTTACACCAGGGATAGAATGCCATACTCATGAATATATAAGGACTGGACATTTAGATAGTAAGTTTGGTTTTGATCCTGATGAAGTTGAAGATGTTTTAAAAGAATTGAAGAGTTATAAATGGATTAATTTAACTGGATTACATGCACATATTGGTTCCCAGATCTTTGAAACTCAGCCTCATATAGATCTTGCTGGCGTTATGGCAGATACTTTAAAGATGGCTAGAGAAGTTGGCCATCCGATCACAGACTTAAACATAGGTGGTGGTCTCGGCATTAAATATGTTCCAGAAGATAACCCACCTTCAATTGAACAATGGATTCAATGTGTCTCTTTTGCTGTTGTTGAAGCTTGCAAAGCTCGAAATCTTGATTTGCCGAGATTAATGTGTGAGCCAGGAAGATCTCTTGTGGCCAATTCAGGCCTAACTATTTATCAGATTGGAGCAAAAAAAGTTGTTCCTGGGATTAGAACTTACTTATCTGTAGATGGAGGAATGAGCGATAATCCTCGTCCAATTACTTATGAATCCCTCTATAGCGCTTGTTTGGTAGATAAACCTCTAAATAAAGATCTAGAGAAAGTTACTATTGCTGGCAAACATTGTGAGTCGGGAGATGTTTTATTGAAAGATTATTTCCTTCCCTATTGTGAAAGTGGAGATTTTCTTGCAGTATTTGGAACAGGAGCTTACAACTATTCTATGAGCTCTAATTACAACAGAATCCCTAGACCAGCAACAGTAATAGTTAGCGATGGATTAGTTGAATTAACACAAAGGAGAGAACTTCCTGAAGATCTGTTGCAATTAGATGTACTTCCTGATCGCTTTATTTCCAAGAATTAGGTAAGTTTAAGAAAGGTTGGAGATTAGGAGTGAATTTTTGGTGGCTAATAAATTTGCGTGTTCTTCTTGATGTATTGTTTTCTTCTGCTCTAGGAGTGCTTCTTTTTACAAGAGTTAAAGAACCTAGAACCTTGTGGTTGTTGAGGGGGTATCTTTTTTTAGTTTCGTTAGCTTGGTTCGTTCAAAGATTTGCAGATTTACCAATTACGTCAAAACTTGTTGATGCCTTAGTTTTAGCTTGCTCACTATCTTTGGCAATTTTATGGCAAGGAGAATTGAGAAGACTGATGGAATTATTAGGGACAGGTCGGTTGGCTGTAATTCTTGGTAATACTCAAAAAGAATTCAGAGCAAATTCAAATACTTTCGCTCAGTTAACTGAAGCAGCAGGTCGTTTATCACAAAATAGGAAAGGCGCACTTATTGTTGTTGATATGGGGAGTGATTTGCGTCCAGAAGATTTTCTTTTTCCCGGTGTTCCAATAGATGCACAATTATCGTCAGAATTGTTATTAAATCTTTTTGCAGCCGATACCCCACTTCATGATGGAGCTGTTTTGGTTAAGGGAAATAGAATAATTTCAGCCGGTGTAATATTACCTCTTTCAAGACAAGGAATAAGTAGATATGGGACAAGACATCTTGCAGCACTTGGGATAACTGAAAGGTTCGATAGATGTATATGTGTTGTGGTTTCAGAAGAATCAGGTACTTTGTCTTTAGCTAGTCAAGGACGATTAGAGAGACCCATTACTAGTAGTAGATTGCTTGATCTTTTGAAAGAATTGATGGATCCTTCATTATCCTCTTCTGTATCAAAGTCAAACAGCATTAATTCTTCAGTGAAACCGAGTTCTTCTAATAATGAACCTAAAGTTGGTCAGTCGAGAGTTAATCTTGGGAGAATTAATAACAGTAAGGAGTCTTCCAATTGACTATCCCTTCTGTGATAAGTACTGATAAGGCTAGAGAATTTTGCCCAATTCCTAAAGAATTGGATCATAAACGCATGCCAGATCATATCGCTGTAATTATGGATGGTAATGGCAGGTGGGCAAAAGCAAAGGGCTTACCAAGAACAATAGGTCATACGGCAGGAGTTGAATCTTTAAAAACCACCTTGCATTTGTGTAGCAATTGGGGAATAGGAGCCCTTACTGTTTATGCTTTTTCAACTGAAAATTGGTCGAGACCATGCGAGGAAGTTAATTTTTTAATGACACTTTTTGAAAGCGTACTTCAAAGAGAATTAACCAATTTAAAACTCGAAGAAGTAAAGATTAATTTTTTAGGTGACCTTGACCCACTCCCAACTGCGCTAAAAGAACTAATAATAGAGTCAATTGAATCAACAGCTTCAAATAAAGGAATCCATTTCAATGTTTGTACAAATTATGGAGGTAGAAGAGAATTAGTACGAGTAGCACAAAAGCTGGCAGAACGTTCAGTTAGAGGCGAATTAGACCCTCTTTTAATAGATGAAAATGTATTCGCTTCTGAATTGTTCACAGCAAGTGAGGTTGATCCTGATTTGCTCATTAGAACTAGCGGTGAAAAAAGGATAAGCAATTTTCTTTTATGGCAATTAGCTTATGCTGAGATTCATGTAACTGATGTTTTATGGCCTGACTTCGATGCAGTCGCGCTAACACAGGCTCTTCTTGATTACCAATCTAGAAGAAGGAGGTTTGGCGGAGTATGACTAAAATAATTGTATATATTGAATTCTCTGATTTTTTCTAGATGATCAGCTAAAACTAAACAAGATGAATAACTTTTTATATTCTAATTCTTTATGACTCGAATCAATTCCAGTATTGGAGAATCTATTAAATCCATCCCAAAGGGTGAATCTTTTATAGACTTTGATTTTTTGAAAGGAGCAGATCTTCGCCATGATTGGACTCTGCAAGAAATAAAAGAAATACTTGACTTACCTCTAATGGATTTATTGTGGAGAGCTCAAATAGCTCATAGGTCGTACAACCCAGGATATAAAGTTCAACTTGCTTCTCTTTTAAGTGTAAAGACAGGAGGCTGTTCAGAAGATTGTGCATATTGTCCTCAGTCTGTTCATAACGATACAGAAGTTGATCCAATCCCTACTTTGCAGGTTGATTCAGTCCTTCAAAAAGCCAGAGTAGCGAAGGATGCTGGGGCAGATAGATTTTGTATGGGTTGGGCCTGGCGTGAGATCAAAGATGGAATAGCATTTGATTCAATGCTTGAAATGATTAGAGGTGTTCGAAAACTTGGACTTGAAGCTTGTGTTACTGCTGGTATGCTCACAGATAATCAAGCTTTGAGATTGGCAGAAGCAGGATTAACAGCTTATAACCACAATTTAGATACTAGCCCTGAGCACTACTCAAAAATTATATCAACGCGAACTTATGAAGATAGACTTAAAACCTTACAAAGAGTCCGTACAGCTGGAATCACAGTATGTTGCGGTGGAATCATAGGAATGGGAGAATCCATTTCTGATAGAGCGTCTTTGTTAAGGGTTCTAGCAACTTTAAATCCACATCCAGAGAGTGTTCCTATTAATGCTTTAGTTGCTGTTGAGGGTACTCCTATGGGGGATTTATCTTCTATTGATCCATTAGAGATGGTGCGGATGGTTGCGACGGCAAGAATTATTATGCCTAAGAGTAAGATCCGACTTAGTGCTGGAAGACAACAATTAGGTAGAGAAGCTCAAATACTATGTCTTCAATCAGGAGCCAACTCAATTTTCTACGGAGACATGCTCTTGACAACCAGCAATCCAGAGGTCGAGGCTGATCGTAAGCTTTTGTCAGATGCCGGTGTCCAAGTAAATTTCCCCCTAGATTGAATAGTATGGTTACTGGTGATAACATCAACAAATTAAAATATAAAGTTGCGGCCTTTTATAATTTCTTACCGATTCTTGACCAAGACATTTCTTTAATCAAAGAAAATCTAAATAACTTAGCGAATAGTCAAGAAATTAAAGGAACTATTCTAATTGCATCTGAAGGGGTTAATGGTACTGTTTGTGGATCTGAAAATGGGATTATTGTTTTTATTGAAAGATTAAAGCAACTTTTGAAAATCTCTGAAATTAATGTTAAATACAGCTGGACTCAGAGGCAGGCTTTTCGTCGTTTTAAAGCTCGTAAGAAAAAAGAAATCGTGACTCTTGGTTGCGAACAAATAGACCCTTCAAAATCTGTTGGCAAATATATAAAAGCCTGTGATTGGAATGAGTTCTTAGAAGACCCTGAGACGGTGATTATTGATACTCGAAATGAATATGAAATAAAAATTGGGAATTTTGCAGGAGCTTTAAACCCTCATACAAGCTCTTTTCGTGAATTTCCTGAGTGGGTTAATAAACATTTGAAACCATTAATAGATAATAATTCCTCTTTTAAAATAGGTATGTATTGCACGGGAGGAATAAGGTGTGAGAAGGCAACTTCGTATCTAATAGAAGAAGGCTTTTCTGATGTCTATCACCTTGAAGGCGGAATACTTAAATATCTTGAGGACATCTCACCTGACAAGAATTTGTGGGAAGGGGAGTGCTTTGTCTTCGATCAACGTGTTTCTTTGGATAATAAACTTTTGCCAGGTTCACATCGGATGTGTCATGCGTGCGGCTTGCCAATTTCTCCTGAGGATATAAAAAAAACAAGTTATATTAAAGGCTTGCAATGTGAAAATTGTGTAAATAAGTTTAGCGATTCTGATAGAGCTAGATTCGCAGAGAGACAACGTCAGATTGACCAAATAATGAAACTGCTACCAGAAAATTCTATTTGGCCATCATCATGATTACGCCTAATTTAACTATGTTAGAGAAAGAAGCATCCGATAAAGGGCTTTTACTAAGAATTCAATTTAGAAAACCGTTAGGTATTTGGGCTTTCAAGTTCGTTGTTGGAGAATTGATGAGTAAGGATAAAATCCAACTATTGGGAGAAATGAAAGGATGGGCATATCAAAATACTAAAGGTCTACAGCTTGATGTTATGAAAGTTGGTCAAAATGCCAACAATAAAGTAGGCGATATGCTTTGGGCGGCTACTATGGCTTGGGCTTTGGAAGAAACCCCCTGTAGGAGCGCTAGATTATTAGCAATATATGATGAAAACAACCAACACAAAGCCTTACAGAGATACTTTCGTAGACGTGGATTTAAAAAAGTAAGAGATATTGGATCTTCCCCATTGGATTTGCCACTGAGACTTGTTTGGGGTGGTGCAGGTGCCTTTATGGTTGGAGATTGTGAGGAGGTGCTTGATAGAAGTTATCGGCGTTGGTCTGAGTAATTAAAATTGTATGAAGGCTATTTCTCTAGTGTTTCATTGGCGTGGTAGCTACTTCTTACTAATGGACCACTGTTTACTTTCTTAAAACCTAATGATTTTGCAATTCTACCAAAATCATTAAATTTTTCTGGTGACCAATAATGAGAAACGGGGATATGAGCTAGTGATGGGCGCAAATATTGACCGATAGTCAAATATTGACAGTCCACCTCTCTAAGATCTTTAAGTGTTTGAATGATTTCATAAAATTTTTCTCCCAGTCCAAGCATTAGTCCCGACTTTGTTGGAATCTCTGGAGCAATCTCTCTGGAAGATTTTAGAAGATTTAGTGAGTGTTCGTAAGTGGCTCCCCTTCTAACTTCTCTTTGAAGTCTTTTGACAGTCTCAAGATTATGATTGAAGCAAATGGGTTCAGCTGAGAGCACTAATTTAAGGCGTTCTTTTTGTTTGTCGTTATTGTCTTTATTATTGCCACCCCAAAAATCAGGAGTCAGAACTTCTATCGCGACACTGGGATTCAATGATCTAATGGCATCCATTGTTGTCGTAAATAAACTTGCACCATGATCTGGTAAATCATCTCTTGCTACTGCGGTTAATACCACATATTTTAGATTCAAAGCTTGAACAGCTTTTGCAACTTTGTCTGCTTCAAAAATATTTACTTTCTGAGGTACCTTTCCTTTCTCTACCTGACAAAATGCACAGCTCCTTGTACAGATTGAGCCACCTAATAAGAAAGTAGCTGTACCAGCCGCATAACATTCTCCTCTATTAGGACATCTACCCTCTTCGCAGATCGTATGTAATCTGTTTTCCTTTACGAGCTTTTGAACTTTTTCTAATTGAGAAACATTACCAATGGATGGTTTTATCCAATTTGGTAAACGTTCTTCTGGGAGGAAGTTGCTATATTTTGTTGTTTTTCTTGTTGTTGTTGTCATTTTTGTTGAGGTTTAATCTAAATCTCTACGCCCTTCTAGAGCACGTGAAAGTGTCACCTCGTCGGCGTATTCTAATTCACTTCCCATAGGAAGTCCGTAAGCAATACGAGTGACTTTTGTAAATGGTTTTAACAGTCTTCCTAAATAGAGACTAGTAGTATCTCCTTCAATACTTGGTGTTAAGGCAAGTATGACTTCTTTGATATTTTCTTTATCTACCCTTTTTACAAGACTAGATATTTCAAGCATTTCTGGACCAATACCATCCATTGGAGAAATTAACCCACCAATTACATGATAAATACCTTTGTACTCTCGAGTTCGCTCAAGAGCAAGTAAATCTTTTGACTCTGCAACAACGCAAATAAGATCTTGAGATCGTTGTTTATCTAAACAAATTTCGCATAATTCTCCTGCGGTCAAATGAAAACATTTCTTACATTGGCCTACTTGATTTTTGGCATTAACTAAAGCTTCTGAAAATAATTTTATTTTCTCTTCTGGCTGACGTAATAGATGCAAAGCTAGCCTTTGGGCGGTTCTGGGCCCTATCCCAGGCAACTGCTCAAATTGATCAATCAATTTTGATAATGGTTTAGTGAAGCTGCTCAGAGTTCAGAAGCAATTACTTAGAATTTAGTCAAACTTTTATCTGGGTTGCACTAATTTAAAGAAGATTACCGTCAGTTAAATTAGAAATATATCAAAATATTGATGCTTGAGTTTTCAAAATGATCAAATTTCTAAGAACATCCTTCAAGTCTCTTTTGGCTATAGCTCTTGTTTTAACTCTTGGAGCATGCTCTACAGGAGGAGCTTCAGGATTGGAACCATTTAAAAGTCAAGATGGCAGATATGGTTTTTTATTCCCAACAGGGTGGACGAGAGTGGCTGTCGATAATGGCCCAGAGGTCGTTTACCATGATTTAATTAACTCAGATGAAACGCTTAGTCTTGTTATTTCTAAATTAGAGAATCAGGTGGATTTGGATGATTTAGGTGGAGCTAGTGCCGTTGGAGAAAGACTATTTGGAGAGAAAAATAGTCAAAACCCTATTCAATTAATAGATGCAGAGGAGAGAGAAGTTGATGATCACAAATTTTATGATCTTGAATACGCTGTAAATTTAGATGATAAAAGTAGGCATGAATTTGCCACTGTTGCAGTAGACCGAGGTTATTTATATACTCTTGCTGCAAGCTCAAGTGAACAACGTTGGTCAAAGATGCAAGATATTTATAAAAGAGTTATTAGCTCATTTAGATTTTTTATTTGATTTAAATATTATTTTCTCCTGCTTGAATTTGCCATAAATAATAATAAAAATCTTTATTTTTTAGTAGAGACGTATGTGTTCCTTTTTCTTTTATTTCACCTTTGTCTAAAACAATAATTTCTTCAGCGTCAATTACAGTGCTTAAGCGATGTGCAATAACAATTGTAGTACAATTTTTTGTTATTTTTTTTAGAGAACGTTGAATCGCGGCTTCAGTTTCATTATCTACAGATGCTGTTGCCTCATCTAATACTAATATTGGTGCGTTTTTTAATATTGCTCTAGCAATTGCTATCCTTTGTCTTTGCCCTCCTGACAATTTTTGACCTCTTTCACCCACTACTGTTTTTATACCTTGAGGTAGTTGATTAATAAATTCCGTTGCTTCTGCCAGTTCTGCTGCTTTTATTATTTTAGATTCATCAATATTTTGTGATCCATAAGAGATATTTTCTTCAATTGTACCTTGGAATAAATATGTTTCCTGGCTAACTAAGGCAATACATCGACGAAGACTGTTTAAATCTAATAATTCGATAGAGTTCCCATCTATTTTTATTGAACCTTTATTTATTTCGTAAAGTCTTAATAATAGTTTTACTAGTGTGCTTTTCCCAGAACCCGTTGCTCCTACAATTCCGATTTTTTTCCCAGGGTTAATATTTAAATTAAAGTTTTTTATTACTTGAGAACGCCCTTCATATGTGAATTCAACATTCTTAAATGATATACCACCTTGAACATGTCTAGGATCTAACTTGATTCTTCCAGTTTTAATTTTAACTGGAGTATCTATTAGGTCTAAAACTCTATTTGTTGAAGCCATTGATCTTTGATAATCATCTAAAATATGCCCCAAAGTAGTCAATGGCCATAATAATCTTTGTGTAATGAATACTAAAAAACTATAAGTTCCAACTGGCATATATCCTCGCCAAGTCTGAAAACCTCCAGCGATTAATATCGCAAGGAATGCAAATAGTATTGCGAAACGAATTAAGGGTATAAATGCTGCTGATAATTTAATAGCTTTTCTATTACTTTTTTGGTAAGAATTACTATCTATTTTTAATCTTCCAAGTTCCCAATCTTCTGTTGCAAAGCTTTTAATCGTTAGCATGCCGCTGAGATTATTATTTAGTCTTGAGGCAAGATCTCCGGCTTTTTCTCTTACTTCACGGTATCTAGGCGCTAAGTTTTTTTGGAAATTAATGGAACCCCAGAGAATCAATGGTATGGGAATGAAAGCTAATAATGCAATTCCTGGCGCCAAGAAAATCATTGCTCCACCAACAATAAAAACAGTAATTATTAATTGAATAATTTTATTAGCACCCTCATCTAAGAATCTTTCTAGTTGATTGATATCATCGTTTAATACAGTCATTAACCTTCCAGTATTATCTGATTCGAAAAAGGTCATTTCTAATTTTTGTAAATGATCATATGCTTTAATTCTTAAATAGTGTTGTGTTCTTTGAGCTAAATTTCTCCACATTAGTCCATATAAATATTCAAAGAATGATTCAGCACTCCATATTAAAAAGGAAATAAATGCAAGTGCAATAAGTTGATCTGGTACTGTATTAAGTCCAACTGATCCTAGCCAAGAGTTTTCTTCTCTTACTACAACATCAACTGATAAACCAATTAAAACAGGTGGAGCAAGGTCAAAGAATTTATTTAGTATGGAGCAAGTAATAGCTGAATAAATTAAACGTTTCTGCTTCTTAAGATTACTTAAAAGTCTTATTAATGGTTTATTGGATTGTTTGAATTTTGAATTAAGCATTGTATTAATTTTTTTAATTTGTTATAGGCTATATTTTTCTGAGGCCTTGTTCCTACAATAGATTCGCGAGGCTTTTATAGAAAAACCGGAATTATACTGTTTAAAAAAACATTTACAGGTAAAATTACTTATTTCATTGAAATCATTTTTATTCTTAATATCAATTTTTGATTTTAATGTTGCAACGCAGAATTTATTAAGAAGACTATTCTTGGAACTATTTTTCTTTGCCTGAGTCTCAAGTGGATTACTTACTTCTATCATAATGAATGTAATAAGGCTGCTGATGAATAGTTTATGAGGCATTTTATTAGTCAGTTCTATTAATCTGTAACTCTCTATTCATTACTTTGACTTTCTTTAGAGCTTGAAATACTTTATCTGGCATTTGTTTTGGCAAATCAACTAGGCTGTAATTCTCAAATATTCTTATCCTTCCAATCATTCTTCCTTTTAAACCAGCTTCGTTGGCAATTGCTCCAACTAAATTTCCAGGTTTAACTCTATCTCTGTGTCCAACTTCAACTCTGAACCTTTCCATCTCATTCTCAAGTCTATCGTTATCAAAATCTCCCCTCCGTCTTTGTTTGAATTTATTGTCTCTTCGATCATTTCTTAGATTCCTTTGAGCTGATTGTCTTATCCAATCTTCATTTCCATTTTCTAGGAGTGAATTAAAACCAACTGCTAAATTTAAAGCAGCAAGTGTTAATTCTTTTGGCTCTATATCTAACTCATTTTCAACATTGTGAATTAATTCCTTTAAAATATTAGTCTCTTCTGGATTTTCTCTATCTGTCGATGCTGCTTTTATTAATTTTGTTTGTAGCTTCTTAATTCGATTAGTGTTGATAAGTTCATTGTCTGGTATATCCATTTTCTCAATAGATTGACCTACAGCTCTTTCAAGATTGCTCAAAAAGGATCTCTCCCTAGGATTAACAAAAAGAATAGCCTCTCCATTTCTTCCTGCACGACCAGTTCTTCCAATTCTATGGACATAAGCTTCGCGATCAAAAGGCATATCATAATTAATAACTAAACCAATTCGATCCACATCGAGTCCTCTTGCTGCTACATCCGTTGCTACTAAAATATTGATAGAACCCTGTCTTAATCTTTCGACAGTTCTTTCCCTTTGATTTTGGGGAATATCTCCATTTAAAATAGCTACGTTATATCCATATGATTCTAATTTTTCAGCTACTACAATTGTAATAGCTTTAGTCCTAGCAAATATAATTACACCTTCTTCTGATACAGCTTCAAGGACTCGTTGAAGTGCATTGACTTTATAAACATTTTGAACAGTTATATACCTTTGCCTAATTAGTCTTTCTTTCAACTCAGTTGCTTTTATAGTTATTTCTGCAGGACTATTTAAATATTTTTTCGATAATCTTCTTATCTCAGATGGCATAGTCGCTGAGAATAAAACTAGCTGCCTTTCCTCTGGCAATTGTTCTAAAATCCATTCCACATCATCAATGAAACCCATTCTTAACATTTCATCAGCTTCATCCAAGACTAAACAACCTAGATGACTCGTATTAAGAGTACCCTGGCGCATGTGATCCATCACTCTCCCTGGAGTTCCGACCACAACATCAACTCCCCTCTTAAGTGTGTTGATTTGATTTCGAAAATCAGAACCTCCATAGATAGCTAGTACTTTTAAATGAGGATGACCTGCTGCATAAGAGCGAAAGGACTCGGCCACTTGCATAGCTAATTCGCGGGTTGGAGCGAGAACTAAGACTTGTGGATGTCCAACATTCCTTTCCAATCTTTCTAGAATCGGCAATGCGAATGCGGCTGTTTTACCTGTACCAGTTTGCGCTTGTCCAACTAAATCTCGACCTAGGAGTAATTCAGGAATTGCTGCTGTCTGAATCGGAGTGGGTGATAAGTATCCTTTATCAGTGAGTGTTTGAATTAGTTCTTCACTAAAATCAAAATCTGAAAATCCATTTGCAGGATTTTGATTACTTTTATCCAATATATCCTTAGAAGATTCTTCTAAAGCATCTTGATCTACTGGACACGAGGAATCCTCATGTGTATTTTTATTTGTCATCTAAGAATGGTTGCCTTTTTGTCCTTCAAATTAGGCAGACAACTTCCGATCGGTATATAACCGTGCTTTGCTGACTCGCCTTGTTAAAGGGATTATAACTTAAATTTTATCATCTCAAAAATCCTTTTAGGAATAAGTTGATCACTTTCTTAAAAGTCTTCTTCTTTATTGGTTATTACCGTTAATTGTTTTTTGGCACGAGTTATTGCCGTATAAATCATTCTTTTCTCATAATCATCAGAATATAATTTTCTGAGATTATTTTCTTCTGACATTTTTGAGGCATCTGGCCAAAGTAAAACGACTTGATTAGCTTCGCTCCCCTGAGATTTATGAATTGTCATTGCGAATGCAGGATCAAATAAATTTAATCTTGAGGGGTTGATTAAGCGAGTAACAAGTCTTTGCTCCTCAGAAAAGACATTAAATAAAAAACGTCTTTTATCACCATTGCCTATGATTATCCCAACGTCTCCATTAGCTAAACCTAGTTCAGCTTGATTACTTCTTGCCATAATTGGTGTGCCTTGTGCCCAGTTTTGAACACCCTTCCCAAAACTTTCTCCTAAGAGTAACTGATGGATTTTTTGTACTCCCCAATTACCATATCTTTGTGGACAGAGTACAAGTAAACTATCTATAAAATTAAAGAGGTTTAGGATCTCCTCTGATGTCGCTACCTCGAACATGCTTGATTGCCATGCTTCGTTAGGGATGCAATGAAGACAATTCTCGGTAAATTCTATAAGATTCTTTTTATAGTTTAAAAGTGTACTTACTACGGGATCTGGAATCCTTTTTAAGGAGGAAAGATGATGATTTATATTTGATGACTCTTCCTTAATTGAAAGTACTCGCCAAAAGGCATCCAATCCTTCATTCTTTAATGTATTTCTCAATAAAGCAATATCTCCTTTATTTCGATATGATTTTGTAAGTTTGACAGAGTTTGATTGGAAATTTTTATTAATTTCTTTGCTTTGCAAAATTTGCCATATACCTCCACTTTCTATTGGTAATAGTTGATCTGGATCACCCACTAAAATTATTTGACAGGATTGTGGTAAGGAATCGAGTAATCCATTCATAATTGATAAGTCCACCATTGACATTTCATCTACAACTATTAAATCTAAATTAAGTAGACGTTGGGAATTTCTTTTGAATCCATTTGCCCCTGCTTCTAACCATTTATGTAATGTTTTACAAGGTATCTTTGAAAGTTGATTATTTAGAGGGGATTCATAGTCTTTAATACCTGCCTGAATAGTATCTTTAAGTTTTTTGGCTGCCTTCCCTGTTGGAGCAGCCATCGCAAATTTATGAGTAGGATTTTTTGTTAGTGCATATAAAAGCATTTGAAGGACTGTACTTGTTTTACCTGTGCCAGGCCCACCACTTAGCAAGATTATTTTTTGAGTTTCGACAAGGTTAACAGCTTTCTTCTGTTGAATATTTAGATGGTCTAAATTTATGGGATTAATTGGCATTATTAACTCTTGATCTAAAGAATTAATAGGCTCATTTCTTAAGAGTATTTTTCGAACAGTCGATATAATCTCTTCATGTGTTCGACGCCAACTAATTTTATTGCCATATAAAACTATGGGTGAGTTTGTTCCTGTGACCCAACCACTTGCTCTTAATGCTTTTAAATGAACATTAGGCCAACCTTTGTGTTTAAGTTCAATATTTATGGGAGTTTCCTTTATGTCTATATACATGTCGCCACTTGATAACCCATCTATTAATATATTGACGATATCAATTAAAGCTTCATTAAACTCTTTGGGGGGAAAATAGCGTTTTAAAGTGGCTAATAATGATTTACTCAGATCGGGGGAGAACTTCTTTTGAAATTGTTCGTTCATCTATTTATTAATAAATCTAATGCTTGAATTCTTTCAAGAGGTGCCGGTTCGACTATTAAGCCAGGAGTTCTTTTTGGATAATTCTTTTCCTCTATATCTTTTTTATCTGGGAGACCTCTCAAAAACACGTAAATGTAACCTCCAAGATGTTTTTGTATTGAATAATTTGGCAGTCTCCAATTTAAGAATCTATGTAATGCAAGTAGATATATATGAGCTTGTAGTGGATAGTGGTGATGGTACATTTCTTCATCCATTCTTTTTATCAAATAATTTGAGGGACCACAACTAGAATTATTTTCTTTTGATGTTGGAGTTCCAATCCAATTACTCTTCCAATCTATTACCCACCATTTAGCACTTTTATGATTTGCATTGTCTGCAAAAACCTGGTCAATTGATCCTGTTAAGAAACCGCTGCTATTAATGTTTAGCTTACTTAGTCTGTCTAAATAATCTAATCCATATTTGTTTTGGACGTCTTTTCTAAATATAGATGATAATTCCGAAGTATTTATTGGGGTAGTTTCATGGCAAATTGGCATATCAAAATTTAATTCTTTGATTGAGCTGTCAGAATCTAAATTTTTCAATTGAAATCTACCTAAAGGACCACCCAAAGGGATATTTGCAATTCTCTTTAATAAAATATATATTGGCTTAATGAAGGAGCTTTTGATATCAACTTTTTTTAACTCTTCTTCTATTATAGATGAAATTTTTTGTTGATTTTCAAGATCATTAAAATTAACTTTTTCCAGGATTCTATGGAGGCATGTACCTGCTATTGGACCACGTGGAAAGTTACCTATTGGGCTTTCTGTTGGCCATAGGTTCTCTTCTAATAAATTATTGATAGGATCGCTATTTTTTAACGCATAATTTGATTTGGTTAATGAAATTCCATTATTTTCATCTTTAAACCTAAGGTCTTCATTGTACTTATCGGATGAATTGTTTGCTATTGATTCATTATCTATTTCTTTTCTCCAACTAGAAAAACTATATCTTCCCCAGCTATTATCAAACTGGTGGCATGGAACTGATCCAAGTGATAACTTGATTTCACTTTTGGGTTGTATCCAAGTTTTATTTACTTCCTGAAATTCAATATCTTGAATATCTACTTTTAGTTGTCTTTTATTGAAGGATTTCTGAATCAGTTCCTTTGAATGATCTTCTATTGGTAGATCTATTAATTCTGATCCAAGTAAAAATCCTGAAAGAGGATTGCCTTCTTGTCCTGCAGCTCTTGTCCATACGATAATTAATTGATTTTTTGCTCTTGTTAGGGCTACGTATGCTAATCGCTCGGCTTCCTTTAATGATTCTTTCCTTGTGTATTCTTGATATGAGATGAATTTCTTATACCATTTGTATTTCTTTGAAATTAATAGGTGTTGGCCTTCTTTCCAAATATGACTTTTTTGAGCAGGAGGCTTTTGCCACAAATATGGACATATTACTATTTTAAACTGAAGCCCTTTACTTTTATGTATTGTAATTATATTGATTGAACTATTACTGATAGCACTATTAGGTTGATATTCATCTGGAATTGAATCAGGGGGTTGGAAACGTTGACGACTCAGCCATTGTGAAGCCCTATTGGCATCTAATTCCTGACGATAGATCTGCTCATCTAGTAGCTGAGCACTTTGATAAAGATCACTTAATAAAGTTCCTCTTTGAGATAGATCAGCTATTAATTCTCCTTCTAGAAAATTGGATAAGCAACCTAATAGACCAAGCTTGGGAAACAATCTAGCAAGCTCATAGAATTTTGACGATAAGCAATCAAGATCGCCATTGGATTTTGATGAAAAAAGCTTATCTTTTTTCCATTGCAACAGCTCAGAACATGCGAGGAGAGTTAGTTCTTGTTGATTGTATGGACTAACTATACAGTTAATGAAAATTTGTAGAATTTGAGCCCCTTCTTTTGAAAAAATGTTTTCATTGCTTAGAAGTTGTGATGGGACTTTTATTTTTGATAAATAACTATGGATGCTTTTAGCTTGATCATGTCTATTAACTAGTATGCAAATATCTGATGGATTTAGTTTTTTGGAATTGTTGCTTAATAGTTCTATCAAATATGAACCAATAACTTTTGGTATTTTCTCTTCTATTTTGCTTTTAGATTCCAACTTTATAGCTTGTGCTTTATCCTTGTTATTGCTTTCAATAATATTTAAGATTTTTAAGGGCTCTTTTATACCATTGAGCTTTACTAGTTCTTCTTGGGAACAAGGCTTTAGTTGTTGAGTTTTTAGATTTGATCTTATTAGACCATCAAGAAATAATTTATTGAGTATTAAAATCAGACGTTTTGTACTTCGGTAATTAGCATTCATGAAATCAATTCGATCACATTCTTTTCTTGCCTTCATATATGTATCTAAGCTCCCTCCTCTGAAACTATAGATTGCTTGTTTTGGATCTCCAATCATAAGTAAAAGATGGGTTGATTTATTTCCAAAGGCTTCTTTGAGTAATCTTAATTGGACTGGATCTGTATCTTGGAACTCATCTATTAATGCTGCTTTATATCTATGTTGTAAGTTCTTATAAATATTATTATGAATGTCTTCTTTATTTTTGTTTGTATAAAAGTTATTTGGATCTAATAATTGTAATAGATCTGAATAAGTTATTAAACCTTTTTTTGATTTTCGTTCTTCAAGCTCTCTCTTTGTCCAAGATAGAGCATGTTCCCATACATATTCACTCGGACTATCATATAATTCAACAATAATGTCAAGCAATGAATTTATTTCTTCTGTTGAAACATTGATATTATATTTTTTATTTAATTGGTAAAGATTTTTCGGATGAAAATAGTTATTAATAAGAGATTGATTTTGAATATCTTCGTATGAAGGTCTTTCTTTGTTTTTATATGATTCAATCCATTTACATATAACATCGGAGCGATTTTTCCTTGGTTTAGATGAGTATGGTTTTGTATCTGTATAACCTTGAGATTTTAGATTTTTCGCAATTTGAATAAAGTTATCTTCTATTCTAGCTCCATTTTCTTCCCATCCGGTTTTGAAATCTATCCATAACGAATCAATATAATTATTTAATTGCTTAGCTAGATTTTCTTCTACTTTTAATCCCTCAAATGATGTTATAAATTTATTATTTGAGTCATTATCTAATAGACTAAGAATTTGAATCAAATTCTGACGATTAAAGTTGGTTTTGAATAGCCCTTTTAATTCTTGAGTTTCTATTTCTAATAGTTGATTTTTCCAATATTCCTCAACTATTTCATTTATTAGTGAATAAGAGTCCTTCTCAATTGTTGGGTTAAAACTATTACCATTCTCTATTGCCTCTCTTCGAATTGTTTTACTACAAAATCCATGTATTGTTGTTATATCTGCACTATCGATTCTTTCTAATGCTTCTAGAAGTAAGGATGCAAAATATACGCCTCTTTCTGTAGTAGTTATATTTATTTTGATCCATTCTTTTAATACATCGTCGATTTCATATGACTCACTATTGGTATGAATTGACTCTATAGCTTTTAAAGCCATAATTAACCTTTCAATTATTTTGGACTTAATTTCAGAAGCTGTTGCTTCTGTAAAACTAACTACAAGTATTTCGTTTATTGAATACTCTTCTTCTGTTAATAACCTTAATACCAGATGAGCTAGGGAAAATGTCTTACCTGTACCTGCACTAGCTTCTATTAGTCGCATTCCATTCGTTAAAGGGTACATATTAGGTATAAATGGATTTATTTTAGCCATTATGATTTATTTGATGAAAAGTTTGAACTCTTCACGCCTTTTGAACTATTGAATATTTCTTTATTCTTATAATAAAAATTATATATTGTTCTCATTTTTATGATCTCCAATCTAGTATCTTTATATTTTTTATTATCGCTGGCACTTCTCTTATATAACTTTCGTACTCTGTAAATTTCATTTTTAGTTTTTCCTCTTCTTTTAATGCTTTAGATTTTAGAATAAACCCTAATGATATAAAAAGAAATAAATGTATTAAGCTTAATGTGAAAATACATATTCCCAATGAAATGTATAATAGACCCTTATATAGAGGATGCCGACAATCTTGATATGAATTAGTTGTTATCAAAATTGATTCTTTCATAGGATAGGGCAGAGGTGAAAGGTTATCTCCTAAATCTGTAAATGCTTTGAGAGCAATTGTTAAGCCTTTAATTGCAATTGTAATTCCAATAACTATAGAACAAATATTTATAGGATATGTTAAGTATTCTTTATCTGGGAAAGGAGGAATTAAATGCAAAAGGATTAGTAATACCTGACAAAACAAATACCATTCTCCTTTTGAATTTTTTAAAAGACCTTTTTTGGTAAATCCCCACTTTGAAATAATCTTTACAATATTATTGACTAATATATTTATAGTGTCTTTGATTTTCATATTTAATAATTAGCCTATTTGATATTCCTTAGTATTGGCTTATAAAGACTCATTAAAATATCATCGAAGTATTCGTAATCTAAAAAGGTGGAAGATTTACATTCTCTCCCGAAGCAAAGCTGCATTGCTAAACTTTCCCTCTCTCCTTTGATGTAAAAGTCCCCTTCCCATTTCTTTTTAAATACTTGCTTCATTTTATTTATCCCTTTTCCTTTCGCCAGCGCATAAAATAAGCCACTTTCTGGTGGAATAGGCCAGCAATTCTCTCTCCCTGATGCTGCTATCTTGCTTAAGTTATCTATAATTATTGTTGCTTCTTTCTTATTAATTGGTTCTATTTCTTTCGTTATCTCAAAGTTAACTTTGTTATCAGAGCTTGTTTTTTTTGATATTATTATTGTTTTAGAATTCAATGAAGCATTTGCAGAAAAATATAAATGATTAATCCATCCGTTCATAAGAGTTTTATATTTTAAATTACCAATTTCAATTAGTATTAAATTGTCTCCTCCAAAATAAAATTCACTCTCGAAATCTTTTGTTTTTATGACTCTTTTTGTAATTTTACCAATATCATTAATTGTAGAAATTAAATTATCCCATCGTTCTTCTAGTAGTTCTTCTTCTATTAGACCAGATCCCTTAGGAGGGAAAACTCCTGTTCCAGTATAATTCTGCTTCCAGAAGCTAATATCCTTTTTCATGTTATTTAACTCTTCTACGTCTGTATTCTCGAGCCGATTCTTAATAAGTTTATATCTATCTAATTCTGTAAATTCAAGAAGATCATTGTCTTCTCTTAGATTGATATATTCTCTTGATTTGATTTCATTTTCTTTTAGCCATGTTATTTGTGGATTTAGAAGCCATTCCTTTGTCTTCTCGTAAGAGTAGGATGTATCTTTGTTTCCTTCAGGATCTTTCCAATTAAGTGGTAATGCAAGTGAAATTCTTTTAATTGGGATAGATTTGTTAATGCATTCTCTAGCCTTCAAGTTTTTTTTATCACAACTTATAATTTGTGAATGTGTGTTTTTTATAAAGTTGAAATGATCAAGAGGATTTGCAGGTGCCTCAATAACAATTTCTTTAAGTGTATTAGCACCTAATTTGATTTTTAAGTAACTTAACCATTGTTGAATAGGACTTGGGGGTTCAAACTCTTCTCCTGTTTTTAAATCTTTGGAATTCCATGCAAGTAATAGATTTTGACGAGTTGAGATTAGAGCTTCTAGTAATGCATAGCGATCTTTGTCATATTGGTTTGGGTCTCCAAGTCGTCTTTTTTTATCTAGTAGATTAAAGCTTCTTCTATTCTCAATCCTTGGAAAGGAACTACTTTCTAGTCCCATTATTATAATAATTTCATGAGGGATTGCTCTCATTGGCTCTAAGGCACTTATTGTGAGTTTCCCGGTTCTATGTCCAAACTTTCCATTCGTGTAGCTCAGTGCTTTGGTGATAATGTCTTTAATAACTAAACAATCGATTTCAAGTTCACATTCTTCTGCTATTTCACCTAGGTTATTAACAATATTTAGTAGTTGTTGTGCCTCCCATGCCCATTCACCTCCATCATTAAAAAAATCTTTGATTAGTGCTGTTAAAAGTTTTATCCATTCGTTGCATGTTCGTTTACTCCGAATTTCTTCGATGTAATTATATAGTTTTGAAATGATACTCCATGATTTTATAATTTCTGTATTTGAAATATTCTCTGAATAAGGTGAGATGTTGTTTAATCCATCAATAGGATTGTTTGGTAAAACAAGACCTAATAAGAGTCTTTCTAGGCACCAAGATAGGCTATGAGCTTCCTCTCCATATCTCTCTGTAGAATTAAGTCCCCATGTAAAACCTGCAGATTGAAGACTCTCGATAATGCTGCTTATCTCTTCAAAACTTATGTTTAGTTGTTTTTGTAATGCTGGATTAGCTAGCAGGATTTCAAAATTTGATGCAGTTAGACGATTCGCTGAAATTTCTAATAGGTTTAAAACAAAATGTATTAAACCAATTTTATCTTCTTGGCCTCTATCAGTGATTACCCAAGGTAGAGGAGTAGTATCTTGGTTTATATTGTTAAAGACCGAAGAAAATATTGGTGCATAGCTATCTATTTGTGGTGTCATTATTAAAATGTCTCTAGGTTGTAGATTCTTGTTGTTAGCAAGGAACTGTAATATTTGATCTCGTATTAATTCCACCTGACGATACTTGCCGGAGGACTTAAGAAAAAGTAGTGATATGTCCGATTTCTCTTTTGTTAAAACTGTTTCAATTTCTGTTGATATTAATTCTTGTTGTAGCTGTTCTAATAGCGTTGGCTTTTTACCTTTATTAGAAGCTATTTCTGCTGAAAGCGCAAAAATATCTTCTTCATTTCTTTTACCCAATTGATATTCTCCACTTCCTTCAAGTAACTGTTGAAATTCAGCACCCATCCTTCCAAGAAATGCCTCAAGTCTTGGAGATTCAAGTAGCCATTGTTTATCAGGTGGAGTATTCCATGTGTCGCTAAATTTTTTTCTTCTCACCTCACATCGTTGCCATAGATCATTGCAAGGAGAAATCAGATAAACTTTGATATGTATTATTTTTGATAAAGCCTGAATTAGATCTATTTGCAATGGTGCCAGACTGGTAATTCCATAGATATATAGGTTTTTTGGATAATCTAGTTTAGAAACATCACCATTTTTTAATACTTCAATTGCTTTTTCGACCTGAATACAAAAAGGGTCTTTCTTTATCTTTTCATGCAATAACTTGAATAGTGTTGCTTGCCAAAGTGCATGTTTATTAACAGTTAAGTCTTTCAGTCTTTTCTCTGATTTCTTGCCTAACCATTGTTTAATAATGTCAGGTCTATAGAGTATATATTCATCGAACATCTCGGCAATATTGTTAGCAAGATCCCATAAGTTTATATTGATTTCTTCGTTCTCTTTTTGGCTTTTCCCTATCCATGTTTTTATTATCTCAGCTTCTTTCCTTTCCATTAATTCTGGCAATAATTCCATAATATTCCAAACAAGATAGTTTCTTTCCCATGGATCCTTTCCAATAGGCTCAATCTCTAAAATGACACTAACTAATTTTTTTAAATATGTTCCAGGAAAAGGGAATTTAACTAGTGCATTGATATTATTAATTATTGAAAGATTCTCACTTAACCATCTGCTAGTTGGCCACGTATTTACAATAATATCAACTTCCTCAGTTATTTTAGGAGGATTTAATCGCAGTTCCTGTCCTAATATTTCTGCTAACCATTCCGCTTTATTACTACGATAAATAGTTAACAAGAGTCAAAAAGCGATTTGAACATGATTTTTATACATAGCAATTGTTTTTCCTTGGATTGACAATTAGGCTTTTCATTTCTTTCACTGCTTGAGATAGTCCCACGGCAAGGGCTCTAGAAATTATTGTATGGCCAATATTTAATTCTTCAATCCCTTCAATATTTGCAATTGCTTCAACGTTCTGATAGGTCAGTCCATGCCCTGCATTGACTCTCAATCCATAGGATTTTGCTATGGCAGTTGTTTCTTTGATAATTGCTAATTGTGTTGCTTTTGCTTCGTTTTTGTTAGTTGCATATTTACCTGTGTGTAATTCAACCCAGCCAGCTTTTATTTCTGCAGAACTCTCAAGTTGCTTCTGTATGGGATCTACAAATAGGCTTGATGGTATTCCCGCATCAGATAATTGTTGAATTATTTCCTTTAATTTTTCTTTGTGCTTAAGGACGTTGAGTCCTCCTTCAGTCGTGACTTCTTCTCTTCTTTCTGGGACTAAGGTGACCATAGTTGGCTTGATCTTCAACGCAATCGAAGTCATTTCTTCAGTTGCAGCCATCTCAAGGTTTAAACGAGTGTGTACTGTTTCTTTTAGAAGGTAAACATCTCGATCTTGAATATGTCTTCTGTCTTCTCTTAAGTGAACTGTTATTCCGTCAGCTCCTCCAAGTTCAGCTAAAAGAGCAAATGTTACGGGATCAGGTTCAAATGTCTTTCGGGCTTCTCGGACATTTGCTATGTGATCGATGTTTACGCCAAGACTTGCCATGATAATCAAAAATACACTTTGATTGTATTCACTAAAACAAGTTTGAGGTTTAGCCGCTGGAGTAACTGCCCAGTGCGAGTGTTAATAATAAAGCTTTCAGAGTTAACTTCTTAAGTGGATGATTTTAATGAGGGTTCCTTTGCCCCTTCTTCAGCGAGAAAAAAGAATATGTCTTGGAGTAGATCCTTTTTGGAGTCGATTAGCCATGGTGGCGACACAAGATATAGCATTGAATAATTTTTTTCGAAGAAGAATTGTTATTGGGAAAGAAAATTTACCTTTTGGTGGCTCGGTCGTGCTTGCACCAACTCATAGAGCAAGATGGGATGCTTTGATGCTAACTATGGCAGCTGGAAGAAGAATCAGTAATAGAGACTGTAGATATATGGTTACCCGCTCAGAGATGAGGGGGTTACAGGGTTGGTTCTTAAATAGATTAGGTTGCTTTCCAATTGATCAAGGAAGACCTTCGCTCACTAGTCTTAGATTCGCGGTGGATTTGTTAATTGCTAAACAGCAATTAGTTGTCTTCCCTGAGGGAAAGATAAATCGTTTTGGTGAACCTATAAAGCTGAAAAAAGGATTGATTCGTTTAGCCCAACTTGCATCTAATAAAGGTTTAGATATAAAAATTGTTCCTGTTGGTCTTGCCTACAGCGAGGTTATTCCTAAGCTTTGCGGATCTGCAGCAATTTGTTTCTCTAAACCATTATTAGTTTCTAGAGAAAACAATTATTCCACTAATGATTTTAATATTGCACTATCCCAAAGTATGTACGATGCTGAGCAATCCGCTTTAGTCGCTGTGGGACGCATTTGATATTAAAATCAGTACTAATTAACAATGAGAATTTTCATAAATTCACTGCTTTAAAGTTATTCGTATTTCTATTCCGATTAAATTAGTTATTTCTCTTTTTTTGTCTTTGGGTTCTGAATGCCTTTTTGAAATTCTTAGTTCTCTCAAATGGAAATCAGTTATTAAAATAAGTAAGATACTAGTACTTTTTAGATCCAGCTGATGCACCAATGCCTTATCCAACAATTTGTTGAACTTGGTTATGTATAAGCATCAATTGGCATCACTATCTCACGAATTTGAGATGACCTTCCTCCTTGACACTATTAACAACACATTTGAAAATGATTACATCCAAAGAAGTTACAAGTTTAATTAAGCAGTCACTCCCAGATGCTCGCATTGATGTGAAAGATTTAGGTGGAGGTGATCACCTTGAAGTAAATGTTGTTTCTTCTAAATTCTCGGGTTTATCTCTTGTTCAGCAACATCAACTGGTTTATAGCGCCTTGAAAAATGAATTAAAAACCGAAATCATTCATGCTCTCGCCTTGAACACCTCAACCCCAAATTAATTTTTCTCTCATGGATTCCGAAACTCGTTCAAAAATTGAACTCCTTATAAATTCAAAGCCAATATTTGTTTTTATGAAAGGAAATAAATTGATGCCTCAATGTGGTTTCTCTAACAATGTTGTTCAAATTCTTAATTCATTGGGAATAAGCTTTGATACTTTTGATGTTCTTTCTGATATGGAAATTCGTGAAGGTATTAAAGAATATTCAAATTGGCCAACCATACCTCAAGTTTATGTAAAGGGTGAATTTATTGGAGGATCTGACATTTTGATAGCAATGTATAACTCTGGGGAATTGAAAGAAAAACTGGAAATTGCTCTAGCTTCATAACCTGTTACTTTTTTCTATATAACTAGTTTTCTCTTTGAAAAAAAAGGTTGTTTATATCTCCATCTGGGCCAATAAAGCTTGAAGGATCCATTATCCATCTATCAATTAATTTTTCTAATTTTTCTTGATCACGAGAGCCTAATCTATTGCAATTCCTAAGGGAGTGCAGGTATCCATCTGCATAAATCCTTAGTTCAGAAGGGCTGTGGTATCGACTTGTTAGCTCTTGACAAGCATCACAAATAGATTGGAAGTGTTTGATTGCCTCTGGAGCATCAAAAGATGTCATGGTTTGCTAAGACACGGACTATTCTTGGTAGTCAGTGAACAGTTTGCTTTAAAATCTTCTCTAGTCTAAGGGTGTACTTTTCTGACTTGTGACATTAATACCTGCAGATCAGCTTGCTACTGAGCAAATTCAAGGATCCTCCTCAGGTTCTTCGCCTATTCAAGCAACCACACAATCTCCATCGAAGGTGCTGGTTGTAGAGCCACATCCAACTTTAAGGACTGTTTTGGTTCAGAGACTAAGACAAGATGGCCAACTTGCCGCAGCCGTAGGCTCTGCTGAAGAGGCAGTGGATCTATGTCGAGATCAATCACCAGATTTACTAGTAAGTGCTGAGATATTAGAAAAAAGCTCAGCACTTCGTCTTGCGCAGCAATTGGGATGCTCTGTAATTGTTCTTACAGCAAGAACTGGTGTAGAACCTGTTGTAGGTCTTCTAGATGATGGAGCTGATGATGTATTGAGAAAACCTTTTGGGTTAGAAGAA
The DNA here is from genome assembly GCA_003216275.1 of Prochlorococcus sp. AG-402-P18. Classification (GTDB taxonomy): domain Bacteria; phylum Cyanobacteriota; class Cyanobacteriia; order PCC-6307; family Cyanobiaceae; genus Prochlorococcus_B. The sequence goes on along the minus strand of QCJC01000003.1, from coordinate 34,424 downwards.
TTAGCTGCTAGATGTAGAACTCTTTTAAAAAGAGGTAGAATTGGTTTACAGGAGCGCGTCGCAGTAGGCCCTCTGGAAGTCCACCTTTTACTTAGACAAGTTACCCTGCGCGAGAAGCCTGTAGAACTAAGTCCCAGAGAATTCGCATTATTATGTGCATTGTTAATGCCACCTGGCATGGTTAGAAGTCGTCATGAACTTTTACGAATGGCTTGGCCTCCATTTAGCGGTGGCCCACGCTCAGTTGATACTCAGGTTTTGACACTTAGAAGAAAATTAGAACAGGCAGGCTTAGGCGATGGTGGTGGTATTACAACTGTTCGTCAACAAGGATATAGATTTAGTCTAGATAACTTACCTTCATAATCTCTATAATTTGATCATTATTCTGGGAGTTTCCATTTATTCATTCCCAGCTTTGAGCCTATAAGGTGAGCACAGGCAAAACCACTGAAAGCTACTGCATTTAAACCTTGACCAGGGAAGCATGAATCACCTACACAATAAAGTCCATTAAAACTTGTGCTATTAAATGGCATTGGAAGTAGACCAGGTAATCGCATTGATGGAATTGGGCCATAACTTCCTTGGTTTCGTGAAAGAAATCTCTTATGTGTCTTAGGACTACCTATTTCTTTGTGTAAAATGTTTTGACTTAGATTGGGAAATAACTTTTCTAATTTTGAGATTAAATTGTCTCCATCTGTTTTCTTTTTTGCTAGATAATCTATATTATTTAAGCTTTCCCAATTATCCATTGAAGATGGTGTGAAAGCATGAATGATATGGCTACCTGACGGTGCTAATGATGAATCCAATAAGGTAGGTATTGATACAAAAGAAACTCCCTGTTCTCTTTCCATCTCTTCCCATTTGTCAAGAAGTAAATGATGACAGTGAGTTTTGGGAGGAATGATGTCTGCATTAACTCCTAGATGCAATGATAGAAATGAGGGAGAGGGGACATACCTCTCTCTCCACTTTTCTTCTGAAGGTGGAATTATTTTTGATTCAACAAGTGGGTCATTGATTCCTTCTCCTCCAAATGTATCCCATCTTGTTGCATTAGAAACAACTGTTTTACTATATATTTTTTCATCATTTTCTAATAGTACTCCTACTGCAGATTTACCTTCAAAAATTATTTTTTTTACTTTGGATTTATATCTAACTTGACCTTCACAGTTCTCAATTCCTCTTACTAATTTTTCTGCAATAACCCCTACACCTCCTTTAGGGTAGTTAATTCCTCCATAGTGCCTATCAGAAAAGACCATTCCTGCATTTATCATTGGAGTTAAGTCTGCGGGCATAACTGACCAGCAAAAACATTCAATATCTATAAATTTTAATAGTGATGGATCTTTTATAAACCGTCTGGCGACATCACCTGCATTTACAGGTAACCATCTAGCAAGACCAAGGCATGAAAGGGGAGACTTGAAAAAAACTTTCATTAGATATCCTGGATCCTCTATTGAAAGTAAAGGCATTGAATCTAGACAATTAAATACACTCCAACATGTCTCATAAAAGTGATGTATCCCTTTTTTTTCATGAGGAAATAAATCAATTAGTTTAGAAATGAATTTCTTATAATCTCTGTCAACAGCTATCTCTAATTGATCAGGTAGGTGATATGCCAGTTGGGTTGGGTCAGGGATTGTTTCACACTCTTCTCCAACATCTTTAAGTGCTCGTGTTAGTAAATTTGTATATCCCTTTTTCCCAAAGCCGAATATCATGGATGCGCCAACATCAAAAGAATACCCTTTCCTTTTAAATGAGCCACCACTCCCACCAGGGATTTTATATTGTTCAAGTACGAGAACTTTAGCCCCCTTGCTCGCCAGTTGACTTGCAGTTACTAAACCACCAAGACCAGAACCGATAACTATCGAATCCCATTTGAAAGAAGAATTCTTTTTATTTGTTAATAAAGTCATAATGTTGAAGTAATTTTTAAATGATCGTCGAAGAAAAATTTTTATTTAATACAGTTTCTTTCAAGATTTGTATTTGACTTAAGGCTCTATCTCTATATTTTTTATATCTTTCTCGTTTATTCTGAATTCTACAATCAAGTTCTGGGAGTAATCCAAAATTAGGTGGCATAGGTTGAAAGTTTTTCTTATTTTGAATTCGTAAACTTGTTTGACTATTGCTGACAAAGTTGGTTAAAGCTCCAATCATGGTAGACGATGGCAACTTAATTGTATTTAGACCTTTAGCCAGCAATGCTGCATTGGTTCCAGCCAACCAGCCTCCAGCAATAGCAGCAGCATAGCCTTCTGTCCCTGTTAGTTGTCCAGCAGCAAATAAAGTTTTTCTTTTTATAAATTGAAGTGTTGGCTCGATGAGTTTTGGGGATTCAAGAAAAGTATTCCTATGCATAACACCAAAACGAATAAACTCTGCTTTTGATAGGCCAGGAATCATTCTAAATATTCTTTTTTGTTCGCCCCATTTTAAATTTGTTTGAAATCCAACCAGATTCCATAACTGACCCGCCTTATCTTCTTGCCTTAGTTGAACAACCGCATGAGCTCTTTTAAGCATACGTAGTTTTTTGTCATTAACATCTCCCCATCTTGGATCCCACAATCCTATTGGTTTTAATGGTCCAAAACGCATCGTCTCTATTCCCCTTTTTGCCTGCTGTTCTATTGGAAGACAGCCTTCAAAAAAAATTGCTGACTCTTTTTCGAAATTCTTTAACTCTGCTTGTTGTGCGTTGATTAATTCAGAGTGAAAATTTAAATACGATTCCTTATTCATCGGACAATTAACATAATCTGCGTCACCTTTGTCGTATCTACTTGCTCGAAATGCTGTTGAGAAATCGATACTTTCTCCTGTGATTATGGGACTAGCTGCATCAAAGAAATGACATTCTTTTTCTCCAGTAAATTTTTTTATATCCTCTGCAAGTAATTCGCTTGTTAATGGACCTGTGGCTAAAACTGTTATTTGGTTTTCATTAGGAAGATGTGGATACTCTTTTCTCTCTATTTTGATGAGGGGATGCGAAGAAAGTTGATTGGTTATAGATAGGCTAAATTGGCTTCTATCAACTGCAAGTGCTCCTCCTGCAGGGACAGAGTGTTGATCAGCTTTCTCGATAACAATTGATTTTAAGCTTCTTAGCTCTTCTTGTAGGAGTCCAGCTGCTCTATCACTGCTAAGAGCCCCAAAGCTATTGCTGCAAACTAGTTCTGCGAATTCGGATGTGTGGTGAGCTGGGGATCTCTTTTTTGGGCGCATTTCAAAGAGAGTTACTTTTATTCCAGCATTAGCTATTTGCCATGCTGCCTCTGATCCCGCTAGACCAGCTCCAATTACGATTACTTTTTGAACTTCTTTCAAACTGTGATGTTTTTCCCTTATACGATTTTAAGTAAATAATATTCTGATGTCCCTCAAGTATTTATTAAGACTTCCAAAACATGTTAGAAGTTAATTAGGAAGCCAAAAAACATCTGTTTTTGTTTTTTAGTCCTCATAAAGAAACATTAAGTCCATTAATGCTTCGACAACATGATATTTTTCATATTGGTCAATTACTATTGTTCCATCGAGGGTCGCTAGCTCAGTGGTAGAGCATCCGGCTTTTAACCGGCTGGTCCTGAGTTCGAATCTCAGGCGACCCATTCTTAAATTAAGGCTATTGGTGGATCGTATGAAGTGATTAAGTCATTAATAGCTTTGAAGAATTGTTGTTTTTCATTCGTGTTCCTTTGCACGTGTACTTCCGCTTATGCTGGCCTAAATAACTTTTCGCCTTTGATCTATATTGATGAATGGCTCATAGAAAGGAAAGTTGATTTGGATGAGGATGAGGTTCAATGCAGAGCATCGATACCTGCCAATGCAACTTGGTTTGGAGCTCGCATAAGACTTGGATCTGAGAATGAATTCATCAAGCCCCTATGGATCAAGTTAAAGGAGGATGAATTGCTTGATTTGAAAATTAGTAAGGTTAAAGAAGTTCTTGATGATTGCAGATCAGGATTACTTTTCCTTTCTGATTATTAATAAATAGAAATGGCTAATGTGTTGATGGGAATATAAATACTTTCTCATAAGTAACTTTATTGTTGAATTATAAATAAAATAATTTAATTTTTTATGAAGAAATTTTCAGTTGGCATTGCAATTGCCATAAATATATCTTTCTATATGTGGGCTTTAATGAGATTCCCAGTAAATTAAATTTGTTAATAAATTAAAAAATATCATATTACTTTTAAAGACATTCTAGATGATGTTGAGCCTTAGATTTTTATTTAAATCGTTTTAATAGGCTTGCATAAGGTATTTCTAATTGATTAGTCATTTGGATTTCAGCTAAGAGCCTTTTTTAACTTTCATTTTCTTTTTGGTTGTTCAATCATCTTTTTTTCCTATAGCGGTTAGGGTCTTTTAAAGAGGTGCGTTGGCCTCTATCTTTTATGGGAAAGGATGTATGGTTAAGAAATCATCTTCGATTACAAAATCCAACTCAAATTGGTTATGGAGGTGGGCTGAACCTGAAAGTGAGCTCACAGTAATTCCAAAGTCAAAAACTAAACGTTTAGCCCAACAGGCACAATTAGCAAATGTTGATGCTGAAAGAGCAGTTAGTAGGGCATATCAAATCGAATTATCAAGAACAAAGGCAATTGGAGAGGCAATGTTCAAGTCGGGTAAAGCACTACGTTTTACCCTCTCAAGTTCTGGGAGACAGTTATTGCTTAGAACTCAGGCAGCTAGAAGACAATTTGAACCAGGTTTTAGAAATAAAAAATAACTTTCAAATAATTTGAATAGCATATCCAAGAAATCTTCTAATAGAGATGGTGTTTTATTGTACTAAGAATTAAATATAAAATACACTCAAAAAGAAAATGCAGCTTTATGTAGTTACTTGGAAATTTGAATCCTCTGAAGATCAACTTTATTCATCAGAAGCATTTGTAGATTATGTTGAGAGTGGAAAGTCTCAGGATCTTATTGATGGTTATGAGAGAATTGCGTGGGTTCATACGCCGCAAGATGGGACAGGTGTAATTATTTGTAAGGCATCAAGTGCATCAATTTTATTTAAGGTCTTCGGATCCTGGAGAGATAAATATGGAATGACTTGGGAGTACAAACCTGCTTTGACAACTGAAGAATTTGTTACTCTAATTAAGGAAAAATAGTAAAAGGCCTTGCATATATTAATTTTAAGTTGTTTTTCAAATAAACTTCTGTCTAAATAACTTCCAAGGTTAGCCTTACCAATTTATTCTTATTTAAAGTTGAATTTACACTTAATGCAAGCTCCCTTTCCCTTTGCTTTAACTGCTAGCGAAATGGGTCTTAGTCCAGCAATAATTCTTTTAATTCTAGTTTCATCTATTGCTTTTATTATTGGCTTTGCAAAAAGCTCAAGGGAGAATGAGTATAAAAAACTGATGGATTCATTTATTGAGAGAAAAGATAAATCAGAATGATCTTCGATTTATTCAAATTAGTAAGGAGATTATCTTGAAGATATAAATTCTCTTATCTAATAAGGCAGGATGGTATCAGCATAGTTTTGAAATGATCAACTTAATTGCAAAGGAGAGATTTGCCTCCTCTTCTCGTGATGTTCTAGCTGGACTTGTTGTGGCATTTGCCATGATTCCAGAAGCGATAGCTTTTTCTGGTATCGCAGGAGTTGATCCAAGAGTTGGATTATTTGGTGCCTTTTTGCTGTCTGTAACACTTGCAATTTTTGGAGGCAGAATGGCAATGATCACCTCTGTAACAGGGTCAACTGCTCTTTTGATGACAGGGATTGTTCAACAGGGAGAAAATATAAGACCTGGACTTGGGTTGCAATACCTTTTGGCTGCTGGATTGCTTACAGGCGTACTTCAGATTGCTTGGGGATATTTAAGACTCGCTCATCAAATGAGATTTGTTCCACAGCCTGTAATGGATGGCTTTGTTAATGGACTTGCCATATTAATCTTTCTGGCACAGTTGCCACATTTGGGAATTGATCTTGCCCATTCCGGGAAAGTCGTCACAGCAATTCAACTACCAGCGGTTTGGGCTTTAACAGTGCTTACTCTTTTAATTATTTATTTATTACCAAGAATTACCAAAGTTTTACCCTCTGCTCTGGTTGCAATTTTTATTAGCACTGCGATTTCTATTGGTTTTAATTTTAATGTCCCAACTGTATCGAACTTAGGAATTCTTCCAAATGGATTGCCTGGTTTTGGTTTTCCTAAAGTGCCATTTAATTTTGAAACACTTGGTTTGATACTACCAACAGCTTTAGCGATATCTTTAGTGGGTCTAATGGAAACATTCCTTACTCAGGATATTCTTGATGATTTGACTGATAAGAGTACAAATAAAAATGTTGAGGCTCGTGGACAAGGTATTGGCAATATTGTTAGCTCTCTTTTTGGAGGAATGGCTGGATGCGCCCTTGTTGGACAATCAGTTATGAATGTTGGATATGGTGGAAGAACCCGTCTTTCAACTTTAAGTTCTGGGGTTTGTTTAATCGGAATGATTCTTATTGCAAAAGACTGGGTTAATCAAATTCCCATGGCAACACTTGTTGGGGTCATGATTATGATCGCAATAAACACAGCAAATTGGACTTCAATTAAAGAAATCCGTCGTATACCTAGAAGTGATAGTTCAGTTATGATATTAACTGTTTTCGTTACTGTTATTACTCATAATTTAGCTCTAGGACTTCTTTCGGGCGTTGGATTAGCTGCCTTGTTATTTAGTAGAAAGGTAGCAAAAGTAATTAAGGTGGAATCTTCTTTAAATAGTGAAAATCATAGGGTTTATAGAGTTAAAGGAAATTTGTTTTTTGTTAGCAGTATTTACTTTAGACAAGGCTTTGAGCTACACGAACATCCTGAGAGGGTAACTATAGATATGGCTGATGCTCATATTTGGGATCAAAGTGGAGTCGCTGTTCTTGATCAGGTAATTAGACGTATAAAATTAGGAGGGTCTAAGGTAGAAGTAATTAATTTAAATGATGAGAGCTTAAATTTATTTTCTCGAATAGGACAAGCAAGTGAAGCAGGAGGAAGAGGAGGCGAATATAAATCTGCTCATTAGATTCTTTGAGTTTTTACTTCAAAGTTTTGCAGATTTTTTGGAGTACTTGTATTAGAGGCTTATAAGGATTCATTTCCATTTGTTTGATTTGTATATTTATATGCACATAAATGTATAAGCCAAAGCATCGTCTTATCAAGCTTCATATTTAATAGTGATGTAAAGCATTAGATAATCTTATGTATAATGCGTGCCTGGAGGAGGTTTTAAGTCCAGTAAATTTATAAATCAGAGCTGAAGTTTTAAATCATTTCATGCAAGTAAAAAACAAATTCCACCAAGTGGTATTTCACTCAATGGAATTAGAATTTTTTATAAAAAAATTTAGATTCCCAATTAAATCTCAGATCTAAAATACTAAGATTTTGATTTTGGGAAAATAGGAGAAGTAGAGATTAGTTACTCTCTGTCTTCTTACGCTTCAGAATCAAATTTAGATAGATTTGGACCTGCAATTACACCAACTAGTCCGAATAGAACAAGTGATACAACGCCGACAATAGTCGCTGAGAGGCTTCCCCCTCCTAAAGCAAAGGTTAAGAATGGCAAATGAAGCATTTTTTTTTAGATGCAGGTATATATATAAACCTAAAATTGCCCAAATTTAGTGAACTTGTAGCACCTTGATAAATTAAGACATTTTTTTTAGGCTTTGCTGGAAGTTAAGCAGTAGGGAAATTGTTTGGAAACGGAGTTGCGTTGTTTTTGATTGAATTGGTCTCTCCTTTGAGCCAGTCCTTTACCCCATTAGGTTTTACGGTTTGAGCATTACGAGCAGCAAAGATGATCACATGAAATGGGATTACTATTGCAAAGAAGAAGAAGTGGAGTAAGTACAAATCCCAAGGGATGCCTTGGTAACCATAGTCAGGGAAAAATATTGCTGTAAGGAAGGGGAGTTCCATTGTTCTCTAAATTTTTTACTTTATCAATCATTAACCATAAAGCATGGATTCTTTCGAGAAGGTTGAATATTTTAACTTCTTTAAATGCTTAAGATTTTATATCCGCTCATGAGATAGGTCTTTAGGCGCCAATCTAGTTATCGTATGATTATCACCTGATTTGATCGTGTTAGAAAAACAAAAGACTTCTAGAAATAATATTGAATTACATAGATTGATGAATATGAATTTCCGTATGAGTAAATATATTGATAATTAAGTTTTAATTCAGCGAATATTCATGTGTGAAATTTGAAATAGTCCATACTAAAGATTTTTAATTAATTAGGTTATCGATTAACCTAACAAGTCTATAACTAAAATATATACTTATTACTATCCATATTGGAAGAATTAAATTCCATGCTTTTTGATGCTTTAAAAGAATAATTCTATCTAGCAGATATGCACCTGATACGGGAATCGAAATTAATATAGTCATTTTGAATAATACTTCAAGGAAGGAAAGAGCAGCTATTGGGTTTATAAGCCATGCAATTAATATTCCACTTAATAAGTATCCACCATATTGTCCTAGTTTCTTTATCATATTCTGGTAATTGTTTACTCAGTTAGTTTATCTCATCAATTGTTCAGTTTAAGATATTTATATGAAGATATCTATATATCTATATATTTATATCTTAAAATTAATTTTAGAATTTATAATTGTCGTAAGAAATAGCTAATTATTCTTTTGGATAAAGTCTTGCTATAGAATCATCCTGAGCCTTTTTCTTTATTTTTTTTCTTTTGGCTTCACTAATCCTTTTTACTAGGATTCCAGGTATAAACCAGATCACTGTTATCAGAGCAAAAATAAATATTGGATTATTTATTGTCATATCAAGTAATGTATTCATTATTGAAAGTGAATAGATTAATTTATTTAGTAAGAATGGAATGTTCATTTCAATTGACTGATTAAAGTTATTATAATCAAAGAAGTGGATTAGGTATTTGAGAGTTTATTTTTTGGTTTACTCTAATAGCCAATAAATCTTTTTATTCTTCATCTCTTAACTCCTGCTCTTCAAGGTAAATTTTAGATTCATCAGCAATAATTTTTAAATAGTTTTCATTTTTATTTAGATTAATATTTTCTAGTGCTTTATTATGTTTAATATTTATATCTTTACCTGACCAAGATTCTAGATCTCTGAAAAGATTTCTTTTTGCAGAATAAAATGCTTGTCTTCCAAGTAAAAATATTGCTAAAATACTTAGAGAAATCAAAAGAAATATTTTCATTTTTAGAATTTTTCTAAAGATATCATAACGTATTATTTTCATTGTTCGAAGTTTATTATCTAATTTTTGTAATTCTTATCTACGCTATCTTGAAATATATTTAAGGTTTAGCTGAATCTAAAGCGGTTTTAAACTTTTAACTAAAATTGCATTCCTTTTAAGTATTTGCTAAATATATAGTATTCATTGGGTTATACATGTACTTTTTACTTAGGATTGTATATATTTTATCTAATATTTTAGTAATACCAGCAATGCTTATCCCCCAAATAGATTTATTATCTAATTTTTCTTTTTTTCTTTCTTTCTTATCGTTATCAAGAAAAAGTTTTTTATTAACATTTTCTGTCTGCTTGATTTTTGTCACTAAAAATAATGCAAATTATCGATTCAACTTATTACTAAAATCAAAAGGAGAAGAACTTTCAAAGTCTGATAAGGAATGTGTTTACTGGTATGCATGGTGTACTTTGTTAAGATATTTTCTAATCGGAATAGCTTCAAAAGAGATATTTCTTTTCTTTAAATGATTCTTTCACTTTAACTTATCTATTAAATCATTCAGAAAACTCTTTTTTGAATTTTTATTAGATGGATTAATCATCCCTGTATCTGAATTTAGTCTTTTTTTGATATCTTGAATAATTTTTTGTCTTTGCTCTTCATTTGTATCGGGATCTAAGGAAGCAAACCAATTGTCTAGATTCCATTCTTGACGACCATTTTTATCTACTTCAACTTTTACAAAACCTTCTTTTCCTGAGAATGAATAAATTCCTTCTGGGAGTTTGTCAAAGTCAAACTCCCCTGAATGCTCTCTGCTCCGTAATTCATTCATTCTTTTTTCATTTCCTTCTTACATTATATATGAATTCTTGAATAGAAAGCCTTAACCTGTAAAACCTGGGAAATGAAAAATGAATCAAAATCTGCTTATAGATCAAAAGGATTTTTTACTTTTTATACAAGCAAAATATTTAGGAATTATTATTTTTACTTGCTTTTGTCTTCAGTAGCGTAAATCATTAAAAATATACTAAAAATTATGTGCCCTTTTAGTAAGGAATTTTCTCTTCTTGCAAAAACTTTTGAGTATTCAGATTACCTTGAGGACTCTGATTGGAAATTTCAAAAATATAACTTGGTTAATGCTTCTGCTTATTCTGATCTTTTAGAAGATACTGAGTGGGGAACTAGATCTGATGATCTAACTATTGCTTGAGGAAAGTGGATATCTTAATGATATTTTAGCCTGGCATTTGTAATGCTGAAATAAACTCTTGGCTTATCCATTCGATATGATGAGCTTCTTTGTGACTTCTCCCCAAGATGATTATTGGAATACTAATTTCTTGATTCTCAATGATTTGCCTATACCCAATTATGAGTGATGCATACTTTTTAAATGTCCATCCTTGGTTACCCCTCTTTTCCCATTTAGAAGAGTTTCTTAATGATCGATGAAAGTCTTCTATCCCAAATTCGTGCCAACATTGTTGAATAGCAAATAATTGATCATGCCCTTCTTTTAGCAATTGTTGATATTGAATTATTTCAGGAGCCTCTTGAGAATTGTCTGGCTTAAGTTCTTTTTCTAAATGATACAAGGATACTTTTGTTAATTTGAACCAATCTCTATCAAAAAGAAAAACAGGAAAATCTAGTGACCATTTCTTACCCTTTAGACTTTTGTATGTAGTTCTAAATTCATTTTTGTGTTTTTCTAGAAACTTATAGTCTTTGTTCATTAATTATTCCTCTTATGTAATTACTATTTGATTTTCATGTTTGTTATCTGGTTTCAGCTTAAAGGTTAAAGACTAATCACATCAATATATATTATATTGTCTTTGTATGGATTTATCACATTTATGACTAAGAGTAATGACAGACCATCATGGCTTAACTGGGTTTATCTAGTAATATTTTTATATTCTTCATATTTTTTGTTTAATTATTGGTCTACAATATTAGCTAATTAATATAATTACAAAATTTTCACTGAAGTTAGCGAACTTAATTTATTTTAGATGAATCAATTTAGAAAGTTTTCGAGGTTATTAGGTATGAGAATTACCTAAGATATCCTCTATAAACTATATAATATAGTTCAGCTATTTTAAGTAGGCCACTAATAGGCTGGAATCAATTAATAGCAAATACTGGCAAACCAATAGTCGCTGTGCTTATTAGTGCTCCTGCAAATAAAAGAAAAGGAAGCAGTGGGTACTTTTCAATCATGACGAGTTAGCTTTTAAACATTATATAGGTATTTATACCATATTAGGTATTTATACTCCAGCCAGGGCTGAATATTGTCATAATTGCTTGCTCTGTCATACGAGGCGTTGTGCGATTCTTCACGTCCTCTATCGCCTTTTTGTAGTACCGATATTTTCTTTGGTGATCACTAAAAATTTTTATAACTCGCCATTTATCAATAGGAAATCTATTTTTAATCTCCTTAGCAATGGCTTGCTCCTCCTCATTTAAATTTTTTTTCTTGAGTTTGTATTCGACGCTGATCCATTCGAACAGATGTTCTAGTTCACATGAAAGTTGACCATCCTTGATCCATTTGTCTATATATTTTTCATCTCCAACTTCGATGAGAAAGCATTTTTCCGGTGATGGTAGCTCGATTTCATGCAGGAGTTCAGCAAAATTTGGGATAAGTTTCACTGAAGAAGCCTTATGGAAAGAGAAACTTTATTATGTACCATTTAATTTCTTTTTGTGTTTTAGGCTAAGTTATATTTTTTGTAGAATCAAATGTTTTTATAATCTTTTATAAGTTTTTTAAATTAAATAAATTCTTTTTATAGAAAGAAGGCAGTATAAAATCAAATAAAAAAACTGCCTTCTATTCTCTCACTTAAAGAACTCGAAAAAATAATTTCGATATTGTTCTTCAATTACCAGGAATAACATCTTCTTCACAGATAAGTCACTGGCTATTTATCCTTATTAGTTATTCTTATGCTATTTATTATTATCCTTCGATTATTTCTTTGATGTTAAATTGTTATTTTGATGGCTATATATCAAAGTAAAGCCTATACTTATTATGGATTTTATTCCTTAATATAACTCAAACCTCTCTAATAACTATCCAAATAAAATAGGAGTAACGATTTAGATGTAGGTTTTTTGACTAAATGTCTTGAATTAGATCATAATTAATACTAGAAGTCTTAATCCTAAATAATTAAAGCTTTTTTTATTTAAGACTATTGAAAACTGCTATCTGCATTTCATTTAGGTATTGCATTATTGTTTGAATCATATTAAACCTAGACTTCCAGCTGTAAAGCCTATTGCGCAGAAGAAAATGAATTCCATTAGATCTCTGCTGCCTGTTGGAATAGAACTTAGTGCAACGTTAATTCGTTGAGCCATTTGACCTTGTACTCGCAGGTAAAAAAAGAAGATAATACAAAATTTCAACTGATGTGGCATGTTTTGCTGTGATCGACCCTATTTTTATGATTTCTACTTATTTGGAATTGATTTTTCTTTTAAAATTCGGAAATTTATAATCAAATTTATAAGCATTTCCCATTTTAGGAAAATCAAAAGTATAGGAATTTATCCTTAAAATCTACTAACTCACTTATTATTAGGAGTTGAAATTTTTTAAATACTAAATATTAACCGAATATTTTTCCTCGAATTTGATCAAGGGATTGACCTCTTTTCTTTTCTTCTTTTGTAAGCGGTATCCAGTTCCAGTCAACACTTACTGTAAAAAGATAACCAACAAGTAGGTGCCAAATTAATATCAAAAAAGGATGGTTTAGGTGTGGAGTCAAAGTTTTTATTAATGCTCAAGCATTCTAACTAACCAGAGGAATTACCATGAGTAGGTAAGACGATGGGTTGAATATTCATTCATCCATTAGTTTTGCCCTTTAAATTATGGCTGATTCATCTCTTGCTTGGGTTTGGGGGAAAGTTGACTTCGCTGGTTTTAAAGACAAATCAAATCAAGAAGCTAAAACTCACCAAGTAGAAAGAACTAACGATTAAGTTGGAAGGCCATGAAAACGAAGTACTATTTTAAAGGTTAAATCTAGAGATACCGTTCTGGTTTGCGAGAATGAAATCTGCAAGGTGCTTTCTTTTGTCGTGGGTTCAAGAGATTTACAAGCTCCAACTATTTTTTAAGTGGCAAATGTAGATACAGGCGAAATTAAATTCGTACATAGTTAGGAAGTAAAAGAAATACTTTGTTCTTATGAGCAGCAAAAGCAATGCTTTTGTTTACTATTTAATAATTAGCGAAAGGGGGGGCAATCACATAAGTGTGGATATTCGCCTGTAGAGCAATAACTAGATGCCATTATTCCGACATCTTCACAGGAGTGATCTTCAGGTTTGCCTGGTAAGTCCCAACTAAAACTACCTCCACCTCCAGAAATATTGCATCCAGTCAGTAATACCGCCAGAGAAAGAAAAAATAAGTTAAGCAAAAGTGTCGAAGCCTTTCCATATATAAAAACACTCCTTTAAGACATAGACACCTCCTGGCAATTGAAGAGCTGAGATTGAAAATAGCACCAATTTATATTCAGCTTTATTTCATAATTTTTGTGTGAAAGATCCTTCCAAGCAGTTCTTTTAATTACCCGAATAAACTAAATTTGATTGATCATTTATTATTTAATTTAATATAAATTTCTTCGAGATCATTTGTAAAATTTGAGGAATTAAAGAATTCGCTTTTCAATAATCTATTTACCTTTAACTTTATTTCATTCAATAATTCACTATTAGTTGCTAGATGATATGCAACATTTTCATATTCATATTCAGTCGTAGTTATTAATTCATTTAAACCTAGAGACTTTAAAATACTTGTAGCCATTCTTGCTGTATAACTCCGACCAGTTTTAGTAAGGATAGGGACTCCAGCCTTTAATGAAAATAAAGCGGTTGCGCCAGCATTATAATTAAAAGTATCTAAATGAAGGTCTGAAATTTTTAATCTTGATAAATGATCCTCAATTTTTATATATTCTGAAAAAATAATCCTTTTTGGATCGATTCCTTCTTTAACTAAAATATTTTTAAGATTAATTTCTGAAAATTGATTTGATTTTACTAACCATAAGACACTTTTATCAATTTTTTTTAAAAGTCTAATCCAAATATTGAATTCTTTTGGTGTAATCTTGTAATTTGCATTAAAACATGAAAAAACAAAATCATTATTATTAATTCCAAGTAGTTGTTTACTATATTGAGAAGATGATGGTAATAGTTTATCATCATTACATTGATAGCAGTTTGGCATATAAATGATTTTTTCAGAATAAAAATTTTTACTTTCCTCAGGGATTAAATATTTGTCAGCAATAATATAATCAATTGATTTCGCTCCCATAGTTCCTGGAAAACCTAAGTATGAGATTTGGATTGGAGCCGCTCTATAGGCAAAAATTTTTGGCCTACTATTTTTAGAATATCCCATAAGATCAATTGCTATATCGATTTTTAATTCTCTAGAGATTTTAGAAATCTCTATATCTTTTTTATCTTTTACATCTAGAAATCTATTCACAGAATTAACTATTCTTTCTTTATATCTATCTTCGGGTTTATTCCCAAAAGAAAAGCAATAAATCGAAAATTTATCTTTATTATGCAGTTCGAAAACTCTTGTCATCAAATGCATAACAGCATGTTCATTAAAATCTGCTGAAAAATAACCAACCCTAATCTTTTTATTCATATTTAACGGCATTTTAGTACTTTCCTCAATGAAATTCTGTTCCCAAAATCTCTGTGCCCTTATAAGATGTTTTTCAGGTGAATCTTCGTAAGCCATTAAACCCATAGGACTTATAGCTTTTCCTTTTATCCCAAGCTCTTTTAATGATTCTTCTATTAGATTTTGTTTAGTCCAATCACAAATTTTACCTTTTAGGTATATTAAATTTTTTATTATTAAAGGTGTATTTATTTTATTGTCAACAGATTCTTCAAGTAATCTAATTGCTTCTATCGTATTTCCCTTTTTATCTAAACAAATAGATAGATCCACAATTGCTTCTGAATAATTATTTCTTATTTTGATTGCTTCTTTAAAGTATAGAATAGAATCATCAATTTTGTTTTCAGATTCATATACCTTGCCTAGGTTATAAGCAGCCTCAGGAAATGATTGTCTGATTTCAAGTGCTTTTTTTAATGCTAATTTAGCTTCTTCATTTCTATTAAGTTTCCATAAAACAAGTCCCATATTCGAAAGGACTAATTCAGATGTAGGATTGATCTCAATAGATTGCTTGTAAGCCGAAAGTGCTTTTTTATATCTACCTAAATTTTTAAAAGCAATACCTAATGTCGACCAGCTTTGAGCTGAATTTTTGTTCAATGAAAGAGCTTTCTCTGAGAAATTCGATGAATTAAGCCATTCTGATCTGATCAGGTATATAAAAGCGAGTGTTTCAAATATTATCCATTTCTCGAAATTCTTATCTAGATGTTCTTGACAAATTTTTATTGCATTGTCAGTATTGTTATCTTTTAAAGCCATTGAGACTTTTATCTGAAACTGTTGAATATCTAGAGATATCTTTTTCATTTCAAAAGAATTAACCCTCTTGTTGCTAGTAATTTAGCTTTGTTCTTTGTTCATTTTCCTATTTAAAGGAGTATTTGAATTATTACTGTTTATTTCTCGTTGCTTTTTATCAATATTTTGTCCTGGGGTAGTAAGTATTCTTTGAGCTTTAAAAAGCTTCTAATAATTGAATTTGATCACTATTCCTTCAAACTTTAAAAAAATTATATTTTTCTTAGCAGCTTTCAGGGTCTACAATCTTCTTTGGCGCAGCTTGGTAGCGCGGGTGCTTTAGGAGCAGAACTTGAGACATGCGACAGTCCTGTGATGGCAAGGCTTTTTTGAGGCAACAAAACCTTAGCGAGCGACAAAAACTTATTAGAACGGACTACCTCGAATAGCCCGGGTGCTTTGGGATTATGAAATTAGACAAGCGACAGTCTTGTTATAGCTTAGGTTTTTAATTCAACAAAACCTTTCTGGGCGATAGCGAGCGACAAAATACCAATCGAATGGGGTGCTAGAGGTATAAAAGAATTGAAATTGGATGTTTTTCTATATTATTATTTAAATGTGAAACTTGATTTTTCAATAACATGGATGTAAATGACAAGTTCAACGAAATAATTGGTGATTCAGTCGAAAGTGAATTATCAATTAAAGATGGAGATAAGCTTGTTTATTTCTTGTTTGAAGGGTCTAATAACTGTCTTCAAGAAATTGAACTTGATGATTATGAAGAAGATGATTATGAATTTTTTATAGAAGAATATGAACCAGTTATTTTAGGCTGCTACTTTTATCTTCCTGATGAAAAATCTAAATTAGATCAATATTTATCTAATGGCAGCTTCATTAATTGGATATTTCCAGATGATGATGACTTTATTAAAGAGATTTTAAACTATGAAAAGGAATTAATTATTATTAGATCCAGAAATCTTGAAGTTAAATATCCAGATAGCACAAGTGATGGTAACTATGGAGATATATACAAAAAAAATACTAAAAAATATTTTAAAGTTGATGCAAATTATGATTACGATTTTGGCGATGATAATTTCACAGTGAGTACCTCTGTTGAAGGATTGATGAAAGCAGTATTTATTAATTCTGAATCACCTGATAAATATGAATTTATAGACTTGGGTTCAGACCCTCTTGCTATAGCTAATAAATTAAATAAGTTATAAGTTGATATATATTTCATTTTTAGAGAGTTAATTTTACTTTCTAATCAGACTAAGACTGATTCAATAGCTTTATAAGCTTATTTGACATTTTTTCGCACTGTTAAAAGTCTTAAAACCTTTTTCTACTTGCTTGGAGCTTTCTGGGATTGGTAGGAACTTAATCTATATCAATGGTTTTCTACTCCCGTCTCCCGTTTATAATCCAATATTTAATTTGGTTTTGACTTTGCTCTTGAATTTATCAAGTAATATTTGAGAACTCAAATTAAACAATTATTTGAATAGAATGTTATATATACAAATAACTTTTGCTGGCCCACAAGGCTGGCATGAAGGGGTATTAGAACGGGCATGCCTCTTGGTAGCGCAGGTATTATGAAATCCTCTAAAATTATCTTATAAACGTTATCTTTTATTAATTTAAATTTTATTTATCCAAAATTAAAAAAAAAATTAAATGTTTAAGAATCTTTTGATAAGCTCAACCCGATAACGTGACTATTGTCAGATAAATATGAGAAAAAATCACTCAGATTTTTATATTTATCTTCACATTCACTTAGAGAGAATAATCCATCTTTAAATGTAAATTCTCCTTCTGAATCATCTATTTTCGAACATATCATGAATACACTTGGAGAATATTTTGCTATTGGAGTGGAATCTCTTCCTTCATAAAAAAAATACTTTTCTAACTCATGAGGATACCCTGTTAACCAATAAATCCAAGCTGAGTCACTATCTTTAGCAGCTAAAGTTAGAGATGATAGTAGCCAGAAAGGAAATGGAATATTTAAATTGTTCGGAGACGAAGAATTATTTGTCACCCAATAATCATTGCCTTTTGTATCGAACTTTTTTATAGCATTTAATACGTCTACGTATTCCTTTGCTTCAGATCCTTCAAATAAATTTGGCTTTAGATTATAAAGTGTCTCAGTAAAAGCTGTTATGTCATCGGAATAATCATCCCTTTTATATAGTAAGTCTTTACATAAAGCTGAATTTCCATCTCCTAAATCTATTAAAGTAAAACTTTTCCCTTCAATACTTACATCAGCTATAGTTATTTGTATTCCAACTTGGTTTTCAATAAAGTCATTATCATCGAAATCATCAGGATCTAAATCATTATCACCAGTAGCATTTGCAACTCCAAGCCTTATTAAATACCATTCACCTATTTGGATAGTTTTCTTATCAAATAATTTTTTGTAAGATTCTAGAAATGGGAGAAAATCATTATCTAAAGAAAACATGCTTAGTTCTTCTTCCCTAAAATAATTTATTATTTTTTATCATACGTTGAAAACCAAAAATTTTTTATTTTTGTAATTTGAATATACTATATTTGTAATTACTAGCGAAAAAACACTAAATTTCTAACGACAAAAATATTTTTCTATCTTCAACTGTGATTTTTTATAGAATATTTAGCAATTTTGAGGGTATTACTTATTTGGATGAAAATTGCCTTTATGACTTTACAGGGATATGGAACTTTCTTACTCTCTATGAACGTTGATATTGATTGAGATTCAAGTCAATTGCAGGCGACAAAAAGGTTCCAATGATTGTATTTGATCATTGTTGCATCAATCTTTAGAGAATTTCTATTCTCTTAGAAGCTATCAGGGGCTACAATTATTTTTGGCGGGGCGTGGCGCAGCTTGGTAGCGCGGGTGCTTTGGGAGCACTAGGTCGCAGGTTCGAATCCTGTCGCCCCGATTGGGATCTCACAGTTTGAATAAATAGCCTGCTGACGTTTTGCTGACGTTTTTATCGAAAGACCTGCCTAGGCTTTTGTCTAAAGGTCTTGCTCTGACTTGGATTTATCCTTTTTGCCTTTTCTGACTAATGGGTTCTTAGGGAAAAAGAACGTAACCAAGCGACCAAAGAAATAGCTTCCTAATAAAACAAAGCCTCCTCCTAATACATAGAGAAGATTTGCTTGTGTAGAAGTAGCGAGTATTGGATTCATTGGTTGGCCATCATTGCTTTAAAAGCTTGGAACTCTTTGAATTGCTCCATCAGTTCAGCATCGCTTGCTGATGCCTTTCCTGATTTAGTGAAACTTGGCTTCTTGATTTCAGTACTATCCTTTTTCATCAGTGATCTTGCTTGAGCTTTCCAATTTGGATTTGCTTCAAAGTCTTGTCCTTGTGTTGGATCAAATATTCCACGAGCAGCTAATGCTTCCTCTACCAATATCCCAACAACTTTCGACTGACTCAAATTTTCTTCAATACATAGTTGATCAATAATTTCTTGAACTTGAGTTCGAGGGAGAAATCCTATTCGCTTTCTAGGTGAACCCATTACCTGTCACAGAGTGTCGCACATTTGATTGGACTGTAACGCCTTTTGGTTGAATGAGCATTTGGTCATTCTTAAATCATTTCTTCTCTATTTGCTATTCGGTGATTGAGTAGCTAAAACAAGAACCTAAGTTTATGAGTTATGGAAATACAAGCTGCTTTTGTGACTGGAGCCTTCGACTCAACTCAAGAGATTTGGAAGAAAGCTATTGAGTATCTCGGTATTCAAAATACTGACGGAAGGACTCATATCAAAAGAATGGGAACTAATCAGATTCAGATTTTTCAATATGTAGAAGTAGATAAAAAGAGTATTTTTGAAAGTAGTGCTAATCACAAGACAAAGGTCATTGCTTCTTTTAACGGTAGAGCAATAGGTAATAAGAAGAAATGGGTAAGACTGAAGTCTTGATTGAGTAGCTATATAAGCTCAGATATTTGTGCGGTTCTCTATTTTTCTTTAGTACTCAATATTTGATTTAACGCTGTAATTCTTACTTGATGGTCAGACAGTAAACCTACTTCTATATCACAAGGTATATAGTCAATGTTATTTTTAATTACTTCAAAAACAAATTCACGTTTAGACCATAAACTTTCATCTACACATCTGAGAGGCAATGAATACTTAAAGTTCTTTTTGTCAAGTAACTTAATAGCTGTTAGGACAACTTCAGGGTCAGCGTTGAATATATTTTTATCTACATATGGTAATACCAGTCCGTTTGATACCTTAATAGCTTCTAAGATAAATTGACGGTCGGCTCGCAAATGAGGATCGGTATCTAGAAATGCCTTGCCGTTTGTTGATTTAATAGCTTCTAGTGCAACTTCACGGTCACTCCTCAATCTTTCATTAGCAAATTGGAAAGGATGCTCGATGAATCTATTTTGTGTGTTTTTGTGCCATAACTTAATAGCTTCAAGAACAAACTTACGATTAGCCCACAAATTTTTGTCGACATTACCTAGCACCATGTCGTTGCCATAGGCATGATTCATAGATTCTAGTACCACTTCACGGTCCGCCTTCAAACTCTTATCTGCATATTTAAAATTATTTCCATCACTCTTTACTGCTGTAAGAACGACTTCACGATCAGAACACAAACTTTTACCGACGTCTCGTAAACTTGCTCCTAATTTTAAAGCTTTTAGGACAAACTCACGATTGGTTTTTAAGTTTTCATCAGCATGCTGTAAGGCTTGCCCTTTTGATGACTTAATGGCTGTAAAGACCACTTCACGATCAGCCTTGAGAATCTTGTCAGCATGGGAGAGAATGTTTCCATGAGTATCTTTGACAACTTTCAGGACAAACTCACGATCGGCTTTTAAGGTCTCATCAGCATATTCAAGAGCTCGACCATCTGCCACTTTAATTGCTTCTAAAACAAATTTACGATTAGACCACAAACTCTTATCGACATAATCGATAGCATTGCTATTTGATTTAATAGCCGTAAGTACTATTTCAGGATCTGCCTGTAATCTTTTATCAGCAAATTCGAGTTCAAGACCTTCTTCCTTAACAGCATCTAAAACAAATTCACGGTTGATCTTCAAGCTCTCAATGCCATATCGGAGACCTATTCTTTTGAACAACTTAATAGATTCAAGTACAAAATCTTTGTCACTCAGTAAGCTTTCATGAGCATATTCGAATGCTTCTCCGTTTGATAGTTTCATGGCTTCAATGACAAATTTAGGATTAGACCACAACCTTTCATCATCGCTGAGACAATGTAAACCTGTCTGACAAAGAAATTCCATGTCATGGCGGCAGTCAAGCTGATTACCTTTTTTGAGAACTTCAATGGCTACTTCAGGATTCATCAAAAGTTTCATATCAATCTTTTGGAGACTATATGTAAAGATATTTTGGTCATTCATTTCTTGAAAGGCTTCAATGACAAATTTATGATCAGACCACAATTTCTTATCGAGATAATCAACAACATCCATCGATTTCCCTTTAATAACTTCAATGACAAATTTATGATCAGACCATAAGCTGTCATCGATATGCGGTGGGATCTTCCCAGTTGTTCTAATAATTTCAAGGACAAATTGATAGTTTGACTTCAAGTTTTTATCGGCATATCTGAAGGGATTGGCTGACCCATAGCTTTTACTTCTTGCAAACGACTTAATGGCCTCAAGGACAAGTATGCGGTCAGCTTTTAATCTCTTGTCGGCATACCTGAGAGCTATTCCTCTTGACAAATTAATTGCTTCAAGGACAGCATCACGGTCAGTAGTTGGATCGTATTCTTTGGTAGAAGAAAAGTTTTTTGAACTAGTCATGATTTCTGCCCTAGTTCAACCATACATTCATCGATCTTTTTTAAGACTACTTTGTTCTTTGGTTCACGATGCCATAAGACCTCATAATCTTTCATGCATTCGTTGAGGTTGTGTTGATCTAGTGAGGACTGACAGTCTTCTTCAAGTCGTTTAGCTATCTTGTTCTGGGGATCAATCTTTAAGACTTGATTGGTACTATTCATACACTCCTGATAATTTTTGCCATTTGTGTGTGCCGAACTTAAAGCAACCAATGCTCTAATGTATTTTGGCTTTAATTCGATAGCTTTTTTGTAGTATTGAACTGAATCTTTGTAGCTATCTGAGTCAAAGGCCATATGTCTAACAAATCCGAGATAGAGATAAGCTCTAGCACTTTCTTCTAGCTTCAATGATTGATTGACAAGCTGAAGAAACTTATCTTTTTCACCTTTCTTCTTTTCGAGGAGTGGCATATAATTTTTTTCTATGATTAGTTCCGCTTCATCTAGGTAGTCATTAGCTGTCTTGACTTTGTTGAATCCATAGACTTCTCCGTGAGGAAGAAGAGACAAGAAGACAGCAACGATTAAGGCTTTCTCTTTCAGGTATTCTTTTCTTATATTTAAACTATTTTTAGAATTAGTCATATTTAAATAAAGCTAGAGACCTTTTGAATAAATATCAGCATCAAAAGGACTTTCTAAAGCCTTGGAATAATCTGCAAGAGAACTTTCCTTCTCTCCTAACTGTAACTTTGCGAATCCACGATTGGAAAGAGCATATTCATTATTAGGGTCAATTACTAATGCCTGGTTGTAATCCTCAATAGCACCTTGATAATCATTTAATTCACTCTTAGTAAATCCACGAATTATATAAAGATAAGCATTGCTAGGATTAATTTCTATTGCCTTTGTGAAGTCATCAATAGCACCTTGATAGTTACCAGCATTACCTTTTTCGCATCCACTCATTTCATAATGCTTGGCATTTTTTGATGAGTTTTTAGACTCAACTTTATAGAGATTACCTAAAGGAAGAAGATCCAATAGACTTTCAATCTGAACTAATATTAACTTTAATTCAGAAGGCTCAGGTAAGTAGTCGTCTTCGCAAATGTACCGATAAGTATCATTAACTGATCGCATAATTTGTTTTATACGATATCCAATTTTCTCAAAATGATCTTCTTTTGAATTACTCATTAGATCACCCACTTATTGATCGCTGAATTCCATTGATGACCTCCACAGGCATCTTGAGGTAGCCAATTACCTTCTAATACATCGGGCTTTGCTCCTTCTGGAAATAACTTGATGTCATGCGGACATTGTTCAGCTTTCTCCCACTTCTTTGGATCAAATAAAGGGATGATATTTGTTGAGTTTGAATTATTCATTGGTTAACCTTTACGCCTTCTTACTTGTTTGAAATCTTTATTTGCTGATTCATGATCCCCTAATCGGCTGTGGGCTATACCTCTTTTCCATTTGATGTCTTGATTGTTTGGACTTACTAGAATCGCTCTATTGAAATCATCAATCGCGCCTTGGTAATCTTTAGCGTCTAATTTTGATTTGCCGCTTTCATAAAAAGATGGCTTTGTTGAATAATAATCATGTTGATGATTGTCATGTTGATACAACTGGTTAAAGATATTTTTTGCTCCAACTTCAATTTGTGCTTCTGTATAAGGGGTTTCCCAGAGCTTTAATTTTTCCTCAATAAGATCATATAGTTCATCTTCGTTGTAAGTTTTTGATGACTCTTTTAATAAGGTCGAAATATGACTCTCGATTTGATCATAGGAATGAAAGACATAACCACTAATAAATTCTTTAATTCTATTAAAGGCAAAAACTATAAATTCATTTGGAAAAATATTTTCTTTGGTCTTTATATAAAACTCTTCAACATCTTCTTCAGTCATTTGAATATCAAAATCACTTTCATGCCAACCTTCAGGAGTCTTTAGGTAAATATATTCTTTGATAATCCCATTAAGATTATGGCCAAAAAGTAATTCATCAGAACCATTGTCCCAATCTTTTATTTTGATCTTGTTGTAAAGATGAACTTCCCAATCCCAGTCTTCATCAAGTTCGTCATTGCTATAGGGAGTTCCACTTTTTAAATTAAAGGCTTCAGGATGATTCTTAAAAAATTCAATTTTCTCATTTTCTACAGTTTGTTCTTTAATGATTTTCCAGTAATAAAGGAATTTTTTTTCATCTGTATTTAGCGAGTGAGTACAAACTTTTAGTTCAAAGTTTTGTCGACTTTTAGTCATTGTCATTTCAATAGATTCTCTTATGCAGCTAAATTTCTAAACCTTGTGAACTGTGGCTCGAAAAGGAGTTTGACAGTACCAACGGGACCATTCCGGTGCTTACAAGTAATGAGTTCAGTAATTCCTCTATCGATTGTTTCAGGGTTGTAGTACTCATCTCGATAGATCATCACAACCATATCTGCATGAGTTTCCAGTGATTGTGTCTCTCTTAAGTCACAAAGCATGGGACGTTTATTCTCTCGATACTCAATATCACGACTGAGTTGAGACATTAGAAGAATTGGAACATTTAATTGTTTGGCCATGTTTTTAATATCAATCACTATCCCTCCCAGCTCTGTATCTCGACATTCTATATATCTTTTCCCATCCATGAGTTGGACATAGTCGATCACAACTAAACCAAGTTCTTTCCCTTCTCGTTCTTTTATTTTCTCGCACTTTTTAGCCATCTCTTTGACTGTGATATTGGCTTTATCGCATATATAAATTGGTGATTTACCAAGCGAATTAATGCTTCTTCCAAGGTATGGCCATTCATCATGCTGCAACCTGCCAGTTCTTAATCGACTGGTTTCAATTCCGACTTCGCTTGATATCAATCTGTAAGTTAATTGCTCTTTACTCGTCTCAAGTCCAAAGATACAAACAGGTAAGTCGTGCAGCGCAGCGACATTCCTCGCAAGGTTCAATGATATCGATGTCTTCCCCATTGCTGGCCTTCCAGCAAGAACAACCAAAGAGCCTCGTTGCAGACCTTGTGTAAGCGCATCGAAGTCATAAAAATTGACTGGGATACCAGCAACAGAAGTTCCTAGGGAGCGACTTTCAATCTCATCAAAGGTTGTGGTAAGGATGTCTGCCACAGGTGATAACTTTTCTGAAAACTTGAGTTTCTTTAGGCTTTTTCCTTTTGTCTCATTTTTCTTTTTCTTCTTCTTCGGCATCAAATATTTTGGCTTGGAAAATCATCTAAGCGGATAAATTTAGATTGCGCTACTGGAAAAAATTCTTAACTATTTCTTCTATCTGGTCTAGTTCCTGTCTCATTCTTTTCTCTAAATAGCTTCGAGAAGTCTTTGTATAACAGCACTTCTTGATTGGAGCCCCCATTCTTTACGGAGATCTTCTGCCTTATTAATTAAGTGGGTTGGAAGCTTGACTCTGAGATCCATGTAGTCCTTTTTTGAGTTGTCTAGAGATGAGTCCAGTGTAATTTTAAGTTGTTGGAAAATTCTTATTTGAAGGGTTGCACGAAATGAAAAGGAGCGCCATATTGCGAATCCATCTCTGCATTAAACCAGAGAAGTTCTGTCTTTGAGCTTGTTTAGCCCAGTATGAATACTCAAGAATTAACTAAAGCTTTCTTTGAAACACCAAAAGGAAAAGGAGTACTTGAGGATCTTAATGATGAATATATACATAGAAAACTAGTACTAACTCAAAGTAAATATTTTTTAGAGAGTTCTATTGGAAAGGCATTTTTAGAACTTGAAGAAAGGGGCTTTTTGATAAGTATGGAGTGCGGTGAAAATGGAGGAGATGGCCGAGCAAAAATGGAAAGTGAAGCTGGTCATCCTTATATATTTTTTAATCGTCTCGAGTTTAGAGATTTAGTAAGTACAGGGAGTACTTATTTACATTTTGGCGGAGTGATTCTTGAAACTGACGATGAATACGACTCAGACTTAGATATTGATTTAAGAGAGGAACAAGTCGCTAACGTAATTAAAAATATGCTGAAAAAATATGGAATTAATTCATGGGATGATGGTGCGGGGCATGTGTATTTAGATCTTGGAGAAAAGTACGCTGAATCATTCAGCTTATATGATTTAATTTACAAGGCTAATATTCATCTTTTTTCACATGAAAAAGATGAGTTGATACTGAGGTTTTTAGGAGGTTTTATAAAAGAAGATGAATTTATTTCTATTGATATAGATCCTAAAGATAAAGAAATTAATGTCTATAAGCATTTTAATGATTTATTTAATCAGACATTTGATAACTTCCATACATTTTTCAGAGAATTACTTTTAAATGAAGATTGGATAAAGTTTGATACTAATTGGATGAAATTTTCAGATATCCCAGACAAGGATAAGTCTGATTATTTGAATGATCTTTATCATTGGGAACAGGCGTATCATTCCATTGAAAAAATTTTGGATGAGGAAAGTCTTAAGGTACGTATTTCTAGAATTCTTAAAAGGGGTAAGCAAGAGATTGATTTCATAATAAAAGATAAATAAAAAATTAGATTAATTATGCTAATCGGAAAAGAACTACTAGAAAAAGTAGACGAGCTTGGAGGCAGAATTGATTCAGCTGTAATAAAGGCATGTGGCTACTCCTATAGCAACAAAGATAATAAAGAGATAGCTTTAACAGCTGGCTTTTCCCGTTCCTATGCTGAAGCCAAGTATGAGGAGCAGAAGAGAAAAGAACATTCATTAGCAATTAAAGAAGGGAGGCGCTGGGCAAAGTTGATTAGGGAACAATCACGCTTGATCCCAGATAAAGATTCAGAAGAAAAGAGAGCAAAGGTTATACAGGAGATTAACGATGAGATCAAAGAAATATATTTTTATCAGGATGAGTTACTTATCCAAATAGCTCTGTTGTGTAATACCGATGAACAGAAGATTCAATTTTTTGATCAAAAGTTCCAAACTCTCGTTACTAGATTTGATAATGAATCTGGAGAGTCTTTTAGTGATTGCCAAGAGGATTTTTGTCGAGAACAAGGATTGTCTTGTGAGGATGAAGAGGAGTTTTATTTACTAATTCAAGAGTTGGAATGGAACGAAGGAGTACCTTATTCAACAACTATTCTTGGAGGCGTAAAAATAATACAAGATTTACATCAAGAACTATGTTTTTTGCTAGATAGAGAAGTAGAGCTTATGGAAGGGAACTTAGAAGATAACAATAAGGGAAATAGTATAGACAATGGCTTATTGAACAAATTCAAGATTTATACCTTTGATTATTTTATTCCAGATGTATGGCTTGATTCGTCTAAAGAGATTTGGCAATTGATTAGATGACTACTAAAGATACTCAAGACAATACACCTGTTCAGCCGAGTCTTTTCCCTGAATTCGTAGATGAGTGTAAACCTAAAGAAGATAGTCGCCTAGAAGAAATAAGAGAGAATATGAAAAAAACAATTGAAGCATATGAGAGCAACCCAGAAGAGGCTATTAAGCTTCTTAGTAATGTAATTCTACTTGATAGTAAAAATGGAGAAGCTTATTCAAAAAGAGGTCGTTTGAGGTTTGCTAAGGGGCAACTAAAATTTGCTTTAAATGATTTGAATCAAGCAAACGAACTGTGCAATGATGATAATACAGAGTTGATTAACCAAATTAAACAAAGATTAAAAGCAGAAGAGGAAAAGGAGATGAAGAAGGTAGAAAAAGAGTTAAGGAAAAAAATAGAAAATAAAGGCCAAGATTATGAGCAAATTAGGAATGAATATTCAACCCAATCAGAAGAGATGAAACTTAAAGAAACTGCTAAAAAAAATAGCTATAATTTCAAGATTAACAATGATATTAATTCCCAAGCTCGTGAATATTTCTATAAAGCTATATCTAAAAAAGATGCAAACGACTTCGTAGGTGCGATTGAAGATTTAAATAAAGCGATAGATGCTTTCCCAGCATTTCCACAAGCTTATATATATAGGTCTACATGCAAGGAATTAACTGGTAACTATCATATTTATGAATTGGATTCAGATATTGATAAGGCAGCTATAGCAAGGCGTTCCTTAAAAAAATTAGATGAAGATAGAACTGAGCTGGAAACTAGATTTAAAGATAATCAAATTAAAGGTGAGGAGTTAGTTTTAATAATAAATCACCTTTCAAAAGATTATAGCGTTAGTGAAGTAGCTATTGCTTGTGGATATTTTAAATTTAACTTGCCTTCCAAAAAAGAAGATCTAGATTTATTAATTTTAAAATATTCCTTAAAAGCTTTAGAAAAAATTGAATTAACACCATCTCTTGAGGAGTTTGAGAGAGAAAAAAATATTGCTTTTGAGAAATACAACGGAGCAAAAGAATATGAATGGACTTATTCAATTTTTAAAAATAGATTATGTCATCCTGATGAAGATCATGGAGGCACTGTTTATATACCAACTCGCTTAGTCAATGAATCTAAAGATTGGGATTACTCAAAAGCAAATTTAAAAGATTGGAATATTGAAAATATCGTAAATGAAAGGTTCCCTAGCGAAGATGATTTGCCATGCTTTCTAGAGAGAGCAAACTGTACGAAAGAAGATGCTGAAGAATACAAGATAGGTTTAGAGAAGGAAGCTCAACAATTAATGGAGCATTATTCATTTAATGAGCCAATGAAATATATGCATGTAAATCAATATTGGTTTTTAAATGACCATCTTGGACGCTCAGGTTGGTTTGATGATGAAGAGATTGCAGAGTTTCATGGCCTGAGGTATGAAGATTGTCACGCAGCCTCAACTTGGTGTGATGGATAATAAGTAATCATATGCTAATCGGAAAACAACTTCTAGAAAAAGTAGACGAGCTTAAAAAACTTGGACATGATGATCAATTCATCTTTACTGCTTGTGGTTATTCCAGTGAAGAATCTTTTAATACTGCATTCTTTTATAGTAAAAATGCTAAGCCGAAATCAATTCAAAGCCAAAATAAAGAATATAATTTTCAAGTTGAAATATCTTCAAAAGGTAAGGACTTAGTAGATGATTATATATCTAAAGAAGATAATGATGTAAGTGAATCAGAAAACTATTCTTTTCTAGATACCTATACTAGGCTTCAGATGTCTAGGATTAAACAAGCACAGAAGAGTTCTGATGTTGATCTTACATCTATTTGGTTGAACCCTGTTGTTGGCGAATATTTATTAGCTCTTATTGAAGAAATATTTATGCTTGGAGACCGACAATATTCTAAGGAGAAAGTTGCCTTGGCTTGTGGTTATTTTGATATAAGATGTCCTAATAAAGAATTCAATGCCTTAGATATTAATCAATATACTGAGATTAAATTAATTGAACGTCTAAAAGATATATCAGCTGATCAAATAAGATTTGTCCCTAGACTAGACTTGTTTTATATTGCAATAGATACTGCTCTAGATATGTCTAAAGCAGTAAACAAAAGTTTAAAAGATGGCAATATTCCAACTGATTTAGAAGGCTTATCTATTTTTAAAGGTAGATGGTGTATTCCTGATGACGGTCATGGAGGCTATGTCTATATACCAAAAAGGATTGTTGAAGAGTCCAAGGAGTGGGATTACTCTAAAGCGAAATTAACTGATATGAATATTGATTATGTTTTAGGTTATAGCGATGACGTGTGGACTCCTCCAAATTATAAAGCAGATCAAGAATATTTAGACTCTTATCAATATTTGGAGGATGTAGAGACAGCTAAAGAAGAATTGGATCTATATGGATTTGATGAACCTATGATGGTAACTTATGTAGTTAGCTACTGGTATTTAGATAATAAATTGGATACTAGTGATTGGTTTGATGCAGAAGAAATAGCAGGAATTCATGGTCTCAAGATTGAAGATTGCCATCCTTCTTCACGTTTCTGTGATGGCTAATGAGTAAAGAAGAATCCAATGAAAAGTTATGGGCAAAGCTAATGGAAAAAAGAGATGCTCAATTAAGTGAATTCCAAGGAACCTTAGATGACAAAAGAAAATTAAATCAAACAGTTAGGAAAATGATAAGACTAAAGCCAAAACTATCCGATGACTATCCATCTGCTATGCAGGAAGCTCGTGAGCACTACTGGCCAATTGTTCTTTTATGCAATACCAATGAATTGAAGATTGA
This sequence comes from Prochlorococcus sp. AG-402-P18, assembly GCA_003216275.1. Classification (GTDB taxonomy): domain Bacteria; phylum Cyanobacteriota; class Cyanobacteriia; order PCC-6307; family Cyanobiaceae; genus Prochlorococcus_B. The sequence goes on along the minus strand of QCJC01000003.1, from coordinate 4,601 downwards.
TTTTTTTGATGAAAACTTCATACCTTTCATGGAAGAACTTGATCATGAATCAGGAGAAACTTTAAGCGATTGTATAGAAAGCTTCGAAGAAGATGAAGGGTTGTCTGCAGAAAAGACAGAAGGTTTGAATCTAATGTTTGACGATTGGTTTCGCAATAGAGATGCTAACTGTCAAATCAAGAAAAAAGGTAATGATTTGCTCTGTAGATTTAAGGTCTATGCTTTTGATTATTGCATCCTATCTCAAATTAAAAACTATATAGATCCAAGTTATATGGAAAATGAGGAGTATGAGCGTGCGGTTCAAAAGTTGAATAATATGATCACTAACATTAATTCTTTAATCAGGAAATACCTCATCTAAAACTCTACGAATCATCTTTTGATATTCATGATCAGTTCTATTCTTAGATTGATCATCAGTTGTTTCTTTTAGTTCTTCATTTGTCTTTGAATTGATCTTTGGTAGATGTTTAATAGGTTTCATGATGACTGTGAATTAAATAACTATCTATTACCCATTCAGTCTCAATCTGAATGAAACGGAATGTCCTATTACGGGACATCTAAATCATTCGGATTGAACTTTCAGGCGTTGAGTTTTTTGTGTTTGTAGTTTGGGAGATAAAAAAGGTGCTTGCGTGATGTTCGTTCGCTTCGCTCACCGGAACATAAGTAAAGGAGATTGTTGTCTTTATAGATCTCTTCCCTCTTATACGGTACCCATTAAAAAGCTTTTGAATCTATATCTTGTTTGTCTAATCAAATCTAATGGGCGACTATTGATAGAGCTTTTCACTCTCTTCTCTGTATAGGTAAGGGATTGAAAATCTATTGAGTCTAGATCTTGTTTGTCTTAGTTAATCTGGTGGGCGATCACCATAGCTTTCCATAATCTGTAGCCATTCATCATCTAATTGAGCACTTATCTTTTTGTGTGTATGTGAATTATTTTGTATCCACTTTTTAGTTAAATTAAAATACTCTTCTACTTCATCATCATCCCATTTTTCAGCTGGTATCCCTTTGTAGTGCTTGAAGAAACTATCCCCACAGTGTATGAACTTACTTCTTCTCTTAGGTAACTTTTGATCGTAAATACCAATTTCAGGATTTCTATACCATTCAGCTTTGGCTTTATTCTCTTCTCTGTACTTAAGTTGTTTTTCCTTTTGTTCTGGAGTTAATGGCTTATAAGTAATAATCGATGTCTCTACTATTCTTGCTTTAGAGAATCCAGCGATACGAGATAGCTTGTCTAATTTGTAATAAGCAGCTGTTGATATCTCACAAGTAAGTTGTCTCTCATTTCCTTTTGCTCTTTTATATCTTTTCTTCGGATGAGCAATTTGATAGTAAGGCCCATACTTACCGATATGGTTTATTAGAACTCTGTTAAGCATATCTTTTTTAGTTATCTCAGCGTCTTGAGCCATTACTTCAAGTCTTTCAAATGCTTCAAGACTTACTCTTCCGCTAAATCTAGAAGCCTTTTTTCTCTTTCTGTAATACCGTTGATCTTTAGTTAGTTTTCTCATTTATACATTGATTGAGTGTTTTAAAAGGAGAGCTCGATTTGATCGAGCTTCCTTTCTTTTTTGTTTTGTTATGGATACGGTTTATAAACTGACTAATATTCCTTGTGATATTTTCTAGTTGATTTTTGATAAATAATATTGGTAGAGATCTAATGGATGAATCACACAAAAAGATAGTGAAGAGATGCCCTCTTTTACCTTTTGAAAATGAAAATGGTTTATCTACGTTTGATCTGAATATGATCGGTAGACATCGAAAGAAATATGTACGTGCTTACAATAGAAAACAACAAATACCATATCCCTCAGAGATTCAGGATTTAATTGAAGGTTAAATAACCTTTGCTGCTAGAGCATCAAAGATAATTCCTTTTACCTCAAAGATTGATTCATCAAGGTTTTCCATCTTTTTGTTCAGTTCTTTTAGCTTCTTCATCTCAATTAAATTCAATATGTTTGGCTGAATTTGATTCATGGTATTTAGAAGCTGATCAGTATTGTCCAAGAATCGATTAATGAGATGAATTGCAGAAAGGGTAGCCTCTTCTTTAGATCTCATTGCTTCCTCAAGCTCTAGATCTTCAGGAGTTAATTCGGCTTTTCTAGCTTCTTCTTTTTCTTGTTTGAATTCTTCATCTATTTTCTTGATCTCTTTTTCGCTATAAGTTTCACCATTAGCTGCTCCAACTTTTATTTGTTTAACGGTTTCATCTTCTGCTTTCCTTAAAGCTTTTTCTCCTCTTGCCGTTGGAACTGATTGTGAAAATTGTTCAGGTGTTAATGCCTCTGACATGTCAGAGCTTTCTTCTTCGGGAGTGATATTGATTGGCTCTTTCTCCTCTCCCTGCTTTAAAAGTCCAAAAGTTTTGCATTCGGTTAGTAGTTCTCTCATGGTGCCTTCAGCAAGTTTGACTGCCTCGCACCATTTCTTCATGCATCTTCCACTTAACTTCTCTTCTGCAATTGCTAATCGTTTGTAGTGACGACCATCTTGCTCCAGCTTGTGACCGTGTAGATAAGTAAAGATAGTTTCTTCTCTACTCTTTGTACCTGTGATTCTCCTGCTCTCTCTATAATCTGATGATTTGATATAGGACAGATCGCTCTTGGCATATCCATAATTTGAAAGTGTCTCTGAATCGAGTCCAAAAAATAATTTCGTTGTTAGTCCAATTGGAGTTTGAATTTTGTTATCGGTTTTAGTTGATGTAGCTGGCATTGATAGTCCTTGAATAGTCGTGATTAATAAAGAAGATGTACGGAAGTGAGAACGACAAGTAGAAATAGAAGAGTGTTCTTCTTTCCTTTGAGGTCCTTGATCTGGGCTGCTTGTATATCCGTGAGTTCACAAGCAGCCGTAATCACTTCGTCTTTTGACGAACGAGGAGTTATATTCATTTGTTTTTTGTTTTAGATTGAGAGTTGATTGATCGCTTTAGCTTTTGTTGCCTCTAAAGCTTTTGCATATTTGAGAGTTGTTTTAATTGAACGGTGATTTAATACAGCTTGTATCGCTCTAATCTCTACACCTTCATCTACTAATCGAGTAGCAGTTGTATGACGTATTTGATGAAGAGCGCGTTTACTTCCTAACCCAGTAATCTTCTTTAATTTTTTCATTCGGTTATTTAAAGAGTTACGAGATTGCCAAGGAAATACTTTGTCATCATCAATCCGTTCACGATACATCTCTAATAAAACAGGTTTTAATTCTGGATGAATTGAGATTGTGTGATCATCTCCATTCTTTGTATCAACAAAGGTGAGCTTGTTTTTATCTAATTCACAATCATTCCATTTCAGATTCAATAGCTCACTTCTGCGAGCTCCTGTCAGATATAGAAATAGAAGAGTCCTATGCAACAAAAGACCGTCTTTGTTGAGCTTTAAAGCCTGCTCTAGCAGCGTATCTAGTTCAGTAGGTTCATAGACGTCTTTGCTCGCTGGAGGCTCTTTTAAACGTCGATAAGAAGGGACTGAAGACAGCACTCCTTCTAGGTGTGCTTCCGTTAAAACAGTATGCAATGCAGCCATGATCTTGTTGCATGTTGCTGATGCATATCCCTCTTTTAATAATGCGTCTGCAAGTTGTGTAAAGGTTGAAGGTTTGATTGATTCGATACTTAATCCTTTTCCTAACACTCTGATTGCATGGCGTGTATTGATGTCAGCTGTGCTGTTTGAAGCATATTTCCATGAAGGTCTTACCTCAAACGCAAGCCTAACTGCGTCGATAAGTTTCATTGGATGATTTCTAAAAAGACTTAAAAGATTTAAGCCATGGCTAATTCCATACGACGAACGTCTCTTTTGTCTACGTCATTGAGTTTGTTTTCACATTTCTCAAGATCGTATAAATATGGTGAATTAGCGATAGCTGGAGTTTTTCTACGGTAATGAATACCTGCCTTGAGTATTTGATTGTTTCTCCATCGCTGGATGGTCTTTTCGCTGACATTGAAATAGTCAGCAGCATCTCTTTGTTTTACTAGCTTTGAAGTTAAACGCATTAATTGAATTGACTTGAAATTAATTTGAATAATTTGTTCATGCTGCGAGTACATGATCTCTGCCAACTCACTTCAAACGCCTTTGGCTAGGCGGTGATGACTGCTTGTCGGATGTCATCGGCACCATTGATGAAGCACTGGGCGGCTTGTTTGGGTACTCGTATTATATACATAGTGTCACGCTATGTCACTCCAATTGGGAAAAGCGTAAGACTTTCTTCAGCTTCTAAGAGTCTAGTTGCAGGAATCTATCTAGCTTATCCTCTCAGTTTCACTTGCTTACAGGTCCCTGCTATTGCTGTACCGTTCTGTGACGCTGCTGTTCTATCCCTTTGCTTATCGTTGAGGGTTAAAAGAAGTGCGCTAGATAGCTAATCTAACGCTTTTAATTGAGCAATGATCTGCCTGTGTTGTGATCTTTAAGGGCGGCTGGGGGTGACTACGTCCATACGTCATCGTTAAACGACCTCAGATATTTGTGTCATTTTTTCGTTGAGCCTGAATCTAATACTTGACATCACCTCCTTACCGTTGCTAGTACAGGTGTACTGCT
>QCJC01000002.1 GCA_003216275.1 Prochlorococcus sp. AG-402-P18 | reverse complement strand
ACTGCACCCTCCAACAGCAGCAAGTCTTATGACTTTTGAATTTGCAAGTTCAATAACTAAATCAATATCGTGAATCATTAAGTCCAATACGACCGAAACATCATTAGCTCTCTCTGGATGGGGGCTATGCCTTCTAGCTTCAAGAACTACAACCTCTTCGTTTGCAACTACTTTGGTTAATTCTCTAAAAGCTGGATTAAATCTTTCTATATGACCAACTTGTAATAACTTTTTTGCCTTGTTTGAAGCATTAATTAAAGATGATGCTTCTTCTTTATTTGCGGCTATCGGTTTCTCAATTAATACATGTTTACCAGTGTTTAAGCATTCTAGACCCACTTCATGGTGAAACATTGTTGGTACAGCAATACATACAGCCTCTACTTGATTTAATAAATCCTTGTAATTTCTATACCAGTTGCAATTAAATTGCTCCATAGCTAACTTCCCTCGTTCTTCATCTAGATCTGCTACTCCTACCAGCTCAGCATCTTTGAGAAGACTAAGCACTCTTGCATGATGCCATCCCATATTCCCAATTCCTATTACCCCTACTTTTACAGGAATCATATTTTTATTGATCTTAGAGATGGTTTGCATACTATTTGATTATTAATTAATAGACTTTCTATAGTTTTATTTTGGAAGGGTTATTTTTACTTTGTTTATTCTTGGACCTTTCATGGAGATAATTTCAAATATAATTTCATTATGAACGAGTATTTCACCTGAATTTGGAATTTCTTGGAGTTTTTCTAAAACAAATCCAGCAAGAGTGTAGTGATCATCAGCTTCTGGTAATTCTAGTTTGAGTTCTCTATTTAATTCTATGACTTCAATATCTCCAGAAGTAATCCACATTTTGTTTAGGTCATCGATAGGTCTTAGCTCAGATTCTTTATTATCAAATTGGATCTCATCACCAACAATTTCACCGGTTAAGTCTGCAGATGTTATTAATCCTTCTGTTCCTCCATATTCATCAACTACCAAAAGAAGTGGGTTCCCATTTTTTATGAGGGGGAGTAATTCTGCCAATGTTGAAGTTTCTAAAACACGAACAACTGGATCTATATAAGGCTCTAAAGATGAGTTGGCTTGCATTTCACCTTTAGCTATTGGATCAGCTAATTGTCTTAAGTCTAAAACTCCAAGAACATTATCAAGAGAATTATCAATGACTAAGTATCTTGCATGACGAGTTTTATGAACTTCTTCCATCAGTTGAGTGAAGGAAACTTCCCTTGGAAGAGTAACCATCCCTGATCTGGGAACCATTACTTCTCTAACTTGAGTATCTCTCAAAGCAAAGACACCTTCAAGTATGTTTCTTTCATCAGGTTTTAATCCTGTTACACCGCCAGTTTCAATTAACTTCTCTAATTCTCCTGCAGAAAAAGCAGCTGTAGTAAGACTTTCTGATTGAGTATTAAGTCCAAATAATCGCAGGATTAATGAAGCAAATCTTTCTAACAATGAAAGAAATGGTGACATCCATTTTATTGCTGCTTCAATAAGGGGAGATAGCTTTAATGCAGCAGTTTCTGGTTGATTAAGAACAAGTGCTTTTGGTAGAAGACCAGATATTAGAGTCGCCAAAAGTACAACAAAAACAAAAAGTCCAAGATCTAAAAAATAACTAATTGATTGACTATTTACCCGCCATTGAGCGGCAAAACTTTTGCAGAGCCAACCAATAGAAATTAATGAAATAGTTATTCCTAACTCAGCAATTAAAAGAGTTCGTCTTAGTCTTTTCTGCAGCCGGATTATCGAATTGGAACCAGGAAGTCCCTCTTCTACAAGCCTTTGAACTTTAGTAGAACGAAGGCGTAATATGGCAAACTGCCCCGCATTGAAAAATGCTGGTATTGCTAGCAATATAAAAAGAAGTAATAAACTCATTAAGACTATTTATATGGGGGTGGCGAGGATCGAACTCGCCTAAGGCGAATTATGAGTTCGCTGCATTCACCAGATTGCTACACCCCCAAAAAAGCAGAACCAAAACTTTTTTTGATAATAGTTAATTAGTTTGCCTAAAGTAAATATATATCTAATCCCATCAAGATGTTTAATAATTAAGCTTGCATATAAAAATATGAACCCATTGAATTCTTCAAAAGATGGAATTAAAGAAAGTCTTTTAACTCTGTTAGCTCAGAAAGCCTACAGGCTGGGTGATTTCTCTTTGGCTTCTGGGAAAAAAAGTTCTCATTATGTAAATTGCAAGCCTGTCTCTCTCTCAGGTAAAGGAATCTTGTCGATAAGCTCATTATTCCTTGAGCAAATAGATAAAAATGATACTGGAGTAGCTGGTTTAACTTTAGGTGCTGACCCTCTAGTCAGTGGCGTAGTAATGCTGGCTGCTCAATCAGGTATGAATTTAAGTGGTTTAATAGTAAGGAAAGAAGCTAAAGGTCATGGAACGGGCGCATGGTTAGAGGGGCCTTTACCTCCCCAGGGTTCTGTAATTACAGTCCTTGAGGATGTCATTACCACCGGAGGTTCTTCTTTGAAAGCTGTTGAGAAGTTGAGAAATGAAGGGTATATAGTCAACCGAGTATTAGCAATAGTCGATAGAGAAGAAGGAGGGAAAAATGCTATGTCAAAAGCTGGTTTGGATTTAAATAGCCTTTTCTTTTTACATGAAATAGTTGCGAGATCTAAAATTTTGAAATGACTGAAACACAATTGTTGATATGGGATGAAACTTTTCCTTCAATAGTTCTAAAAGGTGAGGGCGCGTCTTCTTTCTTAAATGGTCAAACTACAGCTGATGTTTTTGCTCAGAAACAATTAGAAAGTTTCTTCTTAAGTTGTTGGCTATCAACTAAAGGAAGTTTAAAAGCTTTATTGGAAATTAGACTTTCAGGTAATATTGCTGAAATAATTATAATTGGTGGTGAAATTGATTCTGTAAAAGAAGGATTTGAATCAGTTATATTCCCTGCTGACAAAGTTAAGTTAGAAGTCGTAAACCCAATTAGAAGAATTCAAAAAATAAACTATCATAAGTCATGGAAAGAATTAGATATTAATCGGATTAGTCATGATAATCCAATAAATGAAGAAAATTATAACTATAGGAAAGCAACTAAAGAAGAGCTAGAAATATGGAAAATAAGACAAGGAATACCACGCTTTGATAAAGAGATAAATCGAGAAATAAACCCATTAGAACTGGGCTTAGCAGATACAATAAGTCTTAATAAGGGATGTTATTTAGGTCAGGAGGCAATTGCAAGATTTTTCAGGTTTAAATCTTTAAAGTATCAACTTTGTTATTGGGAGGGTTATGGTGAATCTAATCATTTTGATATTGGAAAAAAGTTTTTCAATACTAATCAAGATGAAAGATTGAAAAAAAAAGTAGGATTTATTACATCTTCAATAAGAATTAAAGATAATTTTTTTAATGGACTTGCTTTAATTAAATATAATTCTCTTGATAAGAAAATTTGTTTCTCTGAAAAAGGCAATTCCATAATGTTAAAAAAACCACTCTCTTTTACACAACCTTATTAATCCAATGCTGTAATTTTACTCATGATCTATTAACCATTTGGCGATCATTAAGGTGGCTAGACAATCATCACGATTATATTCAAAAATTGAATTCAAATTTCTAGAATACATTTTATTTAACCTACGTGATTGTTTCCATTGTCTCCACCATAAAAGAGCCCTAGCCCCATCAACATTACCTTGTCCCCATTTAAACCCTACCCAATCAGCTATTGATTTAAGACCGTAATTTCTAACTGGAAGGCACCAGCAGTCTCTAATTAATAAATGTATATCAACAAATCTTTTCTTTAAGTCTTCAATTTCAACAGAACTAGCACCTTGACGTATTCCTAATTTAAGTAATGATATTGGCTCGGTCTCACCATAATGGATAATTGGAAAGTCTTTATTTACTTTTAATTTCCTTATTATTCTTTTCCATAAGAAACTTTCTGTGTCTTTTTCAAGATTAAGCAGTGGTGAATAACTAGTTTTTTGTAAATCTATTTCATTTTGAATATTTTTAGATAAACGAATAAAACCATGCAGAAAGTCGTGTTTGATATCTGGGTCAGATTCAATATCATAAATATATAAACCTTTCGCTTTCTTGATGCTATTTATTACTGTCTCTGATTTTAACCTTATAGCCTTATTTGTTATTTGAGATTTAGATTGTAAAATTATTTGTTTAGATATCTTTCCATGCTGACTGCCAAATTTCTCTAGTTTTTCTTTTAAACTATAGTGCTTAACACTTGAGAGGTCTTTTATATTATCTATACCGATTTGCTTAAGTAGAATTTCTCTTTTTGCTCCAATTCCACTAACTTCACTTAAATGACCTTCTTTTATCGCTACAGCATCACAATCCTTTTTCCATGAGCAAATCGTACATTTTTTTCTGTTAGAAGTTATTGGGGGAGGTGTTCTTGATTCAAGATCTTTTTCCAAGCTAAATAGGCTATCTATTAATTCTTTATTCATATTATCGTTTAATTTGATCTTTTCCATTTTAATTTTATCATTATCTTTATGTAATATTAACCCTGATAAAACTTCGGATTTTTGTAATCTTTTAATTAATAATCCTGCCAGTGCAAGTGTTAATTTATGTTCTCGTGTGAAATTTTTACCTTGTCTAGCTAATACGGGTTGGTAAGAAAAATCACCCCAAATACTTTCTCCCGAAGTCTTTCTTAGCAGAGGTAAATTCCCTTTGATAATTTTATTTCCTATAAGAGGATATTTGAGCCTGATACCATAAGCTATGTTTTTCCCCTCTTCACAAGCTTGAATTCCTATCCCATAACTTTTTTGTGAGAGATTATGAAAGCAGTCGATTTGGTGATTTAATTGAAGAGTGCTGTGAGCTGTCCACAACTTTTTTTGTTTATCACCATAGATTTCAAGCCAAGCTTTTCTTCTGCATCGAACCCAACTCCTAAAAAGGTGATCGTTAATTGGTTGGGATTTATTCCATTTCATACCTAGAGAATAGTGTGCATTCCTTTTAGAAAAAAGTTTCTCCAAGCTAAAAGATGAAAAATAAAAAGTTGAATCTCATTAAAGAGAAAATAGCTTTCGGAACGGATGGTTGGAGAGGAATATTAGGAGTTGATTTCACGTTGGAAAGATTGCTTAAAGTAGCTGCTGCTTCAGCTCAGGAACTAGCTTATGTAAAGGAGAAAAATAACAATAAAATAATTATTGGTTATGACAGACGTTTTCTTGCTGAGGAGATGGCTGAGGCCGTTGCCTCTGCAGTTAGAGGTGTAGAGCTTGAACCTTTGCTAGCATCCTGTTCGTTGCCAACTCCCTCTTGTAGCTGGGGAATAGTACAAGAAGACGCACTTGGTGCACTAGTCATAACAGCAAGTCATAACCCAAGCGAATGGTTGGGCTTGAAAATAAAAGGTCCATTTGGAGGATCAGTTGATAGCTCTTTTACCGATTCAGTTCAGACAAGATTAGATGCTGGGGGAATATCAATCCCAATCGAAGGCATAACTGAGAGGATTGATTTCCGAAAACAGCATCTTTTGGGTATTAGCCAGAAATTTGATTTACCTTTGATATCCAGAGGTTTGAAAAAATTAGGTGTAAAAATATTTGTAGACCCAATGCATGGATCTGCTGCTGGCTGCATGACTGAATTATTTGGCTCTGATGGAGATGGGCTTATTTATGAAATAAGAACTAAAAGAGATCCATTGTTTGGTGGAAATCCTCCAGAGCCTATGAAGGCCTATCTAACGCAATTAATGAAAGAAGTTCAAGATTCATTCCAAGATGGTCAGTTATCCATAGGGTTGGTTTTTGATGGAGATGGAGATCGAATCGCGGCAATAGACGAAAAAGGTAGATATTGCAATACCCAGCTATTAATGCCTGTTTTGATAGATCATCTAGTAAGAGTAAGAAATATGCCAGGTTGCGTTGTTAAAACTGTAAGTGGTTCGGATTTGATGAGATTGGTTGCGGAGGACTTAGGAAGAGTAGTTTTAGAAAAGCCAGTTGGATTTAAATATATTGCTGAAGAAATGCTTGAGAGAGAAGTTCTCATTGGAGGAGAGGAGTCAGGGGGAGTTGGATTTGGACATCACCTACCAGAACGTGACGCCTTGTTTACCGCTGTGCTTTTACTTGAGTCAATAGTTGCTGACAGTAGATGTTTAGGAGAGAAAATAGATTCTTTTCATGCGCGTTTTGGTAAGACTCATTTTGAGCGTATTGATTTAACTCTCAAAGATATGGAAATGAGAAGGAGCTTGGAAAATTTTTTGAAACAGGAGACTCCCTCTTCAATTGGTCATAAATCAGTTTTAGAGGTTATTTCTACTGATGGAATAAAACTTGTCCTTGATAAAAGTCATTGGTTGATGTTCCGTTTCTCTGGAACAGAGCCTCTTTTAAGGATTTATTGTGAAGCCCCATCAAGTGCAGAAGTTACCTCAACTTTGTATTATGCAAAGCAACTTATAGATAAAAGTTTTGGATAATATCCCTCTAGTAATTGCTAGTGGCAATGAAGGCAAAATAAAAGAATTTCAAAAACTTTTGGAGGATTTTCCTTTTAAATTATTAACTCAACCTTTTGGTTTTGAAATTGAGGAAACAGGAACAACCTTTCTGGAAAATGCACGAATTAAGGCTATTGCTGTAAGTAAAGAGACAGGTAATTTATCTTTGGCTGACGACTCTGGCTTAAGTGTTGAGGCTCTTGGGGGAGCACCAGGCATTTATTCATCTAGATATGCCAATTCAGATGAGGAAAGAATTAAAAAACTATTGTCCGAGTTGAAACCTTATTCCAATAGAAAAGCTAAATTTGAATGCGCATTGTGCATAGCGTCTAGAGAAAAGGTGTTGGTAGAAGTTACAGGTTTTTGTGAAGGTCAAATAACTTTTTCCAAAAAAGGAAATAATGGGTTTGGATATGATCCTATTTTTCAAGTCTCAGGGTTAGGAGAGACTTTTGCTGAGATGAACTATGAAAAAAAGATGCAAGTGGGTCATAGAGGCAATGCATTTAAATTACTAAAACCCGAATTAAAAAAGCTATTAACTTTGAATGAGAAATAGTTTCAATTTAGCTCTCAACCCAACTTCCATGTAATCCATGAGGGATTGAAATAGGAACTTCTAGAATAGCTTTTTCAGTTAAATCTTTTGAATCAAGGATTATTAAATCAGTTCCACTTCTAATACTATTCCAAACTAAGACTACAACCCATCCCTTGTCTTCTTCAGCTTTTGGATCTTGGGAAGGAATAAATATAGGCTCACTGACAAAACCTCTTGGAGCTGCACTCCAATGAATCTCTTCATTGTTTACAGAATCGATTTTTTTTATAGCTTGTAGTGGTCCATTACCTTCATGCTTTTCGGCAGTTGCCATCCAACTGAAGCGAGCCTTTAGTCCTTCAAAATGAGGATTAACCATTCCAAATTCACAACATTGCTTACTTATTGTTGAACAGCTAAATGTATTATTTATTGGATTGATCTCAGTCCTTTTCAGGATTCCTGCTGGTAGAAGATCAAAATCGATTTCTCTGAAATTATCCTTTGGGTTAATACTAGGAAAATCATCATAAAAAATACTTTCAATATTGATATTTTCATTTTCTTCCCATGCATTTAGATGATGAAAAACAAACCCCTTAGGAGCATTAACTGTTTTTGGAGATTGACCAGCAAATTTGCCACAATCCCTTGGAATTAGTAAGAATTTCGGAGTCCCATGAGGCTTGGAAGTTAAACATTGAGCGGCTCCTTTTTGTCCCAGCAGGAATGGGAGAGGGTTAAAACTTATCGCATTTTGCAGAAAGATTGCCCAGTTTGGAGTTATGGCAAAATCATGCAAGAAGGCAAAGCCCTTAAAAGAATCTTTTCTATCGCTTAGAAGAGAACCAATATTGTCTCCTTCTGTGGAAAATTCCATCAATCTAATAGTACTTTTAGGACCTGTTGAGACACCAAAAGTAACCATCCTTTGTACTTCGTGATGGCCAGGGTCAAATCGAGGATGAGCACTAAATGCTTCACCTTTTTTTAAAACACCTCCTAGATCGGATAAACCATTGGTCTCAAGGGTATTCGGGTTAAGGGAATAGGGGCTAGATGCCTCCCACAAAGCTAGTAGATTATTCCCAAGTTTAATGACGTGAGTATTGGCTATATTTTTGAGTCTTACATCAAAAGCATTAGCGAATAGGCCGCCTTCTTTTTGAGTACCAAATACACCTCTATATAGAAATTTCTGGGATTTTTCTTCTTCTTTCCATTCTTTTGTACGCACAAAACGATTAGTAAGGTTTATTTTTCCATTCTCAAATTTAAAGGCAGCAATCATGCCATCTCCATCAAATGGATGATGAACCCATCTCCCGCCTCTCTCTAGTCTTCCTGGACCGTTACGGTAAAAGGTACCAAAAATTTCTTTAGGAATAGATCCTTTTACAAGTTTTAGTTCAGTGTGATCTAGTTCTTTTTCAACATTGCAATATGCACTTGCCCAATCTTCTTGTTTGAAGGTTGTTTGTTTTGATGAAGTTTCTTTTTTTAAATAACTAACTGACACTATTTTTCTAGGATTGGAATTTGATTTTCGCTTAAACTTTTGATTTTTGCGAGCTCAACTGCAAAATGATTTATTAATTATGGATTCTTTAATTTCCAGCCTGTTCAAGAACCCCTTTGCTACTAGGAATTTGACTTGATCTTCTAGGGTCAATTTCAGTAGCCATGCGAAGAGCTCTTGCAAAAGATTTGAAAGTTGCCTCAATTATGTGGTGTGTATTATTCCCAGCCAGTTGTCTTATGTGGAGAGTTAAGCCAGCATTACTAGTAACAGCACCAAAAAATTCTTTAACCAACTCGGTATCGTAAGTTCCCACTTTTTGAGAGGGAATATCCAAATCAAAACTTAAATGTGGTCGACCGGAGCAATCAACTACAACTTGAATAAGAGCTTCATCCAGAGGAGCTAGAAAATGACCAAACCGTTTTATTCCTGCTCGATCTCCTAATGCCTTTGATAAAGCTTGTCCTATTGCAATCCCAACATCTTCATTAGTGTGATGATCGTCTATATGAGTATCTCCAGTTGCTCTAACTTCAATATCAAATAATCCATGACTAGATAATTGTTGAATCATGTGGTCTAGAAAACCAATTCCAGTTTTTGCATTGCATTGACCAGAACCATCAAGATCAATTTGGACAAAAACTTCTGTTTCCTTTGTTATCCTTCTGATTTCCCCTTCTCTAGTTTGTTTCATATTTAATTGGCAAATTGATTTGGCTTGTAATTACATTCCGTTTATGCAATAACCAGCATCTACATAAACAGTTTGACCTGATATACCACTAGAAAGATCGCTAAGCAAGAAAGCAGCTGTATTCCCTACCTCGATTTGAGTAACGGTTCTCCTGAGAGGAGCTTTCTCCTCAACATTATGAATCATATCTAGAATTCCTCCAATAGCTGAACTTGCGAGTGTTCTTATTGGCCCAGCACTGATTGCATTAACTCGAACCTGATTGTCAGAACCAAGTTCCTCTGAAAGATATCTCACTGATGCCTCCAAGGCTGCCTTAGCAACTCCCATTACGTTGTAATTAGGAATTGCTCTTTCTGCTCCTAAATAAGTCAAGGTGACTACGCCCGCACCTTTACTGAAAAGAGGTTTTGCATATTTACATAATGGGGCGAGTGAGTAAGCGCTAATTTCCAGGGCTCTTGAGAATCCCTCTGAAGAAGTTGCACTGTAATTTCCTACTAATTCTTCTTTACCTGCAAATGCTAAACAGTGAACTAATCCATCTAGTTGTCCCCATTTGTTTTTGATAGCTTCGAAGACTTCTTCAATTTGAGAAGAGTTTTGAACATTAAGCGGTAAAAACAAGCTTGGATTTAAAGGAGCAGTAAGTTCTTTGACTTTTGCTTCAAATCTACCTTTCTCATCGGGTAAGTATGTAATGCCTAATTCAGCTCCAGCCGCTTTTAGCTGTTGTGCAATTCCCCAGGCAATTGATCTGTTGTTTGCTATTCCTGTAACAAGAATTTTTTTACCACTAAGATCGAGAAGCATCTTTTCGGACTGTTTTGGTTAGTATTACTAATTGTCCCTTATTTAGGGCTAAGACTCATAGTTAAATGAATATATAGTTAAAAGTTCTTTAATCCATTAACCAAAAAAAACTATAAAAATCATGGTTAGAACAACTTCAACAATGCTTCCATTAGGGACAGAATTACCTTGTTTTGAATTGGATGTAGTTTCAGGCGTGAATCTTGATCCTAATGATTGTTGGAATGGCATTAGACGCATTAGAAATTTTGACTTAACAAAAAGGCCTTTGTTTCTGATGGTTATATGCGCGCATTGTCCCTTTGTTAAACATATAGAGAGAGGAATCACAAATTTGTTCGATTCTTTTGGTGATGATGTTCAATTTTTAGCTGTTTGTAGCAATAGTTTGATTACCCATCCGCAAGACTCTCCACAATTTTTGTCTGCTCAAGCTAATAAATTCGGATGGAAGTTTCCTTATTTACTCGATTCTGATCAAAAATTAGCAAAAGCGCTTAAAGCTGCATGTACTCCAGATTTTTATATTTTTTGGCCTTCTCCAGAGGGAGGATCAATATTGAAATATAGGGGACAAATGGATGGGAGTCGACCTGGGAATGAAATACCAGTTTCTGGCGATGATATTCGTCTGGCTCTTTGCTCATTACTAAAGGGAGAAGATATTTCAGCTGATCAAAAACCTTCTATTGGTTGCAACATAAAATGGCATCCTGGTAAGGAGCCCGAGTGGTTTGGATGAATTAATGATTGTCTTTTTAATTTTTATCATTGGAACTTAATCTAAATAATATGCAAATACCTCCTTTTAGCCTTGATGCTCAAATTTCCGAAATCGGAGTAGAGATTGAAGAAGCTTTAATTAGAGTTTTTAGAAGTGGAAAATATATTGGAGGGGAGGAAGTGAATTCATTTGAAAAGGCTTTTGCCTCTGTCATACAAACTACTTATTCAGTTAGCTGTAATAGTGGAACAGATGCATTAATTCTTGCTTTAAGAGCTCTAGATATTGGTGAGGATGATGAGGTCATAACATCATCATTTAGTTTTTTTGCCACTGCAGAGGCAATTACTAGTGTTGGCGCTAGGCCAATTTTTGTAGATATTGATCCAGAAAATTACCTTATGGATCTGTCTTTAATAGAAAAAGCAATTACTCCAAGCACAAAAGCTATTTTGCCAGTGCATTTGTTTGGTCATCCATTGGACATGGATAAAGTAATGGAGATTGCTAAAAACCATAAACTAAAGGTTATTGAAGATTGTGCGCAAGCCGTTGGAGCTGATTGGGGAGGTAAACCTGTTGGAAGTTATGGTGATATTGGTTGTTTTAGTTTTTTCCCTACTAAAAACTTAGGTGCAGCAGGAGATGGAGGAGCAATAACTACTGATGATTGTGAACTGGCAAAAACGATTAGGGAATTGGCTATTCATGGGATGCCCAAGAGATATCTTCATACAAATATCGGATATAATAGTAGATTGGATTCATTACAAGCTGCAATTTTGAATGTTAAGTTACTTCGATTAAATAAATGGATCGAGCAAAGAAAAGAAATAGCAAATCATTATATAAATAAGTTATCGGTTATAGAAGCCATCAGATTACCATCAAACAATTTAATTAATAATTTTGGTCATTCCTGGAATCAGTTCGTGATAAGAATAATGGACAACTCATTTGTAAAAAATATAAAATTTACGCCAGGGTTAGATATAGATAATGAGAATAGAGATTTATTTAAAACTGAACTTGAAAGGCTTGGAGTGAATACAATAATTTATTATCCAATACCTATTCATCTTCAGCCTGCATATAAAGAACTGGGATATAAAGAAGGATCTCTTCCTGTAACTGAAACAGTATGTAATCAGGTAATTAGTCTACCTATTTTCCCTGAGTTAGAATCTATTCAGCAATCATATGTGATTAATACAATAAAAGAAATTTTTAGAAAATAAGTTAATTCATTTTTGAATATAATTCTTTGAAAATTAATGTTTGATCCTTGTGGTTTATTATAGGTTTCGGATAGCATCCTCTCTCCGAAGAATTGATTTCACCTGAGAGTAGATTAGGTGTTGAGATATGTGATAACTCTGGAATCCATTTGCGGATATAATTACCATTTTCATCGAATTTAGAAGCTTGTCTAAAAGGATTAAATATCCTCATAGGTTTTGGATCCATTCCACTGCTAGCACTCCATTGCCAACCTCCATTATTTGATGCCAGGTCACCGTCAACTAAGCTTCTCATGAAGAAATTTTCTCCCCATCTCCAATCAATTAATAGGTCTTTTACTAAAAAAGAAGCAACAATCATTCTGCATCTATTATGCATCCATCCGGAATTCTTAAGTTGTCTCATCGCAGCATCAATTATTGGAATACCTGTAAATCCACTACTCCAAGCTTCAAACCAATCAGCTCTATTTTGCCAAGGAAAATTAAACCATTTTCTTCTATATGAACCTTTCTCTAGTTCTGGGAAATGAAAGAGAACATTCTGATAGAACTCTCTCCAGGCAAGTTCCTTTATCCATATATTAATAGAATCTTTTTGATATTCATCAGTTGCAATATTTTTTGAAATTTGAGCTCCATTCCATACAGCTCTACAACTCAATGTCCCTAAACTTAATGCTGCACTTAGATTAGAGGTTGATTCTAATGATGGAATATCTCTTCCTTTATTATATGAATTAATTCCTCCAGATTGTATGAAATAGTTTAATTGATTCTTTGATTCTGATTCGCCTGGTTTGCAAGGACAGAGATTTGTATTTTTGAATCTGTTCGAAGAAAGTAGATTATAAATTGGATTACTCTTTTTAATAGTGCAATAATTTAAATCAGAGTTTTTAATTGATGATATTTCTCTATCTTCTAGACCTGCTATTTTTGCAGGTGTTAATGAGGATTCTATTAAACTATTGTCTAATAATTTGGTTTTATGGATAATATCAATCCATTTACGATAAAAAGGGCCATATACTTTATATGGCTCATTGTTGTTGGTTTTTATATTACTGGGATTAACAATTAATTGATCTGAGAAGCTATAGACATTAATTTTCTCTTTTGCAAGTTTATTTTTAATTTCTTTGTCTCTCTTTATTTCATAAGGCTCTATATTCTCGTTCCAGTAAACACATTCAGCTTTAATTAATTCAGATAATTTGCATATCAATTGAATAGGATCTCCATTTAATATTAATAATCTACTTCCTCTGATCTTCCAATTTTTTTGGAGTTCTAATAGACTTTCGCCCAAAAACCAATTTTTTGCTTCCGATGTTGTTTTATTTAGATCTAAAAGATTGGGATCTAAAATATAAACCCCAATGAGGTTTTTTGAGTTTTTGCATGCTTCGAATAGACCAATATTGTCTTCCATCCTTAAATCTCTTCTATGCCAAAATATTGCTCTAAAGTTTGTCATCTTATATTCAATATTTGACATGCTCTGAACCACGCAGTAATGCTTTTCCCATCAAGGGATTCTTTACCACTAGCAATAATGTCGTTTAACTTCCCTATGGACATTTTTAATACTTCAATATCCTCATCTGCATCACCTTGAGGCTTTTTTTCAAGTTTATTTAAATCTCTTGCAAGGAACAGATGAATTGTTTCGTCTGAATAGCCTGGGCAAGGAAGCATCATTCCAAGATTGTCCCATTTATCTGCAGAGTAACCACTTTCCTCTTGAATTTCTCTTTTAATTGATTCAAGTGGGCTTTCGCCTTCTTCTAAAGTACCAGCCGGAAACTCAAGAATTCTTCTTGAACAAGCAAATCTGTATTGACGAAGAATAATAACTTCACCAGATTTTGTGATTGGTACAGCTAGGGCAGCTCCTGGATGTCGAATAATTCCAAATTCACCTTCCATTGAATTAGGCATGAGAAATTTATTAATTTCAAAACGAATTTTTTTTGCATCAAGACAAGCTTTTGTCTCAACAATTTCTGAAGGTTCAGGTCCTGGGATAGTCATTTATTTATTTCCTACGCATATAGGATGACTGATTTTTTTATAAAAGGTTGATTATTTTGTTATTGGTTTTACTCAGGCCAAATGTTTTGAGGTTTTATGCGTCTCGGTTTCCCTTGAGTCTTTGACAAAACTTCCGAAAGGGGAGTTAAGACAAAGTTTCTCTCACTTAATCTTGGATGAGGCAAAATTAGCGTTTTTGTATTTACCTGCAGTCCTCCCCAAGAGATGAAATCAATATCTAAAGATCTTGGCCCCCAGGTTGTTTCTGTATTTCCCCTTTCTCTTCCGGCAATTTTTTCTAATTCTAAAAATTTTTTCATTAAAGAGATAGCTGCCTTTTCATTAGGTTTGACCGTTGCAAATTCCTCACCTGCTACAACAACTACTGTATTAATAAATTTAGGTTGATGGGTTGGCCCACCTACAGGATCTGTTTCAAATAAAGGCGCCCATTCAAAAGATAAAGACTTGTCAATATTTTGAGCTTGAATTGTTTGGCAATTTAAAGCAACATTCCATTGAATTATGCTTTTTTCAATTTGCGGCCTTATAGCAGTGATTGTTCTTATGGGATCTCCGAGAATGCCAGGGATATTTGCTCCTATTGAGATGACAAGTTTCAATTCTGGTTTTGGTTTTGCATAAGTCATGAGAATATTAAAAGACTTTCAAAAATTTGATTGATTTATCCAACCCTATGGTCTCCAGTGGTTTAAATAACAACAATATGAACTCGGCCGTAAAAGAGGTCGCTGGCATGGATAGAGCTAATCGAGCTTTTCCGCTTGCTGCAATTACAGGTCATGGAACATTAAAGCTTGCTTTAATGCTTGCTGCAGTTGATCCAGGTTTGGGTGGTGTGATAATTGCAGGTGGACGTGGAACCGGAAAATCTGTTTTAGCCAGAGGTTTGCACGCCCTTCTTCCTCCAATTGAAATAATTGACTTTGATAAATTAGTTGATAATCAGAATAATGATGGATCATCAATTTATCCAGCAGGCAGAAACCTGGATCCTTATTTTTTAGGAGAATGGGATGAGTTGACTAAAAAACTAGTTACAAAAAATATAGGAAGTCTTGAAAATAAAAATGATTTAGAAAATATACCAAAAAAAGTTGTTCCTGCACCTTTTATTCAGGTTCCTTTAGGCGTAACTGAAGATAGGCTTATTGGTGCTGTTGATGTGACGGCTTCATTGTCAAGTGGAACTTCAGTGTTTCAACCAGGATTATTAGCCGAAGCCCATAGGGGTGTTTTATACATAGATGAATTGAATTTGTTGGATGATGGCATCGTAAACCTTCTTTTGGCTTCAGTTGGAGCAGGTGAAAATAGGGTGGAAAGAGAAGGCTTGAGCCTAAGTCATCCGTGTCGCCCTCTTTTGATTGCTACTTATAACCCAGAAGAGGGTGCTTTGAGAGATCATCTTTTGGATAGATTTGCAATTGTCTTATCTGCAGATCAACTAATTACAAATGAACAAAGAGTTGAAATAACTCAGTCTGCTATTGCTCATGGCCAATCCAGTGAAAGTTTTTCTAAGAAATGGTCTGAGGATACCGAGTCTCTATCAACACAATTGCTTTTAGCAAGGCAATGGCTTAAAGATGTTCAAATTAGTGAAGAACAAATTGAATACTTAGTGATAGAAGCCATTCGAGGAGGAGTAGAGGGACATAGGTCAGAGTTGTATGCAGTAAGAGTTGCTAAAGCTCATGCTGCTTTATGCGGGAGAGATTTAGTAGAAGCTGATGATTTAAAGGCTGCAGTAAGACTTGTAATTGCTCCAAGGGCTATGCAGATGCCTTCTGAAGAGGAGATGGAGCCGCCACCTCCTGAAGATCAACAGACGCCTCCTCCACCACCAGAAGAGTCTGAAGAAAATAATGATCAAGAAGAAGATCAAGAAGAAGATCAAGAAGAAGATCAAGATCAAGAGTCCTCTCCTCCAATTCCAGAAGAATTTATGCTGGATCCTGAAGCATGCGCTGTTGATCCTGATTTATTGCTGTTTTCATCTAATAAATCAAAGAGTGGGAATAGCGGAAGTCGATCTGCTGTTTTAAGTGATAACAGAGGACGATACGTAAAACCAATTCTTCCAAGAGGTCCTGTTAAAAGAATTGCAGTAGATGCGACATTGAGAGCTGCAGCTCCTTATCAAAAAGCTAGGAAGGAAAGAGAACCTAATCGGAAAGTTATTGTTGAGGAAGGAGACTTGCGTGCAAAATTACTACAACGTAAGGCAGGCGCATTAGTGATTTTCTTGGTTGATGCAAGTGGTTCTATGGCTCTAAATAGAATGCAAAGCGCAAAAGGAGCTGTTATTCGCTTGTTGACAGAAGCTTATGAAAACAGAGATGAGGTGTCCCTCATTCCTTTCCGAGGAGATCAAGCAGAAGTTTTGCTTCCGCCTACAAGATCAATTACTGCTGCCAAAAGAAGACTTGAGGCAATGCCATGTGGAGGAGGATCTCCGCTTGCACATGGGCTAACTCAAGCGGCAAGAGTAGGTGCAAATGCTTTAGCGACTGGTGACCTCGGTCAGGTGGTGGTGGTAGCCATTACAGATGGGAGAGGAAACGTTCCATTAAGCACTTCATTAGGTCAACCTGTTCTTGAGGGGGAAGAACCTCCTGATTTGAAACAAGAAGTTCTTGATGTTGCTTCGCGCTATCGTTCATTAGGGATTAAATTGCTGGTAATTGATACAGAAAGAAAGTTTATTGCAAGTGGTATGGGTAAAGATTTAGCTGATGCTTCTGGAGGAAAATATGTTCAATTACCTAAGGCGAGTGATCAAGCAATTGCCTCTATTGCGATGGATGCAATTAATAGTGTTAGCTGAATCTTTGGAATTTAAGGATAGATGTCATCAAATAATTTACTCAAACCTATAGTTACCCTTTTAAGAGCATCTACAAGTTCTTTATCTTCCATTATGCTTCCCATATTTGAACTCATTTCGTTGATTTTTTTTGTTAGTGAACTTGATGTTGATGCAAGTTCCTGAATATCTTTCAATGTCTTGGGATTATCTAATTGTGCAAGAATATTATTTAAATGAAAAGAAGCTTTTGTTAGCTCAGTAATTATAGGTTTTGCTCTTATAAGTTCTGATTTGGATAGCAAAACTAGTTCATCAAGATTTGCTTGAGTTCTATCAAATTGTTTAATTGATTCTGATACTTTATCCATTATAGCTTGTCTATCAGCTTGATCAATCAGATCATCTAAACCCTCTGTAAGACTTGATATGCTAATCATTTCAATGCCTTTAACTTTGTCTCCATTGCACAATATTCTTTTATTAGGACAATCTTTCTTGACTGTCAATAATTCGTTTTTCTTTAATGAAGTACCTAATGAGATTAGAGATAATTGAGCATCTCCTCCAAGTACAGAGCTTGTAACTATTTTTGCAATTACAGGCTTTGGTAAAATTAGGTTATTGCTGTTTAATTTGATTTTGGTTTCAACAGTATTTGGGGTGAAATTAATCTTCTGAACAGAACCTACATTGATTCCCCGATATGTAACAGGAGACATTTTTGCAAGACCACTTGCATCTTTGAAGTTTGCAGATATCTCCCAGGTTTGAGAACCTAAACGAAAATCTCTTAACCAAAGCATTGCACCTGAAAAGATAACTAATCCACCTAAAAGTGAAAAACCAACAAACGCATCACGTAAGCTTCTGCGCATAAATTTATAACTCCTCGGGTTGCATGGGTCCTTGAAGATTACCTGTGCGAAATTGTTTTACATAGGAATTTTCACTTTGTTTAAATTGATCTATAGATCCATCCCATTGAAACTTACCATCGTAAAGCAAAATAACTCTATTAGCTGTTCTCTCAATTGTACTTGAAACGTGACTTACCACGATTGAGCAGCCTTCAGCTACATCAGTTGTTTTAATAATTAGATCCTCAATTCGAGTACAAGCTATCGGATCTAATCCAGCAGTAGGCTCGTCATATAAGAGAAGAGGAATTGATTGGTGTTCTTTTTTTGAGTTACTAATTAAGGCACGAGCAAAACTGACTCTTTTTTGCATGCCACCACTTAGTTGATTTGGGAATTTTTCTGCGACATCGTATAGACCAACTTCCTGCAAACAATTTATGACCTTTTTGTTAACAATCTCCTCAGAATAAACTTTCTGCTTATCAAGTAAAAAACCAACATTTTCCCTTACAGTTAAGGATGCTAATAAAGCTGGGTTTTGAAAAACTAATCTCACATCAGGGGGTTCGTTTTGATCAAGCCTTAAATATTTCTGTTCAATACCTGATATTTTAAGACTTCCGTTAGAAGGTAAGAGTAAACCAGCTAGGAGACGAAGAATTGTTGACTTGCCTGATCCAGAAGGACCAACAATTGCTAGTCTCTCGCCTGCACGCATGGCAAGATTTACTTCATTGAGAACTTTGTTTGATCCCAGCTCTACACTGAGATCTTTCATCCACATTACGTGAGTGTTTTTTGACACTCTGTCTCCTAATTTTTCTTTACTTATCTCATATTGTATGAGATGTCTGAATTGGGAGGTTTAACTAGAGTTTATGTGAATTAATTACTTTGTTCTCTTTGTAGAATTTTCTCTAATTTGAATCCATTGAAAAAAAGAAGAAAAAGAAAATTAAGAACATCTGCTAAGCGTAAAAGCTTTTTCGCGAGTTTGTCTTTTCAACTCTACTCGCGCTTTAAAAGAGCTATTAGATGGCTTTTGCCTGGATTAGTAGTGAAGAGATGGATGATGACATCTGGAATGGGATTGTTAATTGCTTTGATCGGAGCATCTATTTGGGCTGATCTGCGCCCAATTTATTGGGTTGTTGAAATTCTGTTTTGGTTTTTAGGATTCATAACTACTTTTTTACCAAGGAATATTTCTGGACCAATAGTTTTTTTGATAGGAATAGCTCTTTTGATTTGGGGACAAGGAAGAAGTTTTGAATCTATTAAGCAGGCTTTAGGTACAAAAAAAGATACTTTTTTAGTGGATGCATTAAGGGCTAAACAAAAATTAAATAGAGGTCCAAATATTGTTGCTATTGGAGGTGGAACAGGTTTATCTTCATTATTAAAAGGTTTAAAAAGATATAGCAGCAGAATTACAGCAATAGTTACTGTGGCAGACGATGGAGGTAGTAGTGGAATCCTTAGAAGAGAACTGGGTGTTCAGCCTCCTGGCGACATAAGAAATTGTTTAGCAGCTTTGGCTACGGAAGAGCCACTGATAAAAGGACTTTTTCAGTATCGATTTTCTTCAGGTAGTGGACTTGAAGGACATAGTTTTGGAAATCTTTTTCTTTCTGCATTAACTGCGATCACAGGAAGCTTAGAAAC
Source organism: Prochlorococcus sp. AG-402-P18 (assembly GCA_003216275.1). GTDB lineage: Bacteria > Cyanobacteriota > Cyanobacteriia > PCC-6307 > Cyanobiaceae > Prochlorococcus_B. Next base: position 206,944 of record QCJC01000002.1, on the reverse strand, counting down.
AGCAATTACTGCTTCAAGTCGGGTGCTCGCTGTTCAAGGCCAAGTTGTACCAGCTACTAATGTTGATGTTCGATTATGGGCGGAACTTGAAAATGGTGAAAGAATAGATGGAGAGTCAGCTATTGGGAAATCCCCGCTTCCAATAATCAGAATTGGTTGCTATCCCCCCAAGCCACCAGCTTTGCCAAGGGCTTTGGAAGCTATCAGAAATGCTGAAATCATATTAATAGGCCCAGGAAGCTTATACACTTCAATCCTCCCAAATTTACTTGTTCCTGAAATCGTCTCAGCCATTGAGAGAAGCAAAGCTCCAAAATTATATATATGTAATTTGATGACTCAGCCTGGAGAAACGGATGGGCTTGATGTTACAGGCCACGTCAGAGCCATTGAGGCTCAATTGGCATCAAGAGGGATAACAAGAAAAATTTTTAGTTCAATACTTGCTCAAGATGAATTGGAACCCTCCCCCTTGGTTGATTACTACAAATCAAAAGGGGCTGAGCCAGTCAAATGCAATAAAATTGACCTTGTATCTAGAGGATATAAGGTTTATTTAGCTTCGCTTCAGGGCTTAAAAGCTACTCCTACCTTGAGACATGATCCTAGGAGTCTTGCATTAGCAATAATGAGATTTTATAGAAGATACAAAAAAGGAAAATAAATCAAATTAATATGCATCTTGCATTTCATAAAAATCTGGCTGAACATAATCTTTTCTTAATGGCCATCCCTTCCAATCTTCAGGCATTAAAAGTCTTTTGGGATGTGGGTGCCCTTTGAAATTAACACCATACATATCGAAGGTCTCTCTTTCTTGCCAATCTGCCCCTCTAAAAAGACTGTACAAACTAGGAACAGTTAAGTCTCCTTCTCGACTTAGAAATACTTTTAATCTTACCTCGCGAGGATGAATATCTTTTTTAGATTCATTCATCTCTATTAAATTATAAAAACAAACAATATTTAATCCAGGCCCCTCATCGTATCCACCTTGGCATTGAAGATAATTAAATCCATCATTTTTTAATGCTTCAACTACTGATAAAAGATGGTTTGGATTAATTTTGATAACTTCAATTCCAAGATGATCTTCTTTGAGAGGAATATTTTTAAATCCATTTTTAGAAAGCCATTCGCTTATTGGACCAGAGCTTTTCTCTTCGACTACAATTTCAGTTTCATTTGTCATGTTTTTTTAAGAGGTGATTAATTACTTGAAAGCTCTTCAGATATTTTCTGAACCTCTTTTAAAGATTCGTCAAACTCTTCTGATAGAGATGGATTTAATGCAATCAATTGTGATTTTGCTGTGAGGTATTGTCCATTAACTTTGGGATCAACTCTCTTCATTTCATGAGGAATAGTTAAATATCTATGAGTTTGGGTAATCTTTGCTCTTTCTGAAATTGATTCGTTTGCAACTTTTTTCCTTAACTTAATTACAGCATCAAATATTGCTTCTGGTCTTGGAGGACATCCAGGAAGGTAAAGATCAACTGGTATTAATTTGTCAACACCTCTAACTGCTGTAGTTGAATCAGCACTGAACATGCCACCAGTAATAGTGCAAGCTCCCATTGCAATTACGTATTTTGGATCTGGCATCTGCTCGTAAAGCCTCACTAAAGCAGGTGCCATTTTCATGGTCACAGTTCCAGCAACTATTAGGAGATCTGCTTGCCTTGGAGAACTTCTTGGTACTAATCCAAATCTATCAAAATCAAATCGAGATCCAATTAGAGCGGCAAATTCAATAAAACAGCAAGCAGTTCCATATAAAAGAGGCCATAAACTGCTTAACCTTGCCCAGTTATGAAGATCTTCAAGGCTTGTGAGGATTATGTTTTCGCTTAAATCGCTGGTTACGGACGGAACGCCAATGGGACCACACGAAGCTTCTCTAAGGCTCCTTACAGCTTCGGTTGAGGGAGATTCTTTCAAGGGATTCAACTCCATTCAAGGGCACCTTTTCTCCATGCATATGCTAATGCCACAACTAGTATTGTGATAAAAACAAGTGCTTCTATAAATGCTAATAATCCCAGCTTGTGAAATGCAACCGCCCATGGGTAAAGGAACACTGTCTCGACGTCAAAGATAACGAAAACAAGTGCAAACATGTAGTATCGAATATTAAATTGGATCCATGCACCTCCAATTGGTTCCATTCCAGATTCGTAAGTAAGTTGTCTTTCTCCAGCTTTGCTTTTAGGAGCTATTAACTTATTTGTAGTAAGAGCAAGGATAGGAACTGCTCCAGAAATAAGAAGAAATCCTAAAAAATACTCATAACCCTGAAGGGAAAACATGAATGAATTACCGATTTCAATATCATTCTGACAGTCATTTTCTTGATTAGTGCCATAGAGTTGTCATATGTGAAAGTTAAAACCGTGAGTGAAGACACCAAAACCAAAGCAAATTCCTTGGAAGATTTGAATTTTGATGAAAAACAAAATCAAATTATTGCCTTTGAACCAAAAAGCTCCTCAGAGGAATTTGATCTCAAATTAAATCGTTTCGAGTGCATTGGCTGTGGTTTTATATATGATCCTGATGAAGGTATAAAAAAGCTGAATATTGAGCCAGGAACTTCATTCTTAGATATAGATAAAGAGAAGTTTCGATGTCCAGTCTGTCGAGTAGGATTTGGTGGATATAAGGATATTGGACCTAAATCAAAGCCTAGTGGATTTGAAGAAAACCTAACTTATGGCTTTGGTTTTAATAAACTTCCTTCAGGCCAGAAAAACGTACTTATTTTTGGAAGCCTGGCTTTAGCCGCTGCCTGTTTTCTCTCTCTTTATTCTTTGAAATGAAACGCCTGTTTTCTAATGTCATTAATTTGACGCTTGTCTTAATACTTGGAGTAGCTCTAAGCGGATGCACTGTTAGCAATGCTGCCATGGGTTCCTCTAGTCCATGGTCACCAGTCGATCTAGATACTGAGGCGAATCCTCTAGATATTGACTTTGTAGATGACACAAATGGTTTTTTAGTTGGTACAGATAGGTTGATTCTGGAGACCACTGATGGAGGAATTACATGGTCTGAAAGAAATTTGGACATTCCAAGCGAAGGTAACTTTCGTTTGATTAGTATTGATTTCAAAGATCAAGAAGGTTGGATTGCAGGTCAGCCAGGATTAGTTCTCCATACAACTGATGGAGGAAAAAATTGGACTCGTCTTGATTTGGGTAATAAGTTACCTGGAGATCCATATTTGATAACCACCATTGGTACTGATTCTGCTGAATTAGCAACTACTGCTGGAGCAATTTATAAAACTAAAGATGGAGGCTCGAATTGGGAAGCATTAGTTCTTGATACCTCTGGTTCTGGAGGAATAAGAGACTTAAGACGCACAAATGATGGTGGTTATATAAGTGTTAGTAGTCTTGGAAACTTTTTCTCAGTTTTAAGTCCAGAGCAGAAGACTTGGAGCCCACATCAAAGAGCAAGTAGTAAGAGAGTTCAAAGTGTTGGTGAGAAGCCTAATGGAGATTTGTGGATGCTTTCTAGAGGTGCTGAGATTAGGTTTAATTCTGATCCAGATGATATCGATTCTTGGACTAAGCCCATCATCCCAATCGTTAATGGATATAACTATCAAGATCTTGTTTGGGATCCTGCTGATTCAATTTGGGCAGCTGGAGGAAATGGAACTTTATTAGTAAGTAATGATGATGGCAAAACTTGGGATCAAGACCCTGTTGGTGATTCTGTGCCCACAAATTTCATAAGAATTCTATTTATGGACAATTCAAATAGTGGCATTACCAAGGGATTTGTATTTGGAGAAAGGGGGAATTTATTGAGATGGAAGGGGTGAATCAATTAATTTTTGACTATTTCCATGACTCTGTGTAACCAGCTTGCAACAGAGATCCATTCTTTTGATTTTCGCTTGATAAGATCACTGAGCTGATTAAGTGAGGCTATGGCTGCCGGATCAACCGGGGAACGCCCGTTTTTTGAGATCATTACTAGTGTCCGCTATTGGATTATCCATGCGGTTGCACTACCTGCGATCTTCGTTGCAGGATTTCTATTTGTGTCTTCTGGGCTTGCCTACGACGCTTTTGGGACTCCTAGACCAGATACGTATTTTCAGGCTGGAGAAAGCAAAGCTCCTGTTGTTGTTCAGCGCTTTGATTCCAAGGCTGAACTTGACACGCGTCTGAAATAAACAAATTTCATCTGATTGCTTTTTTATCCATGCAAGTCAATCCAAATCCAAATAAAGTTCCGGTTGAACTAAACCGAACAAGTCTTTATCTTGGACTCTTACTTGTTTTTGTAATGGGAATTCTTTTTTCCAGCTACTTCTTTAACTAAAAACTCTTTATCATGAGCAAATTAAAAGGACCTGACGGACGAGTAGGAGACCGTCTACCCGATGGTCGTCCTGCGATCTCCTGGGAAAGACGGTGGACAGAAGGGGCACTTCCTTTGTGGTTAGTAGCTACTGCAGGTGGAACAGCTGTTATTTTTGTTCTTGGTATTTTCTTCTATGGTTCATATACTGGTATTGGTAACGCTGGTTAGTTTTAACTAGAAAAAATATCAATTTCTCTAAATAAAAAACCAGCCATCTATTTATGATGGCTGGTTTTTTATTTAAAGCCAATATTTATTAGTGAATAAGTTGATTTTGTTTTTAGTCGTTTCTTCTACATACTCCTTAGGAGTTACTAGAGCATCTTTTAATGAATTATGAAAAGAGCTTGGTGGTCTGGATGATGAAATTTTTTTTGCTGCAGCTGATATTACTGACTTTGCAAAATTTGCATTTTCTTGAAGATTTTCAATAACCATCTCTACAGATACATTTTCACAATCTTTATTCCAACAATCATAATCAGTAACCATAGAGAGGCTTGAGTAAGCAATTTCTGCTTCTTTTGCCAATCTTGCTTCGGTGTGATTTGTCATCCCTATTATTGAGCATCCCCAATCTCTATATAAGTTTGACTCTGCTCTTGTTGAAAATGCTGGTCCCTCCATTGCGAGATATGTTCCCCCTATATGTAATTTTTTCCCTGTGATTAAAAGTTTTTCTATTTCTTGAGAAAGTATTTGAGACAAAATTTCGCAAAAAGGATTTGCCATGCTTATGTGAGCTACAACTCCATTGGTGAAAAAAGTCAATGGTCTTTGTTGAGTTCGATCGATAAATTGATCAGGTATGACAATATCGCAAGGTTTGATATTCTCTTTTAAAGACCCCACTGCCGATGCTGATATTAACCATCTCACATTTAGATATCGAAAAGCCCAGATATTTGCTTTATAAGGAATTTCGCTTGGATTTAAAGTATGGTTTTCGCCATGGCGAGCTAGGAAAACAACCTCTATTCCAAATAGATTGCCTATGAGTAATTTATTTGAAGGTTTCCCATAGGGAGTGTCTAAGCTTAATTCGACTATGTTTTCTAAGTTATCTATCCTATATAGTCCACTTCCACCGATAATTCCTAATCTCGCTTTTTTGAAATCATAGGCATCTGATTGTGTTCCAGAAATATTCAAAAAATCATGTTGAGTGATCATCTTGTTTTAGCTGGGGGTGGTCATAGTCATGCCCTTGTTTTACTTAGATGGGCAATGCATCCAAAATTGAGGCCTGCTGGAATGATTACTTTAGTCAATAAAGCAAGCACAACTATTTACTCTGGGATGTTTCCAGGTGTGGTAGCAGGTAAATACAAAATTGATGAAATACTAATTGATTTAAGGAATCTTGCTTCAAAGGCAGGCGTTTCATTTGTGATGGCAGAAATTGAGGGTATCAACCTTAAGGACAAAAAACTACTTTTAGCAGGACGACCAGAAATTGAATATTCTTTACTATCGTTAAATATAGGAACAAAAACTAATTTAAATTTTAATTCTATTATTAGTAGCGATAAAAATTTAGCTATCCCAATTAAACCTTTCTCTGAATCACTTAGCTTTATTGTCGATCAAGATATCTATAAGGATGATTCTTATGCTAAACCATTTGTAATAATAGGTGCAGGATTTTCTGGGATAGAAATAGCTTTTTCTCTAAGAAAGAGATGGCCAAAAAGACCTATTCAATTAAAAGTTAAAAGAGGCAGGAAACTTGCAAAAAATCTATTAAATACTTTAAAAGCTTTAAATATTGAGCTAATACAAAAGAATTCATCTGTTTTATATCCATCATTAATATGTACTGGTAATCAATCATTTGAATGGATAAAAGATAGTGGCTTACCTGTCAATCAAGATGGGAGAGTTTTAACAAAAAACACTTTTCAGGTTCTAAATTATCCTGAGTTATTTGCTGTAGGAGATTGTGGCGTAATTAAGGATGATTCCCGTCCTTCATCTGGAGTATGGGCAGTTCGCTCTGCTATTCCACTAGCTAAAAATTTAGAGAGTATAACTAAAGGTTTAAAGCTTCAGGAATGGAAACCTCAGAGAAAAGCAATACAACTTTTAGATATAAACTCTAGCAAAAAGAATTCTAAAGCTTTTATTTCTTGGGGTAAGTTTTTGATAGGTCCTTTTAATTGGCTATCAAGATTAAAAGAGTTAATTGATAAAAGATTTATGTCTAAATTTTATCTTCTAAATGATATGGCTTCAGAAAAGTTTTCTGAAAATGAGATAATTAGGTGTAGAGGATGTGCTGCAAAGTTAGCTTATGTTCCTTTACAATCAGCATTGAATAACTTAGATTTTATAAAATCTTCAACTGATGATTCTATTAATATAGGAGTTTTATCTTCTGGTAAGACTTTGATACAAAGTGTTGATGGATTCCCTGCTTTAATTAGTGATCCATGGCTAAATGGGAGACTTTTAGCTTTTCATTCTTGCTCTGATATTTGGGCATGCGGAGGATCTGTTGTTTCTGCACAATCAGTAATTAATTTACCATCCTTGTCTAATAACCTGCAACAAAAATTGTTAGTTCAAGTATTGGAAGGTATTAATTCTGCTTTAACTATACAAGGCGCAAGACTTATCGGTGGTCATACTTTGGAATCAATTAAAATCTCTGATGAGCCTTCCTCTCTAGGAATCGAAAGCTCATTAACTGTAAATGGATTTATTAATAATAAATTACATTTTTGGCATAAGGGAGGTATGGAAAAAGGGGATCAACTTTTAATTAGTCGACCATTGGGAACTGGAGTAATTTTTTCTGCATTTATGAATGGCAGAGTGAAACCTTATGAGCTTGATTCTGTACTAAATGAAATGAATCAGAGTCAGCATCAAATTGTTGATTATATTAATAATTTAGAGAATATAAATAAATATTCAAAGATTGTAAATGCATGTACTGATATAACTGGTTTTGGTTTGCTTGGACATTTGTCTGAAATGCTTGAATCTACAAATATTAATCAATTAAATATGAATTTAGAACCTGTTAAAGTTATTCTTGAGCTTGATAAGATACCAGTCTATAATGGTGTAAAAAAACTTTTATATAAAGGTTTTGAGAGTAGCTTGTCTCCTTCAAATAAAATATTTTTAAAAAATATTTATGGAGCCAAAGACCTAAGGTTTGAATTAATTTATAATGATTTTTCATTTGAAAGCGATTTATATAATACTATGCTGAAGGTTTTAGTGGATCCACAAACGTGTGGGCCTTTAGTTATTAGTTGTTCATCTATTTATTCAGAAGAACTTCTTCGTAAGGGGCCATGGAAAAAAATTGGCTTTGTTTTATAGTCAATTTTTTTGACTTATTCATAGTGTATTCCTCTCATCAATTAATTTCATTCTTTGCCGTTTTATTTCGATCCCTAATTCTGGTCCAGATTTCCAACCTTTAGCAATTAAATCATCTCCTTTGATGGGTGACTCTATTCTCTTCCAGATGTATAACCAAGATGATAAATATTCTTTTAAAGGGTTTCTCCTGCAAATTTCTAGTATGAAAGAAGATTCATTTATATTGAATGATTCTAGAACATATGTCCACTTTGATGGAGGCCAGTTTTTATATGATTCTCTATCTATAATATCTTTTAGGTATTTTTTTAATTGATATGCTCCTTCAATTATTTCCTTTTGTTTTTGTGATAATTTTAGTCTTTGAGAGAGACATATAGGATTTTCTGCTTCATAAACAAATGCAATAAGGGGATCGAGATTTGAGTCTTTTGCTAAAATAATATTTTTTAATAAATTTTTATTATCCTGTAATTTTGAATCTATTATTTTTAGGCCTTCCCATTCATTTAGGTTACCTAATGCCTTTTCCCAATCTTTACTTTTAAAAAGTAATTCAAGCTCCATTTTTAATCTTGTTGACAAAGCTGAAGGTGCTAAATCAGGATTATCACCAATATGCCAATTCCAAGGCCAGGAATTTATTGTATTTCTTATTTGACTAACGGCTCTATTGGATAGATCAAAACCTAACTTTGCTGAGTATCGAGATGCTCTGATAATGCGGGTAGGATCCTCCAGTACACTTGATTCATGCAAGAAATCTATTTTCATTCTTGAAATAGCATCGAATCCAGAAAACAAATCTATTAGTTTGTTTTCTTTCAGTTCAATTGCCATAGAGTTAACATTAAAATCTCTTCTATTGAGATCATTTTTGATTGATGATGATTTAACTTTTGGATTTTCACCAGGTATAGGATAAGTCTCTTTACGGGCGCTAGCTATATCAACTTTGATCCCGTCAATTGTTATTTCTGATGTTTTATAAGTGCTGTTGTTGCGAATAATCTTTACTCTTTCTGGACTAAAATACTTCTGTAATTCTTTTACATAAATTGTGGTCTCCCCTTCTATAATTATATCTAGATCATTAAAGATAATTTCATAATCTTTGTTCTTAGATTTCATTATTATATCTCTTACAATTCCACCAACAATTGCAATAGAGTTTATATTAATTGAGGTAGCTGTATCTAAAAGAATAGTTAGAATACCATTGGGTAATTCCTTGATCTCTTTCTCAATTTCTGATTTATTAAATAATTTCATGAGATGTTATTGTTTTTGATTGATTATAATTTTTTCAATTTTATTTATTAATTAATTAATTTTAAAGGCGCTAATCTTGGGTCTAATATTTTAGATCCCATTCCAGCAAACTTTATAGCTAAAGAAATTTTTTCACCTGAACCAAAAACATGTGTTATTTTTCCTGTTCCAAATGAGGAATGTTCAACTCTATCGTTAACTGACCATTTCTTTCCTGGAGAAGGACCGGAGTATGTTTTCCTTACGCCATTTTCAGCGTTGTTAAGAAAAGATTGTTTATTACTTTGGCGATCAATTCTTGTAAGTCTATCTAGATTCTTCTCCCTTCTTATTGTTGTCCCACCAGATAGAGGAATATCCCCTTTAACAAGTTCTTCAGGGATTTCAGATAGAAATATGGAGGCTATGGCCGGTTCTCTCATCCCTCCCCACATTCTTCTCTCACTTGCATGAAAGAGAAATAGTTTTTCTTTTGCCCTAGTAAGTCCCACGTAACAAAGTCTTCTTTCTTCCTCAAGGGAAGATGGATCATCCAGAGATCTATAGCTTGGAAATAATCCTTGCTCCATTCCAACAAGACAAACGACAGGAAATTCCAAGCCTTTACTGCTGTGAAGAGTCATTAATGTGACTCGATTTGACGCAGTATCTTTGTTGTCTGCATCGCTTGATAATGCAGCAGTTGATAAAAAGCCCTCTAAGGTTGCTTCTTCACTTTCCTCTTGATATTGCAAAGCAGCATTAACTAATTCTTGAAGATTGCGTCTTCTTTCTTCAGCCTCATCTGTTCCTGTGGCAATTAATTCACTTAAGTACCCACTTTTTTCTAAAACTAATTGCACTAATTCAGCAGGGTTAGAAGAAAGTAGATGACTTTGAAGTTCATTTATGAGTTCACTAAATACCAAAAGGCCTTTAGCTGACCTTCCAGCAAGTGACCTTACAGCTTCGGGATCATTTACTACATCCCAAAGAGGGATTTTTAGTTGACTTGCAGCATCACTTATTCTCTGAACTGTTGTTTTACCAATTCCTCTTTTAGGAACGTTTAAAACTCTTAGAAGACTGACACTGTCCGATGGATTAATTAAAAGTCTTAAATAAGCCAAAAGATCTTTAATTTCTCTTCTGTCATAAAAACGTAATCCTCCAACAACAATATATGGAATACTCCATCGCACTAAAGAATCTTCAATTGCTCTTGATTGGGCATTAGTTCTATAAAGAATAGCCATGTCTCCCCAATTTATTTCTGGATTTGCTGCATTTAAAATTCTTAGCCTATGAACAACTGCTTCTGCCTCTGCTATCTCATCATCACATCTTGTTAATTTAATAGCTTCTCCTTCTCCTCTTGTGGCTCTAAGAACTTTATCAATGCGTTCTTTATTATTCGAAATTAATGAATTTGCTGCATTGAGAATAGTAGAGGTAGATCGATAGTTTTCTTCAAGCTTTACGAGAGTTGAGTCGTTTTTACTATCTATATTTTTCTCCCCAAAATCTTCTTGAAAACCCATTAATATTCTAAAATCAGCAGCTCTAAAGCTATAAATACTTTGATCAGCATCGCCAACAACAAAAACAGAACGATTATTCCAATTTTTGAAAGAAGATGGATCTTTACCATTGGTAACTAATAGTTTAATTAATTCATATTGAGTCCAATTAGTATCTTGATATTCGTCTACTAAAACATGTTTGAAGCGGCTGTGCCAATAATCTCTAATAATTTCATTCTGCTGCAATAATTGAACAGGTATTAATAATAAATCATCAAAGTCTAAGGCATTATTAGCAGCCAAGGCTTTTCTGTAAAGCCTGTAAGTTTCAGCAACTAATTTGCCACGTTGACCTTCTTGGTTCTTTGCTAAATCATCAGGAAGTAAGCATTGATTCTTGGCATTGCTAATAGCCCATCGTACTTTTTTGGGTTCAAATCTTTTAGGATCTAATTGTAAGTCTTGTGTAATGATTTCTTTGATAAGACTTTGAGCATCAGTTTCATCATATATTGAAAACTGTTTAGTCCATTTTAATCCCTCAGGGTCTTTGAACTTATCAATATCAAAGCGCAATAATCTTGCAAATAAAGCATGAAAAGTACCTATCCATAATTCTCGGCTAATTTCGCTATATATACGATTGCGAATTTGTCTTTGTTCTGCTACTTGTAATGCTTGCCAGGGCATTCCATGGTTTATAAATGATAATCTTTTGGCTAAAAGTAATTCAAGTCTATCTTTCATTTCTCTTGCAGCTTTGTTTGTAAAAGTAACTGCAAGAATAGAGCTTGGATCAACTTTGTATTCAGTAATTAAATGTGCAATACGATGAGTAAGAGCTCTAGTCTTTCCGCTTCCGGCCCCTGCTACTACTAATAATGGACCATGAAAATGATCAACTGCATGAGATTGAGCCTCATTTAATCCATTCAAAAATATACTGTTTGATTCTTTCATTTTATAGTCTTAAAATAAATGAAGTTTGAATAAATTTTGTTTGAATAGAAGTTTAAAGATAAATCTATGGCTTCAAATTTAAGACTAAATTTTCTTTTTGGTTATTAAGTTTCGAAAGTATTGTTCTGATTTGATTTAGTTCTTTATGAGACTTAATAATTGAATCAATTTTCCCTTGGGGCATTTTTAGTTTGCGTGAAATAGTTACCACCTCTTTCTCTAAACGATTTTGGTAGTCGCTCAGTTGCTTGATGGATTCTTTAAGCTCTTCTACTGTCGGATTCTGCATTGATTTTATTTTAACAATAGCCCAAGCTACTTATATCCCTAGTGCGTATAAGCTTTTTGAGATAACTTTGTGATTGATCTTGTTGAAAATTTATCCTCACAGTTAAGAAGCATTTCGTTCTTAGGGTATTTTTCAGTGAAATTTGGCAATAAGTCTTAAGTTAAATAAGTAATGACTAGTAATGTCACTACTTATTGCTTTGGATAACTAGTAAAAGATGCTTGATGCTTTCTCCAGAACAGTTGTTAGTGCTGATGCAAAAGGCGCAGCGATTGGAAGTCAGGATCTTGCAGATTTAAGAAAGTATGTTGAGGATGCAAATAAAAGAATTGATGCAACCCTTGCAATAACTCAAAATGTTTCTTGTATAGCTGCAGATGCTATTGCAGGAATGGTTTGTGAAAATACTGGATTGACTCAGCCAGGAGGACATTGCTACCCAACTCGTAGAATGGCTGCTTGCTTGAGGGATGGAGAAATTATTTTGAGATATGTGAGTTACGCACTTCTAGCTGGAGATTCTTCTGTGCTTGAAGATCGATGCCTCAATGGTTTAAAAGAAACATATCTTGCTCTAGGAGTACCAACTTCAAATGCTATTAGAGCAGTAGAAATTATGAAGATTGCCACAGTCGCAATTATGACAGAAACAAATACAGGAAGGAAAATGTTTAAGGGGATTAATTCTGGTTCAGGAGCACAGTGTCAAGATATAGCGGCTGAGGCTGCAACCTATTTTGATCTAGTCATAGAGGCTTTGAGCTGAAACCTCACTTCTGACGTTTTTCCCTCTACTAGAGCATTTTGAACTTAACCACCTAAATCACTATGAAATCTGCAGTTACAACCGTTGTTAGTGCCGCTGATGCAGCAGGTAGATTTCCTAGCATGAGTGATTTTGAATCTGTTAAAGGTTCTTTTGATAGGGCTAAGGCTCGCTTAGAGGCTGCAGAAAAGCTTGCTTCTTGTCTCGATAAATTTACTAACGATGCTGTCGATGCTGTCTATCAAAACGGTTCATATGAACAGGCGAATAAAGATAAATGTGTTAGAGACATTCATCATTACTTGCGCCTTATTAATTATTGCTTGGTTACTGGTGGAACTGGTCCTTTAGATGAATGGGGTATATCAGGTATGAGAGAAATTATTCGCATTCAGTTATTGCCAACAACTGCATACATAGAAGCATTTATGTTCATTCGAGATGAAATTAAAATCAACGAGGTTATGAGTCAGCAGGCTGAAACAGAATTAAAAGGGTTATTGGATTATTTAATAAATGCCCTTGCTTAATGAATAAATAGATTTACTTGAAATAGTTTTATAAATTATAATTCAAACCTTTAATGAGTGATTTTATAAATTTAAAGAAATATATTCAACTTTATGCTGATTTTTTGCATCCAAATCCAAATATTTATTCTCAAGCTTGCATAGATTTAAGGAAAGACTTTTCAGTTAGATTTATGGATAATCTTTTAGCTAATTTAAAAGAAAAAGATATAGTATTAAGAAGAAAATCTATAGTAGCTTTGGGAGAATATGGAGAAGAAAGTTTAAAGCCAATTGCGCAACTATATTTTAGAAGTAACAAAAAAACTGTTAGAGTTAGTTGCCTTAAGACGATTATAAAAGTTATAGTTAATTTTAGTTTAAAAGAACTAAATGATGATGTGATTTCCGTAATTAATTCAGCGCTTAATGATAATTCTCCCGAGATAATATTAAGTGTTATTTCTATACTTAGGCAATTAGGCTCTTATGGAAGAAATATCTTAATAAAAACCTCTAGAGATAAAGACTTGTTAAAGGCAAAAGCTTCTGTTAGCGCACTAGTAGAAATGAGAGATCAATCAGTTGATGAATTATTTGATGAATTATTAAATGATAGCTCAATTGATCCAATGATAAAAGAGGATATTTTAAGGTATAAAATGATTTAATCTATCTATCAAAATCTCGTTTTTCTATTTTCTTTATAGCTAATTTAATGATGTTTCTGATATGATCTTCCTTCTCTATCTCAAGAAGTTCTTTGAGTGAACCTAGAGCCTCTTTAATATTTAGTTGCATCAATGATAACACGGATGCTTTTCGAATATCTGGACTATTATTTTTTAATTTTTCGATTAAGATAGGAATTAAAGATTCTATTTTATATAATTTTCCAACTAGTTTAATAGCTTCAATTTGAACAATCTCAGCAGTATCATTAAGTGCATTTTCTACTAGCTGAATTGCGTTTTTATCTTGTGAATCTCTGATTTGTTCTTCAAGTGCTGAGATTGCAGCTGATTTGACATTATTATTGTTTGACTCAGCAGCTTTTTTGATCGTATTGGGCGCTTTTGCTCCGATAAAGCCTAGGCACCAGGTTGCAAGCCCGTATTGCATTTCTGTAAGGCTTTGATTCTTTAAGACATTTATTAAATGACTCGCGGCAGCTTCTCCAAAAATTGCAATTGCGCCTGCTGCGGAGCATTGAACTACAGGATCTGAATCACTTGTAAGTGCTTTTATCAGATGAGGTAAAGCGGCTGGATCTTCAACTAATTTTAAAGTCTTGGCGGCTGCTCTTCTTTGTATAACGTTTTGACTGTTCAGAAGAACATTAATTAATTCAGGTAAGGTTGCTTTACCAATTTTCCCTAATTCTTCTGCATACCTTCTTCTAACTAAACCATTTGTATCACAAAGACCTTTGACTAAGAACTTGATTATTTCTGGACTTGGATTTAGTTTTTCTCCTTTCTTTAGCTTGCTTTGTATTTCATCGATCTTGGTATGGTTTACATCAAGATTAAATTTAGTTGGAGATTTATTATCCAATTTTTCATTATTCACTTGAAAATATATTATATTATCTAGATCTGATTATTTAGGATTAAGTATTCCATGTATTTTCATAAAAATATGTTTTTTTAAGCGTAACAAAATATATGCTGAATATTAGGCTTAGGCCTTTCTTATAAATGCATCACCTCATATTCAAGTGAAAAGATATCCTTTTAATAATTTACCTGAAATAAATAAAGAAGATGCTATAAATACACTTAGAAAACCCCTATCTGAAATTGAGTTTGCTGCAGATTATTATAAGGCAGTTTTCCATTTAGCAGATTTTCCTGGTGAAGATTCAGAAAATGCACTTTTAGAATTTATTAAGTTTGATTATGAACAACTTGAATTTAAGATCGCGAGAAGAAAAGCGGTAGAGATTCTTGGATTATTCAATTGCAAGAAAGCTATTCCAACTATAGCTAATTATTTAATTGATGATGATTCTTATCTGATTGAGACTGCTATTTGGTCTTTAGGCAAACTTAAATGTAATGACATTGATATTATTAATAGGATTTGTTCAAAATTATATGAGCCATTTCATAATAAAAGAATAGTAATACAAACATTGACTAATTTAGGAATTGAAAAAGAATTGGAAAAAATCAGAGAATTATCAAAAGATCCCAAATCGTCTCATTCTATAAAAGGAGCTGCTTTGGCTGCATTAATAAGACTTGCAGGTGAGAAAGATAAACTTTTTGAATTGAGGGATTTCCTGAGACTTTCAAATCAAAATGATAGACATTGTGCAGTTCAAGATATTATTAATGCAGGTCATTTATCTATGATACCTTTTGTATTAGAAGCGCCAATTTCTCCTAGCTTTAAAATACAAGCTATTGATTCTCTTTGGATGGATGATTCATTACATATTGAGAATATAAGTCTAATTAATTCATTAGACTCAGTTATATTAGATGATCCAAAACAGATAAATACTTTAAGAATTAACAATTTTAGAAAAGATATAGGTTTTTTAATTGATCAACTTTTTCATACAGACTTTAATAGATGTTATCATTCATTACAAGAATTATTAAATCATTCCTTTGACGAAGTTATATATTATTTAAATATTAATTGGGATAGAGCTAAAGTAGACTATGGCGCTATATATTTCTTTATAAATGCATATAAAATATTATTAGAAAAGGGATTTTATGATAGATCTCTCTTGCAGAAAGTAAATTTTCTATTATCAGATAGTTGGCCTGATTATATGAAGTTTAAATCGTCAGCTATTCAAGTTTGGAGTATTTTGAATGATCCTAAATTCTATAGTGACTTTCAAAATTTTTCAGATGAAAGCATAACACCTTTCTGGAAAAATAGATATACAGCCTTACTTGTATTACAAAATAATCAAATCGATTTGAATCATAATATAGCCAAGATATTCCTAAATGATAGTCATAGATTTGTTAGATTAAAGGCTAAGCAGATTTGTTCTTTATAAATGCTATGTAAGTTTATAAAATAAATAAATTATGTCCAATTTTTATCAATAAATTTGTCAAAATTTCTAAGTTTTTTAAATACCAACGGTCCAAAATTTGATCCCCAAACTTTCCTATCAGTTTCTTTTTCGTATCCAGAATCTTCTGAAATAAAACTTTTATTATTCAATTCAACTTTACTCTTTACATATGTTAGCTCGTCTCCTTTTTGTATATAGCATTTTCCCCCTGGTTCGATATTTCCATGGTAATTTCCTGGAATAGCTTCTCTAAAATGCATGGAACATCCAATTTTCTTATTTAATTTGCATTTTGCAAATTCATTCAAAAGAGATATATCAATACCAGCACCAGTAACTCTTTCTTTGTTTTCAATTCTGTGATTACTCATAATAAAAATATTTCTTTCTTTTGTTAGTATATTTATACATTGCCTATATGGATTCCATATATCATGTTGGTATCTTTGTTCGGAATAGAAGGAGTAACATTCAAAAGTTTTAAAAAATAGAGGCCTTATATGTATCTGAATATGTGCAAACTTTTTTGGATCTTGTAATGCTTGTTCTTTGTTACTAAATATACCCGATATGATTTTGGAAAATTCTAATAAAGATTTATCTTTCATAAGTAAATTATCATTTATTTTTTATGCAACGAATTTCAGATGCATAAGATGTTTGCAATATAGCTAAAGAATCAATAGCTCGTGTAACAGAGCTTCTACTTCTTAAATTATTAGAAACAAACCAGATTCTTTCTTCAGTCGTAATATGCTTATAGTCTGAGTAAATAATCAGAGTACCATCATTAAGAATTTTATATAATGATATTATTTTTATAGCTTCAATATAACCAAGGCTTCTTATAATCATTCCTTCATTCTTCGAAAATTCTAAAGGAATAAGTATACTTTCGCCAGATGACCTGTCTTTCTGATTCTCATCCTCCCATTCACTCATCGCTTCCCAACTAATCAGGAAAGGTTTTTTTATTTCATAATTAGTCAATAACCTTTCTTCTAATAAATTTTTAACTCTAGAATCATTTGATTTTATGGTGCTTATTTTAATTTTACTTCTTATTTCTTCAAACTCTTGGAAGGCTAAAGAGTGTCCACTTCTCATAGAGTTCCATTCTCCCACACTCTTTAAAAAGAATTCCTCAATTAGCATTTTATTTTCTGATAGATTTAAACTTTCTTTTTTTCATGTCTCTTAGCTCTTAGATACTTTAGTGATTTTTATAATTAATTTTATTGTAGTTGAAATAGCTGCAAGCACTTACTTCGGCAAAGGAATTTAGTAGAAAAATTACTCACTGATTCTTTTGGATTTAGATTGTTCTTTAGTATATTGAAGTTATCATTTTAGAAAAACTAAATGTTTAACATATATCGCTTGTAGCGAAGCACTTTGTGATTGAAGCTGTTTTTAAAAAACTTTTTGTTGTAAGACCTACTGCAGAATTCCAGGATCTAATATATGGAACTATATCTTCACCAAAAACTTTATGATATTCTTCAGAGTCTATTAACCAATCTATATGAGATTCAAAACCTAGTTTATTTATAATATTTGAACTTTCAGATATTTCACTCTGATTTATAATTGGCCTACCAAGTATATGCTTATATCTTAGTGCTATGCTTTTGTATTGACTTATATTATTAAAATAAAACTCTTTATAAATATTAGACTTACAAACTTTTCTAGTAAATTCTTTTATTGTGATATCACCATTTCTTAATTTCCTTTCAAGATCAACTGGCCGTTCCGATTCCATTAATGATAAGTTTCCAAAAATATTTCTATATAAAGTATTTATTGCTATAAGAAAGGCTTCATCGTCATTAGGAACAAATTCATTTATTTTATAAAATTCTAATGGAATAATATTTTCATTTGGTTTTTTATAATTGTAACTTTCTATTTTATCTTGTCTATATCGGCTCATATTTTGATTATATAATAAACTGGAATTTAGGCTTGGTTTTGAGCTAGACGTTACTGTGAACATGTCTTTTTGACCAGGCATGCAGGCGCCTTTAATATGTAAATTAAAGGTTGTTCTTTTGCTTCCCGATATTCTACTTTTATTATATTTAACTGGTTCTAGATGTATACTCTCTCCACCCATGTTGAGAGCTTTGAAAGGGATAGTTGACATATTAATATTAGTAGTAAGTTATTTTATCAATATAAAGAGTGTGAATATAAATTTTCCAATCTTAATTACGTTTATTAACCATTTCCTTAATCTTGTACTTCACGAGTAATGCTTTTCTTAGCTTCCGGATGTCTTGTTTTTGCTGATACCAGTTATTGTTGCAAGTGCAAACATACCTAATAAAGCTGCTCCTAGCATCAGCCCTGCTCCTTGACTTACTCCTGCCCCTACAGCAACAATAATTGAATCGCTAATTAATAGACTTATTATTAAAGCAGGTGTAAAAAGACGCCAGCGTGTTCCTCCTATCCCCAGCGCATAACTAAGGAAATCAAAAAGACCAGTCATTAGAAGTCCTGTCATTAAGAAAAAATTCCCCTCCAATTGATTTTGATTAAAGCTCTCAATTCTTTTCATCGCTTTTACACCAACTAATTTTCGAACGGGTATTCTTCCAAATTTCCTAGCTATAAAAAACGCTAATTGACAAAAAATTAAGTCTGATAAAAATATTGTTATGTATCCAGTTTTGAATCCAAGTAATGAACCAGCTAAAAGGGAATATACAGAACTGGGCAATGCTGGAAGGATTACACTTATACCGCGAAGTAGGAGAATTCCCAAAGGTGCCCAAATACCCATTTCTCTGACTGCGCTTCGTAATGGCTCAATACCATATGTTTGAATTAAGAAGACAAGTAAAATGAACCCTCCTGTAATCAAGGAAATAAGCAGGAACTTACGTAATTTTTCTTTTGACAAAGGGGACTCCTCGCTAAGGCTAGTTTGCTACTTAAAGGTTACTAATTTAATTATCCTATTTAATGTATGATTAATTTACTTAATCTATAAAGATTTACGTGATACATAATTAATAAATTTCAGGATCATTTGTATGTTACTAAAATAAATCATAAAAGCCTGAAATCTTATGACTGCATCTCCTTTAGTAATTTGATTACAGGGGGTGCTGGTTTTTTAGGCTCGTATTTAGTTGATCGTTCAAAAAAAGTTGAAGAATAAGTTATATGCTTGGATAATTTCTTTACTGGAAACAGAAAAAATATTGAGCATTGGATTGGTTATCCATCTTTCAAGCTTATTCATCATGATGTTACTTAGCCAATAAAGATGATGTTGACAGAATTTGACATTTAGCTTGTCCAGCTTCTCCAATTCATTATCAATTTAATCCAATTAAAACAGCTAAAACTATTTTTCTAGGAACATATACTATGCCGAGTTCCCTCAGGAGAGTAGGGGCTAGAATATTATTTGCAAGCACTAGTGAGGCTTATGGCAATCCTTCAGGACATCCTCAATCAGAAAGTTATAATGGGAATGTATGTCCCATAGGAATTTGTAGTTGCTATGATGAAGGAAAGCGTGTGGTTGAATCATTCTGTTATGACTATTTGAAAATGCACAATGTGCAAATTATAATAGCTAGGATATTTAATACATATGGTCTTAGAATGTT
This sequence comes from Prochlorococcus sp. AG-402-P18, assembly GCA_003216275.1. Taxonomy (GTDB): domain Bacteria; phylum Cyanobacteriota; class Cyanobacteriia; order PCC-6307; family Cyanobiaceae; genus Prochlorococcus_B. The sequence continues at coordinate 187,246 of QCJC01000002.1, read as the reverse complement.
ATTAAATTATGGAAGATTAATTAGGAATTTATTGGTTCAATCAATACACGTAGAGGATCTAATAATCTACTGTAATGGTAAACAAACAAGAAGCTTTTGTTTCGTTGAAGATTTATTGATAGTTTTATTTTATTCATGAATTCTTCAAGGAATAGACGAATAAATTTAGTTAATTCCGAAGAATTATCTATAATCAAAATAGCCAATTTAATTAGGAAGAAATCTAGTAAAAAAGTCAACCTTAAGTTTTAAATAAAATTAGAAGATGATCCTTTAAGAAGAAAACCTTTAATAGGTCTTGTGAACTTAGAATTAAACTGGAAGCCAAATATTCTCCTTAATGTAGGTTTAGAACTTACAAGAGACTATTTTCTAAAGATATTAACCTAACAAATTTATTATTTATATCCCATAGGATTTTTATATTGCCAATTCCATGAATCTCTACAAATATCCTCAATCTTTCGCTTAGGTTTCCAATTTAGATATTCTAAGGCTTTAGAAGGGTTGGCTAAAGATATTGCTGAATCACCTTGTCTGCGAGAGCTGAATTTGAAGGGGATATCTATCCCAGTCGAAAACTGAAATTTTTTAATCAAATCAAGTACACTTGTTCCCTTTCCACTCCCTAAATTTATAATTAAAAGCTGTGGCTTGGAGGAAATAAGTATATCAAGAGCAGCTTTATGCCCCTCTGCGACATCCATTACATGAACAAAATCTCTAATACCTGTCCCATCAGGTGTTGGCCAGTCCTTACCAAAAACGGTTAAAAATTCTTTAGTTCCTATAGCGACTTGATTTATTAATGGAAATAAATTATTTGGAATATTCTTTGGATTCTCTCCAATTTTCCCACTTGGATGGGCACCTGCTGGATTGAAATATCGCAAGCAAGCAATCTTCCACCCCCTTGGACTATATTGTTTTGCTATCCTTGTAGATTGGCATCCAGCAATATTTGCCAGCATTTTTTCAATAGTAGCTTTTGTTAATCCATACGGGTTGATTGGAGAAATAGGATCGGTTTCTATCAGAGCTTTTTCTTTGCTAGAGCCATAAACTGTCGCGCTACTACTAAAAACAATATTTCTACAAGCATTATTTTCCATCACTTGAAGGAGTTTAATTGTACCTGCAACATTGTTATCCCAATAATCTATAGCTTTTTCAAATGACTCTCCAACTGCCTTTAATCCAGCAAAATGAATCACTGAGGTGATCTCTTCCCCATTGCTTTTTGCTCGTGAAAAAATATTCTGCAATAAAGCAGAATCTCGTACGTCACCATTAATTATTGATACTCGTTCGCCTAATTCTTCTTTTGTGAGGATACTTAAATCAGCAACATGATGCAAAGCTTTTGGTGAACTATTAGAGAAATTATCTAATAAAAATAATTTATAGCCATCATTCAAGAGCACAAGAGCTGTATGAGATCCAATGAAGCCTGCAGCTCCTGTTACTAGAACACATCTCATTATAAAAAAGAAAATTAAGTCTTTTATTCTCTTCCTTCATCTTAACTCTTTAAAGTGCAAATTAATAATCCACTAAAATTAGTATTTCATTATTTAATGTTAATTTGATTATTTTTTATAAGTTTTAATTTCAAATTTTATAAAGTTGAAAATATTTTTTTCTTTTAATTTAACCATTCAAGTGTTAGAATAATGGATATTTTATTTTTCTTAATTCATAAGAAACTCATGAATTCTAATGAAGATATTCAAACAATTCTAGTTACTGGTGCGGCTGGTTTTATTGGTGCAGCTTTAGTAAAATCTCTTCTTTCTTTAGATTTTCAGGTTATTGGTATTGATAATTTAAATGATTATTATTCACCTTCATTGAAAAGATCAAGACTAACTCAAATTGAGCAATTCTCTAAGGACAATGGATCATGGGTGTTTTGTGAAATCTCTATTGAAAATAGTAGATTATTTTCAGATATCATGAAAAGATACAGCCCAAAGATTGTTGTTCATCTGGCAGCACAGGCTGGAGTTAGATACTCCATCACTAATCCTTCAGCATACATACAAAGTAATTTAGTTGGTTTTGCAAATGTCCTTGAGGGATGCAGAGAAAATAAAAGTTCCCATTTGATTTATGCTTCTAGTAGTTCTGTTTATGGTGGTAATAAAAATCTTCCTTTTAATGAAGAACAACCAGTAAATCATCCAGTAAGTTTGTATGCAGCGACAAAGAAATCTAATGAATTGATGGCTCATACATATAGCCATTTGTATGATTTGCCAACAACAGGACTTAGATTTTTCACTGTATATGGACCATGGGGCAGACCTGACATGGCTCCAATGATTTTTGCAAAATCTATTCTAAAAAATGAGCCAATTAAAGTATTTAATCATGGGAAAATGCAAAGAGACTTTACCTATATTGATGATGTGATTCAGGGGATAATTTGTTGCTGTTTTAAGAAAGCTAGCATTGATGACAATTTTAATCCACTTATTCCTAATCCTTCAACTTCATCAGCTCCTTATAGGGTGTTTAATATTGGTAATTCTAATCCAATTCAACTTACATATTTTATTGAATTACTAGAGAAGAATTTAGGAAGAAAAGCGATAAAGGATTTTCAACCTATTCAGCCTGGAGATGTTGTATCTACTGCTGCGAGTATGGACTTGCTTTATTCATGGGTAGGATATCAACCTTCTACTTCTATAGAAGATGGAATTCGGCTGTTTTCCGAATGGTTCCTAGATTATTTTGAGAATAGTTATTGATATCAAATTTTTTTTGTATCTGATTAATTTAGACTTATGAAAGCCCTAGCAATTTTATCCTGAATAAAGCTATATTTTTTGATTGATCTGGATTTTCGATAAGATAAGGGTGATTTTTAATCTCATTAAAAGTGAGTTTAATTTTCTCTTCTATGTTTAGTTTTTTATTGACTTCTTTATCATAATTATCCCATGCTGCATCAAAAGCCATGGCAAAACTATCAGGGTTATTATATGAATTCCCATTAAAATCTTGTTTATGCATAATAAGAAAAGAAAATAGTTATTAACTGATATATCTACATAAGGATATCAAAAAATAAATTCATAATACAATCTATTTTATATTTTTTTTATTCATTGAATAATCTACTGGGTAAGTCTTTCTTTGGGTTTGTCAATAAGGCTTAAAGCTTTTACAAAGTTATTTGACGACAAAAGAGTCTGAATTACAACAGCCATTAGGATTATTGTTTAAAATACTATTGAATATAAAAAATTAATTTTGCCAGATATTAACGATCTTTTAGTTTTATTTGTTGTGGTCTTCCTTGTCCTCGTAAATTGCCTTCGTAGGATTCGTAAATAATTAAATTAACTATGGGTTATGAAATTAAAAGAAAAAAATCAAGCTTAATTGCCTAATGCTTACAATCTTTTTAGAGGATTTTATTCGTAGTCTTAGAGAACTGCTGAAGGTTAGGAATCTCTAAGTGTTGTGCCTAACCTTAGAGCAAGCACGCCAGCAAACATAACCATTAAGAATGAAATACCAGCAAGGTCAGGCGAGTTTATTCCGAGACCTGAAGAAAAATCCACTTTAGATAAATCAAAGGTGCTTTGAACTCCAAGTAAAAGGTTCATCATCTCTTAACTACTAAGTTTATTTATGCTAACTCAAGATCGAAATAATCTTTTTTTTTGAGCTTGTATTATCAACTCTTATGCGATTTTGTAATAAACGGATTTCTTCAGATTCATTCAGATGTGTTTAATAATCCCTAAAGAAGTTTAACAATGCTCACAAACCCAACAAATTAGATCCAAAGTATCCTGCTCAAAAAGATCACTGTTTGACTCAAGTCTTTATAAAACATGTTTATAAGACAAATTATTTATCTTTGAAATTGGGCTTCAAAACATTTGCCCCTGCATTCAGAAGAGGGAGGTGCCAGGACCCAGATTTGAACTGGGGACACGGCGATTTTCAGTCGCCTGCTCTACCAACTGAGCTATCCCGGCTTGAACCTCTAATAATCTAACAATACGTTCGTACCTTATTGAAAAAAAAAATGAAATTCCCTTAATTTTCTTTGATTCAATTTTTAAGGTTGAGACAGAAAATAAAGAAATCTAAATTTTTTTGTTTATGAGTGGTTCATTTAGGTCGATGGAATGGATTTAATCATTCTGACCAAAGTTTTATGGGCATCTGAGCAGTCTTTAAGAATATGATCGAATTTTATCTCTATGTTTAGGTCATCAATTGCTAGTTCAATTGATTCTGGGGATAGGCTTATCATTTTTGCTGATTTAAAAGTTTTAATTTTTCCATAATATTTTGCATATGCTTTTACTGCATCAGGGTGATCTTGATTCATATGGTTGCATATTCGTGTACTTGAATCTTCCGTAATTGGTTCCAAGCTCATGATGATTGATCAAAGCTAAATATAAAATAAATTCTAAATTACTCGATCTATAATTTGTTTGTTTTGTTTAGGTTTTTCTTCGAATTTAAAGAAAGTTCTTAAAGATTTTAATGTAAGGTATTTATTGCAATACTTGCTACTCCTGCCGCAGGAGGCCTATTACAAATTTTAATTGGTATTCCTATTTCTCTTTCTCTTATCTTTTTCCAAGTAATATTTTTTGCACCTCCTCCAATAGTAATTATTTGTCTTGGGTGATCAGCTCCTAATTCATTTAGCTTTGCCCAACCCTGAGCCTCTATTTTTGCTAAACCTTCGAATATTGCATGTAGATAAAGAACATCACTTACGGGCCTTGGGTTGAGATTCGGTAGTAGATTTGGATCATCGATTGGAAACCTTTCCCCTTTTTTTGATAGGGGTAGAAGATCTATACCTGACTCTTTCATAGGATTTATCTGATTGCTTAATTCTTCTATATATTCTAGATTAAAAAAATCAAGAAGTATTGCAGCACCTGCATTAGATGCTCCTCCAGAGAGCCAACTTCCTAATACTTTATGATTTGATATTCCTTTACCTAAAAGAGGTTTCTTAACGAATTTTTTAATTACAATAGTACTACCAAGTATTGTAATACCATCATTTTTATTTGGGAAAGTTGCTAAAACACCTGCATTAGAATCTGTTGTGCCTGCTATTACTTTTAGATTATGAGGTAAGTCGAATTCATTTGCTTTTGTAGCAGAGATTACCCCCATTATTTGACCTGAAGAAATTATTTTTGGAAGGCAATTTAACCATTTTAAACTTTTAAAAGTTTCAGGCCATGAATTCTTAGAAATATCCCAACCAATTCTTAAATTATTACTTTCTTCACCCCAACTCCAATTATTGATAAGCCATCCACTAAGCCAATCTGCCTGGTGCCTTAAAATTATTTCATTTCCATGTGATTCTAAAAGTTTTAAGGCTCTAGCAACACTTCCAGAAGAGCTTGAGGCTGAACACTCTGTCTCGAAGAGTTTAGAAATTTCATTTGAATATTCGGGATAGGATAAGAAGTAAGGCAAGGCTTTACCAATAGGTTCTCCATCTGGTTTGCAAGCTAAAAGTGTTCCAGATGTTCCTGCGATAGCACAAGAGGCTAAATTCTCTTTTAGTACTTTTGGTATCTTTTTGATTAAAGCTTTGCTGCAGTCAAGCCAGTCCTCCCATCTCTCAATACCAACTGAGTATTGCATTGATGATTTATGCAATATTTCCTTTTGAGTATTAATAATTGCAATCCTTACCCCAGAAGTACCAAGATCTATCCCAAGAGCAAGTGAACTATTTCGCATTAAGATTGAAAAAAATATTTTTAAATAAGAACGCTTAATTCTTTCGCTTTTTCAGACACATCCTCCCATGGAAGAACAATATCTGTTCTACCAAAATGTCCATATGCTGCAATATCTCTATAAAAACGTCCCCCTCTCATTCTTGGGAGTTGTTGTAGATTAAAAGATTTTATAATTGCACCAGGTCTGAGATCAAATTGTTCTTGAACTATTTGAGTTAATTCAGCGTCTGAAACTTTGCCAGTTCCATAAGACTCAACCAGTATTGATACAGGTTTTGCTACACCGATTGCATAGCTAAGTTGAACTTCTACTTTCTTTGCAAGTTTTGCTGCCACTAGTGCTTTCGCTACAAATCTGGCAGCATATGCTGCCGATCTATCAACTTTTGTAGGGTCTTTACCAGAAAAAGCACCTCCTCCATGACGAGCATATCCACCATATGTGTCAACAATTATTTTTCGACCTGTAAGGCCTGCATCGCCTTGAGGCCCCCCAATAACAAATTTTCCTGTCGGATTAACTAAGAACCGAGTTAATTTCTTTGATGGTTTTAAAGGTAAGTCTTCGGTAGCAGGTTCAACAACAAATTTCCATAGATCGGCTGCAATTTTTTTTTGGATTTCTTCTTCAAGAGTTATTCCAGCAATCTCTGATTTGTGTTGAGTAGATATAAGTATTGTATCTATGAAGGAGGGAGCACCGTCTTCATAAGAAACACTAACCTGGGTCTTTCCATCAGGTAAAAGATAATCAATTAATTTTTGGTGCCTTACTATTGCCAATCTTCTAGCTAATCGGTGAGCGAGACTTATTGGAAGTGGCATAAGTTCAGGAGTTTCATCACAAGCAAATCCAAACATGATTCCTTGATCACCTGCGCCAACTTGATCAAGCGGATCAGTTGAATGGTCTTCAGCTTCATCTACTCCTTGAGCAATGTCAGATGATTGTTGATCCAGTGCAACTAAGACAGCACAACTATTAGAGTCAAATCCTCCAGCATTTGAGCCTTCATAACCAATATTTCTGATGACTTCTCTAACAAGTTTGTTGAAGTCAACTTCGGCTTTAGATGTGATTTCTCCAGTTATAAGACATAGCCCAGTATTCACGACTGCTTCACAAGCAACCCTACTCGTTGGATCTGCAGCCAAAAGTGCATCTAAAATAGCATCACTTATTTGATCGCAAATTTTGTCAGGATGACCTTCTGTTACTGATTCAGAGGTGAAAACGTATCTACTCATTGGAAATCTGAATTGAATAATACTTTAGGTGTTTCTCTGAATCTTTAATTCATTTAATTTTTCGATAATTAAATGATGTTCAGTAAGTGTAGGTGGATTTTCCCATCCACCTAGAAATCCTATTACGATTGGTATATCAGCATCTTTGGCCATTTTTAAATCAGTATCTGCATCTGAGATAAGAGCAGTTTCTGAAGGTTTGCAGTTCATCTTTTTGCAAAGTTCTATAACTGCCATAGGGTTTGGTTTCGAAGGCTTACTCTCAGCACTCCAAAGATAATCAAAGATACCATCTAATTTATTTACGCAAATAAATTCTTCTGTCCCTACTTTTGTATCATTTGTCATTAATGCTATCGAAACCTCTTCATTTCTTAGAGCAATTAATAGATCTAATGCACCTGTAACTAATGGCTTAATTCTCAGATTAGATTCTTTTTTATTAGACAGAAAAATATCTACATCCTCAAAGATTTGTTTAGTTATTGAGAATGACGTAAACCAATCAAAACCAATTAATGAAAATACTGTAGCTGTAGATATAATATTTTGATCTCTTGAGGCTATCGCCATTAGACCATTTGCAGAAATACTATTATTCTTTAATCCATAAATATAAGTAAGTAATTTTATTAATAACCAAATTTTTATTTTGTTTATTTTTAAATTAGCTAATTTGACCGCTGAAAATTTTATTCGTGTTTTTGCAAGTTTTACTAAGTAGTCTTCACTATTGGAGAGAGTTCCATCTTTGTCAAATATGAATAACTTAATGAATCCTACAGAACTATTCCTTATTAACAGCTCCGCCATTTTAATAAGTGAATAATTAAATAGTCATTACTGCAATAGGATCTTCTCCTTCTTCAGCTTGTTCAAGTAGCATTTGTTTGTATCTGGCAGCCATTTCCTCGGCCTTATCGAACACTTTTTGAGGATCAGTGAGCATATCGCCAGGCTCTGGTTCAAGCGCTTTAGTTGATAAGGAAATCCTTCCTCTTTCAGCGTCAAGATCTATTATCATTACCTTCATTTGATCATTGACATTTAGAACTGAGTGAGGAGTCTCAATATGTTCATGGCTGATTTCAGAAATATGAAGTAGTCCACTGACCCCTCCTATATCTATAAATGCTCCATAAGGCTTTATTCCTCTTACTGCTCCTACAACAACTTCACCAACCTCAAGACGATTCATTTTCCTTTCAACTAGGGCTCTGCGATGACTTAGAACAAGCCTATTTCTTTCTTCATCAACCTCTAAAAACTTTAATGGTAAGAAATCAGCAACTAATTCTTCTTTCGCCTTTCTAGTACTTATATGAGAACCAGGAATAAAGCCTCTAAGTCCCTCTACTCTTACAAGTGCTCCTCCTCGATTAGTAGCAAAAACCTCAGAATAAATTGTTGCATCTTCCTTTTGTAATTGCCTAACTCTTTCCCAAGCACGTTGATACTCAATTCGTCTTATTGATAAGGATAATTGACCATCTTCATTCTCCTCACTCATTATGAAAAATTCTCTAATTTCAGAAGGTTGGAGTACATCACTTAATCCTTCAACTCTATTTATTGATACTTCTTGCATAGGCATAAAAGCTGCCGTCTTAGCTCCAATGTCTATCATTGCTCCTTTGGATTCAAGAGCAAAAACAGTTCCATTGACTATGTCGCCAGGTTTAAAGTTGTAATCATATTTACCTAGTAATGATGCAAATTCATCAAGAGTGAAACCTGCACTTTCTAGATCATTTTTATTAACCCTGCTAATTGGGTCGTCAGCTGGGGGAATATTTTTAGGATTATCTTCCTCTTTTAATTCATTAATAGAATTATCTTCAAATTCTTTGCTTTCACTGCTTGAGATAACTTCATCTGATATTGAGTTTTCTTTTTCAGGATTTTTTTCTTGAACTTTGCTTGCAGGGTTTTCAGACATGCTTGATTGGCGGTCTGCCTTTTATGACAGTACGAAAGAAACACAAAATGGCCCGCCGACCATCTTGAATCTAAATTGTACTTTATGGATAGGTCTTTCTAGTTAAACAACTGATGCCAAGCTTTGTTTTTTTAGAGGTTTTAATGAATCAAGGGTGGCAATAAAGTCATTAATTCCATGAAATTGCCTATAAACTGAAGCAAATCTAATATATGCGACTTCGTTAATATCTTTTAGTTGAGCAAGTACCATTTCTCCAATTTCAATTGTTTCAATCTCTTTGCGTATACTCTGTTGAAGCGCTCCCTCTATGTCATCAACAATTAGTTCAATTTTAGATGAATTAATAAGTGTCTTTTCGCAAGCTCTATTTAAACCATTAATTATTTTACTTCGATTAAATAATTCTTTAGCTCCATTTCTCTTTAACACAGTAATTGGCGCAGTTTCTACTCTTTCATAAGTAGTAAAGCGGAAGTCGCAATTTAAGCACTCCCTTCTTCTCCTTACGCTTCTTCCGGAGTCAGCCGAACGTGATTCCAGAACTCGGCTGTCAGTATTTTGGCAAGATGGGCACTGCATGCAGGCCTTTTCAATTGGTTTAACTAACTTTAAACATTTATTTGGCTTCTGAGAAGGGGTAGATTAAATAAATCTACTTTTTGATTGCTTAAAATATTTTTATTTAATCTAATAAGTTGATTAATTTATTGAGCTAGAAATAAAAGATATAAAAAAGGCCCTGATTTTTCAGAGCCTTTTTTATATCTTTTATTTGTCGTACTTCGGAGGATCACGAAAGGCGACAGCAAAGAAGAGGGTTACAAGTGCCAAAGTAAGAATTAGCACGTAGGAGAAAGCTTCCATCTAAGTACTCGGTAAAGGATTAAGGATTCCTGATTTAGGCTCGACCAGGGACTCGACGGGTTGATTCGTCTCCAAGCTTCTTGAAAAGACCAAACTCTACTTGATCACCAAGCTCAGGGTCTATTCCTGAGAATCTGTCACCAAATAGGGTTCTTGCGGCGTGCCACCAGTGCCCAAATAAGAACAACAAGCCAAAGCACAAGTGTGCATAAGTGAACCAAGCTCTAGGAGAGCTTCTGAAAACACCATCTGACTTGTAACGATCTCTGTCAAACTTGAAGGCTTCTCCAAGTTGAGCCTTTCTTGCGAGACGTTTAACAACTACTGGGTCAGTAAATGTTTGTCCATTTAGCTCACCGCCATAAACAGTAGCTGTTACTCCAGTTTGCTCAATGGAATACTTAGCTTCTGCACGACGGAAAGGAATGTCAGCTTTGACGTTGCCATCTTTATCTTCAAGAATGACAGGGAAGTTTTCAAAGAAGTTTGGAATTCTTCTTACTTCTAAATCATTACCATCGTTATCTGTAAATGAGATGTGACCTTGCCAACCACTTGGTACACCATCGCCATTAACCATTGCTCCAACTCTAAATAGACCCCCTTTAGCAGGACTATTCCCAACGTAGTCATAAAAAGCAAGTTGCTCTGGTATAGCTTCATAAGCTTGAGCTTTTGAAGAACCATCATTTATTGACTCTTGAACTCTTCGGTTTATTTCAGTTTTGAAATAACCAGAATCCCATTGGTATCTTGTTGGACCAAATAACTCAACAGGTGTAGTAGCTGAGCCATACCACATTGTTCCTGCGACTACAAAAGATACAAACAGTACAGCAGCTAGTGCACTAGCAAGAACGCCTTCGAGACTTCCTAGCTTTAAGGCTCTATAAAGCCTTTCTCCAGGTCTATTGGTGATATGGAATATTCCACCAATTATTCCTAAAAGTCCTGCACCAATGTGATTAGCAACAATTCCACCTGCATTGAACGGGTTAAACCCTTCAGCACCCCAAACAGGAGCAACTTTTTCAACGTGACCAGTTAGCCCATATGGGTCAGAAACCCATATACCAACGGTTGAACAGTGGAATGCTCCAAATCCAAAACAGGTTAAACCAGCTAAGAAAAGATGAATTCCAAATATTCTTGGAAGATCCAAAGCTGGTTCTCCAGTGCGGGAGTCTTCCCACAATTCAAGATCCCAGTAAGTCCAGTGCCATACGGCAGCAAGCATCAAAAGACCACTGAAAACTATATGAGCTGCAGCAACCCCTTCGAAGCTCCAGAAACCTGGGTCGACTCCGGTTGCACCGGTAATATCCCATCCGTTCCAACTACCTGTAATTCCAAGCCGAGCCATAAAGGGCATGACATACATGCCTTGGCGCCACATTGGATTAAGTATTGGATCAGATGGATCAAAAATGGCCAATTCATATAAGGCCATTGAGCCGGCCCAGCCGGCTAACAAAGCAGTATGCATGAGGTGCACGGCCAAGAGGCGGCCAGGGTCGTTGATAACGACTGTGTGCACCCGATACCAGGGCAATCCCATGGGTCAGGTTCGTATAACGAAGCTGCTTAATGCAGCAAGACTCGCATGATCGTAAATGGTATTGCTTGAGTTAATGCACAGGATGGAGATACCTGAAATGACTTTTGACACTATTTGTGGAAAACCTGCAGCTTGTGAATGACCTGAATTGCTAAATAAGCAGTCGTGGACTGACTATTGCTAAAAAAAATAAAAAAAAAAGAAATTTTGAAATTTAAATTGATTTTGTAATTTTTCTCGTTTTTGATCAGTCGAGATTTAAAAAAAATGAAAAATTTGGCTTTAAAACCACATAAAAAACATGTTTAGTTTGACCATTTTCAAATTATTTCTTAGAAAAAAAGACTTTTAAGAAAATCAAGCATTCTTCAACCATATTTTTCGGCAAATTACAAAATCTCAGGGTCTTTGATTCAAATCTCAGTTTTAGGCAAATGAGCTATATAGTTTATTGAAGTAAAATTTTGTTCTGAGTAAAAACCTAGGTTATGGAAACCACCAGTTTTGGCTTTGCCGCAAGTCTTTTATTCGTTGGAGTCCCAACGATTTTTCTCATTGGTTTGTTTGTCTCTACCAGTGATGGTGAGAAATCAAGCTTTTATTCCGATTCTAGTAAGGGTAGATTGAGTCCTAAAAAGTAATCAATCATTGATTTCTGAAAAATAAAAACATTGATCTCAAGTATAAGCTTGAGATCAATGTTTTTATTGAGGTATTTTTCTTGGCTATTGCGTTTAATGTTTTCTTATAGAACTATATAGCTGAAGATAATTAAATTTATTTTGATTGAGAGAAAAAATAAAAATTCATGGAGATTAACCAAGAAAGTTCTTCCTCAACATACAGATCATGCCGGCGTTATGTGGCATGGAAGTTATATTAATTTCTTAGAGGAGAGTAGAATTGATGCATTAGAAAGAGTTGGGGTTGAATATTCCGATCTTTCTCTTGAAGGTTTTGAAATACCAGTTATTTCAATTGAAATCAAGTACAAACTATCTTTTCTGCATGGTGAAAAAGTTGAATTAATAAGTGAATTTAAACTAGTAAAGAACTTAAGACTTAAATGTCAGACTTCATTCCTCAAACCTAATGGTGATATCGGCGCAGAAGCTATTATAGAATTGGTTGTTGTACAGAAAAGAAACGACTGTCTAAAATTGGTTAGGAAGTTACCTGCAAAAATTAAGAAATTTTTTTTATATTTGGAACAAGGTCCTGAAAGCTCTAATAAGTCACTAATTTTATGACTTTAAGTTCTATCTCTGGTAATAGCTTTCTTCAATGGAGAAAAAATATGCTTTTAAAAGGTGGAAAAAAAGTAGATTTAGATTGGCTTATCGATATTGCTGGTGGAGTTTCCTGGACAAAACTACAGAAAATAATTTTGAATCCTGAAATTGATTTTTTTCTAGAAGTTGCAATTGAAGAATTAGAGCTGATTTGGTCAAGTCATTTAAAAGATCAAATACCACTTCAATATTTGGTTTCTAAATGCCCTTGGAGAGATTTTGAGTTGGAAGTTTCTTCAGAGGCCTTAATACCAAGGCAAGAAACAGAATTTTTGATTGATTTTGCTTTGAAAAAAGTGAAAAATAAAATTAATGGAAGATGGGCTGATCTTGGAACAGGATCTGGTCCATTAGCTGTATCTTTAGCTAAATCTTTACCAGAGTGGGAAGGACACGCAGTTGACATTAGTAAAAGCGCTCTTCAACTAGCAAAAAGAAATTTAAGTGCTCTAGTTCCTAATGCAAATGTAAAATTTGCTTTGGGTGATTGGTGGCAACCTTTGAAGACATGGTGGGGAGGTTTTGATTTGGTTTTAAGTAATCCTCCTTATATACCTTCTAATTTAATTGCAAATCTAGAACCAATCGTAAAAAACCATGAGCCTCTTATAGCTTTGGATGGAGGCGATGATGGCTTGGATGCCTCTAAGAAAATTATATTTGGTGCATTAAGAGGTCTATCTAAAGGAGGATGGTTGATTCTTGAACATCATTATGATCAAAGTGAGAACATAATTAATTTCATGGTGGGTCTAGGTATGAAAGATGTTTCTTATGAAAAAGATTTAAGTGGAATAAAGCGTTATGCAATATGTCGTAAATAAGAAAATGATTAATAATCAATTAAACATTTCTGATTTGGCTTCGAAGTTAAATCATGGATCTTTAGGTATATTCCCTACTGATACATTGCCAGCACTTTGCTCTTATCCTGAATATGCAAAGAAAATTTGGGAAATCAAAAAAAGACCTTTAAATAAGCCTTTAATATTAATGGGAGGGTGTTTGGAAGATTTATTTGAATTAGTACATCCTTGTGCAATTGAAGATGGGTTGAAAATTGCTAATTTTTATTGGCCTGGCGCTTTAACTATCGTTTTGCCTACAACAGGAGAGTTTGGCAACAATTTAAATTCCACTTCCAACTCTTTAGGATTTAGAGTACCAGCATTAAAATTAGCAAGGGATCTCCTTTTAAGAACAGGACCTTTAGCAACTACTAGCGCAAATATTTCTGGAAAGAATCCAGTAAAGGATGCTTTCCAAGCTGCGATTCAATTTCCAGGCGTTCCTATTCTTGGTCCCACCCCTTGGCCAAGTTCATCGGGGAAGGCAAGCACAGTTGTTGAATGGAAGGATGGGGGATGGAATCTCCTCAGAGCTGGCTCAGTGGTAATAAAGGGTATTTAATTAATGATTTACTTATTAGGATTTATTTTGGTTTTGCAGAGCTTTTTTTGGTGGCTTCTAAGACCTCCAATAATGCTAATAGATTATATTTATGAATTTAAATTTTTCAATATTTTTTTTGTTGCAGCCTTGTTTTGGATTATTTCAGGTAGATCAAAATAGTCAAAGCTCTGTTCTAATAGCTTTAAAAGAAAACTTATATAGACAATGCCGGCTAACAGATTTGAACTGATGACCTTCGCTTTACAAAAGCGCTGCTCTACCGCTGAGCTAAGCCGGCAATTTAAGTACTTTACCTAATAAAGGAAAATAAAAGTAAATCTAAGCTGGAAATTTTTTAAAATGCCTTATTTAGAGTGATTGATTTTTTAAATCTATTAGCTATCAAATGATTCTTGAGAATTTTGGCCAATATTTTCTGTTTCTTTAGGATTAACTTGTGGGTTGCTGTCAGGTTCTATAAGTTTTATTTGGCCATTTAAAGTCCTTTTAATTGGAAGATTGGCAACTAAAGCTGTCATTCGATCTTCGGTTTCTAAACTTACTGCTCCTTCATCCATATCTATTTCTACATATTTTGCGACGACTTCTAAGATTTCTTTTCTCATCTGATCAAGTATATCGGTGCTTAGATCTGAGCGATCATGTGCCAAAACTAGTTGAAGCCTTTCCCTCGCAGTACTTGCGCTAGCAGGCTGCCTGCGGAGTAATTTGTTGATAATGTCTCTAAGTGTCATTGCTTTAAAAGATTTTCGTTTGCATTAGTCTTCTAAATTTTGCGCCAAATCCAGAGCTTTCTTCAATTGGATCAATAAGCGGAATATCTTCACCTTGAAGTCTTTTGGCAATATTCAAATAACATTTTGCTGCTGGGGAATTGATGCTATTTAGAGTCAGAGGCTCTCCTTTGTTTGTGCTAACTATTACTTGTTCATCTTCAAGAACTAAACCAAGTAAAGGTAAGGCCAATATGTCAGTAACATCATCAATAGATAGCATCTCTTGGCTCGCCATCATTTTAGGTCTAACTCTATTAAGAACTAATTGAACTGGTTTAATTGAATTTGTATTAAGCAAACCTATAACTCTGTCTGCATCTCTAACTGCAGAAACCTCTGGATTTGTTACTACGATTGCTTCTTGAGACGCTGCCATTGCATTCTTAAATCCATCTTCTACTCCAGCTGGGCAGTCAATTAAAACGTACTTAAATTGTTCTTTTAACATATTGACTATGCTTTTCATATCATCTGGTTTTAGCCAATCAAGCATTCTTGGATTACCAGCTGGAAGAAGAGATAGATTTGATTCTTGCTTGTGCTTAACCAAGGCTTGATCAAGTCGACACTCCTCTTCAAGAACTTCTTGTGCTGTATAAACAATGCGATTTTCAAGACCTAAAAGTAAATCTAAATTCCTTAGACCAAAATCCGCATCTAAAACAGCAGTGGTTAATCCTTGCCTTGCAAGTGAAATGCCTAGATTTGCTGTAAGAGTTGTCTTCCCGACACCCCCTTTCCCAGAGCAAATAAGAATGACGCGCGTGTCTGTCCCCACGGACCTCCTTGAATTCGCAGAACTTTAATTCGATTTTGATTAAGAAAAAAGGATTGTTGTAAGAACGATTGCATTGAGTTTGCTTTTGAAGACATCTCTAATCTTTCTTATGGTGATTTTTTCTATTTTCTATTTGAAAAACCCTTGATCTATTTAGCTTTTTGCTTATGTAAGTTCCAAAGGTGAAATAATAATTTTTTCGGAATCTATTGTGGCTTGTTCCGCAAGACCAAGTTGATTTTCCCCTTTAGGTCCTCTGGCAACTTTATTAGCAATCCTTAGTTGAACGGGTCGGAGTTGGAGTGCTGCGATTTTCGCTTTAGAATTTCCTTTGCTTCCTGCATGAGCAATACCAAGAAGTCGTCCCCATATAATTACGTTGCCTTCTGCCTTAACGATTGCACCGGGATTAACATCCCCAAGAATCAATAAATCTCCAGAGCTTTCAACATATTCCCCTGACCTTACTGTTCCCTGATGAAAACGAGTGGTTGATAAATCTGGACAAACATTGTTAATTTTATTTGAGTTACTTGAAGACTTTTTAAGTATAAGTTGGGAAGGATAACCTAGAGATTGCGCACTGATTATTGTGCTTGTAGAAGTTGAAAAAAAACCAATAATTTTACAATCAAATTCATTAGAAATTTCTATCAATGATAATATTTCCTTGCATGATAGATTGATATCTCTACAATCAATTTCTACATTTTTAGAAGTTATTTTTTTAAATTCGTTTGTTAGAAATAGTTTCCAGTTAAGGTATCTATCATGATCAATAGTGATGACTAGCTTTTGAGATTTTAAATCCATTTTTAATTAGTTTTTATCTTTATTATTTCTATTTCAGATAGTAATTCATTCTCTATTTCTTTTGGATAAATCAACCATGAGGATTCATTAGGTTCTATTAATCCTTTAATTAGTGGCGATACGTTCTCAAGCGCTTCAAGTTTGGACCCATCCCAAAGACGCAGTCCATATTTATAGGGATGATAACTTTTTACCATTTGTTCTCTTAAGCCGCATGATATGTCTGGATCTATAAGATTATTTTCTGATATTTTCCTAGCCTTTGCAAGAATTTCTAGTCTGATTTCTATAGGTAAATAAGATAAATTTAATGCTTTTAATAAGTGCCTATTTAAAAATCTCTTGCAGAGAATGGAAAGATTGGGTGATGTGGATTTTTGCCATTTAGATATATGGTATCCAAGAATAATATCATCATTTGATAAGAAACTATCTAGGGTCATTTTTTCATGATTCCATAGTAATTCTGACATGCCTTGATCAGCCCATACTATTTTTGGCCCTAATGACCTTGCAGTTTGAATGATCTTTTTTAATAACCAATTGCATACTTCATTTAATCTATGGTTGTAGACACTTCTATACATTAGATTTCTTATTACTAGATAGTGTTCGACTGCCATTAATCCTTTAGGTGCGATTGCTAAATCTCCATCTGGTGCAATTGTCATTGCTGAAAGTATTCGATCAATATCTATCTGCCCATACCTTGTACCAGTTGTATAACTATCTCTCATTAAGTAATCAAGACGATCGCAGTCTAGCTGACTACTAATTAAAGATATAATTACTTTTTTCTCTGATTTCCTTGTCTTGATTAGGTCTGAAATCTGTTTTGAATTGTTCTTACCATATTTATTAAGAATAACCATGATTTCTTGGCTCGAATTTATTAACTTGGCTGTCCAATCTTCATGCTTTATTCCAAATATTTCTTCACTTGTGTGACTTAGAGGTCCATGACCAATATCATGTAGAAGAGCAGCACCATAGAGAATAAATTTGTGCTTTTCTAAAGATGGATCAATTAAAATTAAATGATTTAGAGCTCTTCTTACTAAATGAAATACTCCAATAGAGTGAGTAAATCTGCTTGATTCAGCGCCATGGAATGTTAAATATGCCGGACCTAATTGTTTGATTCTTCTAAGCCTTTGAAATGGGGAGGAATCTATTAGTTCCATCACCATTTCTTCCTCTGGGTTAATGTTATTTAAGGTAATTGAGTGATGAAGGGGGTCAAAATATGTTCTAGATGACATGTTTTTATTCAATTTCTTTCGGAACAAATTGTTCTTCATTATTGAAAGTCTCTTGTGAGCGTTGTTCTGATATCTCTTCCTTATCTAAAGTTGCTTGCATTATGAGTTCTGCATCTAATAGCCATCTATCCTCATCTGAACCTGGATTTAGAGGTTCAGGCATTTCTAGTAAACGATCTGGATCTATACCAAGATTTTGTATATCCCTACCACTTGGGGTTAAGTAACTTGCAACAGTTATCGCTAATCCACTGCCATCACTAAGGTTTGTCAATGATTGGATTAGACCTTTGCCGAAAGTTTTATTGCCAATTAGCTCTGATCTGTTGTTGTCTTGAAGTGCCCCAGCAAGTATTTCACTAGCGCTAGCTGTACCTCCATTCACTAACGTAACCATTGGACCATTGTAAAGAGTATCTATTCCTGAGTGAATAGGATCGTTTATGCCGTCTCTTTTTTTTGTTTCTACTATTGGCTTGTCGCCAAGGAAAGCATCTGCCACAGCCAAACCAGAACTTACTAGACCTCCAGAATTGTTTCTTAAATCCAAAATAAGCCCATCAATATCTTTCCCTGAAAGTTCTTGCAATGCTTCTTTTACTTGATCAGGCACTCCTTCACTGAATTGTGTAATTCTTAAGTAACCAAATGTATGGGATTCATTCCTAATCCTTTTTGTTCTTACAGGTCTTAAATCAACACTTCTGCGTTCTAGGGAGATTTCTTCTGATTCAGAATCAGGTTTTTGCAATTCAACAATGACTTGTGTACCAGTTTCTCCTCTTAATCTTGCTGCAGTGGCTTCAAGACCAAGTTGTTTGGGGGATTGTCCATTTACTTGTTTCAAAATTGTGCCACTTGAAATTCCAGCATCTGATGCAGGCGAGCCCTCAAGAGAGGATATGACAACAATTTCACCATCCTCTTTCCTAGAACCCAATTGCAGGCCTACCCCATTTATTTCACTTCCTATATTGCTTCTTTTCATGGCTTCATAATCTTCTGGTCTAAGCAAACGTGTATATGGATCGCCAAGAGGCAGAAGCATTGCTTCAATTGCAGAATAAGCTTGTTGTGAATTATTAATAGGTTTTTCAAGCGCTTTTTGACGCAATCTCCGCCATTGAATGTCGTCAAATTTTTTAGGTTCTAAATAACCCTCGTTAACTAAATTCCATGTTTCAACAACAAGCAATTGTCCATCATTAAGAGCAAATGCCGGCTGAGCTAGGACTTGAAACAAAATCCCAAAACTAATAACAACTGCACAAATTCTTTGCAGTAGCTTTGTCAAAGATTTAACAGATAGAAGCATTGGATTGATCTTTTGCAGCGACCAAGGGGCACATCGAGTAGAATATTTGAAAATACAGTTCATTAGTGGATGGCGAACTCTTCACCGGTTTATGACTGGTTCCAGGAACGTCTTGAAATACAGGACATAGCTGATGATGTCACTTCAAAATACGTTCCTCCGCATGTCAACATTTTTTACTGCCTTGGTGGAATAACACTGGTTTGTTTTTTGATTCAATTCGCGACTGGATTTGCGATGACCTTCTATTACAAACCAACTGTAACTGAAGCTTATAGCTCGGTAAGTTACTTGATGACAGACGTAAGCTTTGGTTGGCTAATTAGATCAGTGCATAGATGGAGTGCCTCAATGATGGTACTCATGCTTATTCTGCATGTTTTTCGAGTTTATTTAACAGGAGGTTTCAAAAGGCCAAGAGAATTGACATGGATAACTGGCGTAGTTATGGCAGTTATAACAGTTGCTTTTGGTGTTACGGGGTATTCATTACCTTGGGATCAAGTTGGTTATTGGGCTGTTAAGATCGTTTCCGGAGTGCCAGCTGCTATTCCTGTAATTGGTGACTTTATGGTTGAGCTTCTAAGAGGAGGCGAGAGTGTTGGACAAGCAACGTTAACCCGTTTTTACAGTCTCCACACTTTTGTAATGCCATGGTTGCTAGCCGTATTTATGCTTATGCATTTTCTAATGATTAGAAAACAAGGCATATCTGGTCCTTTATGATTTCCTCTTAGACTTAAGAAAAAGCTTTACTCACTTAACCAAATTTTCTTACAACCATGTCAACTCTTAAGAAACCTGACTTATCAGATACAAAGTTAAGAGCCAAGCTGGCCAAAGGCATGGGGCATAATTATTACGGGGAACCTGCTTGGCCAAATGATCTTTTATATATATTCCCTGTAGTTATTCTTGGAACCATAGCTTGCGTGGTTGGGTTAGCAGTTCTAGACCCTGCTTTTCTTGGTGACAAAGCTAATCCTTTCGCAACTCCTCTAGAGATTCTTCCAGAATGGTATTTATATCCTGTTTTCCAAATTCTTCGTGTTGTTCCTAATAAACTGTTGGGTATCGCTTTACAGACCTTGATTCCCCTTGGCTTAATTATCCTACCTTTTATTGAAAATATAAATAAGTTTGCAAATCCTTTCAGAAGGCCAGTTGCAATGTCTCTATTTTTATTTGGAACTGTTTTGACTATTTATTTAGGTATTGGAGCATGCTTGCCAATTGATAAATCTCTTACTCTTGGTTTGTTTTAGAAATCTTTCTCTAAATCCAACATTAAAACATCATCAGGTTTAGCCCTTAAAAGATGATGCATTAGTAAAAAGCCAACAATCGTCCAGGTTTGATAAGTTCTTGATTGTTGTCCTACCCAAGTTCCAGTAGGACCATCAAAATATTCTGCCCATTTTTGTCTTGGGAGTTGATTTAATTGACTCCAATAACATTCCTCTATTAAGGCTTTCATTTGCCCCATGAGCAATACATCAGCTTGAGGATATCTCTTTTCGTGAAGCAGTATTGAGGCACCAAAAAACCATAGCAGACTTGGCCAGTGCCCTCCATTGTGATAACTCCAAGGCCAGTTTTTAGGATCAGAGCCTGTTTTATTTTGCCATTCTTCAACATCCATGGGTGGATGGCATATTCTCATTGGCATTTGAGCCATGAGATGTTCACGATTATGAAGTACGAGACGAAATAATGCTCTTTGCTGAGGTGCAGTTAGAACTCCAAACATACAAGCTAAAGAATTACCTAGACTGTAAAAACGAAAATCTGGTCTACCAGTTCTAATATTACCTATTAAATATCCGCCTCTATTTTCAAGCCAATCTTGCAGCCAAGATGGAACTACTTGAGGCTGGACATTAAATTCATTTTGATGTTGATCTTCACCATATTGTTCAGTAGGCCTTCTTCTGAGGACTTGCATTGTTTTACTAGTCACCCAATAGTGCTTTAAGAGAAATTCACGGAGATCATGAACCCATTGACGAGTTAAAACAAGTCTTTGATCAAGGAGTCGACTCTTTTGGTGCTTTCTGCTTAATTCCATTAATTGAATACAACTTTTAAGACAAGCGTGCAACAAGACTTCAACTTCAAGCGGTGCTCCCCATACATCCATCGGACGATCGATCATGAATGAACAATCTGGAACAAATAAGACTGGATTCCCTTCAAATGTAGGGTGAAGAACTAAATCAAGAAGAAGTTGAACACCTCTTTGAACTTGTTGACTGGTACCAAAACTTTGATCACCACTTTTTCGGACATAAAGCCAACACAGAACAGGCCACCATAAACTTGCATCTGCTGATGTAATTCTTCCTATAGATCTTTGGCCATAATCAGCTATCAATTTGCCTTTTTCTTCAACAAAGCTTGTTGGAAAAACCCCTCTAGTTTGGTAAGTAGTACTTTGTAAGTTAAGACTTACAGTCAAAAATTTTTTTACTATTTCAAATCTTTTTTGAGTTAATAAATAAATCATTACAGGGACATTGTCCCTTAAAAAGATCTCTCCATAATTCAAAGCATCATTTTTTGATGGATGCTCTAATGCTGCAACGCTCCCAGCAATATTTCCTGAAATTTCTATAAGAGTTTTTTCAAAATGCTCCTTGGCTCTGGCTACTACTTTGTCTTCGTTTGAGTTTGGTCGAACTCTTTGGTGTTGTTGGCTAAATCTTGCTGGCATTTAAAAACTTAGATGCCATCGCTAAAAGCTAGTTATGGCTTACACATTTATATGGATAGTAAGAGGTAAATCAATTCATATGCAAATTTGTTGCACGTATGTACGTTTATGGTCTACATTATTCTTCTGCGCGAAAGTAAATCTGAAGCGTACTCACTTGGCGAAATTGCGAAAGTTTTGAGTTAAGTGGGAGTTTTACAACATTTAAGGACTAACCCCCTCTTTGTTGTAAGCTGAAAAACGGTCGAAAGACCAAAATTGTTTTGGCTTTTTTGGGTCAAAACAGAACCTAGACAACTTAAAAGTTTAGGAACTGACGCTTTTATCGCGTCTGGTTCATTTTTGAATCAGATGTATTGCGATAAGGGTGTGAGGTCCCGTCAAAAGAAATTAGTTGCCTATTTTTGTAGCAATGTTGAATGGAGTTTCACGGCTCTATTTAATATTCGGTGTTACAGGAGAAAGCAACGACGGATCTGAGATCCGGGAAAGTCACGAAGATAAAACTAAGTGCACTCTTTAGAACCCTTATTAAAAATAAGGTGGCAACAATCACAATCAGTACGCCAGTGCTGTTATCAGTGGGAGAAGCAAATCAGACTGAGTAGAATTAATTTTTACAATAGGGCCTGACTACAACGGAGAGTTTGATCCTGGCTCAGGATGAACGCTGGCGGCGTGCTTAACACATGCAAGTCGAACGAACCTTCGGGTTAGTGGCGGACGGGTGAGTAACGCGTGGGAATCTGCCCTCAGGAGGGGGATAACGGTTGGAAACGACCGCTAATACCCCATATGCCGAGAGGTGAAATGAATTTCGCCTGAGGATGAGCCCGCGTCTGATTAGCTTGTTGGTGAGGTAATGGCTCACCAAGGCTTCGATCAGTAGCTGGTCTGAGAGGATGATCAGCCACACTGGGACTGAGACACGGCCCAGACTCCTACGGGAGGCAGCAGTGGGGAATTTTCCGCAATGGGCGAAAGCCTGACGGAGCAACGCCGCGTGAGGGACGAAGGCCTCTGGGCTGTAAACCTCTTTTCTCAAGGAAGAAGATATGACGGTACTTGAGGAATAAGCCACGGCTAATTCCGTGCCAGCAGCCGCGGTAATACGGGAGTGGCAAGCGTTATCCGGAATTATTGGGCGTAAAGCGTCCGCAGGCGGCCTTTCAAGTCTGCTGTTAAAGCGTGGAGCTTAACTCCATCATGGCAGTGGAAACTGATTGGCTTGAGTATGGTAGGGGCAGAGGGAATTCCCGGTGTAGCGGTGAAATGCGTAGATATCGGGAAGAACACCAGTGGCGAAGGCGCTCTGCTGGGCCATAACTGACGCTCATGGACGAAAGCCAGGGGAGCGAAAGGGATTAGATACCCCTGTAGTCCTGGCCGTAAACGATGAACACTAGGTGTCGGGGGAATCGACCCCTTCGGTGTCGTAGCTAACGCGTTAAGTGTTCCGCCTGGGGAGTACGCACGCAAGTGTGAAACTCAAAGGAATTGACGGGGGCCCGCACAAGCGGTGGAGTATGTGGTTTAATTCGATGCAACGCGAAGAACCTTACCAGGGTTTGACATCCTGCGAACCTTTAAGAAATTAGAGGGTGCCTTCGGGAACGCAGTGACAGGTGGTGCATGGCTGTCGTCAGCTCGTGTCGTGAGATGTTGGGTTAAGTCCCGCAACGAGCGCAACCCACGTTTTTAGTTGCCAGCATTTAGTTGGGCACTCTAGAAAGACCGCCGGTGATAAACCGGAGGAAGGTGTGGATGACGTCAAGTCATCATGCCCCTTACATCCTGGGCTACACACGTACTACAATGCTACGGACAAAGGGCAGCAAACTCGCGAGAGCTAGCAAATCCCATAAACCGTGGCTCAGTTCAGATCGTAGGCTGCAACTCGCCTACGTGAAGTAGGAATCGCTAGTAATCGCAGGTCAGCATACTGCGGTGAATACGTTCCCGGGCCTTGTACACACCGCCCGTCACACCATGGAAGTTGGCCACGCCCGAAGTCGTTACTTTAACCCTTGTGGAGAAGGACGCCGAAGGTGGGGCTGATGACTGGGGTGAAGTCGTAACAAGGTAGCCGTACCGGAAGGTGCGGCTGGATCACCTCCTAACAGGGAGACAAATAATTGATTGTGATGTCTAAGTAATTTATCCTTAGGCCGCAATCCTGTCACCTTAGGTCGATCGGTACCTCAGATTTTTGAATTAATTTTTATAATTAATCCTTTGATTTCAGTTCCTAAACTTGTCTAGGTCACACTCAACAAGGGTTTCTCCTGGGCCATTAGCTCAGGTGGTTAGAGCGCACCCCTGATAAGGGTGAGGTCCCTGGTTCAAGTCCAGGATGGCCCATTCGTTGTTGGGGGTATAGCTCAGTTGGTAGAGCGCCTGCTTTGCAAGCAGGATGTCAGCGGTTCGAGTCCGCTTACCTCCACTGATAACTACCCTGGTAACTAAATTTCCGGAGAAAATTTTGTAGACGTGATCTAGAATTGTCTGTTGAAGAACCTAGCCTCTTATCATCATCTCTAAAGTTGATAATATGCTGGGCTCGCATGGATCTATTTCCATGAGAATTCAGTAGAACCTTGAAAACTGCATAGATTAGAAAGAATAAAGCATCTCATGGATGCATAATTCTGTTTTTTAATAACTTAGTTTTAAAACTAAGTTAAAGATAAATAGAATTCATGTTTAATTCTTGAGTAAAAGCCGAGCACAATTGATTTTGTGATTGTATTAAGGTCAAGCTACAAAGGGCTCATGGCGGATACCTTGGCACACAGAGGCGATGAAGGACGTGGTTACCTGCGATATGTCTCGGGGAGCTGGATACACGCTTTGATCCGGGAATTTCCGAATGGGGCAACCCTTAGAACGGTCAGCTGAATATATAGGCTGGCACGAGCCAACCCAGCGAACTGAAACATCTTAGTAGCTGGAGGAAAGGAAAGTAAATAACGACTCCCTAAGTAGCGGCGAGCGAACGGGGAACAGCCCAAACCGATAGTTTCGACTATCGGGGTTGTGGGACAGAAATGTGGACTAACAAACCTAGAAGAAGCGTTTGAATGGCGCGCCATAGAGGGTGAAAGCCCCGTAATCGAAAGGAGAGTTAGCCTATCTGTATCCCGAGTAGCACGGAGCACGTGGAATTCCGTGTGAATCTACGAGGACCACCTCGTAAGGCTAAGTACTCCTGTGTGACCGATAGTGAAACAGTACCGTGAGGGAAAGGTGAAAAGAACCCCGGGAGGGGAGTGAAATAGAACATGAAACCATGAGCCTACAAGCAATGGGAGCCCGACTTATCGGGTGACCGTGTGCCTGTTGAAGAATGAGCCGGCGACTTATAGGCACTGGCGGGTTAAACCGAGAATGGTGGAGCCATAGCGAAAGCGAGTCTGAATAGGGCGTTTTGTCAGTGTTTATAGACCCGAACCCTGGTGATCTAACCATGGCCAGGATGAAGCTTGGGTGATACCAAGTGGAGGTCCCAACCGACTGACGTTGAAAAGTCACCGGATGAGCTGTGGTTAGGGGTGAAATGCCAATCGAACCAGGAGCTAGCTGGTTCTCCCCGAAATACGTTGAGGCGTAGCGTCTAGTGCTCCAGCAGGGGGGTAAAGCGACCATTTCGGTGCGGGCTGCGAGAGCGGTACCAAATCGTGATGAACTCTGAATACCCTGTGTGTAACTAGGCAGTCAGACTGTGGGGGATAAGCTCCATAGTCGAAAGGGAAACAGCCCAGACCGCCAGCTAAGGTCCCAAAATCAACACTAAGTGATAAAGGAGGTGGGATTGCCCAGACAACCAGGAGGTTTGCTTAGAAGCAGCCATCCTCAAAGGAGTGCGTAATAGCCCACTGGTCGAGCGATCCTGCGCCGAAAATGAACGGGGCTAAGTGTTGTACCGAAGCTGCGGATTTAATTTATTGAATGGTAGGGGAGCGTTCTATGTGGGGTGAAGCGTTAGCGTAAGCGGACGTGGACTGCATAGAAGTGAGAATGTCGGCTTGAGTAGCGAAAACATGGGTGAGAATCCCATGCCCCGAAACCCTAAGGGTTCCTCCGGCAGGCTCGTCCGCGGAGGGTTAGTCTGGTCCTAAGGTCAGGCCGAAAGGCGTAGTCGATGGATAACAGGTCAACATTCCTGTACCAGTTATGTTTTGGGAAGGGGGACGGAGAAGGCTAGCCAATCCAGATGTTGGTTACTGGTTCAAGCGTTCGAGGCTTTGAGGAACGGAGAAAACGTTCTGAGCTAAGGCGTGAGTACGAGCTGCTACGGCAGCGAAGTTGGTGATGTCATGCTTCCAAGAAAATCCCTATACCCGTTAAGGCATAACTGCCAGTACCCGAAACCGACACAGGTGGGGTGGTAGAGAATACCGAGGGGCGCGAGATAACTCTCTCTAAGGAACTCGGCAAAATGGTCCCGTAACTTCGGGAGAAGGGATGCCAGCGCGAGCTGGTCGCAGTGAAGAGGCCCAGGCGACTGTTTACCAAAAACACAGGTCTCCGCTAAGTCGCAAGACGATGTATGGGGGCTGACACCTGCCCAGTGCCGGAAGGTTAAGGAAGCCGGTTAGCGTAAGCGAAGCTAGTGACTGAAGCCCCGGTGAACGGCGGCCGTAACTATAACGGTCCTAAGGTAGCGAAATTCCTTGTCGGGTAAGTTCCGACCCGCACGAAAGGTGTAACGATCTGGGCGCTGTCTCGGAGAGAGGCTCGGCGAAATAGAATTGTCTGTGAAGATGCGGACTACATACACCCGGACAGAAAGACCCTATGAAGCTTTACTGCAGGTTGGTATTGTTCTCGGGCTCTGAATGCGCAGGATAGGTGGGAGACATTGATGTAGTGCTTTTGGGTGCTACTGAGTCAATGGTGAGATACCACTCTTTCAGAGCTAGAGATCTAACGTTTACCCGTTATCCGGGAAGCGGACAGTATCTGCTGGGCAGTTTGACTGGGGCGGTCGCCTCCTAAAAGGTAACGGAGGCGCACAAAGGTTTCCTCAGGCTGGTTGGAAATCAGTCGTCGAGTGCAAAAGCAGAAGGAAGCTTGACTGTGAGACCTACAAGTCGAACAGGGACGAAAGTCGGTTTTAGTGATCCGACGGTTCTGAGTGGAAGGGCCGTCGCTCAACGGATAAAAGTTACTCTAGGGATAACAGGCTGATCTCCCCCAAGAGTTCACATCGACGGGGAGGTTTGGCACCTCGATGTCGGCTCATCGCAACCTGGGGCTGAAGTCGGTCCCAAGGGTTGGGCTGTTCGCCCATTAAAGCGGTACGCGAGCTGGGTTCAGAACGTCGTGAGACAGTTCGGTCCATATCCGGTGTATGCGCAGGAATATTGAGAGGATTTCTCCCTAGTACGAGAGGACCGGGAGGAACGCACCTCTGGTGTACCAGTTATCGTGCCAACGGTAAACGCTGGGTAGCCATGTGCGGAGTGGATAACCGCTGAAAGCATCTAAGTGGGAAGCCCACCTCAAGATGAGTATTCCCATGGTGTAAACCAGTAAGATCACGGGAAGAACACCCGTTGATAGGCTCTACGTGGAAGTCTGGTAACAGATGCAGCGGAGGAGTACTAATAGATCGAGGGCTTGACCTTCTTTTGCTTTTATTCAAATTAATGCTTTATTCTATCTAATTATTTTTAATAATACCTATGCAGTTTTCAGGGTTCAAACATAACACTATCCTGGTGTTCATGGCGATGTGGAACCACTCCGATCCATCTCGAACTCGGTTGTGAAACGCATCAGCGGCGACGATATTTGGGGGGTAGCCCCCTGAGAAAATAGCTCAATGCCAGGTAAAATATTTAAAAAAGGGTTCGCATGAACCCTTTTTTGATGATTATTTTTGGCAATTAGGACACCAGTGTGTGCTCCTTCCACATAGCTTTTCTCGCAATATCTTTTCTCCACATTTCTTACAATTTTTACCACCTCTCCTATATACCCAGGCTTGTCCACCATAATTTCCATTTATTCCTTCTAAATCTCTGAAATCACTAAAAGTAGTTCCTCCTTCCCCAATACTTATATTTAAAATTTTGACAAGACTATTACAAAGCCTTTTTAATTCAGAGCTTTTTAAATTTCTACTTTCAGTTTTTGGATTAATACCCGCATCAAATAATGTTTCATCTGCATATATATTTCCAACACCAGCCACAGTTTCTTGATCTAATAAAGAAGATTTAATCGACCGAGTTCTTTTCTTCAAATATTCTTTTAAATAGCAACTATTAAAAGCATCACTAAATGGCTCTGGTCCTAGTCTTTGTATTCCAGATACTGTTTCGGATACTGATTTCGACGATGGTACGTACCACATTTGTCCGAAATTTCTAATATCTATAAAGCGAAGTTCATTACCTTTATCTTCAAAAAATCTAACTCTAGTATGAGTGCATGGAGGCATTTGTTTCTTAAGTAATTTAAATTGACCCGTCATTCTAAGATGAACAACTAAATAACCTTTGCTAATTTTTTCTTTTGAATGGAGGGATCCAATTAAATATTTACCTCTTCTTTCCCAATTACCTAAATAACTATTTTCAATATTATTTATGAAACTTTTTGATCCACCTGAACTTGCAATTGAACGTTCTTTTAATACTTCTACTCTTTCAATATAAAAATTATTTAGAAGTTTCTCAAGTCCTTTTCTAACTGTCTCAACTTCTGGTAATTCTGGCAAAGGTAATAATATTGCTAATTAGCAGCAGCTTCTAATTCCTTCACTGAAAATTGACTGGTATTGGCACCACCATCAACACCACTAAAAGCTTTGAAATCACATTTTTCGAATTTGACAGTTACTGGGTATCTCATGGCTGGAGACTTATCGATAGAGACAATTTCTCCAATTTGATTGAACCAGTATGATTCTTGACGCAAGATGCGAACCTTGTCTTTTCTAGCAAAGCTCATCTGACTTACCTGAATTATTTTAATATCACTATTATCTATCAGAACAGGAGATATTTGTATATGTGTCACAGACTGTCGCTGGCCTTAAAAAAATAAGTAGATCGCTTTTAAAAGATATTTTACTTTAACTCCAAAATAATTCATATTGATTTTAGGGCAAATTTTCAATTAGCTTTGAAGTGTTGAACCCTTAAAGATTTTATTTTTTGTGATATCACAGCCATCTTTAGATCCCTCTTCTCTTAGTTTTGATTTGCCTGATCCTGAGCAAGATGACTTAAGTAATATTGATTTCATTGAGAGACTAGAGAATGCATGGTCAATATGTGAGCAGTTTGATTTGCAAACTGAAATTTGGCGAGGACGGATCTTGCGTGTTGTAAGAGATAGAGAAAAAATAGGTGGAGAAGGCAGAGGTTCAGGCTTTTTGCAGTGGTTAAGGGAGATGGAAATTAGTAAAAGCAAAGCATATTCCCTTATTCAATTAGCTGATTCCTCGGATAATCTTGTAGTTGATGGAATTCTTGAACAGTCAAGTGTAAATAATTTTTCTAAAAGAGCTTTTATTGAAACGGCTCAAGCTGAGCCTGAGATCCAACAAATGATTTCGGAAGCTGCTAATGAAGGGAAGGAAATAACAAGAAGACAGGTAAAGAGCTTGAGTGAAGAATTCATGGCAGCCACTAGTTCTCTTTTGCCTCAAGAGATAAGGGAGAAAGCACAATCAAATTTATTACCTGCTAAAATTGTTGCACCATTAGTAAAAGAATTATCTAAGTTACCCCCTCTTCATCAAGAGGATATTTGTGAGACTTTAAGAGAGAATCCTGAGATTGATTCGGTGAAGGATATGACAAATACTGCAAAATGGATGGGTAAATCTTTGGATGCATCTCTTGCTTTAAGAGCTTTACAGAATAAAGATTTAAATTTGGATAAAGCCACTCAAGAAGCCCTTAGATTGGATTCATTAGGATTACTTTCTGATGCTTTTGGGCAAGCAAAAACAATAGAAAACTCAATACTTAAGTTTTATTCCGCTTGGAAAAGGTTAGAGAGGTTACAAGAAAGATTATGGGTTGAGTCTGGAAGTAGTACGCCCTATTTACGGGAGCTTTTGGATACACTCCAAACACTTACTGGATCAACAATAAGAGTTTCTCTCGGAGAACTTTCTGGAGGAAAGAAGTTAAGATTACAACTTGTTGAAGAAGATTCAGAAAGAATCGAACCTCCTTTTTGAAACTTAAAAATAATTTAGAGCATGAAATCTTGATCACAAAAGTCATTAATTAATTTATATTCAAAATCATCTTTTGGGAAATACCAATTTGTCCAATAAGAATATTTTAAAGTATTATTTAGTACTCTTTTTTCACAATTTATAGCTAAAAAGAAAATCCTCTCTCTTCTATTTTTTACCTGAGTAATATAATTACCTTTAAAATATCTCCAGTCAGACCAATTTAATCTTAAGGGGCCATATTCTATAGATTTATTTGCTGAACTTCTCCTTATTTTTAAAACCATCTCAGGATTAATATCAGATGGATTAACTATTTTATTTAAGGCAATAATTTCTTCTATATTAATATTATGTATCTGGGCTATATCAGAAAGTCTTTCCTCGCTAGACTTTTGATGGTAAGAAACTTTTTTACTAGCTAGTTTAACTTTTTTTGTTTTAACTTCGTTTTTATATATAGCATTACTTGGGAGTATAATGATTTGATCTGGCTTAAGATAGGAAGCATTGTCTAGTTGATTTAGAGACATAATATCTATTGGGTGAATTTGATATTTTCTTGCGATTTTGTAAAGAGTGTCACCTTTTAAGACTTTATAGGTAATTTTATTTTTCTTATTATCAATTGAATCTTTTATAGGAATTATAATAACTTCACCCTGAATATTTTTATTAGCATCATTGAAATTATTTTTATACATTAACTCTTTCAATGAAACTTCGTATTGCTTTGATAACTTCAAAAGTGTATCACCATTTTTTGCAACTATTTTTGTCTCAGCATTTACTTCTGATATCATTATTGAGACTAATAAAATCAGAGCTTTAACATATGATTTCTTTAGAAAAGTCTGCAATTTTTCAATCATTACTGACTTTCTCGAAGAGATTTATCTTATATCTTATCCTATTAATTTTTTAAGTAAAGATAAATCTAAGTGATAAGGAGGATAGCGGAAATTTAGATCTAACCAAAATGGTCTTTTTAAAACAGATTTGTAATGAGTGAAATTATCAAAACCTGCTTTCCCATGATATTTCCCCATTCCACTTGAACCAACACCTCCAAATGGAAGTTCTGGTACTCCAGCTTGTAAAACAACATCATTAAAGCAAACGCCTCCTGAAGATGTCATTGAAAGAATTTTATCTTGTTCATTTTTATTGCCACCAAAAAGATATAGAGCAAGAGGTTTTGGTGAGGATCTTAAATCAGTAATTGCTTCATCAAGATTATTAATACATAAAATAGGTAATAAAGGTCCAAAAAGTTCTTCCTGCATTAGTGGATCATTTCGATCTTCAATTTTTATTAGAGTAGGACTAATTCTTCTTTCTTTTTCGTTGGAATTTCCTCCAAATATTACTTGATTATTTCTTCTTGCTTGTTTGAGTAAATGGTTTAATCGTTCAAATTGACTTTGGTTGATAATGCTTCCTAAATGTTCTGATTCCAAAGGATTATCTCCATAAAAATCATGAATTGATTTTTTTAAATTTGAGATTAAAGAATTGAAAAGCTCGTGCTTAACAATAAGGTGGTCTGGAGCTATGCATGTTTGCCCTGCGTTAAGGCTCTTCCCCCATATAATTCTCTTAGCAGTGATATTTAAGTTTGCTCCATCGATAACAACTGCTGGACTTTTGCCCCCTAGCTCTAAGGTGACTGGAGTAAGGTTATTTGCTGCGGCTGCCATAACTTTTTTTCCTATTTTTTCTCCACCAGTAAAAAAAATGTGATCAAAAGAATATG
The DNA here is from genome assembly GCA_003216275.1 of Prochlorococcus sp. AG-402-P18. GTDB lineage: Bacteria > Cyanobacteriota > Cyanobacteriia > PCC-6307 > Cyanobiaceae > Prochlorococcus_B. Next base: position 155,560 of record QCJC01000002.1, on the reverse strand, counting down.
TTAACAATTCGGCCGCGGTAGTTCCATCTCCTTCAAGTACTTGAACAACATTTCTTGGGAAAAACTTTTTGATAAGTTTATTTATGAGCTTTGATGTTTCAGGGGCGTTTTCAGAAGGTTTTAAAACAGCTGTATTGCCAGCTGCCAAAGCTCCTACTAGAGGTTGAAGAGTAAGTGAGAAAGGATAGTTCCACGGCCCAATCACTAAAACGCAACCTATAGGGTCTGGATGTATGTAAGCTTTTGCAGGTTTTAAGGAAAGAGGAACGTTAATTGGTTTTTCTTTCATCCATTTAGATAGGTTTTTCAGCGCTAGGTTTATTTCTTGTTTGATAGCAATTATTTCGAAGAACGCTTCCGTAGGTGGTTTCCTAAGATCCGTATAAAGTGCATCTAAAATCTCTTGTTGATGATTATCCAACAAATTTGAAAGGGAATAAAGTTGTTCTTTTCGCCAACTTTGTTTTCTTGTCAGTCCAGATAAGACTAATTCTTGCAGTTGATTAAGTTCGAATGCTTTTAGGGACAATGTTTTTTTTATAACCTCTTAACAAGTTAAATCATTTATTGAGGTTACTGTTTATGGAGATAACTTACTAAGCAATTTGACTTAGCTGTGTTTTATGTGCTTCTTTGTATCATTGCTTTGAATATGCAAAATTAAAGTTTTTTTGATACTTCCTTAAAACTTAAAATCTTTAATCTGACTGAAAATAAAAAAAAGTTTTGAGTATTATCTACCAGTTACCTTTATTGAGTAAATGACATAAAATAATGTTCCAAGAGTAGAAAAATTGATTAACCACTTCATTGTTGTTACTGCTTTTTTATTGACTTTTGTAGGTGTTGCTGAAATTATCTACTGGTCTTACAAAAAAGAATATTTGAAGGCGAAAGCAAAATATTTAAGAGATTTAATAGACCAAAAAAATGATTTAAGTAGCTTAAATGAACCTTTTTATACTTGTGTATATGAGAAATGGAACTCTGGAGAGATGCCATTGTCAGAAGCAAGCACTATGTGCAGCTTAAAATTTGAACAGAATTAGCTTTTTTGCAGCTGTATAAATATTCTAAAGTATATTTTAAAATATATATCTTCTTAACGTAATATTTTATGCTTTATAATCTATTAATTAAGTAATTATTTCATGAGATATATATTAGCAATTATCTTAATTCTTATTTTAATTATTAGCTTTACTGCCTTAGATTTTGATATAATCTTTGAGTTATTTTATAATATTATAAGTCAATTAAATACAAATAAGTTTTATAATTTGATATTGATATTTGCATTATTTTTACTAAGGTCAATTAGTATTATCATTCCAGTTTTGCCAGGAACAATATTTTCAGTAGTGGCTGGATTTCAATATGGTTTTAAGCAAGGTTTAGTTATTATCTTTATTGCAGATTTCTTATCTTGTTCAACATCATTTTTGATAGCTAGAAAATTAGGAAGAAATTATATAAGTAAATTATTAGGACCTGCACAGATGCAGAGAATAGGAAGTTTTAGCAAAGATTACTTAGAGAAAAATTATTTTCTTATGACTGCTCTATTGATGTCAGGCTTTTTCGATTTTGCTTGCTATGCAATTGGATTAACAAAAATGACATGGAAAAAGTTTATGCCAGCTTTGATATTTAGTATTGTGGTTTCTGATGCACCATTTGTTGCTAGTGGATTTGGTGCTAGGAAAATTAAAGATATTGGTCTAAATAATTTTGTAGAAAAATTATTAAATAATGAATTAGATATGATATCTGGAGAACATCTTTTTCTTTTTATAGTTTCTTTTATGATTGTCTTTATTTTAGCAATTATAAATCTTTATATTAATAAAAGATCTAAAATTCTTAAGTAATTCATTGGAATCAATAAATCCTAAGCTTAATCAATTGAAGATTAAGCTTAGGATTAGAAAAAATATGGACTATGTTTTTGATGGCATTAGTAGTAACAAAGTATCAATTTATTGATTTTCAATATGAAAAGAACCTGTTCTACTGCTCTTAGGTGATCAAAAAAAAAGCCCATATTAATGGGCTTTTTGATTAATAGGTTTATTCAGCTTTGATATGTCTTACCACGATAAGTAAGTTCAACGTGCTGCTTTTGTACAACTGCTTTGTGCTGGTTGTATTTAAGACCTCTATAGGTTAAAGACATTTTTCGTCTCCGAAATATGCTCAAGTCCCCGTTCCTTGGCTTGAGTCAGACTGCGGCTCATCTATTGATGAGTTGAACGTTTTAGTAGCTGTTGCTACAAATTTATCTTACAAGTTATAGAGTTTGTATGATGTTCGTCGTGATACACAGTTTCATTAACATGGGGAATAAGTTAATTTAGTTTTAGTTATCAATATTAGAAAATTCCTGTAAATATTTGCGCAGCAATTGGTTCCAGACACTTAAATCGGTTTTAAATACCTTGACTGCTTCATTCTTTATCACATGGAGATTGCTCCTATTTTGAGATTGTATGTTTTTGAGACTGTGACAGTTGACAAACTCAACTGCGATTCATTGATAGTCCATTAATTTCTAATAAATTATGTCTGTGAGGAGTTGGGATCCTCCAGCAGTGGAAACAAGGAAACACTTGCTTAAAGATCCTAAAAAAAACCGTCTAATATATTAGACGGTTTTTTTTGTGCTTTTTAAAATATTATCTGATTCCTTTTGATTTTTTCATAGATAAAACGTTAGTCATTTTTAAGAATAAGTAATAAAATATAGATTAGAGTAAGAAGCTAAATCACTATAAATTGATTAAAAAGTGAAAGATAATTCATTTCCTATATGAATTTTCACTAGGTTCTGGATTCCTTTTGATATTATTTTTGTTTAACTTATCCTTTCTAAGTAGAAATGTTATTTATTTCTTGAAACCCAGAATTGATACATGGTTATAAAGATCTTAGGGTTTTCTTCCTCAAGCTTTGACCAGTTAGCTAGGTTCGTTTGTGTCTTGTCTTCTGGGAAATGTTTCTGATATAGAGATTTAATTTCTTTTGGTAGTAAGAAGCCTAGAAATTTTAGGTTGTTAATCTTTAGAAGCAATTCTATATCCTTTATGGAAAATCTATTTTCTTTTATATGGAAGCAGAGGTCGCGAAACATAGAAGTTGTATAGAAGTCTCCAAACTGTGTAAGGGAAATTAGATCCGGTAAATTGCCAGAAAATATTTCTTTTCTGAAATTCCTCATATTCTTTTCATTGAATTTGATATTTTTTAACTCTAAATATTCTCTTGCTTTGACAATATCTTGTCGGGCTAATTCACTGTATAAGCCAAGTTTTAAAAAACCATCATGCTTTAATACCTCTACCAATGCTTTTAAGCCTTCCAAAGGCTTATTGATGCATACCAGAACACCAGAACATTCAATAACATCAAATTTCTCTTTTAATAATGAAACATCAAGTAGATCCATTTGCATTATTTTAACATTATTAATATTTAAATCATTAATCTTCCTCTGAGCATATGAAAGACTAGAGGTGCTTAAATCTATAGCTTTTATTTTGGCATTTTTATATCTTTGAGCGTGCAATATTTGTTGACCTGTTCCACAACCAGCTATTAGGACATTGGGTTGATTAAGCTCTGAATTAAAAAGTATTAGATTGGGACTTATTTCTTTATTAATAGATTCTATATATGAATTCTTAATGTCTTTTGATGGATTTCCATATCTCCATCTCGGATAGGGATTTTCTTCATAAAAAGTTTTAACTTTTTGAGATATATTGTCTTTTATTTTACCTATACTACTAATTTCTTTTGATAGCTCTATTTCTTTTAATGGCTCTAATAATTGTAACTTAATCAGACCATTGAAGACTTTATTTGATGATCTTAATTTTGTCAATGAAGGTATTTCACTAAGCAGTTTATAGAGTGGTTTATAGCATGCTAAAATAGCAATATTCGTTTCTGTTATATAACCATTCCTAGCCCTAGCAATTAAGTTTTTAAAATACTCATTTTCTTTTTCATTGATTGAATAAATGTATTCATTAAGAAAGCATTGCTCAGCTAATGCAATGATAAATTCAAATTGAATCTCTTTAGAAATATTTCTATTTTCATTAGCTATTATACAAAGTTTTTCTCTGTACATTGTTAATAATTTTTCCCAATTAGTATCTCTAAAAGTAATTTTCTTTAATGCTTTGATCACTAGTTTGTCGGATATCAAACTGTTCAATTGATTGTCTATTCTATCTGACATTTCTAATTTATCTAATAAACATGTTATTTCTTTTTCATATAATATATTAAACGCCTTAAATAGTTCATTATGATTCAAATCATCTCTATCTAAAAGTAGTCTTACAATATTATTTACTTTTGACTTATCTAATTTAGATATATCCGAATCTCTTAGGAATCTTGCTATAGAAGAATAATTAGAAGAAATTCTAGGATTAATTTCAATTGCTTTTAGAAAATAATTAAATGATTGCTTAGTTTCTCCAAGTTCATATAATATCTTTCCTAAATCAGAATAGCTTTCTGTAAAATCTGGTTTTATTTTAATAGCTTTTTTATGAGATATTTGAGCTTCCTCTAATTTACCAAGATCTTTTAATGTCTTTGCTAAATTAGAATGTGCTAATGCTAAATTGGGATTTATTTTAATTGCTTTTATATGAGACATTTGAGCTTCTTTCAACTTTCCCTGAACTCTTAAAATATTGCCTAAATTAGAATAAGCTTCTGCAAAATTAGGATTTATTTTAATAGCTTTGCGTTGAAATATCTCAGCTTCTTTTAATTTTCCTAGATTTCTTAAAATCACACCATAATTTGAAAAGACTCTTGTATCTTTATATCCTTTATCAATAAAATATTGATAGCATTTTTTTGCTTCAGAAATATTTCCTTGTTCATGAAATTTAAATGCCTGCAGAAGAATTTGTTTTTTTTTATTTTCTGTCGAATTATCAATTCTAATAGAGCAACTCTCGTTATTTTCTGATATCGGCAATGGAACTGTGAATATACTTTTTTCAGTCAAATCTTTCTGTTCCTGATTTTTTCTTTCAGGACCTTCCATTTTGTATCAAAAAACTAGAATCTATCTTATTGATCTAACAAGACCTTTCTTGTAAGTAATAGGTTTCTTGCCCGACATTGTAATGAGGTTTAAATTATTTGCTTACAAGACTTTCTCCCCTTTCAAGTGGTGAAGCAAGTTAGTTATTTCTGATTTACTAAAAACTATTTGTAAAACTCATTTTAATCTTTTGGTTTTGACCATCGCTGAAATTACATACGTCCTCGATTACATCCAAAATTAGTTTGTCTCCATTTGGATCTTTCCAAGCTAAATCATTGTTATTGAATTCATTTAATTCCTTTGTACCTACCGCAACATCTTTGAATGAGTTTTCGGAACAGTTGATATCCATTGTATATAGGATTTTCTGAGTAATTTCAGTAGTGCTTTTAGGGATGAATTTGCTGCGTACCCTTATTGAATTATCTTGATTTAATTGAGTACTGTTCTTGTCCCATAACTGCTCTCCATATTCACTTCTTGGTACGCTAATCCAATGGTGGGAAAAAGCATGAGTTTTTTAATAGGGGTAAAAATAATTAATAGTGCTTAGAAATTAAGAAAAATATTTTTTATCAAGTTTAAAATATCCATGTTAATTAATAATAAGGATTAGTTTGTATGGATATTACTAATCAGAACCACATTGCTGATGGGAATGAGAAGTAGGCCTTCTAGATAATTTTAGTTCGTTTGAAAAATGTCAAAAAAAAAGCCCTTAACCAGACCGTTAAGAACTTTTATTAGGTTTTTTGAAAAGGTTTAGAAAAAATTGGTGATAGGGTTTAAATGGATTGAGCTCCACCTAGAAAATTCCAGGAATGATTTGACCTGTAGTCGCATAGGCACCAAAGGCTGCAACGAAACCGAGCATTGCAGCCCAGCCATTAAACTTTTCTGCTTCAGGAGTCATGGTAAAAATGAAATATGAAGCAAATATAAAGAACAATTAGCAATACTGTGGGTTTTTACTCACGGCATTTGATTATGAGAATTGATATTTCGTATAAGAAAAGTTTATTTAATCATTGAGTTGATTTGTGCTGAGTGCAATCTTTTCTTTTGCTCTTTTTTTTCTGGCTAAGTGGCTATTTAGGCTGGAGGAACTAGTGCTGCATTTAGAAGCAAGATTCAATTCGTACTGATGTATTGCTTTTCTTTTTGCCTTTTGCTTGAGCAATCTAATATTTAATTCGGTTGAGTTGAATGACTTGGTCTGGAAGATAGAAATAACTCAGCTTCTTTCGAATCAGTGCTTGCCAGCCACTTCCGCTTCTTCTAATCGTTGCCATTTTTTGAGTTGCATCAGGTCAGATGCATCAAGCAAAAATGGTCTAAAAACAACAAAAGTGGACCCAAAATTGGACGTCCACTTTCAAAGATTTGCGATCCTAGTGCCTCAGATCGCTTGCCCTGGTTAAGCTTCCGACGATGCCCTCGTCGGGACTTGAACCCGAGACCTCTCCCTTACCAAGGGAGTGCTCTACCGCTGAGCTACAAGGGCTTGTGGAAAGATGGGCCGGGTTGGATTTGAACCAACGTAGGCGTAGCCAGCGGATTTACAGTCCGCCCCCATTAACCACTCGGGCACCGACCCGATCCACTGAATGAGATTAACAGTAAAGGGTGCCTTTTTTCTCGAATTTGTTGGTGCTTTTATGATGGAATGGATAGGATCTCTAAAGATGCTCAATTCGTTAGGCATATGAATCTATTATTGATAAATGGACCTAATCTTAATCTTGTTGGTCAAAGGGAGCCATCTATATATGGGACACAAACATTAGATGAGATTCAAAAAGAACTATTGATTTTGGCTGGAAATCTTGATGCAAATCTAAAGTATTTCCAAAGTAATTCAGAAGGCGAACTAATTGACTGTATTCAAAAATCTGTTGGCTCAACTGATGGAATATTAATTAATGCAGGAGCCTATACTCATACATCGATTGCACTTAGAGATGCTTTATTAGGAGTTGCAATTCCTTATGTAGAAGTTCATTTAAGTAATATTTATACAAGGGAAGAATTTCGCCATAAATCATTTCTTGCAGATAAAGCATTAGGTTTAGTCTGTGGCTTTGGCCCTATTAGTTATCAACTTGCCTTGAAGGGTTTAGTTAGTTATTTAAAGCGCAAAAACGAATGAATCATTATCAGCGGAGAGATAAAGAGCATCCAAAGATTAGTTGGTTAATTAATAAGACTAGTCAAGATTGGTTAAAGCTTGCGATTTCTAATCCAGTCGAAATACTTTTGGATCATGCACATTGTGAACGTAAAGCTGCTGGGGTAGCGATTCAATTAATGTTTCGGTATGACAGTGAACCTGGTTTGTCAGAAGTTTTGAGCCCATTGGCAAGAGAGGAACTTGAACATTTCGAAAAAGTCTTATCTATTTTGCAAACAAGAGGCGGAAAACTTCAAAAATTAGCTCCACCTCCCTATGGTTCAGTTTTAGCTAAAAACATTAGAAAAGAGGAACCATCAAGAATGTTGGATAGCTTTCTTGTGGCAGGTTTTATTGAGGCAAGAAGTTATGAAAGAATGTTGTTGTTATCTTTGCATTCTCCTGATCATGAGCTTCGAGAGCTGTATGCTTATTTATTAAAAAGTGAAGCAAGACATTTTGGTATTTATGGCAAGTTGGCTTATGAACGTTTTGATAGGAGTATTGTTTTGACCAGAATAAAACAATTAGCAAAAGTTGAATCTGATGCTTTAGTTGAGATGCATCATGAGCCAAGAATGCATAGTTGAGCTTTATTTAAAAGTTGAAAATAAAGACTAAATAAAATGAAGTTTTTAACTATTGCTGGTGTAGGTCCAGGAGATCCTTCTTTATTAACATTAGCAGCAGTAAACGCTATCAAAGAGTCAACTGTTGTCTCTTACCCATTTGCTAAAGAAGAGGGAGATAGTCTTGCAAAAAAAATAGCTTCTAGATGGATTACTAAAGATAAAAGAACATTACCCTTATATTTTCCTATGGTTGATGATGAGAATACTTTGAAAAAAGCTTGGAGAAATGCGGGGAATGAATTAATGAAAATGGTTGAGAAGGGGGAAAAAGTTGTTTTTATTGCTCAAGGAGATATCTCATTATTTTCGACAGGCTCTTATGTGAATATGGAGATAGGAAAAAATCATCCAGGCTGTATTGTTAAATTAATTCCTGGAGTTACATCTTACTCGGCTGCTGCTGCGAAAAGTAAACTGCCACTTGCTTTTCAAGAAGAGCAATTGCTTGTCTTATCAGTTCCAGAATCATTTTTAGTTCTTAAAAATATTTTATCTGAAGCAGTTTCTAAAAGAAGAGTAGTGGTGTTGTTAAAACTAGGCAGTAAGTGGAAATGGGTTAGACAATTGCTTCAAGAACTTGAACTTTTAGAAAGCGCGGTGTTCGCAGAAAGAGTAGGTTTTGCCAATGAACAAATTGTTAAAGCGAAAACTTTTCCATCGGGCAGTAGTCCATATTTCTCTTTGCTCTTAATTCGACAAAGATGGCCTTCCGTCGCTCCCTAAGTTAATTAATTTAATTTTAAAAGTTCTTCTTCAAGAAGTTTTACTGCATCACTTGGAATACTTGCCCGAACTAACTTATGCCTAAGTGAAGCGTCTCCCTCAAAACCTCTACAGGTCCAGTTCATGTGTTTTCGAGCGATGAATAGCCCGTGATCACCTTTTTCCTGAAGAAGTAATTTGAGGTGTTCCAAAGTCAAGCTTATTTTCATCTTTGCATCAGGTGTTTTAAAAGCTTTTTGATTTTTTATTTCTTGATCGATTTGCCCTACCAGCCATGGAGCTCCCATACTTGCTCGACCAACCATTATCCCATCGGCATTAGTGATTTCAAGACATTTAATTGCATCTTTTGAGTCTTTTATATCACCATTTGCAATAACTGGTATATCCAATGATTTTTTGATTTTTGCAATCGCCTCCCAGTTTGAAATTCCTGCGAAACCTTGCTTTTTAGTCCTTCCATGAACAGTTATTAGTTGAGCTCCAGCATCCTGTAGACCTAGAGCAAAAGGAACTGGTTCACTGCTGTCTTCACACCATCCCAGTCTTATTTTTACTGTCACTGGAATTGATATGGCTTTTGAAACTTTCTTTACTATTTCTTGAGCAAGTTCTGGGTCTTTTAATAAAGCACTTCCACCACCTCTGGTTGCAATTTTCCTAACTGGACAACCCATGTTTATGTCCAAGAGGAAAGCCCCTGATGACTCGGCTTTTATAGCGGCTTCAACCATTGAATCTGGTCTATGGTCAAAAAGTTGAACACCAATAGGACCGTTTTCTTCTAACAGCTCTAAAACTTTTTGTTCTCCATGACCTAACTCAAGACTTTTTGCATTAACCATCTCTGTAAAAAGCAAAGCTTCAGGAGCCCATCTACGAACAAACTTTCTGAATATTTGATCACTTACTCCTGCAAGTGGAGACTGAATAATTGGGCATTTAAGAGATCTGGAAGTACCATTACCTGGTAAAAAAATTGAAGGTAATATTCTCATTTTTCTTTTAAGTTCAAGTTTGTATTAGTCATCACAAAAAAACAAAGTTTTATCTGAGCGGTTGGGATCAGACAATAAACAAATAATCTCTAATGAAGCTTTAAAAGAAATTGGTACTTGCATTAAAGCTATTACTGTGAGGAGGCTTATTATCAGGGACGGCCTGGTTCTTAATTTATCTTCTTTTTTTGAGGAAAGTCTCTTTAGGACATTTTTGCTTTTGAATTTCATGTGGGATTCCTACTCTTTGCTCATACTTGTAGTATGAAGAATTGATCTTAATTTAGACTTATCAAGGTAAGTTATCTCATGAAAGGAAGAGCGATTTGGCGCTACCAATAGTTGCAATAATAGGTCGGCCAAATGTTGGCAAATCAACGTTGGTGAATCGTTTATGTCAAACGAGGCAAGCTATTGTTCATGATGAACCTGGTGTGACTAGAGATAGATCCTATCAAGATGGCTTTTGGAGAGATAGGGATTTTAAAGTTGTAGATACTGGCGGGTTGGTCTTTGATGACGATAGTGAGTTTTTACCTGAAATAAGAGAGCAAGCAAATCTTGCTCTCGAAGAAGCTGTTGTTGCCCTAGTCATTGTTGATGGACAGGAAGGAGTTACTACCGCTGATGAATCGATTGCAGAGTTTTTAAGACCTCATTCCACTAAAACATTAGTTGTAGTTAATAAATGCGAGTCTCCTGAGCAAGGCCTGGCAATGGCAGCCAATTTTTGGAAACTTGGCCTGGGTGAGCCGTATCCGATTTCTGCTATTCATGGAGTAGGAACGGGTGATCTATTGGATCATGTCATCACTTTATTTCCCTCGAAAGATTTAGATAAAGAAAGTGAGGCTCCAATACAATTGGCGATCATAGGAAGACCAAATGTAGGGAAGTCAAGTCTTCTTAATTCCATTTGTGGAGAGAACAGAGCTATAGTTAGCTCTGTTAGAGGAACTACGAGAGATACGATTGATACTAGAATTAAGCATCAAGGTAAAGAATGGAAGTTAGTTGATACTGCTGGAATACGTAGACGAAGAAGTGTCAATTATGGACCAGAGTTTTTTGGGATTAATCGTAGTTTTAAGGCTATTGAGAGGAGCGACGTTTGTGTTTTAGTTATAGATGCTTTGGATGGTGTGACTGAACAAGATCAAAGACTTGCTGGTAGAATTGAGCAGGAGGGTAGAGCTTGTTTGATAGCTATTAATAAATGGGACGCGGTTGAAAAAGATAGTCATACTATGGCGGCAATGGAAAAAGATTTTCGATCAAAACTATATTTCCTCGATTGGGCTGAGATGATATTCACTTCTGCTCTCACTGGACAAAGAGTAGAAGGTATTTTCGCATTAGCGTCTTTAGCGGTTGATCAAAATAGAAGAAGGGTAAGTACATCCGTTGTTAATGAAGTTCTTACAGAAGCATTGAGATGGAGAAGTCCTCCAACAACGAGAGGTGGTAAACAGGGACGTATTTATTACGGGACGCAGGTAGCTATTAATCCTCCAAGTTTTACTCTTTTTGTAAATGACCCTAAACTATTTGGAGAAACGTACAGACGATATATTGAGCGACAAATTAGAGAAGGTTTAGGTTTTGAGGGAACACCTATTAAATTATTTTGGAGAGGGAAGCAACAACGTGATTTAGAAAGAGATTTAGCGCGCCAGCAAAAAGGTTCCTCAAATTAGTAATTATGGATTGGCTACAAAACATTCCAATTGGTCAATATGTCTCTGGTAAAGATAGCTGGCTTAGGGTGATTGACCCACGAATTAAACTCTCTTGGATCCTTTTGTTTTTGTTAAGTCCCATTCTGGCTAATTCAATCTGGAGAATTTCGACAGTAGCTCTTCTTTTTGTGATTACATTTTGCAGTTTTCTGCCTCTACGTATTTGGGGGAGGTCGGTAGGATTTTTGTTTTTACTCTCCTTATTGATTGGATGTTTGTCGATTGTGTTGCCTGCGAGTGAAATAGCAAGTGAATTGACTATCAGAGGACCTAATGAAATACCCGGGGCATTACTCAATACACCATCTTGGGAGATTTTCAGAGTGGGCTCCTTTAACCTGGGAGGGATATCTTTAGGCCCTTTAATTGTAGATCGTCGTTCTGCAGAGTTGGGGATTAAAACTTCTAGTCTAATTTTTACCGTTATTCATAGTGTGAATTTAATGTTAATCACAACTCCGCCAGAGGATCTGGTTTGGGCGATAAGGTATTTTTTCTACCCTCTGACTCTATTAGGAATTCCATTAGATAAATTATCCTTTCAACTTCTTTTGGCACTAAGATTTTTACCATTGGTTCAAGAGGAACTGCAAAACCTATTTCGAGCTATTGGAGTAAGAGCAATTGATTTTAGAAAACTAGGATTTAAAACGACGGTTAGTTTATTTGTCTCTTTTGGTGAAAGACTTTTATCAAATATTTTGCTTAGAGCAGAGCAGGGGGCTGATTCTTTGATGCTAAAGGAAGGTATTTGGCTATCTTCAGAGAAACTTCGACCTTCTATTGTTATTGATTCTAGATATTTGTGGCTTAATATAGGTTCGATTTTTTTGCTTTTGATGGCTATTGTCCTTCGTTGTATGTATGGTACTTCTTAATTAAAAGAATTAAGAGTTGAACGCAGAACGTTATCTAAACCATCCGACTTTTGGAATGCTATATCTAGTTTCACCTGCAAGTAATGGTAGAGATGTATATGCAACTTTATATGCACAGAAAATATTTTTTTTGGTTACCTTGCAGCCAAGAGGAGCTGGATTTGAAGTGATTCCATATATGGATGCAAGGCATTATGCTGAGATGAATTTGTCCAAATGTAGGCGAGAAAAGTCGAACGATCTTTCTCTTTGGCAGGAATTATTTAATCAGACTTTTATTTAATTAGACCTTGACAGAGATTGCTCGAATCAATGAAATAATGGATTGTTTACCTTCAGGGGTAAACTTGCTTGCTGTAAGTAAAGGGCATTCACCGCAATCAATCCGTAATTTAGCAAATCATGGTCAGTTGGATTTTGGAGAAAGTCGTTTACAAGAGGCTATTCCAAAAAAGAATAATCTTAAGGATCTAGATCAACTTCGATGGCATTTTGTAGGTAAATTACAGAAAAATAAAGTCCGTGGTGTGATTAAAGCATTTGATTTTATTCATTCGGTAGATTCAGTGTCCTTATTAGAAAGAATTTCTAGAATTTCTCAAGAAGAAAATAAAGTTCTGAGTATATTCATACAAGTTAAATTTAAAGAAGATCCCTCAAAGGGAGGTTTTCTAAAACAAGATCTTTTAAATAATTGGTCTAAAATAATTTCTTTAAAAAATATTCATTTAACTGGTTTAATGGCCATCCCGCCTATAACGCTTGATTTAAATCAAAGAAAAGATTTGTTTTGCGAGTGCAGAAATCTTGCAAATCATTTGGGGTTAAAGGATTGCTCAATGGGAATGAGTGATGATTGGAAAGAAGCTATAGAAGAAGGCGCTACATGGATACGTTTAGGTTCTCTTTTGTTTGGGAACCTTAGACTTAATTAAATCGTTAGAGATATGAAAAAACTAATAAAAAAGCTTGCCCCATAACATAAGTAGCGTTATCTAAGTATAGGTTCATTCTTCATGTTGTTGAAGATGTATCTTTCGTTGGTTTACCCAACTTTATTAACTAATCATCCCGAGAGGATTAACTGGTGTCGCTTATTTCCCGTCTTCGTGCTGTCGTCGCTGGTGATGACTTTTTAGATAGTGATTTTGATGAGCTCGATTACGAAACAAGCGATGACTTTGAGAATTTCAACAGAACGAATAAAGAAGGAAATAGAGAAATGACAACTTTATCTCAAGCAAATCCTTTTGATGGCCGTAGTGGTTTTAATCCCTCAAATGTCATTGGTATGCCTGGTATCTCATCAGCTGCTTCCGAGGTTAGTTTGATGGAGCCACGTAGTTTTGATGAAATGCCAAGAGTGATCCAGGCTTTGCGTGAGCGTAAAACAGTAATTTTAAACCTCACGATGATGGAACCAGATCAGGCACAAAGAGCAGTTGATTTTGTTGCTGGTGGAACTTTTGCTATTGATGGACATCAAGAAAGAGTTGGAGAAAGTATTTTCCTATTTGCTCCTTCTTGTGTAACTGTAACTAACTCTTTTCAAGAAGAAGCATCTCCTTCAAGCATGCCTAATAAAGGATCAGACTTGATTTCCAAGGAATCCATTCCTGCACCAGAACCTGCATGGGGGGAGACAATACCTACAGCACTGTAAAAGATTAAATAGCTTGGAAAAGTCTATTGGTATAATTGGTCTTGGCCGAATGGCTAGAGCTATTGTTTCACCTCTTTTGGAAAGTGGTGAATATGAACCTTCCAATGTTTTTGGAGTCGTTGGAAATACATCAAGTATTCCGTCGGCATTAGGCGACCTTCCAAGCGGTATAAAAGTCGTATCAAGTGATGATAAATTATCAGTAAAAGTTTGGGAAGCGCCTCTAATATTGTTAGCTATTAAGCCCCAACAATTTTGGGAAATCAAAGAATCTGCTTCTCGATTTAAATCTAATGATAAGTCTCCAAAGCCTCTATTGATTTCTGTTTTAGCTGGAATAACATTGAAAAGTCTTCAGGAGGCTTTTCCGAAACATACATGTGTTAGAGCTGTCCCAAATACACCCACAATGGTTAGGGAAGGTCTTACTGGTTTAGCATGGGGTGATGATATAACTTCTGATCAGAAGAGTGAAGTCAGAAAGGTTTTTGAATCAATAAGTGAAATCTTTCAGTTAAAAGAGCGACAGCTAGATTCCTTTTTAGCTTTAACTTCTTCAGGACCTGCATATATAGCTTTGGTTTTAGAAGCAATGGCTGATGGCGCTGTCGCTGCAGGATTACCACGTAATTTATCAAATAAATTAGCTCATAAAACTCTTTCAGGTACTGCGTCGCTTTTACGTGAAAAAAGTTTACATCCTGCAGAATTGAAAGATATGGTTGCCTCACCTGGTGGAACAACAATTAGTGCTCTTCGACACCTCGAACTTGCGGGCTTGAGATCTGCTTTAATTGAAGCAGTTGTCTTGGCAGCTCAGAAGAGTCGTCAATTGTCTGAGGAGGGGTCGAGTTAGAAGAATTAAGAATGCTTGAATAAAGATTTTCAAGCGAGTCAATATTTTGTTGAAGGGTATATCTTTCTTCGACTCTTAAGCGTGCACGTCTACCTAATTCATGCGTTAGGACTGGCTGATCACGTAAAACAGGTAAAAGAGTTCTTAATTGAGAAGTTACTCCTTCGGTGTTCATTATGATTCCTGCACCATTTTCAAGAACTTCACCATCAGCTCCCGCGTCTGTTGCTACACAAGCTGCACCTGTAGCCATGGCTTCAAGTAATGCGATCGATAATCCTTCTACAAGGCTAGGGAGTAGGAATACTTCAGCGATCTGAAGAAGAGCGATTCTTTTGTTCTGATCAGCTTCATAGCCCCACCAGATTACATTATCTTCTTTATGAAAAATTGAATTATTCTCAAGTGTGGGTCTTAACGGCCCATCCCCAACTATTACTAGTCGACATCCTTTTGGTTGAACAAATCTCCACGCTCGAAGTAAAGCCTCAACATTCTTTTCAGAAGCTATTCTGCCCATGTAAATAAAAATCCTCTCAGAACCAAGTTTGTCTCTGATTTCAAGTTGAAGTTTGTTTAGTGAAGAATTGGGATTCAACGGTTTCCATTTGTTAATATCAATTCCATTGGGTATGACATCAAGTCGGTTTTCTTTTACGCCAAGTTTTGCGAGCACTTCTGCTTGCATATCTGAAAAAACAATGACTTTGTCATACTTTGCTAGTGATGGGGCATAAAGTTGGTATGTAAGTTGTTGTGTATTGGCTGTAAGATTTCTAAGCTTTGAATCAAAAGCAGGATGAAAGGTTGCGATCAAAGGTAAATTAAGTTGGTGACATAGCTCAGGGAGGCGAAAATCTAGAGGCGATAGAGTTAGACTTGCATGAACCAAATCAGGTTTAAGTCTTGAGAGAGATTCTCTGAGCTCTCTTTGCGCATTTAACGAAGGTATTGTATAAACCTGAGATTTGATTAAATATGGAAGACTGACATCAGGATCATTTGCTAGTAGAGAAGTCTTGTTGTTCCCTTCTCTGAGTGGATTATCAAAGTGTATAAAACTTGTTTGATACCCTCTTTCTCTAAGCTCTTCTGTCGTGCTTAGTCCATAACAGACATTTCCGCAAAAGGGTGTTTTTTTGCCTAGCCAGGCTATATGGGTCAAACTCTATAGAAATAGGTATTTTAAATTAGCAGTTATTTTATATCTTTTCTCAAACTATTGTTAATAGTTAAATAATTTATAGATAAGAATCTTTTAATAATAAACTTATTATTATTAAAAGATTCTTAGTCTAGATATCATTACTAACTATTACCTCCCTCATCATTTGAAGAGAGGTAATCCTCCGTTGTAAATGAACATTAATCCATACTTCAACAATCTTCAATAATTTCAACCAAACATGTTTAGGACCTAATAATTTGCCATTACTATCAAACGGTATTTTTTCTTGTAATAGTCTCTGAAGTAGAGCGAGTTCAGATGGATTGAGGATAATATCTGTATTAGGCATTGCTCCAATTATAAAACCCTCTTCAGGGATTAAACTACACTTCCAACTCCATTGTCCAATGGGTGGTATTAGGTTGGAGCCAGAACGACAACAATTTTGAAGTGGTAAGCAATAGCCACCTATGGCTAATAAATGAATGCATGATTGTACGCTTATTGCTAAAGCATGTAGTGAATCGAATTCAGACTTATTTAAAGCATCTAATCTATTTAAATGGATCAGAACTAGTTTAAGAAGATCCTTTTGTGGGTCGTTATCTCCCACCAGAATCATTATCAATTCTGAAATTGCTTGTGCAGCAGAGAGGGTTTCTATATGTTTACCTAGATTCCCAAAACTTTTTAGAATTTTTATTTGTGTAACGCGTTTAAGATTTTTTTTTCCGACTATATGTAGATCTAAAAAATTAAACGGAGATGTTGCTCCAAGTCTGCTTTTTGGCTTTCTTGCTCCTGGTATCGCAAGACGAGAAATTCCATTTTCCTCTGAAAGTATGGTTAAAAGTCTGTCATTCTCTCCAAGAGGCCCAACTTTTAGAGATAGACCTTTAATCCTGTGAGTTAAACTCATTAGCTCTTTTCCTTTTGCTCTTTAAGAATTTCAAATCCAAAGCTTGTTCCAACATATGTTGCGCCAGCTTCGACGATGTCTTTTGCATGATCAAAAGTTTTAATTCCTCCAACAGTCTTAATTGAACAACGATTTTTAGTGACTTCAGAAAGTTTTTTTATTTGACTAATTGTGATTGCTGAGCCAAACCCATTTCCAATTTGAATTCCATGTGCTCCTGCATCGATTGAGGCATTGACAGCTAAATCAAGATATTGAGATTCAAAGAGTAAATTAGTGTCAATTATTACTCTAACTGGGATGCCAAGATCACTGATTTGGTTTATTTCCTCCGCAAAAACTTCTACGTTACCTTTTCTTAATTCAAAATAATTTGGAACTAAATCTAACTCCTCTACGCCATTCTCAATTGCGAATTCGGCTTCTTTTATTTTGTTAGAAGTTGGAATTAAACCAAAAGGGAAAGCAATTACAGATATTAATTTTGTAGTACATTTCGTGCCTAGTCTTTCACGTGCGATTGATAAATAAGAAAGACTGGTGCATAAACCAGCAAAACAACTTTGCTTGGATGCATCACAAATCTGAATAAGCATTTCTTTATTTATATGAGGATTTAATACTGCCTGATGAATCAAATTAGAAATATCGGCTTGAGCTTCCTCTAAACGTTGCTTGCCCATTTCAGTAGGATCTAATCTTTTTCCTGTATGACCCCATAGCCACCATGATTTCTCTTGTATATAACTTGCAATGCTGAACCTTCTTTTTCTCGAAATAAATAAAAGTCATGATCAATAAGATCCAATTGTGTTCTTGCCTCTTCAATGCTCATTGGGGGCATCTCAAAATATTTCCGCCTTACTCCTGGATTGGGGAGATGGGCTTCTTTCCCTTGAATTAATGAATTATTTGAGGAAGAAAAACTTTGGGTTTCTTCTTCTTGTATTGATTTTGTAGACTTATTATGAGCGTGATGATGATTGTGACGCTCTTTATACTTACGTAATTGTCGTGCAAGTTTATTTGCTACTAGGTCGATGCTTGCATACAAATTTTCACTTCTTTCTTGAGCCCGTATTACTGTTCCGTTCGCAAAAACTGTTACTTCGGCAGTTTGTTGAGTCACTCTTGGATTTCGAGCCACTGAAAGATGTACATCGGCTTCCTTTACCATCTCTTGGAAATTGTGTGTTGCTTTATCGATTTTCGATTTGGTGTAATCACGGAGTGATTCTGTTAATTCAAGATTTCTTCCATGAATAAGAAGCTTCATTCTTTTTCGCCTGAATCAGAGCCTAATAGCAACTTAGATCTAACACATCAACTTGCACAATCTTCTTCGGCTTTTCTTTTTGAACCTAAAAATATTGTTCCCTTTGAGACTGCTTTGGATTGGCAGAAAAATTTTCAGAAAAGCCTTATTGAGAAACCGTTCTCACCACAAGCAGTATGGTTTCTTGAGCATTTTTCTTGTTACACCATCGGTAGGGGGAGCGATAAAAAAAATTTATTATTTGAAGAAAATAAACCTCCCTTTCCGGTTTTTACCATTGAGCGAGGAGGTGAAGTCACACATCACATGCCTGGGCAGATCGTTGGATATTTCGCTTTTAATTTAAATTTTCACAAAAAAGATTTATCTTGGTATTTGAGAGAATTGGAACAAGTGGTGATTGATGTTCTTGACTCCTTGGGAATAGAGGGGAAGAGGTTAAATGGCTTAACAGGAGTTTGGTGTGAAGATAAAAAGGTTGGTTCAATAGGAATTGGGTGCAAGAGATGGATTACTCAACATGGGTTCTCACTTAATGTCGATTGTGATCTTATTGGTTTTGAGAAGATCATTCCTTGTGGACTGGATAAAGTGAAAATAGGGAAATTGAGTGATTGGATACCAGGTATCAAAGTCTGTGACGTAAAACCTCTTTTAAGAGAATCTGTGAAAAGACGTTTTAAATTGGATTGGAAAAACATATAAATGAATCTTTAAGTATTACTAAAAATAATAAAAAACTATTTTTTATAGCCATGGCAAAGACTAACTCACAAAACAATACTTTGGTTTCCAAGAATGCTTTAGCTTTTTGGAGGCCAAATAGAAAAGAAGAAAAAGCAATAAAAAGAAGAGCTCATCTTGAGGAAATTACTCAAGTTGATGAAATTTGGGATCGATTAAAAGTTCAGTTAGGAGATGTATTAGCAGTTGATTCCCCCCATACTTTCTATCCAGAAAGCTTTACTTATAAAGAACTCGCAGAGAATATTTCTAAGGCAGCAGATGCCTTTACTCAAATCGGAGTGAAATCTGATGATGTGGTGGCTCTTTTTGCAGAAAATAGTCCAAGATGGCTTATAGCTGATCAAGCTCTTATGCGACTAGGGGCGTCAGATTCCGTTAGGGGGGCAACTGCTCCACCAAGTGAACTCAGATATATTCTTGAGGATTCAAATGCTGTTGGATTGATTGTCCAAAACTCTGATGTCTGGGAGAAGCTATCTCTAAATGAGAAGCAAATGAATAGTTTGAAATTTGTTCTTCAACTTGAAGGTCAATCTTGTAATGGAGTTATTGAATGGGAAGGCTTCTTGAAGAAAGGATTGAATAAAGTAAATCTAATTAAACAAGGGAAAGAAATTGATAGAAAATCAACAAGAATTGCTACTATTTTATATACCTCTGGAACGACAGGTAAACCCAAAGGTGTTCCATTAACTCATTCTAATTTGTTGCACCAAATTAGAACCCTCTCTTGCATTGCTAACCCTTCTCCTGGGGCACCTGTATTAAGTGTTTTACCAATTTGGCATTCATATGAACGAAGTGCTGAATATTATTTTTTTTCTTGTGGTTGTACTCAGACTTATACATCAATTAGGCATCTAAAAGAAGATTTGCCAAGGGTTAAGCCAATAGTGATGGCAACAGTTCCAAGGCTTTGGGAGTCAATAAAAATAAGTTTTGAAGATGCCGTAGAAAAGATGCCAAAACTGAGGAAGAACTTGTTAAAAACTGCGATTTCTAATAGTAAGTCATATAAATTGGCACTAAGAAAACTTAATTTGTTAACGATTGATAGTGTTTCTATTTTAGATCAAATCATATCTTTGACTGAGGTTGTTTTACGATTCCCAATTCATAGAATCTCCTCTATTTACTTATGGCCAAAAGTTCTTATCAAGATTTGTGGAGGAAGATTGAGATTCCCAATTAGTGGTGGTGGAGCAATTGCTCCGCATATTGATTCTTTCTTTGAAGCTTTAGGTGTTGAGCTATTAGTTGGATATGGTTTAACTGAGACTAGTCCAGTACTCACATGTAGAAGACCTTGGAGAAACATTCGTGGAGGTGCAGGTCAACCTTTGCCAGATACAGAAATAAAGATTGTAGATCCAGAAACATTCCAAATAAAAAAGCTGCGACAAAAAGGTTTGGTTCTAGCTCGTGGCCCTCAAATCATGTCTGGCTATTTGGGTAAACAATCAGAATCAGAGAAGGTTTTAGATGCTAATGGCTGGTTTAATACGGGCGATCTAGGGATGTTACTTGCTGACGGATCATTAATTCTGACGGGAAGAGCAAAGGACACGATAGTACTAAGTAGTGGAGAAAATATTGAGCCAGGACCTTTAGAGGAAGCCTTGATTGCGAGCCCATTGATTGAGCAGGCTTTTCTAATAGGTCAAGATCAAAAGCAGCTAGCTGCATTGATTGTTCCAAGAATAGATTTCATAAAAGATTGGACTGCCGAAAGGGGTATGAAATTACAAGTTGTTTTGGGAATTTGTTCTGAAAACAATGAATTAAGACAAATTCTAAAATTGGAAATGAATAAAATCCTTGCTAATAGATTTGGATCTCGGAGAGAAGAGAGATTATCGGCAATTGCTTTAGTAGAGCCATTTACAATAGAAAATGGTTTGTTAACCCAAACTCTTAAGCAAAAACGCGAGAAGATTATTCAGCGTGATTTGAAACTCATAAATGAAATATATGATTTTTAATTTGTTTGTTTGGCCAATTAAATTGACCAAAACTATCTTCTGCTGAGAGCCTAAGAATTGATTAGTAATGTATTGATCAGGTGAATTCAATTTCTATAAAACGCTCAATAACGGTTAGAGCAGTTGTAACTCCGTCATGGAAAGAGGAAGCTGAGCGCGAATTAAGTAACGCCATATCAGAAATAGATAAGCAACTTGGCGAATTAGAAAAAGAAGGACAACAAATTATTGATGGTATAAGAAGCCAGAGTTCAAACCCTCTTGACCCAAGAGTTCAAGAGCAGGTAGCTCAAGTTCAAAACCAAGTTGCTTCTAAGAGATCGGAATTTGAAGAACAAAAACGAAATCTTCTTTTGCAGCAATCTCAGGTTCGTGAATTAGAAATGGAGCAAATTGTTGAGCAAGGACAAATTGACAGTTTTTGCGATTTAAAAGTTGGGGATAACTTACTTAGCAAAATGAATGTGAGTATTCTAGTCAGAGATGGCATGGTAGAGGCAATTGATCAGGACTGAAGATTGATTGAACCACAATCTATCCAATAAGAAATTTTCGATATTAAGAAGAAATCCACATAAAAAAATCTATCGTTGTAAGGACACTCATGTAGAACTAACATTGGTATGTATTGATACTTGCAAAGCTTCTAGATAGAAAATTTTGAAGCCTTGCCACAAACTCTCTCTACAAAGGAAATAGGAACAAACTATGGCCACTCATGACATTTTTATGCCTGCTTTAAGTTCAACAATGACTGAAGGCAAGATAGTGGAGTGGCTAAAGAACCCTGGAGATAAAGTTGAAAGAGGGGAGTCGGTTTTGGTTGTCGAATCAGATAAAGCTGATATGGATGTTGAGTCTTTTCATGATGGATTTCTTGCCTCGATTGTTATGCCTGCTGGCACCTCTGCCCCTGTGGGAGAGACAATTGGATTGATTGTTGAGACTGCTGATGAGATTGCAGCCGTTCAAGCCAAGGCACCTTCTTCTTTATCTTCTCAATCAGCTAGTCAAGAACGAGAGAGTTCATTGCCAGAAATTCAAGGACAACAATCCACTGTTGATTCTTCCAAAACAATAGTGGTTAAGAAGGAACCTACAGCACCTCTCGTTCCTGAATCCTCTGTCAATCAGCCTCAGATTTTAAATGATGGTCGAGTTGTTGCTACTCCAAGAGCAAAAAAACTTGCTTCTCAAATGGGAGTTGATTTAGCTACTGTTAGAGGCTCAGGGCCTCATGGACGGATACAAGCTGAGGATGTTCAAAGTGCTAAAGGCCAACCTATAAGTGTTCCTTGGATTGCTGAAAGCAATACTCCAGCAAAAATTGTTTCTGACATATCTAGGATAGAAAAAAAATCTATTGACTCTGATAAGCCTCCTGCAACAGGAAAAAGTTTTGGATCCAGAGGTGAAACGATTGCATTCAATACTCTTCAACAAGCTGTAAACAGGAATATGGAGGAAAGTCTAAACACACCTTGTTTCAGAGTCGGATATTCAATACTTACTGATGAATTGGATTCTTTTTATAAACAAGTTAAACCTAATGGAGTTACTATGACGGCTTTGCTTGCTAAAGCAGTTGGTTTAACTCTTGCTAGGCACCCACAAGTAAATGCAGCTTTTAGTTCAGAGGGAATATCTTATCCTTCACAAATAAATGTAGCCGTTGCAGTTGCGATGGAGGATGGTGGGTTGATAACTCCAGTGCTACAAAATGCTGACGAGACTAGTCTCTCTGATTTATCCCAGCAATGGAGTGATCTTGTTAAGCGTGCCAGAAACAAGCAATTAGAACCTCAGGAATATAGCAGTGGTACATTTACACTCTCTAATTTAGGGATGTTTGGGGTGGATCGATTTGATGCAATTTTGCCCCCTGGAACAGGAGCAATTTTAGCGGTAGGATCTTCTTTGCCTAAAGTCGTTGCTTCTAAAGATGGTTCGATTTCAATCAAAAAACAGATGCAAGTAAATCTTACTGCTGATCATAGAGTTATTTATGGGGCTGATGGAGCACTATTCCTGAAGGATTTGGCTTACCTTATAGAAAGGAATCCTCATAGTCTCTCATCTTGAGACTTGATTACTCGAACCAAGTAGTGATTTTTCTTTGTTTAATCTGATTTGATGTGTTAGATCAAAAAGATACTCTTTTAAGTTCATATAACTATGATTTACCAAATAATTTAATTGCTCAATCACCTACTGAGCCTAGGCATGATGCCAAACTGATGATTGTCAAGAATGGGTTAAGTGATTATTTGAATCTAACGCATGCAAAGATATGGGACTTGAAAGATGTATTAAATGCTGGTGACCTCTTAGTTGTTAATAATACTCGTGTTCTTAAGGCAAGATTAAAAATTCGATTTTCAGGCGGAGGCCTGGGTGAACTGTTGTTAATGGAACCAAGAAAAAATGGCCAGTGGCTTTGTCTAGGCCGTCCCGCCAGACGTATGAGAAGTGGAGATCAATTATGGTTGGATACGTCTCCAGATCATTCTTTATGTTTGAAAGTTATTGATAAAGATGAGAGTACAGGGGGAAGAATTATTCAATTCCCTAATGAATTTACTAGTAGGACTGAAATGGCAAGTTTACTTGACTTGTGTGGTGAAGTCCCATTACCTCCATATATAGATAAGAATAAATCTAGAGCTCATGAAGAAAAATATCAGACGCGATTTGCTTCGAAGCCTGGAGCAATAGCTGCACCCACAGCCGGGTTACATCTAAGTGATGAACTTATAGAAATTTTAAAAATCAAGGGGATTAGGATTGCGCAAATTACTTTGCATGTTGGTCTTGGAACTTTTAGACCGTTAGAGAAAGAAGACCTATCTAAACTTCATTTGCATAGTGAGTGGGTAGAGGTTTCTGAAGAGGCCATAAGAGAGATAACTAATTGCAAGGAAGAAGGGGGGAAAGTCTTTGCTGTTGGCACTACAAGTGTTAGGGCTCTTGAAGCTGCATATCTTTTAGGCAGGGGAACCTTGGAACCTTTTGAGGGCAAAGTAAATCTTGTAATTAAGCCAGGATTTGAATTTTGTGTAATCGATGGATTACTTACTAATTTTCACCTCCCAAAAAGTTCTTTACTACTTTTAGTCAGCGCTTTGATTGGTAGAAAACGTATGTTGAAACTCTATGAAAATGCGATTGCTAAAAAATATCGATTTTTCTCTTATGGAGACGCTATGCTGATAACACCCGATTCAGTTCTTTAAAACGAAATCAGGCTAATGATGGTTCTTTAATGACACCAGAAGGAACATTCTCAAACATTATTGATGATATATATCTTTCAGCAAGGTCAGGTAGAATTACAACAATTGTCTTTCCTGAGAATTCCTCTTTTTCGGCTAGTCTTACAGCAACAGCTGCAGCTGCACCACATGAGATACCAACTAGTAGACCCTCTTCTTGAGCTAATTTCAATGCCATTGCAATAGACTCATCATTAGAGACTTGTTCCACTTGATCGACTACCGATAAGTCAAGATTCTTTGGAATAAATCCAGCCCCAATACCTTGTATTTTGTGAGGACCAGGTTTTACTTCTTCTCCATTTAGAGTTTGGGTTATCACTGGGCTATGAGTGGGCTCTACAGCAACAGATAATAACGAATGATTTTTTTCTTGCTTGATGTAGCGAGAAACACCTGTTATGGTGCCACCTGTTCCGACTCCAGAGACTAAAACATCAATTTGCCCATCGGTATCATCCCAAATCTCAGGACCTGTCGTTTTGAAATGTATTTCTGGATTAGCTGGATTATCAAATTGTCCTGGCATAAAGTATTTCTGAGGATCACTATCTGCAATCTCTTTCGCTTTCGCAATTGCACCAGGCATGCCTTTTGCTGCTTCAGTAAGTATTAATTCAGCACCAAGGACAGCCATCATCCTTCGACGTTCAATTGACATGGACTCAGGCATGGTGAGTATTAATTTATAACCTCGAGCTGCAGCTGTATAGGCAAGGGCTATTCCCGTATTGCCAGATGTTGGTTCAATAATGATTTTATCTTTGTTAAGTAAACCTTTCTTTTCTGCATCCCAGATCATATTTGCACCAATTCGGCATTTAACGCTGTAGGCGGGGTTGCGGCCTTCTATTTTTGCAAGAACTGTTGCTTTGGCATTTTTAGTGATTGAATTTAGCTTGACCAATGGTGTATGACCAATAGCAAAACTATTGTCTTCGTAGATTCTGGACATTTTTGTAATGACTTTGACTAATTAATATTCTAAATCTATATAAGAATTTGGTAATTGGTTTTTTAGATAATCTTTATTAGTGGTTTTTTATTTTTTTTCTATTACAGAATTGAATCTTGACCATAATTCATCTTCATTTTCTAGCCCAACAGAAACTCTTAATAAATGTTCCGAGACTCCGCAACTTGCAGCCCATTTCAATTCTTTATAGTGTGCCAACTGAACATATGGACAAACTAATGTAAAATTTGTACCTAAACTGGGTCCTTTGCTTACTCTTAAAGAATCATAAACTCTCTTTGCTTCCTCAATCCCTCCTCTAAGTTCAAAAGATAATAAACATCCATAACCGCCTCCTTTCTTTAATAGTGAATTGAAATTCTTACAGTTTTGAGGATGTAAAACCTTCGAAATTTCTTTTTTTGTTTCTAATTTTTCTTTCAACTTTAAGCAAGATGTATTTAATCTTAATAAGCGATTTTTGACATCTCGACTAGCTATCTCCAATTCAATAGTATCAGAACAGGATAGAGTCGATAATGCAACTTGAGGAATTATCTCAGTTAATTCATTTTTCCACTTGGAATAAGGGCTTATGACAGTACTACCAGCAAGAATATCTCCTCTCCCAGCAAAACTTTTTGTAAGTGAACTAAAAACTACATCTGCGTAAGGGGTTAAATGAACATTTATAGATGAACCGATGGTATCGTCAACAATAATAGGAATATTTTTAGCTTTAGCTAATTTTGAAATGGAGATGAGGTCTACACATTGCAATAATGGGTTGCTGGGTATTTCGATGATTAAAGCAGCTGGCTTTTTTTTATCTAGCTCTTCTTTTATATGATTTAACTTAGTTGTAATAATGAGTTCGCTTCCTTGGAAAATAGTTTGAGGAAGTTTCAGTACATCAACATATGGGAAACCTATTTGAAGTATTGAATTATTTCCTTTGATACATTTGATCGCTGAAAGGGTAGTCGTTAAGGCCGCCATACCTGAACGATGTAGTTGAATCAAGCTAGTATCACAATGGTATATATTTGCTAGGCGATTAAGAAGTTCATTTCGGGCGCAATGCCCATCTGCGGTGGATGGTTTGTTCTCTCTACCAAGGGCTATTGCTGCTTCACGTGATGATAATCCCAGGCCAGTGTGTTGCCAGAAAGCTTTTGCCGCAGACGTGCTTTTCTGATCAACGATTAGACAGGAAATGCCAAGAAAATCTTGTATTTTTGACGAACACTCAGAATTATTTTGATGACAATATTTTTGTGCACTTACGGCAGAGGCGATATTGGGATATGGCCAACTACTTTCATGTGAGGCTTCGTTACATGCTAGAGATTTGCGAGCTAGCTCAGCGACAAAAGGATTAAATCCAAATCTAGGATAAATTGATTTTAGCGACTTTATGCAGGATGGTACTTTTTCTTCGTATGCGATTACATCTCTCCATCTAGGTAAGGCAACAGATACGGCATGTGGTCGACTTGGGAGAGGTTCGCCTAGATCTTTAGCTCTCCAGCAAGGATCAGTTAGTAAATTTCGTTCAGTCAAGAGATAATTCCCAAGGCTTGATTTAGATCAGCACTTAAGTCTTCGATATTTTCACATCCGACGGAAAATCTAATAAGTGAATCAGTAATACCAATCTTTAATTTTGTTTCCTTGGATACAGAGGCATGTGTCATTGTTGATGGGTGGCAAACAAGACTTTCAATTCCTCCTAAACTTTCTGCCATTTTGAAGAAACGTAGACTTTTACAAAATGAATAAGTTTGGGATTGACTCGCGTTAACTGTTGCAGTAACTATTGCTCCTCCCGACATCATTTGCCTTTTTGCTAATTTATATTGTGGGTGATCAGGCCTGAATGGATATCGAACGGATTTTATTACTGGATTGTCAACCAGTTGATTAGCTATTTTAAATGCATTATTGATTTGTCTTTCTAAGCGAAGAGGAAGAGTTTTGATACCTCGTGTAATAAGCCAGCAATCAAAAGGAGAAGGATTTAGTCCAAGAGCTTTTTGGGCAAAATTCAGCTTATCTCTCCATACACTACTCTCAGTGCAAACAGCACCTCCAAGAGCATCTGAGTGGCCATTAATATATTTGGTAGTGCTAGTTAGAGATAAGGTCGCTCCAAGTTTAAGAGGCTTTTGTAATAGAGGCGTTGCAAAAGTATTGTCTACAACAACAGGAATTTGCATTTTATTTGAGAAATCACAAATTTCTTCAATATCAATAATTTTAAGTAGTGGGTTGGTTGGACTTTCTATCCAAATCATTGCAGGTTTGTGATTTGAAATAACTTCTTGAAAATTAGACTTTGTAAAATCTATCCATAGAGTTTCTAATCCAAAACTTTTAAAAACTTGCTCAAATAATCTCACCGTACACCCATACAGGTTCTCCTCACAAAGGATTAAATCGCCAGCCTTAAGAGAGGATACTATTGCAGTAATCGCGGCGACTCCAGAACTAAATACACTTGCAAATTGGCATTCTTCCAGATCAGATAAAACGGATTCAAGAATTCGGAAATTTGGATTCCCTGAACGCGTGTAGTCAAAGCCACCATCATTGCCATGAACAAAAGTTGAGGTTGGGAAGATGGGAGGCATAATTGAGCCTGTTTCTTCAGAAAAATTTTCTTTGTGATGAATAACTCTTGTGTTTACTCCTGTGGTGAACAGCTGCGCTCTGTTTACTGATCCCATATTTATTGAATTAATTTTCTATAGGCTATAGAAAAATATGAAAAAGCCCCTAAAAAAATGGTGCTCAATAATTAAATTTAATGAGAAATAAGCAATGTAAAGGCTCATACCTGTCTTGAGTAATACAAGGTTTTAGCTGTAGCAATTAATTATAAAGAAAATTAAGTTGGAATTAAGTTTGACTATTTATTCCACACATCGCACAATACACACGAAATCAGTCTGATTGGCTATCCGTACAAACCCATTATCACGATTATCTTATTTGGGAGCGAACATTAAACAAAAACTAAAAGCTTAATTAATTCGTGATGAATTTATTTGAAAATATCTTTCATAATCAAGTCTTGATGACTTTCCTGATTGCATCAATATGGATCTTTCCAGGCTTTGTATTTACCAAAATGACAAATCAAAAATTCAAACGAAGAGAACTTGCAAGACAAGCTAGGAGAGTCTCAAAACTTTATCCTTCTTCTTAGTTTGGAAAGGTCAAAAGTAATAGTTCATCGTCTTGAAAAAAATCTGCGAGTTTAATCATTGATTAAAGAGCTCAGGATATTTAGCAAAAGCCCCTTACGAGATTTGTATAACCCAAGTATTTTTCTGACTAACTTATAATTAAACTAATAGGTAAAAATAACCCGAACTGGTTAGCACTACTTCGACCGACCTATGAGAAAAAAGAACTAACTTCTATATTCACTACATCCTTACATAAGTAACTAGAAAACGATTAGCTATGCACGCAATAACTAAAATTACTGCTACAAAGCTGTTGCTTCTTTTTAATCTGCCAGCAATCCTTTTATTGGCTGGGGCTTTCGAAATTGGTTCTTCAGTACTTGCATAATTATGACTGCATTATCAAGAAAAATTTAATGAATCAAAAGTTAAAAAGTATATTCCTCTTTTTGTTGTTGGAAAGCTAGCCATAATTACAGGGTTTCTTCTTTACATGATGCAGGGGTAAGAAATGACAACACAAGAAAGAATTAAAGCTGCTGAACTACGAATTAAAGAATTAAAAACTCTTATTCAATACTTGAAGAACGAGAAGTGAAATCTATTAAGAAGTTTTTCAAGGCATTGAAAATTTTTTGACAGGTTTTTTAAGAATTTAAGTTACTTTTACCACTCAGAGTCTTCTAGAAGATTTGAATACTCATGATAATCCAAGAAAATATCCTCTTCGAAGACTTCTTCCAAAGAGATTCGATGGAAATATAATATGGTTGTCTTTCACCTTACATAAATAATCGAGTAATTTAAATAGAAGTGTGAGTGATCGATTTTTAGTTTCTTTAGGAATAAGAAAAGGGGCTTGATGCCCCTAAGGACTTCTCGCAAATTTGCATTTTTAGTTTTTCACTATGAACCAGAGCATGAAAAAATATTTGCAAGATAACTCTTAATTATTGGTGTTTGACCTAATCCAAACAGAACGAATATTGATGATGTCAACGTAATAGTCATCTTGTTGCCTTTATTCAGCTTGAAATTTGTCGCTTTAGTTAAACAGAGTTCATGACGGGGTCTTTTATTATAGATAATTTAAGACCGGAATTGATTATTTAAGTAACAAAATATACGTTATAAGTAAAGGCTATTAGACAAGCAAAATACATTTACATCTTACAATCCTGAGACCTTCTCATTCAGATGATCTCCCAAAAAGATTGGTAATCTATTTTAGAAGACTATGCTTGTTTCCAATCAGAGTCTTCTAGAAGATTTGAATACTCGTTGTAATCAAAAAACAGGTCTTCCTCTAATACTTCTTCCAGAGTGATTCTATGGAAATAAGTCATGCTTCACCTCGAAAAGGTGAGTTGTAATAAGCTTTGTTGACTGTATAAAGTGTGTAAAGAGATACAGCGATCCCTAAAAAACCTACAACTAGGATTGGAGAGAATGATGGAAAATCATAAGTAGGAATTGAAGTCATAATGATATAAATGATGACTAATATGTTCTAAAGCATCTGCATGCCTTTTGACTTGAGGCTTGTACGATAAATTTTTACGCTTAACACTACAAGGGCTAAGGATTAAAAAACTCAGTAAGTGATAAATCATTTCTTTTTAACAACGCAAAAGTTGTACCCTTGTAACCTTTGCATATACGTAAGTCGGGAGATAATACAGTTGTATCTAGCCAGCCTTTTTGAGTCTTTTTTATTTCTGATAGGAAAATAATCTTTTTACCTAGTAACTTTGAACCTATTATTCCTGCTTTCTTAAAGCTAACGTTTATACGTTTCTGATCAATGATTTCTAAGCTAGCAAGAATGTTAGTAGAAAATAGCTTTCCTGCAAAACCTTTTGGTTTTAATAAATTTAGTCCTCTACTTCTCTTTGGCTCAAGTATCTGTAAGTTATCTAATAGCGGTGAATAATTTAAAAGAGGTGAGTTAGAAGTACTCCATCTAAGTTCCCATACACCTGTGAGCAGATCAATTTGTTTTGTTATGTCTACAGAGGATTCGCTTTCAGCTAGTTTTATGAGCTCTACGATCTGATTTGATTTAGGGGTATGTTCAAGAACTTCTATCAATTTAGATACTGCATTCATGATTGTTGTTTGTTTAAAACCTACAGTTGTTCAATATTTATCTGGTTGACATAAAGAACGTGTGGCTGGTCTTTACTCCCCTCACTTGCTTGAATCCATTCTTTGTACTCTTCTGTTAGAGCTTTTTTATCAAGCCCATCAAGTTCCATTAGTCTTTTTGAAGCATCATTCATTGTTACTTCAAGAGTTCTTTTCAAGCTGATAGTTGGTAATTTCATACAAAGCTCCCGACCAAAGAATCAGTTAAAAAAGTACAAACAACAAAAGCCAATGTCATTAGTAATGGCTTTTGAAATAAATCATTAGAAGAGTTCATTGGATTTTATTAGTAGTGACCAATTGAGCTAACGAAGCATGCTAAAGCTCCGCAATAGATAAAAAACAAACTCATTTCTAATGGTCTACGACTAAAAAATGAGAGGTAGAAAGTAGTTGATTTCATGTGGATAGCTAAAGCAATTTAAAACGATTGTTTTCTTTTCTCTTTGCTGCTTTTTGTATGCGGCAAAGCTCAGTCATCTCTGGTTTAGGGATGCTGAAAGGGGTAAATAATTTCATAAATCTCCCTCAACCTTAATGTTTTAGAGCATTTTGAAGTTCTCTAGATGTGTAGAACCCCCTAATAAAAAGTCGTACTTTTACTACAACGCACTACTTTCATAGCTTCTTATTATTTAGGAATTACTAGATCAACTATGTTCACGCCATATCACGCAATAATGTTTGGGATCCTGTTAATAGTTAGCTCTGCCTCAATTTTTAAATGTCTACAGCAGAACCTAGTCAGTCATAACAAGTTTAACTAATATTATTCAGATTCATTTTTACTTGTCCTTACTTATCCAGACACGAGTAGGACAAAAAAACAAATACATTTAATCGTTTTGCAGTTCCAATCCTGGAAAATGCGAAACAGCTTTCATACAAGAAATGGAATCGATGGGTAAAAGAATTCTACAATTGTCTTATGTTTATAGTTAACCGAACGATTGAATCTCACGAAACTCTTTTGATTCTCTGATCATGTATATATTCGATATAAATCAATGAAAAAATTAATTCCGTTATTATTTCTTTCATCTGCAACTCTTTACTCCACGATTGGTACATTGCCTGTTAGTGCTATGGGCTGTAATTCATCTACCAACAAAGACGAGGTGGTTTGTGCTGAAGGTGATATTGATTGTGAAAAGAAACTAATAGAAGATCGAATCAATTAAAAAAATGTCAATTCACATCGCTGATCTTTACGAATCAATTGTCGAAGCCTGTGAGCGTGGTGAGCTCTGGGGGGTTGAACCACCTTCTAATACTTCTACTCAGTTAGAAATTGATTTTAATCTTAATAATGCTTAGCCAATTAATTGTTATTTGTTCAGCGGGTTTTCTTGCCCTGGGTGGTATATGGGTATTAATTTCCTGTTTTGATGATGACGATAATGATGGAGATGGCATGACTTTCCCAGTTTTACAAGGATTGGGGACGTAGTCATGGGAATAATCTCTTTTGTTAAAGGTCTACTTAATGATGCTTCTTCTCATAAAGTGAAAGCGAAAAGAAAAGTCTCTTATGGCTGATATTAAATTAAATTCTGATTCAGATGATGTAGGAACCAAATTCAAGATCATAGGAATTTCGGTTACCTTGGGTTTAAATGCAATTGTTTTTATTTGGTATTTTTTCTTTTCAGGTCTTACCTAAGCCTTATCTTTGATCGGTTATTTGTCTATTGATATAGAAGGGTGATTTAAAAATGTGGTCAATGAAATTACTATCTACGAAACTTTTGATGGGTCAAGGTTTGATTCTTTTCACGAAGCCAATAATTACGAAGATCGTTTAAAGAATCAGGCTATAAAATCGTTATGCAATCACGACTATGACGAATGGAAAGACTATATGTTCACTCTATCTAAGGGAAACAGGTGAAAAAGGATTTCATTGCTCCACCTCTAAACTGAATTAGGAGTTATGCCGTAAATATCACCAATCTTTTCCCAACTTGATAAAAACCCTTATGATTTTAATTCTTGAAATCTACAAATTGATTGATAACTGCTTTAAAACTTGAAATCCATCTACCTATTCTTGATGAAGAAGTAAGAGATTTAGTTAGTAGATCAATTTGTTCTTGTCTCTCTTTGTATTTTAGCTCAAGTTCGTTTTTTGCTAGATCAATGTTTTCTTGTTGAATAGTACAATCATTATTTTTTTCCCAGTCGTCGATATTTGACTTTAATTCTTCAATATCCATAGTCCTGTACTTGCTGATAAGTATTTGGATATCATCAGGTTCGGGACGCATGAAAAGTGATTTATTGGCGAATCGAATCTAACTCGTAAAAAAAATATCAAGGATGGGTAAACACACTTGTGTTTGGGCTATTTATACTTATCAGGATCATCAGTGGATCTAATCATTCAATAAAGATCTCTCTAATTAGTTGCTGTCATTAGTGTTTGAGGTTTATCTCTATCAAGGGTTAGAAGAAGCCGTACCAGACCGAATCTTTACCCTAGGAAGTCGATGCTTTACATTTCTTTACATAAATTATTTTCAGTCATGACTTCTTCTTCTTCTTCTTCTTCTCCGGTGATCACTGAGTACGGCAAGCAAAACATCTTTGGCCGTGAAACACAGCCCCAGCTTGTCGAGGATTACACAAGTTATCCAGAAGAAGCAGAAAAGACAAATGGTCGTTGGGCGATGATTGGCTTTTTTAGTCTTCTCGTTTCTTACTTCACAACTGGTCAAATCATTCCTGGAATCTTTTGACTACTGAATTACCTTCAGCATCTGGCAACTACGTCAACATAGTTGAGAAGTTCAAACCAGAAGACGCCGAGAAAAGGAATGGACGCTGGGCGATGCTCGGTATGATCGCTCTACTCGGTGCCTACTCAATAACCCACCAAATCATTCCTGGAATCTTCTAAAACAATTAATCATGCAACCATCTAACAAAACAATTCTAGAAAGAAGCATCGGCAGACCAGCCATGATGGCCTTCGTTCTACTAACAGGCATCTACCTAACAACCGGTCAACTTATCCCAGGTGTCGTTTAATGACTACTCAAAACAACAACAACAGCAGAAACATTGATCCTGAAAAGGTAACTGCAGAAAGACTTAACGGCTATGCAGCATTGTTTGGATGTATTGCTCTTATAGGTGCATATGCAACTACCGGCCAAATCATTCCAGGGTTCGTGTAATGAAAAATCAAACCACTGAAACACCAAGAGTCGAAGAAGGCAAAGTGTTTGCTGAACGACTAAATGGTCTAGCTGCTTCTGTTGGCTGCTTAGCCCTTATTGGCGCATACTTAACAACAGGTCAAATCATTCCAGGTTTTGTGTAATGAACAAAGAAACGAATTACTGGAAAACAGCAGAGCAAATGAATGGACGCCTTGCGATGATGGGCTTCTTTGCTGCAGTCATTAACTACGGAATAACAGGTTGGATTGTTCCTGGAATTGTCTAGGAGTCAACTTACAATCTTTCTTCAGCCTCTCCTTGTATTGCAAGGGAGAGGCTTTTTGACTTAAGAAATTAAATACTTATTTTTAAGAGATAGATTAAGACATGATCGTCTACTTAAAACCGAACCTTCGCTTCCTTTGTCGATCTTTTAGCATCTGAGAAATAATTGAACAATGTTTAAAATCTTTCGTACAAAGTGGTTTAAGTCCGCACCAGTAGTGGCAACACTATGGCTTTCCAGTACAGCAGTCATCCTTATAGCAGTGAATTATGTTGCTCCCGACTACTTATTCATGCCGATGAGTTGACTTGTGGTCGAAGGCTTGAATGGATGTTTATATAACTTGAACGATCTTCGACACTGTTGCGTAATTTATTTTTTCTATCGTTAGCAGCATTGCTAACCGCATGCACTAATCACGGTGGAGGCTTTGGATCCTTACCAAAAGGATTTACGATGGGTCCAGGGGTTCCAGAGGAGCGTACTTGTGAAAACACTTCATTCCATGATCACTATTGTGCTACTGGTGAACATCCCAATTTATGTGATTGTTGACGTTAGATCCTACATGACCTAGGTATAAGTAGTCAGTTATTGCAACGTTTGTCTAGCTTGGTTTGACCCCTATTCGTCTTGGGTTTGACAATTCACTAGAAAAAACAATTCCAATTAAATGCTAAAGATTTGAACAGGGAAGAATTAAATATTATCGAATGTATGAGCTGAATATGAAAGGAACAAAAGTTAAATAAAAAAGTAAAACTTTCCAAACGAATCACAGTTAGAACGTTAAGTGGCTAAAACATAATTCCCAACTTTACTGATATGAGTCATTTGATCTTTGGTGGTTTATTATCAACCTCCGCTCCCACAGCTCCAATTGTAGGAATTGCTTTTATTGCTTTGTTTGCAATCGTTGGAGTGATGGTTGGACCTAACTATGACGGAATGAATGCGCCCGCATTAGGAGATTCCAAAGATACTAATCAAGGCTAAACATTTTTTGATTAGTATCTCAAACTTTGGGTTGATTTTTATTTTTAATTATTTCTAGAAAATACCTGGGATGAATTGACCAGTTGTTGCATAAGCGCCTATTCCAGCAACGATGCCTATCATCGCCATTAAACCATTAAACCGTTCAGCACCAGAGTTCATGATTTTTTTAGAAAAACAAATTCTAATCATTGTGTTGAGTGTTCGAGAGCGGAATACCGAACGATCATCAATCAGAGTACAGATAAAAAAATGCTTAATTGTATAAGCTTCAGCTAGTCAGTTATTGCAATGGTTTCTTTGATCGTTGTGACTCTTCTATCAAAGGTTTGACTCTAGTCCTCTTCTAGGAAATAGGTTTGAAACTGTCGTGGTTAATGATTCTAAACTTGCATTGAGATGAACCATTTCTTCTGCGATTTCTTCCATACTCGAAGATCGAAACTCTTGGCCCTTTGATATGTCTTTGCTATGTGCTGGAAAATAGAAGAATGATATGCCTACGATTAGGAGTGTATTTAATTTTCTGAGCATATAAAACACTGGTCTATATGGATAGTCCCCTATGGATTGCTTATGTCAAGATATTGCCTGTTATCAGCCTGATCAGGTA
The DNA here is from genome assembly GCA_003216275.1 of Prochlorococcus sp. AG-402-P18. Classification (GTDB taxonomy): domain Bacteria; phylum Cyanobacteriota; class Cyanobacteriia; order PCC-6307; family Cyanobiaceae; genus Prochlorococcus_B. Next base: position 120,104 of record QCJC01000002.1, on the reverse strand, counting down.
AAGATGAGTTGATGCGAGTATAGAAACTTGTTTCTCTTTTTCAATACCTTCATCGCGCTAACTTTTTTTAGAGGTTCGATTTATGTTTAATAGTGTTTCTATAAGTATTTATTATCTGGTTTTGTATTCACATATACGATAAACAAGCTTAGTAGAAGACATTTAAGATGCCTGTGGCCACGTATCTGAAGGATAAGCAAAAGAAAATTGAATCAAAATATCATCAAGTTGCCAAACAATTTGAATCGAAATATGAGTTAATTCATCGGAAGGTAACCTCAAGGTTTCATAGAGAAGTACCTGAAATAAAACTCGTTCGTTCAAGCCTTAATGATTTAATAGCAAAATCTACAGCATCTGTTGAAAGGAAAATAAAATCAAAAAGTAAAACATCTATCTTCTCTAAAACGTCTACTAAAAAAGGATCTAATTCTTATCAAGAAAATATTGATTGGACACGAGGTAGACTCTCAGGACAAACAATACAAATCGTTGTAAGGGATGGCAAAATAATGGAGAAGGTTTTCTTAACTCCTAAAGGAAATAAGATTTCTGTGAAGAGAAGCGAATTAGGACTACTGTTGAGGTGAAGTCTGATTTATAAAATACCGTCAAATTCTTACGTTTGTATTAATGCCGATTATACAATGTAACTCAAGAGCTATTGTTATAAAAGGAATTTGTTGTCTTCCCTCTATACACCCCTTATCGCTTCTCCCTGTATAAGCGTAGATTCGAATTTCTTTAGTCATTGACTGAGTTCTCAGCTTTTTCCCTGTATAGTAAGGGGTACCCTCTTTCCTTTGTATAGATGACGACTCGGTCTATCTATTGAAATTTCTTTCCAAAAGAGGAGGTGTTAATGAAGAGAATATCTTGTGGGATCAGTTCTCTATTCTTTACACATTGAATCCATTCTCTATATTCTTGACCAATCGCTAATTGATCTCCAGTGTTTAGCTGATCGGTTCTTCTTAAGGCATGGCATATAACTTCTGACATTGTTTCCTCAATCGAATGAAGGGATTCCATTGGCTAGAAGTAGCTGTCCCAGGCTACCTACTTAACTGAGTATGTAAAGCATCAACCCTGTGAGGGGGTCTTTTGAATCTATGAATAGACGTTATGAGGCTTCAGGAATTTGCGTTAAAAATTTGAGGCTTAATGGAGCAATTAAGAGCTAAGTTCGAGAATCAATCCGAGGTGCATTTTTAGACTTTTGACTAACTATTTGATGCCATAAAAGATTGGCTTCTTTCGCTAAATCAATATATTCACTTCTGCCTTCAGCCTTCTTCATCTTCAATAATGTGAATGCGTATCGATAGGTGAGTTTTTTGGTCATAACCATTAATGTCGACTGACAAAAGGATCTATCAAGACGCGAAACCAGATTGTATTGAATGTAACGGGATGAACATTTTCTTTTGAAAAGCATGTCATAGCTGGATTATTTATCCATGGGTAGCTAGGTTGAAGTTTTGTCGAATATCTGAGGGGTTGTCTTTATTTGATAGTTGGTTTCTCCATATTTAATTAAGAAGCGATAACCACAGTCCTTTCAGGGTTTAAATAAGTTAGATACATGAATATAAGCCAACGTATTACTATTGCATGGGCGGCTCAGAGGGTTTCTTATCTTGATAGCCTTAAGAGGTACGAAGACAGCTACGCTGTTAGCCAAGAATTCTGTGAATGGACTACCTGTTTGAATGTCTATCCAGAAGGACTTAAATCTGCAACGCTAAACGTTCCAGATTTCAACAAGGAAAACCGTACTAGATAATCAACGCAATCGTAAAATCACTTAGCCAGAATATTTAAACGTTGGGATCAGCACCAACGAGAGTTAGGAAGACTGTTCTATCGGAAGCCAGTCTTCCTCTTCTCGCTAAGTAGTTATTGAAAATTAGAACAATGAGTCATCACAACGCCACCCTTAATTTCTCTCATGCACCATATAAGAACAAGGCTTCTTTAAGTGAATTAGATCGAGAAATAGAAATGGGAGAACTAAGACTGAGATATATACAGCTAATGAGAGATGTTCATAAGACTCTTGAAAAGGAAGATGCGATTGAATTGATTAAAGAATCAGAGGGTATCTGGGAAAAACTTACTTCTTGACTAGGTTTTAGTACAAGGAAAACACATGAGTTTATTTTTTAATCTTCTAGATAGCTACCTATAATAGTCTTTCTTCGTCCTTTGATTCCATATTCAATTTCTGTTAGCTCCTTCGATTTTCTACCCATATCTAGCTTTGCGTAATACCTTTCGCAGACTGCAATGCTATGACCCGCAAGCTTAGCGACGTCATAAATATCCTTGCCTTGCAAAATCAAATTGCAAATGAAAGTGCTTCTTAAGCTGTATGGTGTGTAGCTCCTATCGCTAAAAACATAGGGTTTCAATTCGTCTCCACATAGTTCGATCATCCTTATCCATATTGTATTGAACATTGAGTATGGAAATTGCTTCATTTCATTAGCTGGGTTGCCAAAGATTAAATCTGTATCTTTAATCTTTTGATCTGGATAGTATCGACTTAAGTACTCTTTTTGTTCTTTCCTCCATTCAAGTAGTTGACTATCCACTCCATTAGTGGGTACGGCTCTTTGTTTCCCAGTCTTAGTATCTTTTATATAAATAATTGCGATCCATTTATCTTCGGCTTCCCCTTTGGACTTGCTCCATCGTCCTACGTTCTCCCTTTTGACATCACACCATCTCAACTTATTCAGTTCAATGTTTGGACGTAAGCCACTGTTTTTACAAATTAAACACCATCGATAAAACAACTGATTGAAGTAGACACCTTTACCTTTTACTGAATACTTAGCGGGACCTCTTCCTGTCTCTCTATTTTTAATCATCTGCTTCAAAGTCTTTACTACTAAATTCCAGTTCCCTTCTTCTATGAGAGGCGGGTTGGCGTCTACTTCGGATTCTTTAATGACTATCTTTGGCATTAATCTTTTTTCATCTAGTGAGTTGATTAATAATCCTCTTGGTTTGCAGTAGCCAATGAGAAAATCTTTAAAGTAAATCAGTTCAATTCTTCTAGTCGACTTTTTTGCTTTTCTCCAAGTTATGTACTCTTGAAAAGTGTTGTTATCTATTTGATGGGTTTTCTCGATTCCTTTGTAGCTGAGATACTTCTCGAGCTGTTTTAAACCTTGTGCTTTATTTTGTAGAGATTTTTCTTTTAATAGATCAGCATCTACTTTTTTTTGCTCTTCATCAAGGAAGTTATTGAGGCACTTTCTAATACTGACTTTCTTTGACCTAACCATATTCTCGGTAATCATTCTTGCGCATCTTCTTGGACTATTGGTTTCGATTTCATACTGAGCTTTTCTGATCGCTACCTCTTGCGCATGCTCTAAGATCTCGCTTCTTAATGCGTTATATGCATCGAGTGACTTATCAATGGCAGCCTCTAACGTATTAGCTCCATCAATAACTTTGTATCTGTACTTCTTAGTCCCTGGGATTAGTTCACGATATAAGAAAACATCAGGAGCTCTTGTGAAAGACAAGACAACGCCTTTACCTCCGAAAACTTTTGATTTCTCTGCAATATTCGGCATAAAAAAACTCTTGCCGTACTGAAAGCAGCGTAGCAAGAGTTTGACTAAAGTTGGACTGAGGTTAAAAGCTAGTAATAGACTAATTCTAAACTTTTCTTGAGTAATACTCAACAACTAACAACTCATTGATTTCGATAGCCACCCATTCTCTATCAGTTTTTGAAGATATCTTTGCAGAGAGCTTGGTTTTATCAAGTTCAAGATGTGGTGGAACATTGGCAAGACCTGGAAATTCCAAGTTGGCTTGAGCTAACTTCTGACTGGCTTTGTTATCTCTTATAGCGATAACATCTCCAGCTTTGCATTGATAGCTTGCAATATCTGTGATCCTTCCGTTCACAGTTACATGCCCATGGTTTACTAGCTGCCTTGCACCTGGGATAGTTGGTCCAAATCCAAGTCTAAAACAAACATTATCCAGCCTGTTTTCAAGAAGCTTTAATAGATTTGTTCCTGTGGAACCTTCCTGAGCTCGAGCTTTTTTTACATATCGAACAAGCTGACGTTCAGAAATTCCGTAATTGAATCGAAGTTTTTGCTTTTCTTCGAGTCGGATTGCGTATTCAGAGCGCTTGCGACGGGCTTGGCCGTGCTGACCTGGAGGATGAGACCTTTTTGCGGCCTTCCGGGTGAGACCAGGTAGGTCTCCCAAGCGTCGCGTAATCCTCAAACGAGGTCCGCGGTATCTAGACATAGAGGTTTAATTTAGAAAAGGTTTAGTGGAGAGGGTAGTCTGGATTGGAATCCATTAGCCCTCATATTCACCAGTTCATTATTCTATCTAAAGATGTTCACAAAGATCAATAAAGCCATTGCATTTGTTTTTGTTGGTTTAATCACCTTTTATCAACAATGGATTTCCCCATTGTTCGGACCTAGTTGCCGATTTATACCCAGTTGTAGTGCTTATGGGATAGAAGCAGTGACTAAGCATGGGCCTTGGAAAGGTGGTTGGTTAACCGTGAAAAGATTAAGTAAATGTCATCCTTTTACCCCTTGTGGGTGTGACCCCGTTCCCGAAAAATGAACTCAGAGGTATTGATTCTATTTACTCGTAAAGGCTGCTGTTTGTGTGAGGCACTAGAAGAAAAATTATTGAATCTCCGCTTAGCTAATTTAAATCCTCCGATAGTTCTTTCTATTGTTGATATAGATAGTAAAGAAGTTCCTAATGATATTCAAGGAAAGTATACAGATAATGTCCCAGTTCTAGTTCTTGACTCTAATAAGTTATTAAGAACAATTGAATTACCCAGAGTCTCACCACGCTTGAAAGAAGATTTCCTTTTGTCTTGGATCCAAAGGAATTTGAATAATTGTTTTAAATCATCTTATTAAAGGATTAAATGTTTTTTTATTTACCTTTTCTATTAAGTTGATTATTTAAATATCATTTTTTTATAAAATAAACATTAGTTATTTATAAAAAAAAGTTAAATGTCTATTTAATTACTGAATCCTAAATAGAGCTAACTTGTGGTGAAAAAATCTAGTTTTTTTATATAATTTTATTGAGACTTCATTGTTTTCTCTTAATCAGAGGTTTGTTTTGTCGCGTTACCTTCACTCTTTGTTGAAAGCAATTGATCTTGAAGTACCTTTGGGATTGTCAAATCCAGAAATAAAAGATCTTGTATGTGATTCAAGAGAAGTCAAAAAAGGTGATTTGTTTTTAGGTTTAGAAGGTGAGACAGTTGATGGAGGAACCTACTGGCCAAAGGCTCTTGAGAGAGGCGCATGTGCAGCAATTATTAGTAAAAATGCATCTATTTCAACTCCCCCAAAGGATGAAGATCCCGTAGTCATTTTCCCTGATCCTGTTTCACTTTTCATGGGTAAATTAGCTGCAGATTTTTGGGACAAACCATCTAATGAGATTTGTTTGCTAGGTGTTACTGGTACAAATGGTAAAACGACTACAACATATCTAATTGATTTTCTGATTTCTTCTCTTGGGAGTCCATCCGCATTGTTTGGAACATTAATTAACCGATGGCCTAAACATGAAGAAACTTCAATCTATACAACCACTTTTGCAGTACCTTTGCAGTCACAGCTTAGTAAAGCTGTTAAGGCAGGAGCTAAATACGCAGCAATGGAAGTAAGCTCACATGCCTTATCTCAACATAGAGTCGCGGGTTGTCTTTTCAGTGGAGCAATATTTACAAATCTTTCAAGAGATCACTTGGATTATCATCATTCAATGGAATCTTATTTTGAGGCTAAAGCTAGTTTGTTCAGATCATATTTATTAGAAGATGGTAATCCTAGATCACTAGTGAATGTAGATGATAAATGGGGAGCATTATTGGCAAAAGAATTAAAGCACAGATGTTGGACCTGTTCATTAAGTGAGAGTGCTGAGATTTTAGAAAAACCAGATGTATATATGAGTAATCTTCAAATTACAAAAGATGGGTATAGAGGAAGATTGCATACGCCACTTGGATCAGGAAACTTTTTATCACCTCTAATAGGTGATTTTAATTTAATGAATATTTTGCAAGCTGTTGCTATTCTTGTTCAGCAAGGTTTGCCTTTGAAAGATCTTTTGGTTGCTTTAAATGAGTTTCCTGGAGTTCCTGGAAGAATGCAATTAATAAATATGGACGGTTTCAAATTTAAAGATGGATATCCGCTAGTGATAGTAGATTATGCTCATACACCTGATGGGTTGCAAAATGCTTTAATCGCCTCAAGATCATTGACGGATAAAAAGTTAATATGTGTTTTTGGTTGTGGTGGTGATAGAGATAGAGGTAAAAGATCTAAGATGGGAGAAGTTGCTGCTAAGTTTGCAGATTATTTAGTTGTGACATCTGACAATCCTCGTCAAGAAGATCCTCAGCAGATTATTAGAGATATTCAAGCAGGTATAACTTTAGATTCTGATCTCCTTATTGAACCAGAGAGATCTATAGCAATTCAACTAGCCATAGAAAAAGCTAATAAAAACGACGTGGTTCTCATAGCAGGTAAAGGTCATGAGGATTATCAAATTTTAAAAGATCAGACAATTCATTTTGATGATCGTGAGCAAGCGAGAAAAGCACTATCTTTAAAATAGTCTTCTACTATGATATTTCAGTAGCGATGAAATTGTTTAGCGCAAAGACAAGGTTATCGATTTCGGTTAAATCTGTTGTGATGTGAACGCAAGCTCGAAGCCATTTTGGATCTTCAAGTTCTCTTATCCACAAATTCTTTTGGCCAAGATGTTTGACCACTTCTTCCGAAGAATTGATTCCATCAATTGAAAAACTAATAATCCCTGAAGGTGGAGGACTATCTAAAACAAGTTTAATATTTTTAATTTGGTTTAATTTTTCCCAAAGGATTGCGCTGAGGTTCTTAATCTTAAGAAAGCGCTCAGTTTCATTCCCTTGATTATGTAGCATTATTAAGGAGTTCTTCAGACCAGCTAAAAGAGGGACACAAGAAGTTGCTATTTCAAAACGTCTACCATCAGAATGAAATGGATTCTTGTTGTTGACATAGATTCCTTCCTCAGCTTTTAAGCTTTTCCAACCAATTAATGTTGGGTTTGATTCTTCTAAAACTCTTGATGAAAGAGCAACGGCTCCAAGTCCTTCGGGTCCATAAGCCCATTTGTGTCCTGTAAAGGCATAGATGTCCGCCATATCACAAGCACCTTTTATTGGAATATGACAGAAACTTTGAGCAGCATCAACTAATAAATAAGGTTTGCTTGAATGTTCTTTAATCTTTCTGGCAATAAGTTCTATAGGCATGATTTGGCCTGTATTCCAAAGAAGATGTGAGAGAACAACTAGTTTAGTGTTCTTTTTTAAATTTTCATCTATTAATTTAAGTATGGTTTTATACGTCTCGTTTTTCTTGTCGTCTCCATAACATAATTGCAGTACAGGTAATATTCCTATTCTCAGATTCTTCTTTCTAGCTAACTCTTTACACGCTGCGACTATTCCAGGATGCTCACAATCACTAATTAATAAATGATCACCTTCGTAAAATGGTAGTCCTAGCAATGGCAATACACACCCGGAGGTAACATTCTCAGTAAAAGCAATTCTATTAGGATGAATACTACAAATTTCTGAGAGAAGATTTTTAGTACTTATTACTTCTTTAGTGATGTATGGCCAAACATTATTTGTGAATGGACCTAATTCTTGGATTCTCTGCCAGCTTCTAGTTATTGCCTTTAATGATTCAGTTGGAAGAGGCCCTTGACCACCATAATTAAAATAGTTTTTGTTTTGCAAGGCGGGCATATTATTCTTGAAGGATATTTGCGACATATTTCTTGTATTTAAAGTGATAACTAAGAATATCTTTTTTTAGCTAATTTACAAATTGAAAAAATGCCTTTAGTCATGTCAACCTAAATACCTACTAATTAGATATTTGACTATGGATTAGTTTTGAATCCAAAAACTACATTCTTAAAGTAATATAGTTTTAATTCTAACAAGTCTAAATCGTGAGAAAAGAACAAAAAATCAAAGCTCAAGAGTGGGTAGTCATGTTCGATGGACAAATAAAAAGAAGTGAGAAAGAGATTGATTCTAATGAGCATCATTTGGAAGTTGACAATCAGAAAAATGAATAGAACTTTAAATCTTGTTGCATTGCTCAGAAAGGTAGAAACATTATTTCTCTTTATATTTGTATCCTTGAATTCGTAGACTTAAAAAGTAATTATTGTATTTGCTTGAAAATTCGCTTTGACTTTATTCATTAGAGAGAGACCGTGTGAGAAATTGATATTCAAATTCTTTCACTTTTTGTTGCTCTATATATTAGGATGAATGTGAATATATTCTCCCAATGAAAATTGATTTTGGACCTGTCACTTTTAGTAGGATTGCAAGCATCCTATTGATACTTGGTTTTTTTGGGCTTTTAGCTTATAACTCTACACTCTGAAAATATACTTAGGTTAACTTAATCATATACATGTTTATATACATTTGATCAGTAGAATTATATTAATAAGATGACAAAATATTTTACTTAATTAGCCAAAGTCCTCATAGGAAACAGTTTTAATTTTTTCAAATAAATAAAAAGTTTATCTTGTCTTTTCAAAAGTTCAAATCATGCAGATTATTAGGCCAATTTGGATAGTTACCATTGGATACTCTCGGTGTCAGTATCAATACAGTAGAATCATCAAAATTTAGAGATACAAATGGAAACCTCAACTACTGATCCAACTCTACTAATGCTTATCGGAGGAATAGTTGTTTTATTAGCTGGATCAGTTGCTTACGGAGTTTACTCAACCTTTGGTTCAGGTTCAAAAGAGCTTAGAGATACAATTGATGAGCATGCAAAAATGCATGAATTAGGTATTGCTCATGGTCATGGTGGCAATTCAGATGCATATGAAATGTCTGGAAAGCTTCAAAAGGATCAAATTTCATAAAATAAATAACTTTATTAAATCTAAATTCTTAAAGTTTAGATTAAATATATTTAATAATTTTCATTTAGATATTTTTTAATTTACTTTGCTTATATTTGAACTTCCTGGAGGTAATATTATTTGGCTATTGGAAAATGAATTGAATTCTTTTGATGAAGACAATAGTCATTTAATGAAAAACTTTTTTTCTGGTCAATTTTTATGTTGATCAGCACTATAACTGGCTTTGCTGCTGGAGCAGTTCACGTTGTAAGTGGTGCAGACCATATGGTCGCAATGGCGCCTTCAGCAATCCGAAAACCACAAGTAGCCCTAATAGATGGGTTAGCATGGGGGGTTGGACATTCAGCGGGTGTTCTGATCCTCTCAATATTAGGAATTTTAGCTAAGGACTTAATAAATATTGAATTAATGTCCTCTTATGCAGAGTTTCTTGTTGGCATAAGCCTTTTGATTGTTGGAATCCTAGCTATCAGGACTTCATTGAGAGTAAACATTCATATGCATCAGCATATGCATGGAGAAGAATCACCTCATAAACATTTTCATTTCCATTCACTTGGAAATAAATTTAATAAAAGTCATACACATGCTGCAACAGGATTAGGTGTTTTGCACGGTTTTGCAGGCGCCAGTCATTTAGTCGCAATTATTCCTGCACTGGCATTGCCATTAGTAGGCGCGATGGCTTATCTATTGGCATATTTACTTGGCTCTGTTTTTGCTATGGGATGCGTAGTTTTAGGCATATCTTTTGCAGCTAATAAAGCTAATAAGATGTTTTACCCTTTCTTGATGCGATCCATAGGAGGACTATCAATAGTGACAGGAATATTTTGGCTTCAAAAAACTTCGATCTTTACTTCTTAAAAGTCTTTTTTATGAATTACACCGTTAGCCTTATTGCCTTGGGAGGATTCTTCTTATGGGTTGTTATTGCTACTTTGATTTGGTCTAGAAGGATGAGAAAGCTTAAATATGAATATTTTCAAAACAAATCCAAATTGAAAAGTTAATTGATACATCATTGTTCGTCTTTAGATACATTTCTTTTGGTAAAAATGATTAAGGATTATGTATGATCATTTTGTTATAAATAAGATTAATGAAAGGTGTTTTATTCTTCTTAGGTTCTATCTTTCGATGGCCTGTTCAAAAAACTAACGAATTTTTGATCCTGCATATTTATCTTTTAGGGATATATGGAATAACTTTTTTACTAAGCAATGTAGGCTTGAACTGGTCTAACCTTGTTTTTACAGTTGGATTAGTGGCTCCAATCGGATATCTTATTTACAATGGTTTGCCTTTAGATTGTCTTAACTATAAGTCTGCAATTCAAAGGGAATTAAATTCTCAAAATTAAATAATAAAAACTTTTTAGGTATTTATTTTAGAGGACTTGGATCACCTCATTAACTTCAGGAATCATTTCTCTTAGCTTTCTTTCTATCCCCATTTTTAGAGTCATTGTGCTGCTTGGGCAACTACCGCAAGCGCCTTGAAGTCTTACTTTGACAATTGGTCCATCTATCTCGGCTATCTCTACATTTCCGCCATCAGCCATTAGAAATGGCCTTAATTCATCGAGAACCTTTTCAACATTTTCTGTGGTGAGGGCTAGAGTTTCGTCGCTCATTTTGGCTTGCTTAAATTATTTTGCTTAGCTTAGTTAATTGCAGGATATTCTATATGTAATCTTGATAAAGATTTTGTTTAATAACAGTGCCTCAGGTTCGGAAAATACTTATGACGCAATATTGGTAGGTGCAGGAATCATGAGCTCAACACTTGCAGTCCTTTTGCATGAGCTTGAGCCAGATTTGAGATTATTAATTGTTGAACGATTATCCTCTCCTGGTTTGGAAAGCAGCAGTGCTAAGAATAATGCTGGAACAGGCCATGCGGCTAACTGTGAGCTGAATTACACACCAATTCAAGCAAATGGTGCTATTAGTACTACCAAAGCTTTTGAAATAAATAAATCATTTGAGCAAAGCCTAGAGTTTTGGGCCTCTTTGTCAGAGAAAGGGCAATTGATGCCAAAAACTTTTTTAAATAAGTTGCCACATATAAGTCTTGTTTTTGGAGATAACGATATTTCCTTTCTCAAAAAAAGGTTTTCTGAAATTAGTTCTCATGCCGCCTTTTCACAAATGGATTTCACAATGGATCATGCTGAATTAAAAGATTGGATTCCATTGGTTATGGATGGTAGGGAAAAGAGTGAGAAGATAGCTGCAACAAGAATTAAAAGAGGAACTGATATTGATTTTGGTAATTTAACTCGTTCATATATCAATATGATTGAACCGAAAGAGTCTATTGAGATTAATTACTCAACTAATGTTGAAAATCTTCAACAAGATAATGAGGGAGATTGGTATTTGTCTTTAAATGGAACCAAAAACAATAGAATTGTTAGATCAAAATTTGTATTTCTTGGCGCAGGAGGGGGCGCTTTATCTCTCTTGCAAAAATCAGGAATTCCAGAAGGGTTGTCATATGGAGGTTTTCCAGTTAGTGGTAAATGGTTGATTTGTGAGGAAGAAAAATCAACAAAAATTCATAACGCTAAGGTTTATGGAAATGCAGCAGTTGGCGCACCACCAATGTCAGTCCCTCACTTAGATACAAGATGGATAAATGGAGAAAGATCTCTTCTCTTTGGCCCTTTTGCAGGGTTCAGTTCGAATTTCCTAAAATATGGATCAAAATTAGATTTATTTAGATCAATAAAACCAACTAATTTTTTTCCCATGATTCAAGCAGGACTAGATAACCTAGATTTAGGGAAATACTTATTTAATCAATTAATACAAACAAATGAGGATCGAATAGAAACTTTAAAAAGATTTCTTCCTCTTGTCTCGCCAAGTGATTGGAAACTTTCAGTTGCCGGTCAGCGTGTTCAAATAATTAAACAAACCCCTCAAGGTGGAGTTTTGAAAATGGGTACAGAAGTTGTAACTTCATCTGATGGATCCTTAGCAGCTTTACTTGGCGCTTCTCCAGGAGCCAGCACAGCAGTAACAATTATGATTGAAGTTCTAAACCGTTGCTGGCATGAAAAAATGAAGTCCGGTCAATGGCAAAATAGAATGTTAGAACTTTTTCCAAGTATTGGATCAGATATTAATTCAAATCAAGAAGTACTATCATCAATTCGCCAAAGAAATGATTTCTTACTTAAGTTAAGTTAGAACTTTAGTTATTAGTGAGTTATATTTATTTTTTATTTAGAGGTGATTTGGTAACTGAAGATCTTTTGCTTTCAACTTTTTTAGCATGACTAGTGTGCCCATTTCTCGACTGAGAAACTTTTGTATAATCGCTCATATCGACCATGGTAAATCAACCTTGGCAGATAGGCTACTTCAGGATACTGGCACAGTCTCCTCTAGAGACATGCAAGAGCAATTCTTGGACAATATGGATCTTGAGAGAGAGAGAGGCATAACTATAAAATTACAGGCTGCGCGAATGAATTATAAAGCTAATGATGGAGAGGAATATGTTTTGAATTTGATTGATACTCCTGGGCATGTTGATTTCTCTTATGAGGTGAGTCGATCATTACAAGCTTGTGAAGGTGCATTGTTGGTCGTTGATGCTAGTCAAGGAGTAGAAGCTCAAACTTTGGCCAATGTTTATCTTGCTTTAGAAAATGACTTAGAAATTATTCCAGTTCTTAATAAGGTCGATTTGCCTGGGGCTGATCCTCAAAAGATTAAAAATGAAATTGAATCCATTATTGGTTTGGATACATCAAATGCAATCTCTTGCTCTGCCAAAACAGGGGTTGGTATACCAGAAATACTACAAGCAGTAGTTGATAGAATACCTTCTCCGAAAGATATTGCAGGTCAAGTCACAAAAGCACTTATTTTTGACTCTTATTACGATCCTTACAGAGGAGTGATTGTCTATTTCAGAATTATGAGTGGTGGGATAAGTAAAAAAGACAAGATTTTACTTATGGCTAGTAAAAAAAGTTATGAGCTTGATGAAATAGGTGTTATGGCACCCGATCAAGTAAAGGTCAATGAACTTCATGCCGGTGAAGTCGGATATTTAGCGGCCTCAATTAAAGCAGTTGCCGATGCAAGAGTTGGTGACACCATAACTTTGCAAGATCGACCAGCTGAAGAAGCATTGCCGGGTTATACCGAAGCGAAGCCAATGGTCTTTTGTGGGTTGTTCCCCACGGATGCAGATCAATATCCAGATCTAAGAGAGGCTCTAGATAAATTGCAGTTATCAGATGCGGCATTGAAATATGAACCCGAGACAAGTAGTGCAATGGGATTTGGGTTTCGTTGTGGATTTTTAGGTTTATTACATATGGAAATTGTCCAAGAGAGATTAGAACGAGAATATGACTTGGATTTAATTGTGACTGCACCGTCCGTTATTTATAAAGTAAAAATGATTGATGGAAAAGTTTTGATGATAGATAATCCAGCTACACTTCCAGATCCCCAAAAACGTGACTCAATAGAAGAACCCTACGTAAGAATGGAAATTTATGCACCCAATGATTTTAACGGGACTCTAATGGGGCTTTGTCAGGACAGAAGGGGAGACTTTATCGATATGAAATACATAACAACTGATCGAGTGACTCTTATATATGAAATTCCTCTTGCGGAAGTGGTGACTGATTTCTTTGATCAAATGAAAAGTAGAACAAAGGGATATGCCTCAATGGAGTATCACTTAATTGGGTACAGGAAAAATGACTTAGTCAGGTTAGACGTTTTAATTAATTCTGAAAAAGCAGATCCTTTGACGACAATTGTGCATAAAGATAGAGCTTATGGTGTAGGGAAAGGACTTGTTGAGAAATTAAAAGAACTTATTCCTAAACAACAATTTAAGATACCTTTACAAGCTTCTATAGGGAGTCGAATTATTGCTAGTGAAGGTATTAGTGCTTTAAGAAAAGATGTTTTATCCAAATGTTATGGAGGAGATATCTCTAGAAAGAAGAAATTGCTGAAGAAGCAGGCTAAAGGAAAAAAACGAATGAAATCTATGGGTAAGGTTGATGTTCCTCAAGAAGCTTTTATGGCTGTCCTAAAATTAAATAATGACTAATAGAAATTTTTCTAGGTACATAATTGGCTTACTTGACTTGTTTTAATTGAATTATTGATAATTATTGAGACCTCCTGATTGCCTTTATCTCTAGTCAGGTTAGTCCATATAAAACCAATAATGATTAATGTTGCAATGGCTATAGAGAGTTCCCCTACCGTAAGTCCATCGTTTTTGAAATTCATTTTAAATTGTATGTATTGATTCATTTAAGCAATTTTTATTTTAATTTCTACCTTTTATAGTTAAATTTAATTAGGTCTTTTTATTTTAAGTTCGATTTGAGTAGGTTTTTAAGCCGTAAGAATTTATCAACACGTTTAATGTATGTTGGGCTGGGGATTGTGTTCGTTTATGGAGCTATCTCGTTTCTTATGCCCGTATTGATATCTTATGGAATTGTGCCTGATGGTCAATTTGGCCTAGGAAATCCAATTTTTTCAGCTCCATCTATAGATCATTGGTGTGGAACCGATCGTTTAGGAAGAGACGTTTGTATTAGAACTCTTGCTGGAAGTGGCGTTGCCTTAAAAGTAGTATTTATTGCAGTATCTCTTGCTTTATTAATCGGAATACCTTTGGGACTTCTAAGTGGATATATTGGTGGGCTTTTGGATAGGGTTTTAGTTCTTTTGATGGATACTCTTTATACCATTCCTGTCCTTCTTCTTTCTGTGGTCATGGCATTTTTATTAGGGAAAGGAATATTGAATGCTGCGATTGCACTTTGTGTTGTTTATATACCTCAATATTTTCGACTTGTTAGAAACCAGACTTCACAGATTAAATCAGAATTATATATTGAAGCTGCAATATCAATGGGAGCTTCTCCTTTTTGGGTGATAAGAAAATATCTTTTAAAAAATGTTCTTACTTCTGTCCCTGTGGTCTTAACGCTTAATGCTGCCGATGCGGTATTAGTTCTTGGGGGACTGGGATTTCTGGGATTAGGACTTCCGGAGACTGTTCCAGAGTGGGGAAGTGATCTAAATATGGCATTAGTTGCCTTGCCTACTGGTGTTTGGTGGACAGCAATCTATCCTGGTTTTGCTATGTTTGTTTTGGTTTTAGGATTGTCATTTATTGGAGAGGGGTTGGAAAATCTAATAAGTGAATCTGTTTCAGAGTTATAAACCAATTAACTAACAGTTTAGAAAAATTCTTCAATGTCTCATTTTTTCCGTTCTCGGAAGTTTTTCTATTATTTCGCCTTGGTCATTAAGTTCTGGATATTTTCTACCTTTAACTTTGCACCAGTCAGCAACCTCTGGGTAAGCCCATTCAAATATCTTTTTTTTGTAGGTATCTGGGCTCATTCCTTCTCCTGATTCAGGCATTATATTTGCTACTTCTCGCTGTCTTGTTGCTTCAAACAATAATGTAGATGCCGCAACTGATACATTCAATGATTCAACCATTCCTCTCATTGGAATATGAATGTGTTCATCCATTAGATCTTCTGCTTTTTTACTGATTCCCCATTTTTCGGCACCTAGAACGAATACTGTTGGCCCCTTGAAATTACACTTTCTATAGTCAATTGATTGTGGGTTCAAGTTAGCACCATATAATTTAAATCCTTTTTTCTTAAGAATTTTTATTGCCTCTGTCGTTTCCTTGTATTGGTTAATTTGTACCCATTTCTGGCTCCCTTGAGCGGTACTATTAAATGTCAAGAATTTTTCTTTATTAAAGATTGCATATGCCTCAAGAACACCAACGGCATCACAGCTTCTTATTATCGCTGATAAATTATGTGGCTTTTCAACATTTTCTATTAAGACAGTGAGGTCTGAGACCCTTCTGTTTAGTACTGATTTAATCCGTTCAAAACGTCTAGGTAGCAAAGGCATCTCCAGGTTTTCAGAATAGGTGTTGCTTTTTGATGAGAATAGTGGGTTTGATTGCTTATCGAAAAACTAAAATAAATAACTAAATATATTTTAGATAAAACAATTTACGAAATTCTAGACAAAGAGAAAGCTCCTGGCCATTGGACAGGAGCTTTCTCTTTGATCTAAGTATTTAGATTTCTAATGAATTTAGAAGCTAAATGCTGTCTCAACAACAACACCGGAGTCATCATCACCAGTACTTGTATCTTCTACAGAGAAGAAGCCAGGAGTGATTGTAACGTTGTCATTTAATGAGTAAGTGTAAGAAACTTCAAATCCTGTTGAATCTAAAGAATCTCCACCATCAACATCAGTTGAATTGTAAGCAGCACTTAATGTTCCAGGGCCAACTTCGTAGTCAACACCGATGAACAAGTCAGTTGCATCAGCACCTGTTTCTGGATCTTGAGTGTCATATGCAACGCTGAATGTTGCATCTAATGATTCAGGGCTGTAGTAAATTCCGCCACCAAAGGTGTCGTATCCAGCTGTACCGCCTTCACCGTCATTGGAAGCAATTACAAGACCGCCACCAAATCCATCGCCATTATAGCCAAGAGTGAAAGTAGAAACATCATCAGCATCGTCAGCACCGATACCTTTAGTTGAATCAGCACCGCCAAGAGAAACGAAGCTTACAGAAGCTACAACACCGTTGTCATTAGAATAAGCAACAGCAACTCCAGCACCAGTTTCGTTACCAGCTAGAGAATAAGGCATGCTGCCTAGTCTGAAAGCATCTGAATAAGCTGAAGTTGTTGCTGCAACAACGTCATCCTGATCAACCAAAGGTCCAACGGTTACTTCAAGATCGCCAACAGGGAAAGCGTAAAACAATGAGTGAACGTTAAGTGCACCTGATCCTTCAACAGCACTATCCATGCTAGCTAGTGGACCACTAGCATTACCAGTTTCGATGCCTGCGTAGAAAAGGTCTTCACCAGTGAAGCTTGAATTAATATCTAGGCCATATGCATACTGCATATAAAGCTCTTCTTCCTTATCAGTTGTTCCACCATCAGCTACTGAACCAACAGTGAAATAAGCACCACCAGAAAGAGTTGTGGTTGATGAAAATGCAGTATCTGCATTAGCTGCAACTGGAGCCATTAGGCCCAATGCAGCAGGAGCTACCAGCAAACGCTGAAAAAGCTTCATTGTGTCCTCACACATTAAAGAAGTTGTATCAACTCTAACTTTGCCAATACAAGATTAAAAGTATCTTATGTTACACCTTTTTCGCTGGCCTACTCTCTCTTCATCTTTTGAGAGTGATTGCAATAAAACAATTTTTTTCCTTTATGAACTAAAATTTGATATCGCTAGAAATTAATTTTCCGATTTTGATAATATTTAGTTTTGAGTAAAAATTTATCATCCATTAAAGGGCTTGAGGCAAGAAAAGCTGCTTGGGAAGTGCTCCAGGCAGTTGGCAGAGGTGCATTCGCAGACGTGGCTTTGGAGAGGATTTTTAATCTGTATTCGTTCAAGTCGATAGATAAAGCTTTAATTACTGAACTTTCTTATGGTGCAATTCGTCAAAGATATTTTTTAGATTGCTGGATTGATTTTTTAGGAAAAATATCGGCGAAAAAGCAACCTCCTTTATTCAGATGGCTATTACACCTAGGCCTTTATCAGATTTTAAAAATGGAGAGAATACCTCCGGCTGCCGCGATTAATACCACTGTAGAGCTTGCGAAAAAAAGTTATTTAAAAAAACTAGCTCCTGTGGTTAATGGAATACTACGATCCGCCCTTCGATGCAAGGAAAAAGGTTGTTTACTCCCAAAAAAATCAAATCCGAGTTTAGAACTAGCAAAAAATGAGTCTATACCCGTTTGGTTGGCTAAGGAATTGATTGCATGGAGGGGAATAGAAAATGCTTATGAGGTTGCAAAAGCATTTAATAGCATTAATTCAATTGATTTAAGAGTAAATACATTACGTGCAGATTTGAATGAAGTAAAACAAAATTTTGATTCCTTTGGAATTAAAAATAAACTGATTCCAAATTGCCCTTTTGGGATAGAAATTCTAGCTGGTGTTGGTGAACCTAAGAGATGGCCAGGTTATGCAGAAGGTAAATGGAGTGTTCAAGATAGATCTTCGCAATTAATCGCACCATTACTAGATTCCTTGCCAGGAGAAAGAATCCTTGATGCATGTGCTGCACCAGGTGGTAAATCAACGCATATTGCAGAATTATTAAAGAATAAAGGTGAGATTTGGGCTGTTGACCGATCAAATCTAAGAGCCCAAAAAGTATTAGCTAACGCAGAGAGACTTGGTACTAAATGCATAAAATTATTAGTTGATGATTCCAATGATTTATTAATTAAACGTCCTGAATGGAAAGCTTATTTCCATCGAATACTGATTGATGCGCCTTGCTCTGGCTTGGGAACTCTTTCCAGGCACCCAGATGCTAAGTGGCGAATTAATGAAAAAAATATTAAAGAGCTTGTCATTCTTCAAAATCAATTGCTTGATTCATTAGCTCCTTTGCTTATTAGTGGAGGAAGATTAGTGTATTCAACTTGCACTATTCATCCTGAAGAGAACTTTCTTCAGATTAAAAAATTTATAAAAAAACATTCTGAATTTTCATTAGAATATGAAAAACAGATCTGGCCTGGTGAAGAATGGAACGGAGATGGTTTCTATATTGCGGTACTAAATAAAGTGATAACATAAACCATTTAGGATATTAGATATCAAGGTTGAGACAACTATAAAATTTAAAGAATGGAATTAATTATGCCCTTCATACCTATCGATCTAGTGCAACTAAATTATTAAATAACTATGTCCAATTGCAATTGCTGTTACAAGCATCCCTAGGATTAGAAATGGCTGAGCACTTGCTTGATACTTAACATCAAAACTTAATGGATCCCGTAATAGCCATATATCTTGAAATGTTATTTGCGGAATGATAAGTAAAACTAAAATAACTGATGCTAAATGTTGTCCTATTGCAATTAAAACTATCACCATTGCTAATTGGAATACATCTATCATGCCTGCGCTAATCCGACTTGCATTCTTTATGCCAAAAACAACTGGCAGTGACTCGAGTCCAAGGCTTTTATCTCCCTCTACACTTTTGAAATCGTTTATTACAGCAATCCCTAACCCCGACAAGCTATAAGCGAGGGTGAGTAATGCAGTCTCCCAAGTTAAATGACCAAAAAGTGCTTGTCCTGCCCACCAAGGAAGGGCTATATAACTCGCACCTAGTGCATAGTTCCCAAGCCATCCATTTTGCTTGAGTTTTAAAGGGGGAGCAGAATAGATATAACTAACAAATGAGCCTCCAAGTGCAAGTAGGAGAACTGAAGGAATTGTGTGCTGAGCCCAGCGATCTAACAAATACGCAACTACTAGGCCTGCTATTAAGAGAACCCAGATTTGACACTTAACTTGAAAAAGGGATATTGCCCCTGAGGGTATTGGCCTATTTGGTTCATTTATTGCATCTATTTCCCTGTCAAAGTAATCATTTATCGTCTGGGTATATCCAGTTAAAAGTGGTCCACTCATTACCATGCAACTCAATGATGCAATAACATTGCTTATTTCCCAGTGGTAATTACCACTGGCTGCTGCTCCACAAATAACTCCCCAAAGCAATGGGATCCACGTGATGGGCTTCATTAGTTGTAAACGAAGCTTCCATATGTTTGTTGTTTCAGAGCCTCCTTTTATTCCAAGGAGTTGTCTAGCATCACTCACTTTTAATCTCGGGGTTAAGAAAATTCATCTTCAAAAAACCAATTTTGGCTGCCATCTTTAAGTTTAAGCACTACTCCAATGCCCATTCCATCAGTCATCTTGTAATCGATCACAGTTCCTCTTGGATCTTCTGAAAGTTGGTTAATCAAGTCAGATGGTATGCGATCACGAACCCTTTCAATATTAATCTTGATTTTTGAACCTATCCTTGTAAGGGAGGCTGGCTTGGCCATGGCATTAAAATGCTTAAGTCTGGGCAACCTTAACAGTTCCTCTGTTTAAAAATCATGGTTGCTTTAAGATTGATCCCTTGTCTTGATGTTTCTAACGGTCGAGTCGTTAAGGGTGTTAATTTCGTTGGACTCCGTGATGCAGGAGATCCTGTTGAATTGGCATGCAGATATAGCAAGGCTGGAGCAGATGAATTGGTTTTTCTTGACATAACTGCTACTCATGAGAACCGATCAACTCTTGTTGATTTAGTGAGAAGAACATCTGAATCTGTAACTATTCCATTTACAGTCGGCGGTGGTATAAGTTCGTTAGATGGAATTAAGGAATTATTGAGAGCAGGTGCTGACAAAATAAGTTTGAACTCTTCTGCTGTTAAAGATCCTTTATTGATTTCTCAAGGAGCAAAGTTTTTTGGCTCTCAATGTATTGTGGTTGCAATAGATGCAAAAAAGAATAAAGAGATCCCAAATAAGTGGGAAGTTTATGTCAGTGGAGGGAGGAAAAATACCGGCTTAGATGTTATAAAATGGGCTGAGAAAGTATTTGATCTAGGGGCAGGTGAAATTTTATTGACTTCTATGGATGGTGATGGAACTCAAAATGGTTATGATTTGGAATTAACTAAATTAATTTCTCAGAAAGTCCCCATCCCAATAATAGCTTCGGGTGGGGCTGGTTGTTTAAGACATATTAAAGAGGCTTTCACTCTAGGTGAATCTTCGGCTGCTCTTTTAGCTTCTCTATTGCACGATGGGCACTTATCTATTAGAGAAATAAAAGAATATTTGATTAAAGAGAATTTACCTATAAGACCAATTGAGTAATAGATAAAATTATTAGTTGCTATAATATTATTTATTAATTAATGATTTTTTATATTAAGTATGAAACCTGGCGATACTAAAGCAGTAGAAGAAATGTTTAATACAATTTCTTCAAAATATGATTTATTCAATGATATTTTTAGTTTTGGAATGCATAGGATCTGGAAAAAAAAATTACTTTATTTTCTTAATCCAAAGTTTGGAGAGAAATGGATAGATCTTTGTTGTGGAACAGGGGATATGTCGATTCTTCTGGCTAAATATATGGAAAGCTCTAAAAATATTACTGGTCTAGATTCTGCTCTTCAAGCATTATCAATTGCAAGAGAAAGATCAGAGGGAAAGTATTCTTCAATTAAATGGATCAATGCTGATGCTCTGGATACAAACCTTCCATCAGAAGAATTTGATGGTCTTCTGATGGCCTATGGCCTCAGGAATCTTTCTAGTTTTAGCTTGGGATTTAGAGAGGCTTTGAGAATATTGAAACCAGGAGGTAGAGCAGGGTTTTTGGACTTTAGATCTTTTGAAAGTTTTACATTAGAAGGCCTATTCCAAAAACTTTACTTGAGTATTTTTGTGGTTCCAGTAGCTTCATTATTTGGTTTAGGTAAAGAATACTCATATATCAAAAAAAGCTTGACTAATTTTCCATCAGGCTCTAAGCAAATTCATTTAGCACTGTCAGTTGGCTTTAAAACAGCAGAATACAAATCAATAGCTAATGGTCAGATGGGGATTTTATTAGTTACGGCATAGATTCTGAATAAGATCAATCTATTTTTAATTCCTTTCTTCTGCAAAAGCTGCATTTACCCCATAATTTAATTTCTCCATTTGGAGAAGGTACTTTGCATAAAGGACAATTTATACTTCCATGCTTATCAGTTCTACTAGGGTGATTGTCCCAAATTTCTTTTTCACTTTTTTTTTGAACTAAATTAACTGAATAATGTTGTCTAATGCGTATTTCTTTTATTTGATACCCATAAGATTTTAACGATTCAATTAACTCCAGGCGGTTGTATAGAAGCGCTTGTCTCCATTGAGGATGACTTGCTCCTATAGTCAGTATTTTATTTTGAATATTAAGAGGAGTACAGTTTGATGCGAGTTGCGCTCCTGCAATTTCTCTCCAATCTTGAATAAGACCTCCGACATTTCCTTTCCATGAAGATTTAATTTCTTCTAAGCAATTTAATAATGATTGTTCTCTTTTTGCCTTGTTTTGATGATTTGAATTTTCTAAAATCAATTTAATTTAGAAACTATTAGTGAGTTAATGGTTAAATCTAGCTAAAATTCTTAAGATTGCATAAAAAATCCTAATGGGATTATTGGATAGGTTGAGTCGCTTATTAAGAGCAAATCTAAATGCTTTTGTAAGCGAAGTAGAAGATCCTGTGAAAATACTTGATCAGTCTGTTGCAGATATGCAAGAAGACTTGGTTAAACTGCGTCAAGCTGTTGCGATGGCGATAACAAGTCAAAAAAGATTAGAGAATCAGGCCAATCAGGCTAAGGAGCAAGTTGAGAATTGGTTTTCTAGAGCTGAATTAGCCTTAAAGAAAGGAGAGGAGGATTTAGCTAGAGAAGCATTAAGTAGAAAA
The DNA here is from genome assembly GCA_003216275.1 of Prochlorococcus sp. AG-402-P18. GTDB lineage: Bacteria > Cyanobacteriota > Cyanobacteriia > PCC-6307 > Cyanobiaceae > Prochlorococcus_B. The sequence goes on along the minus strand of QCJC01000002.1, from coordinate 97,697 downwards.
AAAACTTTTCAAGATACCTTCGAATCTTTAACTAGGCAGTTTCAAACTCAAAATGGTCAAGTAGAAAAACTCAAAAAAAGCCTTTTGCTTTTGGAGAGGAAAATTGCTGAAGCTAGAACAAAAAAAGATATGCTTAAAGCAAGAGCGCAGGCAGCTAAAGCTCAGCAACAAATTCAAAGTGCAGTTGGAGATTTAGGAAGTAATTCAGCTATGGCTGCTTTTGAAAGAATGGAAGATAAAGTAGAGGCATTGGAGGCTTCAGGTCAGGCAGCATTAGAGTTGGCAGGCGAAGATCTTGAAAGTAAATTTGCAGCACTAGAAGGAGTGGATGATATTGAAGAAGAATTAGAGGAATTAAGAAGTCAATTAAAAAGCGGAGTTGAGGCTATTGCTTTGCCTCCTTCTGATTTAAGTATTAATGAAGTAAAGACAGTAGAAATCAAAGAGGTTGAAATTGAATTAGAGGAGATGAAAAAGTCAATTGATAATGATTGATTAAAAAAATAATTATTGCAATATGAATAATCGAAGACTTTTTAGAGGAGTAAGTGGAATTTATCGATATTACAAATTAAATCATTTATCTAATAGATCCTGGAGATTGCTTTGGAATCCTATATCTGCAAGTACGGAAATAGAACTTTCAAATTGGATTGTTGAGAAACCTGTACTAAAAAATCAGCCAAGAGCAATTTTCTCTTCTATTCAAAAATTTGGGAAAGGACAATATGGTCGAATTTGGCATTCACCAAAGGGAGGAGTTTGGGTTAGTGCGGCTATTAATACAGAAGGCTCTTATGAAAAGAATTCCGAGCTTTATGGTTTAGCTATAGCTTTAGCATTAGTTGAGAGAATTGAACTTAAAGGTATTAATGTCAAAATAAAATGGCCTAATGATCTTTTGGTTAATGGTAAAAAATTAGCTGGGATTTTACCTAGGTTATTTTTTAGAGGCGGAGAACTCAGATTATTAAGAGTAGGGATCGGTTTAAATGTTCTAAATAAGGTTCCTCAAGAGGCAACATCATTAAAAGAAATTATAGAGAATCCCAAAATAAATTTTTGGTCTTCTGAGGTTTTATATGCTTTAGATAGATCTTTTGATTTGCTAAAAAATAAAAAACTTTTATGTAGCCAGATCGAAAAAAGGTTGTGGGCGAAAAAATATATTGATCAAAAGAAAGGCTATGAATGGGATATTGAAGGAATTGATTATAGTGGTGGATTAATTATACATAGAGGGTCTGAAAAGATTATATTAAGAAGAGAGTGAAAAGCTCGTCCCTGATTAGTTTTGAGAGATTTCAATTACTTTCCCATCTTTAAATCTTGCAATTTTCTTAGCTCTTTGAGCAACATTGTCTTCATGAGTAACTAAAACAATTGTTATTCCTTGAGTATGAAGTTGGTCAAAAAGATTTAGAACATCCTCCGTGGTCTTGGAATCTAAAGCACCAGTTGGTTCATCAGCAAGCAATAATGAAGGTTGATTGATTATTGCTCTTGCTATGGCAACTCTCTGCTGTTGTCCGCCGGAAAGTTGGTTGGGCATATTATTCATTCTATTTTCAAGACCTACTCGATATAGAGCATCTGCAGCACGTTCTTTTCTTTCTAAAGGAGGTACGCATGCGTAAACCATCGGAAGCATTACGTTCTCAAGAGCTGAAACTTCTTGAAGTAAATGAAATTGCTGAAAAACAAAACCGAGCTCTTTATTTCTGATATCTGCAAGGGAATCATCATCAAGCTTTTCTACTGCAGTACCATTTAATTCGTACGTTCCTTTTGTTGGGCGATCAAGACAACCAAGAATGTTCATTGCAGTACTCTTTCCAGATCCACTTGCACCCATTACTGCAAGATAGTCTCCCTGATTAACTTCAAGGTTTAGACCATCAAGTGCTCTAACTTGGAGCGAACCTTTCCCATAATATTTGCTTACATTAGATAGACTAGCTACTGATTTTTTCAATGATTTGCGTTTGTTAGATAATTGAACTTTTACTTGAAAGATTAATAGCTTCTTGAAGTAATGGTGTGCCGTTTACCGCACTATCGGCAAAATTAAAAAGAGGGTTTGAAATTATTCCACCAATAGCGGTAATAAGAACACAAAAAATAAGAGCTACTCTCAAAGATGACATTCCAGGAATCGACCATTCTATGGATGGATATTCTTTTACTACATCTGAAGCTTCTTTTGGTTCTTTAACTACCATCATTTTTATTACAGAGATGTAATAGTAAATTGAAATAACAGAAGTGATTAAGCCTACTGTCACAAGTAAATATTGCTGATCTGCCCATCCAGCGAAAAACAAATAAATCTTTCCAAAGAATCCAAGCATCGGAGGTATACCTCCTAAAGAAAGTAGGCATAGACTTAATCCCAAAGTAATAAGAGGATCTTTTTGATAGAGCCCTGCATAATCTGAGATTTGATCACTTCCAGTTCTAATAGAGAAAAGTATTACGCATGCAAAAGCGCCAAGATTCATGAACAGATAGGCTGCCATATAAAGCACCATTGCGGCAAAACCATCTTCAGTTCCGCAAACTAATCCAATCATTACAAATCCTGCTTGCCCAATTGAGCTATAAGCAAGCATTCTTTTCATTGATGTTTGAGCAAGCGCCACTACGTTTCCCAATGACATGCTTAGTACCGCTAGAACAGTGAATAACAACTTCCATTGAGTATCAAAAGCACTGAAACAGCCAATTAAAATTCTTATTGCAAGTGCAAAACCAGCTGCTTTTGATCCAACTGATAAAAAAGCCACTACAGGAGTGGGAGAACCTTCGTAAACATCAGGAGTCCATTGGTGAAAAGGGACTGCTGCTATCTTGAAAGCTACGGTGGATAGAACAAAAACAAGCGCTAGTGCAGATATTGGAGAAGGTGCATTGATTAAAGTTATTCCTATATCTTGTAAGTTAGTGGATCCACTTATTCCATAAAGCAGAGAGGCTCCATAGAGAAATACTGCTGCAGCTGCAGAACCAACCAATAGGTATTTTAAGGCTGCCTCAGAACTTTTTGAATCTCTTTTGAGGTATCCAGAAAGGAGGTAGCTAGCAACTGAGAGTGTTTCTAACGAAACAAAAACACTTACTAGGTCAGTTGAGCCACATAGAAGCATTGCTCCAAGCGTGGCAGCTAACAATATTGCTGCAAATTCTCCAATAGGGCTTCCATTCTTTTCTGCATACCTCCAACTAATTAAAAGGGAAATAAGAGTTGACAGAGCAATAACCCCTCTAAATGCAATTGCAAGATTATCTGCAACAAATGCTCCTAAAAACGATTCTTGGATTTCTCCATTCCATTGCATGAATAGCAAAATCAGAGATGAACCTAGCCCTGCGTAACAAATAGGAGGAGCCCATCGAGCTGAAATCTTTTCACCAGCCAAATCAACTAATAATGTTCCTAACATGGCTATTAGAACTGCAGATTCTGGCAGCACCGCTTTTGCATTTAAAGATAGATTTAAAAGCTCTACAGGAGTGTTTATAAATAATTGAAATGGGAAAAGTTCTACCATCTGTGTATTTTTTTAAGCGTTGTCTGATTTAATGACTCTAGCGAAATTATTAAATATGCCTTTTTTATAATTTTGGACTATGCACTTTACTATTCAGTAAGTTAGATAGGAAGGAGGAAATTTGAGCTGATGCCCACTGATCATACTTTGGTAATTGTTGAAAGTCCTACAAAGGCCAAAACCATTAAGGGTTTCTTGCCAAAGGACTTTCAAGTTCTTGCGTCAATGGGACATATCAGAGACTTGCCAAACAATGCCTCTGAAATTCCTGCGAAGCACAAGGGAGAGAAGTGGGCAACTATTGGTGTTAACACAACTGCTGATTTCGATCCGTTATATGTAGTTCCTAAAGATAAGAAAAAAATTGTCAAGGAATTAAAACAATCTTTGAAAGGAGCTAGCGAATTGTTACTTGCGACGGATGAAGATAGAGAAGGCGAGAGTATCAGTTGGCATTTGATGAATGTGCTTGATCCAAAAATTCCTGTAAAGAGGATGGTTTTCCATGAAATAACAAAAGAAGCTATTGCCAAAGCTCTTTCGAAAACTAGAGAAATTGATATGGAATTAGTACATGCTCAAGAAACAAGGAGAATTTTAGACAGACTGGTCGGATATACATTATCCCCTCTTTTGTGGAAGAAAGTTTCTTGGGGCTTATCTGCAGGACGAGTTCAATCAGTTGCCGTAAGATTGCTTGTACTGCGTGAGAGAGCAAGAAGAGCCTTTAAAAGCGGAAGTTACTGGGATTTAAAAGCCAAACTTGAAAAAGATGGAAATGAATTTGAGGTGAAAATGACCTCAATCGATGGTCAAAGAATCGCTAACGGGGGTGATTTTGATGAATCAACGGGGTTATTGAAGTCAGGTCGAAATGTCAAATTACTAAATGAAAAAGAATCAAAGTCTCTTGCTCAGAAATTAATTACTGATAAATGGACAGTTATAAATGTCGAGGAAAAGCCGTCAATTCGCAAGCCTGTTCCTCCTTTTACTACAAGCACATTGCAACAAGAAGCCAATAGGAAGCTTCGATTATCTGCTAGAGAAACCATGAGATGTGCACAGGGGTTATATGAAAGGGGTTTTATTACATATATGCGAACAGATTCTGTGCATCTTTCTGATCAGGCTGTAAATGCTTCACGAAAATGTGTTGAATCAAAATATGGTGCTGAATATCTGAGTACTAAGCCGCGTCAATTCTCTAATAAAACTAGAAATGCTCAAGAAGCCCATGAAGCAATACGTCCCTCTGGTGAGACTTTTAAAACCCCGAAAGAGTCAAACTTGCAAGGCAGGGATCTTTCTTTATACGAGTTAATTTGGAAGCGTACTGTTGCCAGTCAAATGGCTGATGCAAGGTTGACAATGCTTAGTATTGAATTAGAAGCCTCAGAGGTATCTTTTAGGGCAAGCGGTAAAAGAATAGATTTTCCTGGTTTCTTTAGGGCTTATGTAGAAGGAAGTGATGATCCTGAAAGCGCACTTGAAGGACAAGAAGTCTTATTGCCAAATTTAGCTATTGGAGATATTCCTACAGCTAAAGGTGTTGAGGCGTTAGGTCATCAGACCCAACCTCCCTCTAGATATAGTGAAGCCTCATTGGTGAAAACATTAGAAAAGGAAGGTATAGGACGTCCGTCAACATATGCAAGCATCATTGGAACAATTGTAGATCGAGGTTACTCCGTCCTGAATAATAATTCTTTGACTCCTAGCTTTACTGCATTTGCAGTAACAGCACTTCTTGAAGAACATTTTCCCGATCTTGTAGATACTAGTTTTACTGCTCGTATGGAATCTACGCTTGATGAGATTTCTACAGGAAAAGTGAATTGGCTTCCATACTTAAAGGGATTTTATAAAGGTGATACGGGTTTAGAGAATCAAGTTCAAAAAAGGGAAGGAGATATAGATGGAGGCGAATTTCGTTCTGTTTCTTTGGAAGGTCTTTCTTCTTTGGTCAGACTAGGTAAATTTGGAACATATTTGGAATCTAAGCAACTAGGTGAAGATGGTAAGCCCATAACAGCAACTCTTCCACAGGAAATAACTCCTGCTGACTTAGATGAAGAAAAGGCTGAGATGCTGCTAAAGCAAAAAGCAGAGGGACCTGAATCAATTGGCGTAGATCCCGGAACCGGTGAAAAAATCTTTTTACTTTTTGGAAAGTATGGTCCTTATGTTCAGAGAGGAGAAGTTATTGAAGGAGAAAAATCTAAGCCAAAAAGAGCATCTCTTCCAAAAGGAACAAAACCAGAAGAGTTATCATTGGAGGAGGCTCTTGGACTTCTTCAGCTGCCTAGACTTCTAGGAGAGCATCCGGATACAGGAACAGTGCAAGCTGGTTTGGGTAGGTTTGGCCCTTATATCGTTTGGAATAAAGGTAAAGGTGAGAAAGATTATCGATCGTTAAAGGCTGAGGATGATGTTTTGTTGGTTGATTTAAAGAGGGCTTTGGAATTACTTTCTTTGCCTAAGAGGGGTCGAGGAGGAAGAACGGCTTTGAAGGATTTAGGAATACCACAAGGAGAAAAAGATAATATTCAAGTCTTTAATGGTCCTTATGGCTTATATGTAAAACAGGGGAAAGTGAACGCCTCTTTGCCTGAAGGTAAAGGAGCAGAGGAAATTTCTATTGAAGAAGCCATCGAATTATTAAAAGCTAAGAAGTCAAGTAAAAAAACAACTTCAAAGAAGAAAAGAGCTACAAAAAAGACAACTAAGTCTACTAAGAAAGTTTCTGATTCATCGTCATCAAAAAAGAATAGTACTTCCAAAACACCTTCTACAACTAAAACAGGACGTCTTAGAGCTAGTAAAGTTAGGGTAATTAAAACCAAGTAGAATATTGATTTTTTTAAGATTACGTGAAAAAATGTTTATTAAATTATTGCTAATCATTATCCTTATACCTCTTCAAGCCTGCTCGAATACTCTAATTGGAGAGAAATTGGAAAATAGTTTTGACATTGGTGGTAATCAATCAAGTTCCTTGAATAGCGTTAAGAGCCCAAAAAAATCAAATGGGAGTAAAGAGATTGAACCCTCCCAAGCGATTAATAAACAAAATTTCCAGCAAGAAGAGAAAACTACTATTAAAGAATCCAAATTAAATAAAGCTAAGATTAGTCAGAAATCGAACAAATCAATTAAGAAGGTCATATTCAAACCTCAGCCATACAGGATTATATTGAAATTGAATGGTGCAAATCCTTCATCACCTGCTGAGGCTTTAACAAAGGCATTAAGAGCAGCAGGTATCAAGTTTGAGGTTGAAAGAATTGAACGCCTAGATAATGAAAGCTATTTAAAGAAAAATTCTTTGAACAGATAAAAATTGTGACATTAAACAATAATAAGTCTCCAAAAAGTAGTGATTTGCCTGGAGTCTCATTAAGTAAAAGGAAAGCTTTGAAAATTGTAGAATCTTCGTACTTAGCTGCTGCGACTTCTTTGATTTGGATAGCTCTTTACTATTTACCTATTGGAGGTGCGATTTTTCGTCTTGCATTACCTTTGCCTTTGGCTCTACTGCAGATTCGAAGAGGTGTTAAGACAGGTGTTGATGGTGTGATGATTTGTGTGATGTTATTAGCCGTTCTTATGGGGCCACTTAGAGGACCTCTAGTCCTTTTCCCGTATGGCTTACTTTCATTATGGTTGGGATATAGTTGGCAAAGAGGATGGAATTGGTGGTTGAGTTGGAGCGTTGGAGTCTCAATTGGAACAGTAGGTTTTTTGGTTAGGGTTTTAGTCTTATCTATATTAGTTGGTGAGAATTTATGGGTCATTATTACTCGTGCTGGAGCAGCATTACTTGAGAAAGGAATAGATATTTTTAATCTTTCATTTAGTCCTGATATGACGCAAGTTCAAATTGTTGCCCTGTGTCTAGTAATAACACAAGAAATCGTTTACATTCTTTGTTTACATGCGTTGGCATATTGGATTTTTCCAAGACTCAAAGCTTCAATGCCTGAGCCACCTGCTCTGCTTGATAGCTTACTTTCTGTTGAATCAAACTAAACAATAATGAGAGGAGAAAGTTACGCTTTATTGCCGTCAGGGGTACTAGCTTTTGGGAAAGGGGTACGAGAGCAAGTCATTGAAGAAAGAGTTAAGAATTGGTATTTAAATGTTTCAAGCACTGCTTTTTTTTTAATTCTTGCTGGATCTCAAACCGCTGAGATCGAGGGTATTTCTTCTGCTGGTTCGACTCCTGTTTCTAGACGTTATACCGCTGTTGCAGATGCTGAGCTTTTATTAAGAGGACCATTGTTACCAAAAAGATGGCCTTTACCTCCTTTGCCTGCAGGTGTCTCTCCTGCCTTGATTAGCTATGTAGCTTCAAGGTTTTTGAAAATAAAACCGACTGTCATTTCGGCAGGACTTCTACAGAGTCCTCCCTTCTCTCATATTTGTTTAGATTCACCACAGATGGGACCTGCTAGATGCTTGACTTCAGGTAATGCAATGGACATAAGCAGAGTACAGCTTTTGTTTAAGGGTGGTTTTGAAATAGGAAAGAAATTAAGACAACCCCTTTTAATTGCTGAGTGTGTACCAGGAGGTACTACTACAGCGTTTGCAGTCCTATCTGGCTTAGGCATAAAAGTAAATGGTCTTATCAGCGGAAGCAGTAAGAATCCGCCATTAGAACTAAAAAACAAATTAGTAAACCAAGGGTTAAAGGCCGCAAAATTGGATAAGAATCCATCGAGTGTTGATTTAATGGCTGCGGTTGGGGATCCATTTCAGCCAGTTGCAGTTGGTCTTTTAATGGGAGCAAGTAAGTCTGGGCAAGAGATTTTGTTGGGAGGTGGTTGCCAAATGTTGGCAGTCTTGGCTTTGGCTTTAAATCAAATTGAACCAGAAAATCGTGATGAATTTGTTGAAAAGATTGTAATAGGCACTACATCATGGTTAGTGGAAGAATCAATTTCTTGTTCAAAAAAAAGAAATTCTTTTATCCATTTGCTGAATAATGTTGCTAATCATTTTAAAATTAATATCCTTGGATTAGCTAGTGGTTATAGATTTAATAATAGTGATCAAAAGGTACTTAGAGATTATGAAATTGGTTACATCAAAGAAGGTGTTGGAGCTGGAGCCTTATCATTGCTTGCCCAAATAAAAGGGTTGACTGAAAAAGAAATGATTAAATATTGTGATAAAGAAGTAATTAATTTATTGAGATCTCAAGATGGTAAAACTATCTAAGAAATTTGCATAATATGGAGATAAAAAAAATTGCCAGGAGAAACTTTATAAAGTATGGGTTAGTCTCATCTTTCTTTCTCTTATCAGGCTGCTCAATACCTAATAAAAAATTTGCTTTGAGGGGATTCCTAAATACTTTCCCAAGTGAATTTATTGATAGTTTACCTTCCTCTTGGGAATTTGTTCCGATTAAAAATACTGAGTCAAATACATTTCCTTATAATTCAACCTTTCAAGAAAAAACAGATTTATTAGTTTTAAATGATGGATGGATTTCTGATTTACCGCATGACTCACTTCAAGAAATTAAAGCAACTAATATTAGAAACAATTTCAGTACTCAGACTAGCTCTTTTCTGGATGGATTAGGTGAGTATTATAAACATAGGATATTACCTTTTACTGTAAGTCCTTGGGTGATACTTTTCAGAAATGAGGAATCTCTAGCTCTTAAGAACAAGGATTCTTGGGAAGTTATTTTCTCGAATTCACTTGAACAGAAGATAATACTTCCTAATAGTCCATCTCTTATTATTTCTATTGCTCAAAAGACAGGTTTTCTTAATGACTTATCAAAACTCAAGAGTCAAGCTAAGTCATTTGATGATCGAAATGCTTTAAATTGGGTCATCTCGGGTAAAGCCAACGCCGCGATTTTACCCTTGTCAAGATGTGTTGATAGCCTTATTAAAGATCCACGTCTATCCGTTATTTTGCCTGAACGGGGAAGTCCATTGAATTGGACAGTTATTGCCTCTCCTATAAAATCTAAAGAGTCTTTCCCTGAAGAGTGGTTTGATTTGCTGTGGAGCCAAAATTATTCGGGAAATCTAATAAGAAAAGGTTTTCTGCCACCAACAAGCTTCTCAAACTTAAGTAGGAAAAAGATCAATATGGCTCAAAGATATAAATCTATATTTCTTCCAGAAGAAAAAGTTTGGAATAGATGTTGGTCGTTACCTCTGTTAAGTTCTAATGATAAAAAAGACTTGGCTTTTAAGTGGAATAATTCCTAATTAATGGTTTAGAGACTTTTAATATCTTATATATTTATCAAACTTAATTAAAAACTTGTTTAATTTTTTAAAAGACATTTTTATCTACCACAACTATCATTCAAAGAGTTGTAAGTTTCATAATGTTCACTGGTTTGATTCAGTCTATTGGTACGATCAAAAAAAATAATGAAGGAGTACTTGTTGATGGCTGTAGTGCTTTCTCCCCTATAAAACTTGGTGATAGTGTTTCTGTCGATGGAGTCTGTTTAACAGTTTCTGAAGTCATAAATCATTCTTTTATTGCAAATATAAGTGAGGAGACTCTTAAGAGAACAAATCTTGGGGGGAAAGCTTATAAAAATAGTTTTGTAAATCTCGAGCCAGCATTACGTTTCTCTGATCGCCTGGGTGGACATATTGTTAGTGGACATATAGACGGCATGGGTGAGATTGTTTCAATCGAAAATTTGAGAAATTCTTGGAATTTGAAAGTATCCTGGGATGATTCGTATTTCTGCAAATATATGTGCGATAAGGCAAGTATTAGTTTAAATGGGATAAGCCTTACTATTGCAGAAATATATGATGATGGATGTAGATTTTCAGTAGCAGTAATACCTCACACTTGGTCTAATACTTGCTTGCAGTTTTTAAAAATTGGAGAAAAGGTTAATTTGGAAGTTGATTTGATGGCTAAATATGCTGAGAAACTTTTAAAAGTAGATAAAAATGCAAATGATCCCTTTGCTGAACAAAGCCAAGTAATTAGCTCCCAATGGCTTGATGAGCAGGGTTGGAATTAATTGATTTATATTTGAAATAAGTAAATTCTTTTGAAAGAAATATTATTTTTTGAGTGGTAGCAAACTTATAGCACCAGATTCTTTTCTTACATCAATACGAAATTCCTGTCCTGGTTCAAGCCCTAATTTCTTGGTATAGGCATGTCCAATTAGAAGATTCCCATTCCCATGGACTTTTGTTCGAAATTCTGCTTGTCTTCCTCTTGAAGATCTATTTCCTGCTCTTCCAGGTCCATTTGAGCGAAGTTTATATCCTTTGGCCTCAACTAAGGCACGGTAGAAACTTTTACGTAAAACTCTCCCGCTTGGCCCAACGTAACCACATCCTTTAGCGATTTCGTCTTCTGGACGATTGCTCAAAGATCTTGCTTTATCTAGGAGTTCTTTTCCAACAAGCATTTAAGACTGTTTTAATTAACTGAATTCTGACTAATAAGTGGAATTGTGGCAACAAATTAATTGAAAGTTTCTTGCTTAGTATCAATATTTACCTGTTAAAGCAGATAAAGGATGATGAATAAAACGACCCAGATACCATCTACAAAGTGCCAATAGAGCTCTACGGCCTCAAATGGAAAAATGTTTTCCTTGTTTACGCGACCATATGGAACTCGTGTTTGCCACCATATAATCATTATCATTATTGATCCAAGCGTAACGTGAAGCCCATGAAATCCAGTCAATGCATAAAAAGTACTTGCAAATAGGTTGTCAGTTAACCCAAAAGGCAAAGTAAAGTACTCAAACATTTGGCTGATCAAAAAAGCCACTCCCAGTAAAAATGTAAGAAGAAGCCATTTTTGACATTGCTTTGCTTCATTCTTTTCTAAAAATTTTCCAGCTCTATGAAAAGTAAAGCTACTAACAAGGAGCAAGATTGTATTTAAAGTAGGTAAAGGTAGTTCTAATTCGTAAATAGCATCTGGGCCTATAGGATTGACAGCTTTAAAAGTTAGATATGCAGCAAAAAAGCCTGCAAAAGTCATCCCGTCAGCAATTAAAAAAGCTATTAATCCAAACAAACGAAAATCTTCATGTTCTTCAGTTGAGAGATCTTTTTTATTTTCTGAAGATTGCTCTTTTGGAACGATAGATGTCATTATTTTTGATCCTTAATCTTATTTGAATTTTTTTCCCCGTAACCATATGGTTCAAGAACAAGTGGGGCTTCTCCCTCCCAATTCTCAACGGGAGGGGGTGAACTTGTTAACCACTCTGGAGTAAGTGCATCCCAGGGATTATCCCCCGCGTCGTCCCCATAAAGGATGCTTTGAAAAATATTCCATAGAAAAGGTAGGGTGCTTAAAGCCATTAACAAGGCTCCAACACTACTTATTTGATTAATTAATTCAAATTGTGGATCGTATTCTGCAACTCGTCGAGGCATTCCATTTAGTCCTAGCCAATGCTGAGGTGCAAAACAAAGATTAAAGCCTATAAATGTAATTATGAAGTGGAATCTCCCAAGATTTTCATTGAGCATTTTCCCCGTGAATTTTGGGAACCAATGATAAATTGAAGAGAAGATAACAAATACAGAGCCTCCATAGACTATGTAATGAAAGTGGGCAACAACAAAATAGGTATCGTGAACATGAACATCAAATGGGACTTGAGCTAAAGCCACTCCAGTTATCCCACCTAAAACAAAGTTAATAATAAATCCACACGAAAAGAGCATTGCCCCGTTAAGTGATATTTTGCCTCCCCATAAAGTTGCAACCCAATTAAAAAATTTAATACCAGTCGGAACAGCTATAAAAGCAGTAGCTATTGTGAAAAATAAGCGCATCCATGGAGGGGTTCCACTAGTAAACATATGATGAGCCCATACAACTAGACCTAAAACAACTATTCCCATGATTGAGAAGACCATTGTTGTATAGCCAAAAAGGGGCTTTCTGCTATGGATTGGAAGGATTTCACTGACCAAACCAAACGCAGGTAAGACCATGATATAAACAGCAGGATGTGAGTAAAACCAAAAAAGATGTTGATAAACAATTACGTTTCCACCAAGACCTGGGTTAAAGAAACCAGTATGAGCAACTATGTCAAAGCTTAAAAGTATTAAAGTTCCTGCAAGAACAGGAGTGGAGAGCACAACAAGAATACTTGTTCCTAGCATTGCCCAGCAATACATAGGTAATTGCATTAATTTAAGACCTGGTCTCCTTAATTTGAGGATAGTTGCGATGAAATTAATTCCACCAAAAATTGAGCTTCCACCCAGAAGTAAGACACTTAATATCCAAATGATTTGACCTGCAGCTGGAGTCGTAATGCTTAAAGGTGGATAAGCTGTCCATCCTGATTGTGCAGCACCATTTATGAAATAGCTTGTTATGAGTAATAAACCTGAGGGTGGTATTAGCCAAAAAGCAACTGCATTAAGTCTTGGGAACGCCATGTCCCTAGCACCAACATAAAATGGTATTAAATAGTTTCCAAAGGCACCATTGACTACAGGAACGATCCATAAAAAAATCATAATTGTGCCATGTAATGTTAGGACTTGGTTGTAAACCTCTCTTGGCATGAAATCGGAAAGAGGACTAGTGAGTTCTAACCTTATGGCTCCTGCTAAGGAGCCTCCAATCAAATAAAAAAAGAAACCACATACTAAATATTGAAGACCTATTACTTTATGATCAAGACTAAAACTAATATATTTTAGCCAACCCGTTGGTTGAAGCTTTTCTGGAGAGGAGTTGTTTGGTTTAAGTGAAATAGTCATAAATTTAAATTGTTTCCTTAGAGTTTTCTTTTAACCAGGTATCAAAGTCTTTTTGTTCATCAACTATTACGTTTGACCTCATCCCACCATGGTATGGACCGCATAATTCTGCACAAATAATTGGAAAATTTCCTGCTTTTGTTGGAGTGAAATTTAAAATCGTTGGTTGTCCAGGTATCACATCTTGTTTAAGTCTAAATTGAGGAACCCAAAAAGCATGTATTACATCTTTTGATTCCATTCTTAAACTAACTTCTTTTCCCACAGGAACATGAAGTTCCCCTGAAATAATATCTCCTTTTGGATAATGAAAGATAAAAGCAAATTGCATTGCAGTTAACTCAATTGGTAGTGGGGATAAATTATTTGAAGATGAAGTTTCTATTGGACCTGATCCAATCCCTCCCCAAACTTTCTCACCCTGATTTTCTATATGCCCACTGTGATTATGCATTAACGGTTGCATACCACCCATCCGATCATAAATATCGTAGCTATATAAACCTACAAACAAGACAACTATTGCAGGAACTGCTGTCCAGAAAATTTCCAGAGAGATGTTACCTTCTAAATCTATTCCATCACCAGTTTCACCAGGTTTGCGTCGAAACTGAATGAGACTATAAATTACCAAGGCAGTCATACCTATGAAAAGTATGCTTCCAATAATGAAGAGGACTCGATAAAGTTCATCATAAACAGGAGCATTCATGCTCGCGCTTACGGGAAGCATATCTACGTTGTAAGCAACCCAGACTCCTCCTACGCCAAGAGTCAAACTTGAAGTGAGAGTTAGAATGGCCGAAAGTTTCGGCAAGAAGATCTCCTTTTCTTTCTATAGGTTATGGGCAAAAGTAATTTATGTATTAACTAATTGTTAATTCAAGATGAATTATTTCTTTAAAAGAATCTTTATGTTGCAGTCCGCTTATTCAGGTGACGTATAAAAAGTAATCGCTACGTTGAATTAATAATGATTTGATGGATCTTTGCATACGTGCAGATTATTTATCCACCAAAGCCTCGCTTTAGATTAGGTCAGCTTGCTGCTCACGTAGTTGTTGCACTGATCGCTCTTGTTGTTATTGGAGGAGCAACAAGAGTAATGGAGGCTGGCCTTGCTTGCCCTGACTGGCCTCTGTGTTATGGATCATTCTTGCCAGGTAGGCAAATGAATTTACAAGTATTCCTTGAATGGTTTCATCGCTTAGATGCTTTTTTCGTTGGAATTGTTTTGATCATTCAATTTGTCCTATCCTTGTACTGGTTGAAATCTTTACCTAAATGGCTTCCTTGGACTTATGGATTTTTAACTCTATTAGTCGCTTTTCAGGGCTTTTTAGGTGCTTTAACAGTATTGCATTTATTACCATCTTTATTAGTGGTGGCTCATCTCGCAGTGGCTTTCACTCTTGTGGCAGTTATGAGTGGTGTGACTCAACAATTACTTAATCCAGGTAAATCAATTTTTCCTGCTTGGCTTCGCTCTCTTGGATTTTTATCTCTTTTTTCTGTAATAGGGCAGTCTTTACTGGGTAGTAGGGTTGCAACCTCCTGGGCTGCACACAGATGTTTGAATTTTGGTGATTCTTGTAATCTTTTGAATCTTCATCGTTCAACTGCCTTGCCAGTAAGCATTTTGGTGATTTCATTTGTAATTATTTCATTTGTTCAAAGAGATACTTTTGTTGATCAATGGCCATATTTTTTGACGATTACTATTTTGATAGTTTTACAAATCTTTTTAGGAGTTTTTTCAATTCAATTTCGGATGAGTGAACCAGTACTTGTTATTGGACACCAACTAGTTGCTTGTTTGTTGGTTGCGGTTATCTCAGCATTGAATTTTAAAGGTCGGGGTCTTGATGGATCTTCCCAATCACTTTTCTTAACTAAATCAACTTTGGAGACATGTCATGGTTAGCTCAACATCTGATGTAATTGCTCATCCAATTAGTCGTGAGGAAATCGTTCCATCTAGAAAGCGTATTAAATTGCCGGCTTGGTTAGAGGTCGCCAAACCAAGATTAATCCCGCTCTTACTTGCTACTACAGTTGGTGGAATGGCTCTTTCTGAAGAATGGCCTTTATCATCTCCTAGGTTGGCTTGCACATTAGGTGGGGGAGCTCTTGCCGCTGCCGCGGCAGGAGCTCTTAATTGCTTGTGGGAACAAGATCTTGATAAACGAATGAAACGAACAAGTAATAGAGCATTACCTTCTGGACGTCTTTCTCAATCATCTGTTCTTATAGGAGCAATTTCTTGCACCCTTGCTGCATCAGTGCTTCTAGTAAGCGGGGTTAACTGTTTAGCAGCAGGCCTTACTCTTTTGGGGCTTTGTAGTTATGTTCTTCTTTATACAATTTTTCTAAAACCTAGAACCTCTCAAAATATAGTTTTTGGAGGAGTAGCTGGAGCAATTCCTCCATTAGTTGGAGCTTCAGCAGCTGCAGGGCATATTGGATTAGGAGGTTGGTGGCTATTCACTTTGGTGATGGTTTGGACTCCAGCGCATTTTTGGGCTCTGGCAATATTATTAAAAGAAGATTATCGCTCTGTAGGGATACCAATGCTCCCAACTGTAAGTGGTTCTGTTGTTACAGCTAAGGCCATATCTTTTTATGGTTATTTAACAGTATTTTTTAGCTTTCTAGGTGTATTCGTATTGCCTGAAGGGGGTTTGTTATATGGAATCTTATTACTCCCTTACAATTCAAGACTTCTTCAGCTGGTCTCGAGATTAAGAGATAATCCAGAAGATTTGAGTCGAGCGAAGGGTTTGTTTAGATGGTCTATTCTTTATATGTTTGGAGTTTGCTTTTTGCTAGTTATTAGCAGATTACAAGTATCAATTATATTTAATGATCAGTTGCTAGCTTTAATTACAGAGATCTCTGTGAAGTTTGCTTAAATCTAAAAAATAAAAATAAAAGCTTTATAAACTTCTACTCTTTAATTAATTAGAATTTCTAAGAAGATATCGTCTTATCTTTTTAGAAATTCTATTTTTAGATGTTTTTCATTCAACTGAAAGATTTATCCAAATCATATGGATCTGTTAAGGCTCTTGATGGCCTTAACCTAAAGGTGCCGAAAGGTACTTTATATGGCTTGTTGGGACCAAACGGAGCCGGTAAAAGTACTGCACTAAGAATTATATGTACCCTTCTTAATCCTGATTCAGGCCAAGTTCATGTTGCAGGCCATAATGCTTTAATTGAACAAAAACAGACCAGAGCTAAATTGGGTTATGTAGCTCAAGAAGTCGCAATCGATAAAATCCTTACAGGGAGAGAGTTACTTCAACTTCAAGGAGATCTTTATCATTTAAATAAAAACTATAAGAATAAAAGAATTGATGAATTGATTTTAAGACTTGGCATGAATGATTGGATTGATAGAAGATGTGGCTCCTTTTCTGGAGGAATGAAGAGAAGACTTGATCTTGCTTCTGGTTTACTTCACGAACCTGAATTATTGATTCTTGATGAACCTACTGTAGGGTTGGATATAGAAAGTCGCTCTGTTATTTGGGAATTATTGAAGGAACTTAGAAACAGTCAAACAACAATTCTTTTAAGTAGTCATTATCTTGAGGAAGTTGATGAATTGGCAGATGAAATGGCTATTATTGATAATGGCAAAGTTATTGCTAATGGAACACCTGATGATTTAAAGAAACAGCTTGGTGGAGACAGAGTTACATTAAGGGTTCGCGAGTTTAGTGATGAACTAGAAGCTGAATCGGTAAAGAAATTAATAAAAAATATACATGGAGTTTCTAATGTAGTTGTAAATAAGAAACAAGGCTACTCGCTGAATTTTTTAGTTAGAAGCAATGAAATTATATCGAATTTGTCAGATTATCTTTCCAAAGAAAATTTTGAGGTCTTTGCACTTTCTCATAGTCGTCCAAGTTTAGATGATGTTTATTTACAGGCTACTGGCAAAACACTTATGGATGCTGAACTGGAACTCGCTGGCAAAAGAGATTTTAAGCTTGAAAATAAACAATCAATGCGTTAATTCATTCTTTAATTATTAAATGATCAAACAAATGACTATTTCTAACTCATCAATTCAGCAGGGTAAAAAAACTAGAAATAAACTGAACGAAATAATGCAAGAAACTTTTGCATTAACATGGAGACTTTTTATTCAATTAATCAGAAGACCTTCGACATTATTTGCAGGTATTCTTCAACCTTTGATATGGCTTTTGCTTTTTGCAGCCTTATTCTCCAAAGCCCCAATAGAATTCTTGCCAGGTAACAGTAGCTATGGAGAGTTCCTTGGTGCAGGGTTAATAGTTTTTACTGCTTTTAGTGGAGCTCTAAATGCTGGTCTTCCTGTAATGTTTGATAGAGAATTTGGCTTTTTGAATCGACTTCTAGTTGCTCCACTAGGTAGTAGAAGCTCAATTGTAATCTCTTCAGTAATCTACATAACTACTATTAGTCTTTTGCAAAGTTTGGCAATAATGGCAACTTCTGCTCTCCTGGGTTATGGCTGGCCTAGTTTTGGAGGTTTTTTAGTTATTGTTATAACTTTATTATTGTTGGTATTTGCAGTTACTGCTCTAAGCCTTGGATTGGCATTTGTTTTACCAGGACATATAGAATTAATAGCTATTATATTTATTGCTAACTTGCCAGTTTTATTTGGTAGTACTGCATTAGCGCCAATTTCATTTATGCCTGGATGGTTAGGTTGGATTGCTTCAATTAACCCTTTAACTTTTGCAATTGAACCAATTCGAATGTCTTATAAAAACTCTTTTGATCTGAAATCAGTTTTGATTCATGCTCCTTATGGAGAGGTGGATGGTTATTCTTGTCTTGCAATTTTATTTATTCTTACAGTTGGATTGTTTTTTCTTATTAGACCACTGTTAAATCGGAAACTTGCTTGATACTCTTAATTCAGCGCTTTTAACGAACCGTGGAATCTAGAAAGTATCAACTAAAGCAACAAATTATAGAAGCTTTAAATAGCAAGAATACCGATTTATATGCCCTTTTAAAATCCCAATGGGCTCATCGTTTTGGTGTAGACAGCCTGGATGAATTGAGTAATTTGGATTTAAATGAGATAAATCAAACAACATATAAAGGAGAAGATAAACCGCAGGACAAGCCTATTGAAGACAGTTTACAAGTTTCTATCGAAGAAGATGAAAATGTCATTAGTAATGAGGAAAAAGAAATAACTGAAGATAGCCCAAAACAAGTTGAATCTATCCAGATTGATTCTTTAAAATCATCAGAGAGCAAATCTTATGAAATAAATGAAAATGGAAAAGATGAAGCCAAGATAAAAGACTCAGCATTAGAAATTAAAAAAATCCCTCTAGTTAAAGCTCTAATACCACTTCCGCCTAAACCTAAATATGGGTATCTAAAAAAGTGGTTAAATAATAGATTTTAATTTCTCTAAGTCTAAGTATTAACTTTATCTATCAATTTGGTTAATATTTTATCTCTACATCATTCCAGGCATACCCATTCCACCCATTCCACCCATTCCACCCATTCCACCCATTCCACCCATTCCACCCATCGGGTCACCTTCAGCACCTGGGGTAGCAGGAGGCTCAGGCTTGTCAGCGATCACAACTTCTGTAGTAATTAATAACGATGCAATTGATACAGCATCTTGAAGAGCAAGTCTTATAACTTTAGAAGCATCTAAAATACCTGCTTCTAGTAAATCCTCATACTCTCCGGTCTGAGCATTAAAGCCTTTCCCTAAGCGTTTAATATCTGATACAACTACATCGCCATTGAATCCAGCATTAATAGCTATTTGTTTTGTTGGTGCAGTTAATGCTCTCTTTATAATTTCAACACCGGTTTTTTGATCATCAGCTAAATTATTACTTAAATCTTCCAACCCATCGCTTAATTCTAGAAGTGTTGTTCCACCGCCTGCAACGATACCCTCTTCTATTGCAGCACGAGTGGCATTTAGAGCATCTTCAATTCTTAATTTCCTATTCTTAAGCTCTGTTTCCGTTGGTGCGCCAACCTTTATAACTGCCACTCCACCTGCAAGTTTTGCAATTCTTTCATTTAATTTTTCTTGATCATATTCAGAATCTGTTTCATTAAGCTCACGCTTTATGGAAGCAATACGGTTAGCCAGTTCAGAATTTTGACTTTCATTAGCAACAATAGTTGTGCTGTCTTTGGTTATTGTCACACGTCTTGCCTTACCTAAATCAGATATTTGCACCTTCTCAAGGCTCATAGCTTTATCTTCGCTAATAACCGTCCCTCCAGTCAGTACGGCTATATCACCGAGAGCAGCTTTTCTTCTCTCACCAAACGATGGAGCTCTTACAGCTGCTACTTGAAGTACACCACGGTTTTTGTTAACTACTAAAGTTGCTAATGCTTCTCCTTCAACTTCTTCGGCAAGTATTATCAATGGAGTACCGTTCTTTTGAACAGTTTCCAGTACTGGGATTAGATCAGAGATGGATGAAATCTTTTTGTCAGTTATTAATAATGATGGATTTTCAAATTCACAAATAAGTCTATCTTCATCAGTTACAAAATAAGGTGAGCTATATCCTCTATCAAACGCCATCCCTTCAGTGATATCTAGCTCTGTGGCAAGTGATTTTGATTCTTCTACTGTTATTACTCCATCAAAACTTACCTTATCAATTGCATCAGCAATCATTAAACCTATTTCCTCGTCTCCACCTGCACTTACTGTTGCGACTTGCTTGATAGCTTCACCACTAACTGCTTTGCTTTTTTGCTTTAGATTATCAACAATTTGAGCAACGGCCTTCTCCATACCTCTTCTTAATTCTATTGGGCTAGCCCCTGCAGCAGTATTCCTCAACCCTTCTTGAACCATGAATTGAGCTAAAACTGTTGCAGTGGTTGTACCATCGCCTGCTTTCTCTTTTGTTTTAGAAGCAACCTGTTCAATGAGTTTAGCTCCAATATTTTCAAAGGGATCATCAAGATCTATCTCTTTTGCGATAGTTACTCCATCATTAACAATGTCTGGAGCTCCAAATTTTTTTTCTATTACTACATTTCTTCCTTTTGGTCCAATAGTCACTTTGAGAGCATTTGCCAGGTTGTTTACGCCTTTTTCGAGTGCACTACGAGATTCGTCCGAAAAACTTAGAAGTTTGGCCATATTTAATTTGAATTGTTCTTAATCTCCCATAAGGAACACACATTAGGGGAGACTGAATAAGTGGGGAAAGCCGAATTGTATTTAGAAAAATTTTCCCAATTCTTCTAGAAGGTAGTTAGTGTCAAGATATGAATGATCCCGGAGCGTTATTTTTTATTCTCATGGCTGGGTTAGCCGGTACTATGACTTTAATTTATTTCCCTTTGCGGATATTTCTTACTGCTACAGCAAGAAGTAGAAGATTAAAGCTCTTGCAGCGTATACGAAGACTTAGAGATGAACTTGGTCAACCTATGCAAAATTAATTATCTCTTAGCTCATTACCATTCCACCATCAACTTGAATTGTCTGCCCCGTGATGTAAGCGGCAGATGGATCCGCTGCTAAAAATCTTACTACTCCCGCAACATCTTCTGGGTTTCCAAATCGTCCAAGCGGAATAGCAGAGAGGATTGACTCACTGTTGAGGTCTTTTGTCATGTCAGTCGATATAAAACCTGGAGCGACTGCATTAACAGTTATACCCCTACTTGCAAATTCTTTGGCAGCACTTTGGGTTAGACCAACTACTCCAGCCTTGGCTGCAGAATAATTAGCTTGCCCTGGGTTACCCATTAATCCAACAACAGAAGTTATGTTTATGATCCTTCCTTTCTTTTGTTTCAACATTTGCCTAGAAACCGCTCTTGTGGAATAAAAAACACCACTCAAATTAAGGTCTAGTACTTTCTTCCAATCGTCAGTTTTCATTCTCATTAGTAGCCCATCTTTAGTTATCCCTGCGTTATTAACCAGAACATCAATTTTCTTATTTTGGTCTAAGACTGTTTTTATTAATTCATTTACCGAGCTTTCATTAGAAATATCGGCTTGAAGAGGAAGTGCCTTTCCTCCAAAAGACTTTATTTCTGAAACGACCTGATTTGCATTTTCTAGTGAGGAGGAATAATTGATGATTACTTCAGCTCCTTCTTTTGCTAAAGATATTGCAATTGCTTTGCCGATCCCCCTACTAGCTCCAGTTACAACTGCAGTTTGTCCTTCAAGTAATTTTGATAGTGTCATAGTTTTATGATTTTTAAATAGTCAGAATCGCTTCTTTATTTATTTAACTTACTATTAAGTCACTTGATATTTGAAAAGATTTTAAGTTCAGATATCAAAAATAGTTATTTTTACTGGTGGATATATAAATTGAATAATCAATGTAAAGGAATTAGTTGTGCATTTGTTAATTGCTGCTGCAGGGAGTGGAAAACGAATGGGTGCTGATCGAAATAAACTTTTGTTGAAGATTGCAGGTAGAACAGTTTTAGAGTGGACTTTGAAAGCAGCTTTCGCCTCTAAAGCAATAAATTGGATTGGAATTATTGGACAACCTCAAGACAAAGACTCTATTTGTTCAATTATTAATAATTCAGTAAAGTCAGTTAACTGGATAAATGGGGGGGCCACAAGACAGCAGTCTGTTCAGCGTGGATTGTCAGCCCTGCCCGAGGAGGCTCAGTTTGTGCTGATTCATGATGGAGCGAGATGCTTGGTGAGCCCATTGGTTTTTGATGAAATTGCAAAGATTGTGTCTAGTGGACAGGCTGTGATCGCAGCTTCACAGGTTACGGATACCATAAAAAAGGTTGATAAGAATGGAAGAATAATTGAGAGCCCTCCGCGCTCAGAGCTTTGGGCTGCCCAGACACCTCAAGCTTTTCCAGTGGATAAACTGAAGCATGCTCATAGTGAGGCAATTGCTAAAGAGTGGGATGTAACCGATGATGCATCTTTGTTTGAGCGTTTGGGCTTATCAGTGAAAATATATGATGCAGGCTCTTCAAATATTAAAGTGACGACTCCATTTGAGCTTGCTATTGCAGAGTCTTTATTATCTAAGAAGAAAGACTAAGCCGACCTTTGTTGCCATCCATAATAGCTTGACTGCCTAGTGGTAGTGATGCATTGCCATAACAGTGGCCAATTGATAAGTTGGAGACAATTGGGATTTTAAGGTCTTTAGTTCGATCGTTGAAAATATCAAGAAGCTCAAACGACTTTTTTTTATCGACGTCTTTGTCATTTTTGCAATCACTAAAAGAGCCAAACCCTAAGCCAGATAACTGTTGTAGAATTCCAGCTAATCTTAAGTGAGTTAGCATCCTGTCAATTCTGTAGGGAGCTTCACCAACATCTTCGATAATGAGGATTGATTCTTTGAAGTTCGGTAGATGTTTAGTACCAATTAAGTGTGTCAGTATAGTTAAGTTGCCAACTATTAGATTCCCTTTTGAAACTCCTCCTCCCCATGGATCTCCATAAATATCAGGTACAGAGTTGCCAAATAAAATTGATTTAAGCCTGTCTTTGCTCCAGCTTGGTTCGGCTCCCAATGTTGTAATAAGTGGTCCATGAACTCCTCCACGGAATCCATTAGCGAGCCGTGCAAGAAGTAGTGAAGTCAAATCAGAGAAGCCAACCATCCAACCTTCTCTCCATGGCTGTCTTTGTTCTAATAATCTTGCTGACCCCCATCCCCCTCTCGCAAAAGCTATGAGGGGAAAGTGATTATTTGGATGTAATTCATTAAATCTAACTTCATCACTACCTGCTAAATAACCCCATGATCTATCTACTGATTCTATATGATTGCATTTTAATCCCCACTCCTCAAGAACTTTGATGCCAGATAGAAGATCTGTTCTATTGCTAATTATTGAACTTGCTGCAACGATGTGGAAAATATCGCCTTTTTTTAGAGGATTAGTCATTTAATAATTTTTTAAGTCAGTGATTTAAATGATCCTGCTTAATATCATGCCAAGAAGTAACAAACTGCCAAGTCGTACTTGATTGCTGAAATGCAAACCTGAAGTCTTTATACCTTTTGATCTTGTATTTAATAATAAAACCTCTCTTTGCATTCCAAAAGTCGATATCAACCAAAAAGGCCAAAATATTAATCCTAAATTAGCTTTTATAGCAGCAATAGCTAATAAAAAACTACAAATAAAGTAGCAAACAGAAACGGTTTTTATTGACTTGTTCCCTAGACTGATTGCACTACTATTAAGACCAATTTCTCTGTCATCAATTTCGTCTGCCATGGCATAAACTGTGTCAAAGCCGAAAGTCCAAAATATTGTTGCAAGCCAGCAGAAAAGCAATTTTACTCCACCTGCTAAAGAAGATTCACTGGCGGCCCAGGGAATTAGAACTGAAAAACCCCAGCAAATAGAAAGAATAAGTTGAGGATATTTAAACCATCTTTTTGCTGATGGATAAAAAAGAATAAAAGGTAGTGATAGTGATGCTAGTTGAAGGCATAAATTTCTACTATCTGTAGGGATTGAAATAACTATAAGAAAACTTAAAAGTAATAACAAAATGAGAAGTATCAATGCATTATGAAGAGATATTTTGTCATTTGCTAAAGGCCTTTCTTTTGTCCTTGTCACTTTCTTATCAAATTGTCTGTCCCAAATATCATTTGCAATACACCCTGCACCGCTTACAAATAACCCACCTAAGATTATCAATCCTAAAATGAAGAGAGAGGGTGGAGCTGAAGGGGTTAACCAAAGAGACCATCCAGCAGGAATGAGAAGTATCAGCCTTCCGCTAGGTTTATTCCATCTAAGAAGTTGAAAATAATATCTTGTTTTTTGGGAAAGAAGATTATTCACGGAAATTGAAGTTGATAATCATTTATAAGGCCTTCTCAATGGGGGCTGAAGGTGTCAGAGTATTGAGGCTAAACCTACGCATGTATGTTAGGTGACTCAATAAAAAATTCCTTTCAACGGAAGTCTATTGAATTGGATCTTGTAGAAAATCAAGATAGTGACTTTTGTCGTGTAGCAACAATAGATATTGGCACCAACTCAACTCATTTGCTGATTGCAAAAGTTGAGCCAAAACTAAATACTTTTAGTATTGAACTCGCAGAGAAATCAACGACAAGACTTGGAGAGAGAGATCCTAATACAGGAGAACTTACATCCCTTGCAATGAATAGAGCCTTTTCAACACTAAATAGATTTAAGGATTTATCTGAAAGCTATAAAGTTCACAGTCTTATTATTGCTGCTACAAGTGCCGTTAGAGAAGCACCAAATGGAAAAACCTTTATATCTGAAATAAAAAAGAAAATAGGTTTAGATGTTGAATTGATAAGTGGAGCAGAAGAAGCCAGATTAATTTATCTGGGTGTACTTTCAGGAATGCAATTTGGAAACAAACCACATCTCGTTCTAGATATTGGGGGAGGTTCGACAGAATTAATTCTTGCTGATAGTTCTGAGGCAAGAGCATTAACAAGTACAAAGATTGGAGCAGTAAGATTACAAAGAGAATTTATTAAAAAAGATCCAATATCCTCTCAAACGGAATTGTTTTTAAGATCATTTATCAGAGGTTCTATGGAATCTGCAATTGATAAAGTGTCTAAGAGGATTGAAGAAGATGAAGAACCAGTTTTAGTTGCAACTAGTGGCACGGCTATGGCTATTGGGACATTAATCGCTAACAAAGAAAATAATATTCAATCAAAATTGCAAGGATATAAAATCACCAAAAATAAGTTAGAAAATATTGTTAGTCAGTTAATAAAAATGACACCTTCTGAAAGATGTGAATTGTCATCATTAAGTGAAAGAAGATCTGAGATTATTGTTCCAGGAGCTTTGATTTTACAAACAATAATGAATATGGTTAAGGTTAATGAAATTGTTTTAAGTGAAAGAGCTCTTCGCGAAGGTTTAGTGGTTGATTGGATGTGTCGAAATAATTATTTAAAAGATCAGTTAAGTTTTCAAGGTTCAATAAGAGAAAGAACCGTTATCCATCAATCGAGAAGATTTGGTGTTAATTCTAAACGTTCAAAAAGAGTATCAGAATTTGCGCTAACTTTTTACGATCAGACTAAAGGGATTTTGCATAATGACAAAGGTGAAGGTAGAGATCTTTTATGGGCAGCCGCTAAACTTCATGCTTGTGGAAAACATATTAATGTAAGTGCTTACCATAAGCATTCATGGTATTTAATTCGGCATGGTGAGCTCCTTGGCTACTCTCAAGCTGAGCATTTAATGGTTGCTGCTATTGCAAGATATCACAGGAAAAGTTTTCCTAAGAAGAGACATGAATCATGGCAGTTGTTGATTGATGAGAGTCAAAGAAGTTTAGTAAATGATATGTCTTTACTTCTTAGACTCGCATGTGCTTTGGATAGAAGGCCTGAACCTTTGATATTAAAAATAGTTATTGAAGCTAATAATAAAAAAGTTAATATTGAGATGATTCCTAATGACCTAGGCCAAAATTTAGATCTTGAGAAATGGAGTTTGAATAAAGCTATTTTACTAGTTAAGAAAATCAAAGATGTTGATATAAATATTCTTTAAGATTTATATTTTTACTTTTATCTATTAAAAATATTTCGCTTTTCTGTAGGTTTATTGAGCGATTTTGGGATCCTTGAATATATTTTAATGCCATAATTGAAGCAATTATTCCCAGAAATCCCGATAATATAACCATGCTAAGTTGAATATTATTATTATTATTATTATTATTATTATTATTATTATTCAAATTTTCCTTGTTCATTACAGGAGTATGTTTAGGCTCGCTTTTTCCCTTTTCATTGAGTTCTTCAAGAATAAAACCTGTATCTAAGCTTAATTTTTCGGCAATTCTTCTAACCATTGCTCTAATAAAAACTTTTTCAGGGAGAGAGTTTTCGTCTCCCTCTTCAAGCGCAATTAATTGTTCTTTGCCAATTTTAAGTGATGAGGATAAATCCTCTACTGAAAGATTTCTACCTTGTCTGGCTTCTCTGAGAAATTCTCCAACTTTTTTTAGAGGAGATTTTTTCTTTGCGATATTGAAATTACCGCTTTTTCTTCCTTCACTTTGTTCCAATTAAAAACCTTTTGACTATTGAATTTATTCTAAAGGGTTTGTAAAGTCGTTTATCTCTAAAAGATGACTTATAGCGGTCTAATGAATACTTAAAAAATGTTTTGTAATTATTGGACTTTAATTAGGTCTAAATAAATGAGAATGAGTTGGACTATAAAGTTTTGATCTATTCTTCTCGATCTTTAATGTTGGGCTAATTATATATAATGTTGTTCTGATTAATTTTTTTTCTTTAGAGGTTTTTGCCATCTCACTTAAAGGTATAACTTTTACCCACTCATCTGGCCAAGTTACTCTATGTGCAATAGCTACAGGAGTATTTGCAGGATAATATTCCATAAGAATTGATTCAACTTCTTCTACATGTCTTGCACTTAAATAAAGACATAAAGAAGATTGAATAGCTGCAAGTTTTTTAAGATTTTCTTTTTTTGGCTTTCCTGTTCTACCATCTGCTCTGCTGAGTATTATTGTTTGGGTTATATCTGGTATTGTTAGCTCGAAACCTAAAGTCGCTGCTGTAGCTTGATAGGCACTTACCCCAGGGATAACCTCTACTTGAATTCCTTCATCATTTAATCTACAAATTTGTTCTGAAATAGCTCCATATAGGCAAGGGTCACCATCATGCAGACGGACAATCTTTTTACCTTCCTTATGCTTTTTAACTAAGATCAAAAGTATGTCTTCAAGTGTTAATGAGCTTGTCTTTATCTTTTCACAATCATCTTTAACAATATCTGCTATTTGTATGGGAATTAAAGAGTCTGTCCAAACTAAAACATCAGCACTTTTTAGTCTTTTTTGAGCTCTTATTGTCATCAAGTCTAAAGCGCCAGGTCCTGCTCCGACAATTGAAATCGGATTCATTGATTTCTCCAATTGGTTAATGAAGGGTCGGGAAGTCCTTTTTTAGAAATATAAACTCTCCAGATTCCCAATAAACCTGCACTCATTAAAAACAAACTAATTAATTGTGCTATTCGAATACCATCCTCACAAAAAGGAGGAATTCCTCCCAAGCAAAGAGGATCTATTCTTAAGGCTTCTATCCAAACTCTTCCTAAACTGTAGCTGATTATATAAACGCAACTTAAAGCACCTGATGGAAGTTTAAGTTCATTTCTATTTGATTTATTAAAAAGAAAAATAAGTATACCAAAAACAAAAATGTTCCATATTGATTCATAAAGAAAGGTAGGATGAAAATAATCCTGATTGGAGAATATTTCTGGCCTGAATTCATAAGGTATATATAATTTCCAAGGTAAATTTGTAGGAATTCCAAAGGCTTCATTGTTAAAAAAATTCCCCCATCTGCCTATTGCCTGGCCTAATGCAATCGAGGGGACTAAAACGTCAATAACATCCCAAAAAGATTCTTTACGCCAGCGGCAAAAAAATATTACTGATAATGCTCCCATAATTAGAGCACCATGAATTGCAATTCCTCCTCCCCATATCTCTATTGCGCTAGGAATAGGTATATTTAAGTTCAAAAAATTAATAGAACTCCAGAAATTCTTACCAGTGTAGTTTCTCCATTCAAATGCTACATAATAAATCCTTGCACCAATTATTGATCCAAGAATTAAAATAGGAAGTAAATCATTTATTAGACTTTTTTTTAGGCCTTTTGTGCTAGCTAACTGACCTGATAAATTAAGCCCTATTAAAACTGATGCAGCTATTAATAACCCATACCATCGCAATGAAAAAGGCCCAAGCTGAATCAACTCAGGTCCAGGGGATCTAAGCAATATAAAAATATTTTCCATTAATTAGTGGTATTTATATTCCTTCAGCAGCTTGAACTTTTTCTACTTGTTTCTTTTTAAGTACAAGCATTATTTGTGATAAACCAACTCCGATAAAGAAAACTATTAGTCCAATAACCCTTGCTTTACTTTGTAAAACTATTTCAGTATCAAGTTGACCAAACCCTCCCACATTTGGGTCTTCAGTTAGATTTGAGCCTGACTTAATAGTGTCACCTTCTTTTACTAATAAGGATGTTCCTGCAGGAATATTCTGAGAGAGATTTTCTCCTTTTTCATTATTTAGATTAATGATTTGTGATCCATCCTCTTTGGTTTCAATTGAAGTTATTGTTCCTGAATTGGTTGATGTAAATAAATTGTTATTACTCTTTTCACCAGTAGGATAAACCTGACCTCTCCCTCTATTACCCCCTACGTGAATTGCATATTTCCCAAAGTTGATATTTTTGTCTTTCGTAGGATCTGGTGAAAGTATTGGGAAGACAATTTCTCTATTTTGATCTCCCGGTAACGGACCCACTAAAATAATATTTTCTTGCTCCTCACTGTATTGAGTAAAGTAAACACCTTGAGTTTCTTCTTTTATTTCATCAGTCCATCTATCTTGAGGAGCAAGCTTGAATCCATCAGGAAGCATTACAACTGCTCCAACTTGCAAAGGAACTTTGCTTCCATCCGCTCCAATTTCCTGTAGATCCTTTTTGTAGGGGATCTCTACAACTGTTTTGAAGACACTATTTGCTGCAACTGACTGAGGCACTTCAGCTCTGGTGGGCATGCTTGCTATGTGGCAGTTAGCGCAAACAATTTTTCCAGTTGCCTCTCTAGGATTTTCGAATTTTTGTTGAGCCCAAAATGGGTATGCCCAACTAGGCTGAGGGGATAGAAGTATTGAAAATCCTAATACAACTGAACAAAGGAAAAGGTTTAGTAATCGACTCATTTTTTTTATAGGGGTATTGAAGTTGTTTTTGTTCATATATTTATTATCCCCACCAAGGATCATTACCTGTTCGGAAATCAGTCTCAGTCCACTGACTCAATAAGACTTGATCGTCTTCCACTGTCACATGTGCTATCGCTAAAGATAAAGGAGCAGGACCTCTGACTACTTTCCCTGTTGAGTCATATTGACTTCCATGGCAAGGACACATGAACTTATTAGCTCCGCTATTCCAAGGGACTACACAACCAAGGTGAGTACATATCGCGTTAATTCCATAACTGGTAATTGCATCTTCGCCTTCAACTATCAGATAAGTTGGATCTCCTTTAAGTCCTTGAACTAAACTTCTATCCCCAACAGGATGAGTAGATAGCCATGCGCTTGCATTTACTGGATTGCCTAACTCATCTTTTGCATTTGTTCCACCACCACCACCACCAGCTCTATAAGGAGTGAAGTATTGAGCTACTGGATATAAAGCACCTAAAGCAACTCCAGTAACAGTGCCAAAGGTAAGCAAGTTCATGAACTGCCTTCTGCCCATTGAGGGCACATCTGCAGAAGTCATTTGTGTCATTACAGATGTTCACCTGAATTATAATATTAGACCAGAATGGACACCAAAAGGGTTATTAATCTCTGCCAAGACTGGCTTTTGACATGAGTTTTAAATTTAATGATTCAAAATCTGGTTGCTTCTCTTCTCCAATCCCACTGGAAGTAGACGAAGTATTGGGGTGCTTAAGAAGGCGATGGGGTGTGACATATGATTTGAGATTGTTAATTAAAAGAGACAGAATATATTTACAAATGATGTGGGGATTTCTTGAACAACAATCTTTTCCCCTTGATGAGGAGGCATTTAGAGAAAATTTGAATCGAACTTTAGAAATTATTAACCGTGGTGGCCAATCTGAGTTTGTAAGAAATTGGTTAGAAAATGTTCAGGCGAAGCCAAGACTTGGAAGAGCAATAACTTTACCTTTGCCTATGGATCAAAGGATGGACGAATTTGTTCTTTGAGATTTGTTGTTAAGGCGACTAACCCAACTCCAACAAAAAATAAAAAAGTTATGGATGTTGATAGAAGAAGCATTGTTATGGGATCAGTAGAAGGAGTTATTATTGCTCCTGCAATCGCAGAGCTTATTACTACGATTCTCCAAGCAGATAGCATCTTTTTCCATGAAATCAATTCAAAAAACCCCAAAATTAACTGAAGTATTGGTAGTTGAAAGGCTAAGCCAGTTGAAAGCATAAGTAGAAGTACAAAATCTAGGTATTTTTCTATTGACCAGAGTGGCTCAACTACATCCGCTCCATAATTTATGAGAAAACCTAAGGCGGCAGGTATTAAAGCTTTCCAAGCAAATAAAATTCCCAGGAAAAATAAAATTGCTGAGCCCGCAACTGATGGGGCTATCAAGAGCTTTTCCTTTTTAGTTAGACCAGGAAGGATAAACTTTAAAAATTGGTAAAGGATGAAAGGTAGAGAAATAGTTAGTCCTCCATAACCAGCAACTTTTATTGAAATAAATAAAAATTCACCTGGAGCCACTTGTAAAAAATGTATTTTTCCTGCTGGTATCTCTAAAGCTTGTACAAGTTTTCTTACAAATAAAAGGCAAAAGCCTGATGATAGAAGAATCGCAACAAGACTCTTTAGGACTCTTTGACGAAGCTCTTCTAAATGCTCAACTAGAGGCATCTCAAGTTCTTGAGATACCTCTGATGAGCCAGCTGACTCCTTTATCTTGATTGGAGGGGGCGCTTTGAAAATATTTTCTTTTTGATTTGTGCTAGCCAGTTTAATTTAAACTAATACTTTTATCTTAGTAGGAAATTGAATTTATTAAGTATGCTTCTAATTTATTTCAGAGGTTTAGGAAGAATTAAATAAATTAAGTTATGAATTTTGATAATTAGATTCTTAACTCTAATTATTTTTAGTTGGGTCAGGTAAAATAAAAGGAGGGCAATCATTTAGTGAAGATTCTCCATAGTTAGCATATTCCTTGTAACCGCCCATCTTCCCGTTGGTTTTCATCAAAGCGCTTGTAAAAGCTAACAAAAGAAAAACGGTTGGAGCACCAATGATTAATGCTGCTCCAAACAAATATCCAATTAAGAACTCTGGAAAAGTGTGATTTCCAAGAAACTCATGAGTACCAAGCAAAAAGTCAATCATTTTAAACTGGTCTAATGAAGTTGATAGTAAGTCATTGAAGTTCACTTCTGGTGTAAATATTTCTCAGCTCTCTCAGCTTTGCCCCAAAGGATATTACCACCTCTGTGCCTAACAGTTCCAGGTAAGGCTCCTGATATCCTTTGAAGATTTTCAATGGGAACCATTACTACTGAAACTAATTTGTTGCCTCGAGCACGACTAAAGAAAGAAGCCATATCTGCTGCCAGTTGAATATCTTTATCTTCCACAAGGCCATCGGATGATTTAAGTACAATATGACTACCTGGAGTTTCTTGAGCATGAAACCAAAAATCTCCTTTTTTGCTTTTTTTTAAACTAATTAATTCGTTTTGTCTGTTATTGCCACCTATTTGAATCTTTAGACCATTAGGACTTAAGATTTCTTTGATAGTTGATGACTGTTCCTTTTTGTTATTCAGTTTGAATTTAGCATTAACTTTTTTGATGCAAATATATTGTTCTATCTCTTCCTGAAGTTCATTAATTGAATCTAATTTATTATTATTATCCTCACCATCTTTATATATTAGTGAATCAAGAAACAACTCACAATTTTCAATTTCTGATATTCTTTTTTTATGAAAATCAA
Organism: Prochlorococcus sp. AG-402-P18; assembly: GCA_003216275.1. Classification (GTDB taxonomy): domain Bacteria; phylum Cyanobacteriota; class Cyanobacteriia; order PCC-6307; family Cyanobiaceae; genus Prochlorococcus_B. The sequence continues at coordinate 65,782 of QCJC01000002.1, read as the reverse complement.
TTCTTTTTATAATCGATTCCTTAGATCTTTTCTTCCTTTTGGCTTCCTTAAATAGTTTTTGAGCCTCAATTATTTGTTTCTTTGTTGGAGATGGTAAAGTCAGAATACTATTGGCTTTGTCTTGCATAGTTAGATATTCAGAAATATTTTTTAGTAATAATTCTTGAATTTCGAGCTTTCTAAGCTCATCATTTTTTGAATTTTTGAGATCATTCTTTAACTTTCCCCAAATAGAGTTTATTTTTCTTTCTAAAATTTTATTTGAATAGTATGAGCTTAGGCAAAGGCTTATATTTTTATTTTTAATTTCTGTTTTTGTTTTTCCCCATACAATGAAATCTGTTGCACCCTCGAAAGAAATAGTATAGTTATTTTTCTCAATATCTAATAGCCAATTTTTCCATCTTTTATATATAGTTTCCCATGTATCTAATTCAATACTTGTAACCGATTGATTAATTATATTCATTGCTTCATCGTAATTTTCGCTTGCAATTTGCAATGTTAAAGTTGGACTTATTCCTTGATAAGTATTCTTAAGACTGTTTTTAAAAGTTGATGGAACTAAGCATATGTTTTCTCTCCACGAATTGAAGGGTTCAGCTGAATTAGGTATTAATCCTCTAAGAGGTGGAGGAGGTGTATAGATATCTCCAGTCCCTATTGGTCTTAATCTTGATTGATTTTCTTTTATTTGTTTACCAAGAGTAATTACTTTGCTTGTGTTGTCTAAAAGTAAAATATTGCTATGTCTACCCATCAATTCGATTACTAATTCTTTTTCAGCTTCTTTCCCAGGTCTTTTAGCAAATATAAATCTAATTACTCGATCGAACCCTGCTTGTTTTATTTCTACCAAGGCTAAATTAGCAAGCAAATGTTTCAGTTGTTTTGCTAAGGTGCTTTTTTCACCATATCTTTTTGGAGAAGGTATCTGAACAATTCTGGGAGACTCAGCCATCCAGCTGATTTCTATCCATATAAGATTTTCAAGTGTTCTAAAACCTAATTGAATAGTATTTGAATCAATTTGTTGTGCCTTTTCAAATCGACTTGGAACTATATCTTGGCTAAGTTCAAATACAACCGCTTTAAGGGTTGTTAAGTCCATTATTTGAATTGGAACTTTGTTCATATATCATCCTCATAGCTTTATAAATAATGCAATTAACCTTTGTTAGGTAAATTAAATAGGATTAAGTTATGTCATCTCTAGGAAATCTTACTGTTATCACTGGTCCTAGCGGAGTGGGCAAAGGGACAATTGTTAGGAAAATCCTTCATAATCATAGTGATGTATGGCTTTCTATTTCTGCTACTACTCGTAAACCAAGATCTGGAGAAATTGAAGGAGAGCATTATTTGTTTTTAGAAAAGAAAGATTTTCAAACAATAATTGATAAAGAAGGCTTCCTTGAATGGGCTTCATTTTCTAATAATTTCTATGGAACTCCAAAGAAAATAGTTAAAGAAAAAATAGAAAAAGGTATTAATGTTCTTCTTGAAATTGAATTACAGGGTGCTAGACAAATTCGAAAGACTTTTCCAGATGCATTGCAAATATTTCTGGCACCACCCGATTTAATTGAACTTGAAAAACGGATTAGAGGAAGAGGAACCGAATCAGAAGAATCTATTAGAGATCGTTTGGCGATAGCCAATGAAGAAATTATTGCTAAAGAAGAGTTTGATGCTGTAGTTATTAATAAAGATATAGATAAAGCATTAAATGAGATTGAAGCCTTAATGGGATTAAAATCTAATCAATAATTTCTCTTCTTAAAAAGACATTGGGTGGAAAAGTAAGTCTGGTACAAATCTATTGAATTCAACAATAATACTTGCTGTAATAAAGATCCAAATTGTAGCTACTACAGGAGCTGATCTAAACCATTTAGTACGAAATAATTGAAACATGATTGAGAAAATTTAAGTGAGTTTTAAAGTTTATAAAATAATTTATTAGCCTCTTGGACCATTAAGAGAAACATTATTATCTTTCTCTCTTAGCTCACCATTTTTACCTTCTCTATTAGCTTGTAGAGGCCATGCAGCTCCTCTCTTTAAACATTGCCAGGCTAAATCTGTATCAATAATAATTTCATATTCTGCAGCATTCTTTTTGCCTCTAACAGCTCTTACATATTCCCTCCCTGACCAACCAATAATCCCAGCAATGTATATAAACATTACTCCAGGAATTAGTAAGTCTCCTTCATGACCTCTGTTAAACCATGCACCCCAGGGCTCGATAGGTGGACCAATAATTAAATGAGGAAGTCCATCATCTCCACATAAGGCTTTACCATATCTTTCAAATCTTTTTATAGCTTGATCAGTAGAAGCAGAACTTGCTCTCTCTTGGAAGCGAGCGTTCTCAGAGCAAGTGGCTAGAGCAGAAGCTGTAAAATCGGTAGGTGCTCTATCAGCATTTAGTGCTGGACCTGGTCTTGCGTTTGCTATTGGAGCAATTCCTAAGAAAAGGAATGCTGAAAGCAGGATTGATAAAAGACGACTCATGAGTTCTGATTTCTTCCTGTTGTCCTGTTTTAATAGGATTTCAATATTAAACTTAGTAGATAACTAGTCATTAATGTCAATAATTTTATCCCTCGAAACAAGTTGTGACGAGTCTGCTGTGGCTCTGGTCTCTAATGAAAATGGAAAAATTGAATTATTAGCTAATGAAATAGCTTCCCAAATTGAAGAACATGCTAGATGGGGTGGGGTTGTTCCTGAAATAGCTTCAAGAAGACATTTGGAGAATCTTCCATTTTTAATTGAACAAGCTTTTTTGAAATCAAAATTACAAATAAAAGATGTAGATGCTGTCGCTGCCACAGTTACGCCAGGATTAGCAGGATCTCTTCTTGTTGGTTCAATTACTGCTAGAACTATTGCTAATTTGCATCAAATCCCATTTTTGGGTATTCATCATTTAGAAGGGCATCTTTCCTCAATTTATCTGGCAAAAACTCATCCCAAACCACCTTTTCTGGTTTTGTTAGTAAGTGGAGGTCATACCGAATTAATAAAAGTAGATATTGAGCATCAATATCACCGACTTGGCAGAAGCCATGATGATGCAGCTGGAGAGGCTTTTGACAAGGTTGCAAGATTATTGGGGCTTTCTTATCCAGGAGGCCCAGCGATACAGAAAATAGCTAAATGTGGAGATCCAAAAAGATTCTTGTTTCCAAAAGGGAGGGTATCGAAACCTGAAGGTGGTTTTTATCCATATGACTTTTCATTTAGTGGTTTAAAAACAGCTGTCTTTCGTCAGATAGATAAACTTAATTCAGCAAATACAAAATTGCCCACAGAGGATATTGCAGCAAGTTTTGAAAACGTAGTTGCTGAAGTTTTAGTTGAAAGGAGCCTTCGTTGTGCTCTTGATCAAGGCTTGAATTCCATTGTCTTGGTTGGAGGGGTTGCAGCAAATGAGCGATTAAGAAAAATGATGATTGAAAAGGCATCTAAAAATTCAATCCGCATAGCTCTTGCACCAATGGAATTTTGCACTGATAATGCAGCAATGATTGGTGCGGCAGCTTTGGTGAGATTGTCTTCCAAAAATTATCAAAGTTCAATGGAATTAGGCGTTTCGGCTCGATGGCCTTTAGAAAAATCAGACTTACTGTACGATTTCAACCCTCCTTTCTAATCAATATTTTTAGGCTGTTAATTTCTTTCATTATGTCTTTAGAGCAAGGAAATCAATCAAGTAAATCCACTAAGCAAGCCAGCTCAAGTGAAATTAATTCCTGGAAAAGAGGATTCACTCCACAAGCTGAGATATGGAACGGGCGAATGGCAATAGCAGGTTTAATTATTGTATTAGCTATTCTTTTAATATCAAATTCAGTTTTTTCTGGTTAGAAGAAATAATTTAATTCTATAATATTGTTTACTTTTGATTTTATTATTGTCTTTTTGTTTGTTTAGTGAATGTAGATCTTATAGATGGATCTTAAAAAGAGAGTTATTAATTGGCAAAAAGTCATTGGTTTTTATTGGCTTGAATCCCTCAAAGGCAAATTCAGTCAATAACGACATGACTCTTATAAGGATAATTAATTTTTGTAAGAGATGGAATTATAAAAACATCTATATCATTAATTTGTTTGGGTTAATTTCAAAATCTCCTGCAAAATTATCAAAAAGTAAGGATCCAATAGGAACAAATAATGATTTAATTACTTCAAAAGTGTTAGGGTTTTGGAGCAAAAACATTAATTGTGATTTATGGCTGGGATGGGGTGATAGAGGAAGATTATATAGTCGTGATCGTGTCGTATTAAAATTAATTAAAGATTTTCCGAATCCTAACTCAAAGGAAAATAACCATTTTAAACGTATTTTTAGTTTAGGTCTAACGAAAAACCGTAATCCTCGTCATCCTCTTTATTTGTCAAATGAGTCTTTCTTAAAACCATTTGAAATGTAAATTTTCAGTGGTTTTTTTTAATTATTTTTTTAAATGAGAATGTATAAATAATAATTGAACCTAAAGCCTTAACATTCTATAAGTCTCTGTAGGTAAAATTAGCTTATTAACTTATTGACTTTCTTAGGTAGATTTTATGGATACTTATTTATGTCTTCATTGCTAGTTATTTATGACTCCTGAGAGGCTGGGCTTGCTCTGGGGTATCACAGTTTTTTCTGGAGCTGGAGCAAGATTACTATCAGTTTTGACAGGACTCCCTGGGGTGGTTTTATTGTTGCTTTCTGGTCTATTGATTGGTAGATCAGGTCTTGGATTGGTTGAACCTTTAGATCTGGGTAAGGGTTTAGAAACAATAGTAGGTTTATTAGTTAGCCTTGTTTTATTTGATGGTGGTTTAAATCTTAGATTTCCTGGAGGCACAATTAAGTCAATAGTTTTAAGAATTTCTTCAATAAGATTAATTATTTCACTAGCGGCTGGCTTTCTTGCTGCTCATTGGTTTGCAGGTCTTGGTTGGTCAGTAGCAGGTGTTTACAGTGCCATTGTTTTGGCTACTGGCCCTACTGTTGTAACTCCGTTAGTTCGACAAATTCGACTTGCTTCACCGCTAAGTGATGTTCTTGAAGCTGAAGGCTTGATACTCGAACCTATTGGAGCAGTCCTGGCACTTTTGTTGTTAGAACTTGTTGTAGGAGATTTACATGGTTGGAGAGAACTATTGCTTGGTCTCCTGTCAAGGTTAGGAGGAGGAGTCTTAATTGGTTCTATTGCAGGTCTCTTACTTTCAGAAGGTTTGAAGCGCATAAGATCGGAACCTTATGTCGGCATCAGATTGCAACTAACTCTTGGGGTGATTTTTTTACTTTATGGGGTTTGCGAATGGTTGCTGCCTGAATCAGGACTTCCTGCATCTGTCGCAGCAGGGTTTGTAGTTGGACAAAGACCTTGTACACAGGCGAATGAACTTGACAAATTAATAAGAGAATTAGCTCAATTAGCAATAACTATGCTTTTCCCACTTCTCGCTGCTGATGTGTCATGGGGGGAGTTAAGTCCATTGGGATGGGGAGGTATAACTTGTGTCCTTTTTTTGATGATCGTAGTGAGACCAATAGCTGTATCGATAGCAACTTATGGCTTACCTCTGGACAATAAACAAAGATTGTTTCTTGGCTGGTTAGCTCCTCGGGGAATAGTTACTGCAGCAGTTGCCTCTTTATTTTCGATTAGATTGGAGCAGGCAGGTGTTTTAGGTGCAGGAAAACTTCAGGGATTAGTTTTTCTGACAATATTAATGACAGTAGGTATTCAAGGTTTAACAGCTCAACCTTTGGCTAAAATGTTGGGTTTATTGGATGAAGACGAGAATTTAGACGAATCTGCTAATACGCCTTCTGTCGTTTCTGAAACTTGATAATAAAACCCAACTTTTAATTAAATCAGGACCATTAAGAGTACCAAAAAATGCAGCTCTAAGACTCTTCATGACAAGCCCTTTTTTTACTTTATTGATTTTTACAGCTTGATTTATTAATTCAATAGCTTCTTCTTCTCTAATTATTGAATCTTTTTTCTCTATTCCTTCAAGAATGAACTTTAGTATTATTTTTGCGGCTTCAATTTCTAATTGCTTTTTACCATCTTCTTTTAATTCGGGTTCTTCAAAGAAAGGCTTGGCTTGATCAACTCCATCTTTCATTAGTACCATTGATGGACCAATTAAATTTGCTAGTTGATTCCCCCATTCTGGATTGGGTATTTCCCAACCATTTGCTTGAAATAACGGGGCTAAATTCTCAAGTAGGATTTCTGGCTTCATTTCGTGGATCACTTGTGAATTGAGCCAGTTCAATTTGTCCCAATCAAATTTTGCACCTGCTTTATTTACTTTCTCAAAACTAAATACTTTAGTAATTTCTGATATGTTAAATCTTTCATTCATTCCTTCAGGTAAAGACCAACCAAGCAGAGTCATATAGTTTGCCATTGCTTCAGGGGTGTAACCCATTTTCTTGAATTCAGAAATTGAAGTAACGCCATCTCTTTTTGAAAGTTTTTTACCTTCTGAATTCAGGATTAAGGGTGTATGAGCAAATATTGGAATTTTCAAATTAAGAGCTTCGTATATAAGTATTTGCTTAGCTGTATTAGCTAGATGATCTTCGCCTCGGATGACATGAGTGATATTCATTGCTGAATCATCCGCCACAACTACTAAGTTATACAAAGGATCCCCTATTGAATCTGATGGGGCTCGTCTTGAAATAACCATATCACCGCCTAAATCTTTACTATTCCAATGCATCTTCCCTCGTATTAAGTCGTCCCATGAAATTAACTTTTCATCATTAATTTTAAATCTAATAACGGGTTTTCTCCCTTCTTTGATAAAAGAAGACTCCTCTTCGGGACTAAGATTTCTATGTCTATTATCATATCTGGGAGCAAAACCATTCTGCTTTTGATCTTCTCTCATTTCATTGAGCTCATGCTCCGTTGCATAACATCTATAAGCAAAACCTTTATCAAGAAGCCTTTGGATTATTTCTTTATGTTCTTTTATCCTTTTACTTTGAATAACTGGTGATTCGCTCCAGTTGATTCCTAACCATTGAAGACCTTGATAAATGTTGTTTATATATTCCTCTTTTGATCTTTCTAAATCAGTATCTTCAATTCTTAGAAGAAAATTGCCACCTTCTTTTTTTGCAAAGAGCCAATTAAAAAGTGCAGTTCTTGCAGTTCCTAAATGCAAAGTCCCTGTTGGACTTGGTGCCAACCTTACCCTGACAGTCAAAGCTCTTAATTTATTTAGTTACGGGACCGACGGGATTCGAACCCGCAACTTCCGCCGTGACAGGGCGGTGCTCTAACCAGTTGAACTACGGTCCCAGTTTTAGCCCTTTGAAAAGGATTTTATATTTAATTATAAATCCTTTGGATAGCTCCAAAGAGTATCAACCTATAAATGCCCTCTAGTCAACTAAGGATTAATATTGTTGATTAGAAATGTCTTTATTAAAGAATTTTTCACAAGCTACCTAAATTTTTAATAAGGGATTGCTTATGAAATAAGACTAAATAAGTTGATGAGTATTAAGGACGAAATCCGGCAGGCTCAATGAGCCTTACTTGATTTCCACGAGCTGTAAACTCGCGACCTTGGTCGCTTTGAACAACGACTCTACCACCTGATTTTACACGAATAACTCGTGCTCTGACCCAGCCTAATGCGGCTGACTCTAGAACTTTCACGACATCGCCAGGTTGAAGATCCAACTCCATTCTTTAAAATAGTAATTGTAGAAAGGGTTTTCGAACGCGCCGTGGAGGACTTGAACCCCCGACATCAGGTTTTGGAGACCTGCGTTCTACCAACTGAACTAACGGCGCATTTTATATACCCTTTAAGTCATTGTTGAACAATGACTTTTGATTAAGGAGGCCGGAACCTCAGCGGTCGAAGCGCTGCTTGACGCGTGTGGCCTTGCCCACGCGTTCTCGCAGATAGAAAAGCTTCGCTCTTCTTACTTTACCTCGGCGTTCCACCTTAATGGATGCAACTTGTGGACTGTGAACCAGAAAAACTCTTTCTACTCCTATTCCTTGGAAAATTCTTCTAACTGTAATTGTTTGATTCAGCCCTCCATGTCTCTTTGCTATTACAACACCTTCATAAGGCTGAACCCTTTCTTTATTACCTTCGCTTATTCGGACTCCAACACGAACAGTGTCGCCAACATAAACTTCAGGAAGCTCTTTCTTTTGTTGTGCTTCTTCAAAAGTTCTTATAAGTTCACTTGGAGAAAGCTTTTTTGTAGAAATTTTCTTTCTAGTAGCACTTGATTTAGATGGATCTTTTCCCCCAGATTCATCTGGAGCCTTTGTTTCAGCCTCAATTTTTACCTCGTTTGTTGAGGTCTCTTTCGAATCAACTGACATCCCGGATACTCTATTAATTGACCGAACCGCTATTGTAACCGCTTAGTTCTCAAAATTAAAATTTTTTATTTTGATGTATCTATTTGATTCTTCAATAACATTTGAATTCGTTAAGGGGATTAGCTATTGATTTCGAATGAATTTTAGAAAAATGGTCGGGGTTTTTAAACTATTTTTTTATAATTTGGTCTTAAAGTGAAAATTTTATTAAATAAAAGAATTTTTTTAATAAAATAACGCCTTTTTAGTTGTTATTTTATTTACTATGGGTTGATAAAGGAATTGCACATTTGAGATTTTTTTTTAAACGATGAAACTTTTCTCTGATCTTCTTTCTGCTTCACAGGGAAAGAAGCCAAGCAATAGCGGTCCTGTTATTCAACAGAGACGAGGAGTAGAAATAAAGTCTGAAAGAGAAATAGAGATTATGCGTATATCTAGTAAAATTGTTGCAACTATTTTAAGTGAAATTAGAGAATTAGTTAAACCTGGAATGTCTACTTTGGATTTGGATAATTATGCTGAAAAAAGAATTAGGGAACATGGGGCAACGCCAAGCTTTAAGGGATATCAAGGCTTTCCAGCTAGTATTTGTTCAAGTATTAATAATGAAGTTGTTCACGGTATTCCAAGTAGTAAAAAAATTATTAAAGAAGGGGATTTGCTAAAGGTTGATACAGGAGCCTTCTACAAGGGTTATCACGGGGATAGTTGTATCACTATTTGCGTAGGTAAAACTTCTGATGACGCTATTGAGTTAAGTAAAGTTGCTAAAGAAGCATTGATGAAAGGTATTAAACAAATAAAACCAAAAAATAAACTTTTAGATATTGCAGGAGCCATTGAAGATCATGTCAAAGCTAATGGATTTAGTATTGTCGAGGACTACACTGGGCATGGAGTTGGTAGGAACCTTCATGAAGAACCATCTGTTTTTAATTTTAGAACTAACGATTTGCCAAATGTCACTTTAAGAGAGGGCATGACAATAGCTGTAGAGCCAATTGTTAACCTAGGTATAAAATATTGCAAAACACTTCGAGATGGATGGACTGTAATTACTAAAGATGGAAGTCTTTCTGCACAATGGGAGCATACTGTGTTAGTAACTAAAAATGGTTATGAGATACTTACTGATAGAGGAGATTGATTTGTATTAAAGATATTTAATTTGAATAAATTTTCATTATAAATCTTGTATAAAATACTCTTATCAATTCTATTGATGGCATTAACAAATATGTTAATGGATTTGGAGTTACGATAATTAAATAGTTATCTTTTTCAGCTCTATTGATTATTTTTTTTGCTATAAAATCTGAAGTCAAAATTCCTTGAGGATTTAATTTTGATTTGAATGGGCCAAGAATTAATTTTCTTAATATAAGAGAGTTGTTTTTGTCAATTAGCAATTTGCTTTTTCTTAAACTAACTATTTCACCTATTAGACGTTTCGATATCTCATATAGTGGGCTAAAAGCAATTTGAATTTCAGCTTCTGAGGTGTTTACCCAAATTTCTTTAGAGTTGGAATTTTTATCTTTATTACTATTATTTTTTTTAACTGAATCCTCAAAGATTTGAATTAATTTCCAATAGCTAAGTGAGTTAATCTCGAGCGTCTTTGAGATTGCTTTAGAATTAATTAGATCTTTAGGGTTGAATCCATGATTAAGTATTAAAATATCAAAAGAATTAAGCTTGCTTGAGAGTAGTTCTTCCTTTCCACATGACCAAAAAATCCATTCATCTGGAGTCGTTTCCTTCTTTATATTATTATTATTTTTGCTATGTGTTAAACCAACCACATAAGCACCTTTGCTTTTTAGCTCTTTAATAAGTGACTTGCCAAGACTTCCTTTTGAACCAGTTATGGCAATTTTTAGACCTTTAAATCTTGATTTCACTGTAGAATTTTTCTTCATTGATCTAAAGGCACTCTATTGAAAAAAAGAACAGATTATAGATAATTTGATCTAATTAGAATTTAAAATCAATTTTGTGTTGAGAACTTTTTCAAAAAGCCTAAACTTGTAATGTTATTAATTTTTTGACAGGTCTTTATTTGATGAGCAAGACCTTTTTGATTGGCTCGTGCGAACCATTTAGTGGCAAGTCTGCTCTGGTTCTAGGTATCGCCAGAAATTTAATTTCCTCAAATCATCGGGTTAGATTTGGAAAACCCCTAGCAACTAGTCTTGAATTAAATAGCTCTAAAGTCGAAGATATTCAAGACATGATTGATGATGATGTCAGGTTCGTTGGCGAGACATTGGAATTACCCATACATAGTATGATTCCATCTATTGAATTTTTAGGTGCCTCTACAGCAAGCGAAAGGATTAAAAAGAATATTTTGGATGCTGGGATTAAATTTGAACAACTAAAATCGTCCATTAATTCATCTGATAATGTTATCAATATCCTTGAAGCAGCTGGCAGCTTGCATGAGGGGCTTTTGTATGGATTAAGCCTTCGTCAACTGGCTAAAGGTTTAAATGCAAATGTTTTATTAGCTCATTTTTGGCAAGACTGCAGAAGTGTAGAAGCTTTATTGCAGGCTAAAAATCAGCTTGGAGATCGCTTGAGTGGCGTTGTTTTGAATGCAGTGAATCCAGACCAGATCAAGCATATAAAAGACAATGTAGTGCCATCGCTTGAATTGTTAGGTTTGAATGTTTTCGGTGTTATGCCTAGATCACCTTTATTGAGAAGCGTCACTGTGGAAGAACTAGTAAGACGCTTGGATGCTCGAGTTATTTGTTGCGCTGAAAGACTTGAGTTGATGGTCGAGACACTCAGCATAGGGGCTATGAGTGTTAATTCCGCAATGGAATTTTTCAGAAGAAGGCGCAATATGGCCGTTGTGACTGGTGCTGATCGAACAGATATTCAATTGGCTGCATTGGAAGCATCTACTCAATGCCTAATACTTACAGGCGCAGGAGAGCCTCTACCACAATTAATTAATAGATCGGAAGAATTAGAAGTTCCTTTACTCAAAGTTGATAGAGATACTCTTTCGACAGTTGAGGTGATTGAACAAGCATTTGGTCATGTTCGTCTTCACGAAACAGTTAAAGCTACTTATGCTTTTCGTTTGGTTCAAGAACATTGTGATCTTGATCGAATCTTTAAAAGTTTAGGAATTTCTTCTTCAGTTCATGAATAGTGCTAACTTAAAATTATCTGAATTGGGATGTCCTTGAGTCGATCACTCGATCTTCCTGCATTGGGAAGAGTTGATACTCTCGCTCAGGAATTGGCCTTGTTACAAGACAAGGGTAAAAGACGAATTGCTTTTCTAGGAAGTCGTCACGTCCCTGTCGTTTCAATTCATATAGTTGAATTAATTGCAAGGTCTTTAGCTCAAGAGGGACATTCGATAATCACATCAGGTTCTCAAGGTGTTAATGCTGCTGTAATTAGAGCTGTTCTTGATGTTAACCCCTCTCTCTTAACTGTTTTGTTGCCTCAAAGCCTTGATAGGCAGACTGCTGAAGTAAAAAACCTACTTGGGAATGTCTTACACCTAATAGAGAAGGAAGATAACAATGATTTACCTTTGCCTATGGCAAGTAGTCTTTGTAATCAAGAAATTATTAATAGGTGTGATCAGTTGATTTGTTTCGCTTTTCACGATAGTGAAACGTTATTAAGTAGTTGTCATAGTGCAGAAGATATGGGAAAAGTGGTAAGTCTTATGTTCTTTGATTGATTTATAATTAAAATAATTATTTTTCTGCAGAAAAAATTTTTGGCTTATGAAAAACTCATAAGCTCATATACATGCTATTTTTTATATTATTAATATCATAGTTATGCCCAAAGAAAATTCTTATGCCATCTTCTTATTCTTTTGATGTTGTTTCAGAATTTGATCACCAGGAATTAGTCAATGCTGTTGATCAGTTGAGAAGAGAAGTTGACCAGAGGTACGATCTTAAGGATTCAAAGACCAAAATAGATATACAAGAAAATCAATTATCTATAGTTTCTTTGAGTGAAATGACAATTCAATCTGTAAAAGATATTTTGAGACAGAAAGCTACTAAAAGAAATTTATCATTGAAGATATTTGATTTTCAGAAAATTGAACCAATAGGAGGAAATATGGTTAAGCAGAATGTTTTATTAAAGAAGGGCTTATCGCAAGAGATTTCTAAGAAATTAAGTAAATTAATAAGAGATAATATAAAAAAGGCAACTGTTTCTATACAGGGTGAAAGCTTAAGGATTACTAGTAAAAACAAAGATGATTTACAATCCGCGATTAATTTGCTTAAGCAACAAGAGGATGATTTGGATGTCGCTCTTCAATTTCAGAATTACAGATAGACTATTTACAGTTAATATCCTTATCATTTAGGAAAGATTTTATGGACATATTAATACAAAAACTTTCTGAAAAAGCCTTAGAAATTTCAGGTGAGTCTAATAAAGAATTAGATCGAGCCTGCTGGATGATTGTTCATCAGCATAAACATGGAGCGCTACCTACAGAATATGATATTAGGGAGATTGATGAAGAGCTATATCTAGAAGTTCTTAATGCGGCTAGAGAGATGTTGTAAAAACAAAGGAAGTTACATGTTGTTTTTCTTATTAAGTATCTCATTGATCAAAAAATAAATAAATTAATTATTTTTTCTATCTAACAATCCTCACAATATTCTCTAAATCAACATAAAATTATTGCAAGATAATCATTTTTATGACAACTCCATTTCGTAATGTGACTCCGAGTGGACCAGGTGGCACTACAACTCTTCTACTTGTCCTTTCTTTTACTGGCTTCCTACTTCTAACTCAAGCATTTTTTGTTGTTCCTGCAGGACAAGTTGCAGTAGTAACAACCTTAGGAAAAGTTAGTGGCGGTTCTCGCAAACCTGGTTTGAATTTTAAAGTTCCCTTTGTTCAAAACACTTATCCCTTTAATGTTCAGACTCAAGTGAGACCAGAGAAATTTGATTCACTTACTAAAGATTTACAGGTTATTTCTGCAACTGCCACCGTTAAATATGCCCTTAAGCCAAATGAAGCCGGAAGAGTTTTTAAAACTATCTCTTACAACGATAGAGAAATATACAATAGGATTATTCAACCATCCTTACTTAAAGCACTTAAATCTGTTTTCTCAAAGTATGAGCTTGTAACTATAGCTAGTTCTTGGAGTGATATTTCAGAGTTAGTTGAACAAACAGTGGCTGATGAACTTAACAAATTTGACTATGTTGATGTTCAATCTCTCGATTTAACTGGATTAACAATTGCAGACGAATATAGAGCAGCAATTGAACAAAAACAAATTGCTGAGCAGCAATTATTAAGAGCTCAAACTGAAGTCAAAATTGCAGAGCAAGAAGCTTTGAGATATGACACATTAAACAAAAGCCTTGATGATCAAGTACTTTTTAAATTGTTTTTAGATAAGTGGAATGGTGAAACACAAGTTGTTCCATCTTTGCCAGGAAATAAGTCTGGTAATGTTCCTGTAATTGTGGGTGGTAGAAACAAATAGTCCGTTAAGCCTCTGATAATTAGTATGAGAAATCTAATTTATTTTTTAATTTAAATTGGATTTCTTATGCGATTTCTGAAAAGCTTTCTTGAAATGCTTGGATTGTAGAAGTTATATCATCTTCAGAATGAGCTAATGATGTGAACCCTGCTTCAAATGCACTTGGAGCTAAATAAACTCCCTTCTGAAGCATTGATCTGTGTAGTTTACTAAATAGATCAGTATCAGATGATTTTGCTTCTTCGAAGTTTTTCACTGGACCTTCGCAGAGATAAAAACCAAACATTGCGCTAATGCTTTGGCCAAATATTGGAATGTTTGCTTCTTTTGATGCAGAAACTACTCCATCTACAAGTTTTTTAGTTATTGCTTCTAATTTTTCATATGTACCTTCTTGTCGAAGAAGCTCAAGAGTTTTTATACCTGCTGTCATTGCAAGTGGATTTCCGCTCAACGTCCCAGCTTGATACATTGGACCAGCTGGAGATACCATCGACATAATATCTTTACGACCTCCATAAGCTCCTACTGGTAAGCCTCCTCCAATAACTTTGCCCATAGTAGTTAGATCAGGAGTTACTCCAAAACGTTCTTGGGCTCCTCCATAGCTAATTCGAAAGCCTGTCATCACCTCATCAAAAACCAAAAGGGCTCCATTCTCTTGTGTGACCTCTCTCAATCCTTCTAAAAATCCAGGCTCTGGTGTTATGAAACCGGCATTTCCTACTACAGGTTCAAGGATAACCCCAGATATGGCATCAGGATTTTCTGCAAATAACTCTTTTACTGCTTCAAGATCGTTGTAAGGGGCTGTAAGAGTATTTGCTGTAGTACTCCTTGGTACCCCTGGAGAGTCAGGTAGACCAAGGGTTGCCACACCTGATCCGGCCTTTACTAAAAACATATCTGCATGCCCGTGATAACAGCCCTCAAATTTGATAACTTTGTCCCTTCCAGTAAAAGCCCTCATTAAACGAAGGACTGCCATACAAGCTTCAGTACCACTGTTAACAAAACGAACCATCTCAACGCTTGGTACGGCATCGATAACCATTTCAGCGAGTTGGTTCTCTAGTAAACAGGGAGCTCCAAAGCTTGTCCCTTTCTCGAGAGTTTCTTGTAGTGCAGCGATTACTTCAGGGTGGGCATGTCCACAAATTGCTGGCCCCCAGCTGCCCACATAATCAATGTATCGATTCCCATCAACATCCCAGGCATAAGAGCCTTTAACCCGATCAAATACGATCGGATCCCCAGTAACGGATTTAAAAGCTCTTACGGGCGAACTAACTCCACCGGGCATTAAATTTTTAGCAGAGCCAAAAATTTCCTCAGATCTTTTTGTGTTCAATGCGTTTGTCACAGCACCTCAGCTAATAGGCTCATAAACACAGTCAGTCATAATGGCCTAAAAGTGCCTGATTCGTCTAAATTTTTGAATCTGTTCAGCATCTGGTTATTTTTGTTTATTATTTAAAAGTACTTTAACCTTGATTCATTTAAAGTTGGAAAGCTAGTGCTAGCAATTGTTTCTATGGAATGGTACCTATGAAATTCATTATTTTTTATTAATTGTGAATATTTGATTTGTTAATTCTGTGATGATTTGAAAATAGAAAAACAACATAATTTTTCACAAGAAAAATTCATTTTCATTCTCTGATGGAGGCCAACTAACATCGACCACAAGAGGAGCATGATCACTTGGTTTGACTTTAGATCTTGGCTCCCTATCAATCCAACAACCTTGAGAACAAGAAATTATATGCTCAGATAAGTAAATATGATCGATTCTCCAACCCTTGTTTCGCTCCCAAGCTGAATGACGATAATCCCACCAAGTCCAATTATTACCTTCAGGTTCAAAAATTCTAAAAACATCCTCTAATTTCCCTCCTAAAGCATTTTTTAGTAGATTCCTTTCTTTAGTTGTTGCCATAACTTTTTCTATAAAATTTTTCGGTGTATGAATATCTTTATCTTCAGGAGCAATATTGAAGTCACCTAATAGGCAGATTGGTGAATCGTTTGAGATGTATTTCTTTAGATAAATTCCTAGATTTTCTAGCCACTTTTGCTTATACATAAATTTTTCTGATTGAACGGATGATCCGTTTGGTACATAGACATTTATTATTCTAATGTCATTAATTGATGCACTTATAATTCTTTTTTGTTCACTTAATGTGGTTGAATCTGGATCATTTGAAACTATTTCATTAAAACCAATATTCACATCATTAATTGGCAATTTACTTATTATTGCTACACCATTGTAAGATTTTTGCCCAGAAATTGAGACCTCATATCCAAGGTTAGTGAAAACCTCGACTGGGAAAAATTGATCTTCAGTTTTTGTCTCTTGCAAGCAAAGAACGTCTACTTCTTTGGCGATTAGCCATTCTTTGACATGTTCTATTCTTGAACGAATAGAATTGACATTCCAGGTCGCAATAAGCAAGGTACTTAAAAATGATTTCTTAAGTTATTATTATGTAAATCTAGATGAAAGTTAAGTTGTGAATAAAACGGCATTTTTTATTTGCGGTCAATTATCCTTGCTTTTTGTTTTTCTTGCTTCATTTTCTAGTATTCATCTAAGAGGCCTTATTTTCTCTGGAGTGACTAAAATTGCGGAATTTAAAAATTATTCAATTGATGAAAAAAGAAATATTTTCAAAACTTTTGATTCCGAAACTCAAAATGATCAAGGATTACCAGTCGATCCATTTGATTTAATGAATCGACTAAAGCAAGCAGGAGCGATGAATAATGCTACATCACCTTCAGATGCAATTGATGAAGCTCTTAATGCTTTTGATGAGTCAGAGTATGAAAATGTCCCAATTAAATAAAATCCACAAAGTATTTGCGGGATTTTGGTTAAATTAAAGAATGGGCACCATGGCCCCATTAATTAAATAGATGCAAAACCACCCGATCCCTTCGGTCACAGATCCAATGCAATACAGGGCAATTGGAATTGTTAGAGGTATTTATAAACCTCGCGATGATGAGAACTTTACTCGTGGAAATCTAATTGACTCTGATGGTAATCAAATTGATTCAGTAATTCTTGGAAGGGTCATAACTTTGATGCGTAATCACGTTTCAATAGAAAAACCTCATCTTTGGGTTGTGTATCCAAGATGTAGAAATGATCAAAATCTTCATCTTCAAATTGCGGGTGTTTGGGAGCCCAGCACTTTAAATAAAGAGATTAAAGAAAAGAAAGAATCGAATGGCAAATCAATTATTAAAGCCGATTTTGACAATATATTAGAGGGGGATGATTATTTCTCAATTAGAGGAGAATTGATTTTTACTAAGCCTCAAGAAAAGGAAGTAGTTATAAAAATCCGTCAAAAGCCAAGGAACCAACAAAAAAAAGCATTACCTTTTAAAATTAATCTTAAAGGTGAAATACCAATTGAATTCCTCAAACATTTTATTAGTCTTAATGTTCGTCGGATCGATTATCAACTTATGGTTGAGGATTTCCAAGTAATAGCATCTATGCCTAAGCAATCAATAAATAATAAAAGTAGAAAGAATCTTAAGAGATAAAAATGAATCTTATCCTGATAATGTATTCACAAGTCTTCTATGTCCAAAACTAATTATAAATTTAATAATAAATGAAATCTATTTTCATTGATTGTAACCTTGGAATATCTGGAGATATGCTTGCCTCGGCATTGTTTGATCTAGGTGTTCCGCAAAATGTTTTTTTGGATAATTTAACAAGTTTAAAAATAGACAAGGAGTACAATCTAAACTTTAATAAAGGTGAAAGTGAGGGAATAAAAGGAATAGTATGTACAAAAACGAAAATCCAATTTGAGGAATTATCTAGAAGCCTTAATGATATAAGAAACTTCCTAATGGGATCAAGTTTGAATGATTACGTGAAAAGAAAATCTATTAAGGTTTTTGAAATTCTTGCGGAATCAGAAGCAATTGTTCATGGCACTGAAATTTCAGATGTTCATTTTCATGAACTTGGTTCAATTGATTCAATAATTGATATCGTTAATGTTTGCTCGGCTATAGATTTTTTAAAGCCAGATAAGATTTATTGTTCGAACCCTGCTGCAGGCAAAGGAGTTGTATCAACTTCTCATGGCCTTCTACCTGTTCCAGTCCCTACAGTTTTAGAGATAGCTAAGCAAAATAAAATTCCATTAATGGTGTTTGAAGATAAATATATTGGTGAGATAACAACACCTACTGGTATTGCTTTAATAGCAACATTTTCAGATCAAATTGGACAACAAAATAATATAAATATTAAAAAGATTGGCATCGGTCTGGGAACTAAAAATATTTCTAGACCAAATTTTTTACGAGTTTTGCTATTAGATAATAATGATGATTACATAGAAAATAATAATAGGCTTTCTTATGAGAGTATTATTTCGCAGGAGGCTTGGATAGATGACTCCACACCTGAAGATATTGCGATTTTAATTGAAAGATTAAGATCTGCTGGTGCTATTGATGTGATTTGTCATTCTGTTGATATGAAAAAGAATAGAAAGGGTATTTCTATAAAAGCTATTGTTCACCCAGATAATAAAACCTTATTGAGAGAAGTTTGGTTTAATTACAGTACAACACTTGGACTAAGAGAAGATAAGATTAATCGTTGGATACTCCCAAGAAGAGAAGTAAGACATAAAACTAAATTTGGAGAAATTACTTTTAAACAGGCAATTAGACCAAATGGTAGAATTTTAACAAAAATAGATCACAAAGACCTTGCTCAAATAAGTTTAGAAAAAGGAATTTCTATAGAAGAGATTCGTCAGAATTTACTCTTGGAATTATCAGAATTCTATGAATTTGAGGATTGGCCATATTAATGTTTAATTTAAAAAGCTTTCAAAGTAAAAAATTACCTTTTATTTATTGGATTATATCTAAATTTAATATCAAACTTTTTATAACATTAACTTGTTTAGTATTTATTGGAAGTTCGGTATACACAAATTTTGAGGATTTAGCTAATCAGATAATTTCTTGGAAGGAGATATTATGGCTTTCAGTGGGTATTCTTTTTAGTTTTTTAAGTATACTTATTAATGCTTATGCCTGGAAATTATTAATAAATAGTATTGGTTGTAACAGTAAATATCTGAACATCATTCAAATATTTCTGAAGACTAACATATATAAATATTTGCCAGGAGGAATATGGCATTTTGTCTCAAGGTATAAGTTTTTGCGAGCCGATCTGTCAACTGAAAAATCAATAGAGTCAATTTTGTTAGAACCATTACTAATGCTGGTTGCAGGTTTAATTTTTATACCTTTTGGAAGCTTTGATATATTTATTTTCATTCTTTGCTGGTCATCAACTTTGGTTTTATTAACTGGATTCAGAGGATTTATAGTTAAAAAATTGAAGATTATGAAGTCAAATATTTTTCCTAACGATGATAAAGTCAATGATAAAAATCTATATCAAAATAACCACAATATTTCTACAAATATATTTTACCCTTATAAATCACTATTTGTAGAGATGATATTTATTTTGTTTCGCTTTTTTGGTTTTTTATGTTGTTTGAAAGCATTTTCTATTGGATCATTAATTCCTCTAGGGGAATTAATCTCTTCTTTTTCTTTGGCATGGATAATTGGCCTTATTGTACCAGCAGCACCTGGAGGATTGGGCGTCTTTGAATCTGTGATTTTATTTGCTCTGGGTTCAACGTTACCTGAAGCCGCTCTCCTGGCTTCATTACTTTGCTATAGAATTGTTTCTACATTCTCTGATATATTTGCAGCTTTGATTTACCCAGTTAAAAGATTGTTGAAAAATTAAGTTTCTTGTTATTTATCTCTATTATTTAAGCTTGGTATTAAGGCCAGGGAGGCTATTAGACCTAAGAAGATTATTATCAATGAGGGTAGTATAGATTCTGCTATTCTTTCATCTCCTGCGTATTGGAATATTCGAACAGAAAGTGTATCAAAATCAAAGGGTCTTAATATAAATGTTAATGGTAACTCTTTAATAGTATCAACAAAAACAAGAAGAGCTCCAACAACCATAGGACCTCTAAGAAGTGGTAGATGTATTTTGAAAAGTACTTCTGGCCAGCTCTTGCCAAGGTTTATAGCCGCATTATCAATATTTGGTGAGATTCTCTCGAATCCAGCATCAAGTCCACCTTTTGAAACAGCTAGGAATCGGATACTATAGCCCCAAATGAGCAAGCTAAGAATGTTAATTTGCCATACATTTCCTTTAAATGAAATAAGCGCAAGTGCTAAAACTGATCCAGGAATTGCATAACCAATGCCAGATAAAAAGGTTAGAATATTTAGCCATTGATGATTTTGCCATCTTTTTGAAACTGATAAAATTAATGATATACATATCGTTATTAAGGCAACAATTAGAGCTAAACTAAAGCTTTTAACAGTAAGACCAATTAAGTCAGAATTAAAACCTTGATTGATTTGATCAATATTGATTAGTGTCCATATAATAGGAATTCCTAAGGTAAAGGCTGGAGGTGTAATAGTTATAATTTGCGCAAGGAATAGATTTGTACCCTTTAATTCCCATTTTGGTGAATCTCCCCCATTGATTCCATCACTCCATCGCTTATTCTTTTCTCTAGATTTCCGTTCAATTAGAACTAATAAAAAAACTAAAATTAGAGCAAATAAAGCAAGTGCAATTGCACCAGAAGGTTCACCTTCCTCTACCCATGTTTCAATTATTCCAGCTGAGATACTTGGGATATTTAAGAGTTGAACAGCACCTAATTCATTTATGATTTCCATTGCCATTAATGCTAATCCAGCAGTAATTGAGGGTATTGCTATTGGTAGAGATATTCTAAAAAAACTTTTCCAAGGACCTACGCCAAGAGTTCTGCAAGCTTCAATTTGTTTCCTGCCACCTTTCCCAAAACTTTCAGAACTTAATAGAAATACATATGGATAAGTTGTAAATGCCATGATTATTACACCCCAAAACATACCGGTAATTCTGATTGAGTGAATGCTACCGAGATCAATGAAAGTAGCTGCTAATAAATAGGCGGGTGTAGCGAAAGGTATTAGTTGGCACACTCTAAGCAACTTTCTACCTTTTAAATTGCAATTTGCTAAAATCCAACCATTTGCGACTCCTAAAAAACCTCCTAGAGTAAGAGAAAAAACTAATAATATTAATGTTCCTTTTATTTCATTGAGGTTGTCTTTCGTTAGGTAAATTGAGCCTTTTTGAATACCATATATTCCTTCTCCTACAAGACTAAATAAAGGCCACAAGATGAGAAATACTAATAAGACTACTATAGTCTTTAATATGATGCGACTATTATTCGATTTTAATATACTAGAAAAGAATATAATCTTTCTTTTACTCTTTGGAAGTGAATTTAACATTTATTAGTTTAATATTATAAATCGATATTTGATAATTAGTTTTCAATACAAGAATTTAATTGAGAGAGTATTTTCTCTTGATCTAATTCTTTTCCAATTAAGACAAGTTGATTATTCCTTTCGCCCTCCCATGCACTATCTTCAATAGAAATTCTTTTACCTGCTAGATGAAATACATGTTTTCTCTCACTTTCACTGAACCAGAGAATACCTTTTGCTCTAAATACATTATCCTTTAATTGATTGTCAAGAAAATATTGAAATTTCCTAAGAGAGAATGGTTTTTTAGTTTGAAAAGATATGGAAAGAAAGTCTTCAATTTTTTTATTTTCTTTTTTGGAGTGATCATGAGAGTGATCATGAGAGTGATCATGAGAGTGATCATGAGAGTGATTAGGGTTGGAACTATTCTGATTTATTGCATCTGTCTCGAATAGTCCGACGCTTAGCAGAAGGTTGAGTGGAATCTTACCTTTAATACTTTTTAAAATCCTTGCATCATTTTTTATTTCTTTTATTTTAGATAAGGTTTCTTCTATATCTTTGTTGCTTACCAAATCACATTTATTTAAAAGTAAAATATCGCCATATATTATTTGAGATCTAGCTATTTTACTTTGTAAGATAATATTATTAAAGTTTTCAGCATCTATTAAGGTTATAATTGAGTCTAATCTTGTTTTATCTCTTAATTCACTACCAAGTAATGTCATGGCGACTGGTAATGGATCTGCTAATCCTGTTGTCTCAATGATAATATAATCGAGTTGCTTATTATTATTAATTAACTTCTCTATTGCTTCTAATAACTCTCCATTTATAGAACAACAAACACATCCATTATTTAGCTCTATCATTTCGTCTTCAGTTTTGATAATTAAATTATTATCAATTCCAATTTCTCCAAATTCATTTACTAATACAGCTGTTTTTATTCCTTTCTGATTAGTAAGAATATGATTTAATAAAGTAGTTTTCCCGGAGCCTAGGAACCCTGAAATTATTGTAATAGGAATAGATCCTTTAGAAACTATATCTTCTTGCAGATCTGATTCAACTGTTTTCATTTTTGTGGTATCAAATAATAGTAAATCAGGTATTGATTAATTGATCAATAGCCTTCGCAAGCTTTATGTCATTAGTAGTTATTCCACCAATGTCATGAGTTGTTAACTCGATTGTAACTTTATTGTATGTATTCTGCCAATTTGGATGGTGATCAATTTTTTCAGACAAAAGAGCGACTTTAGTCATAAAACTAAAAGCTTCAATGAAGTTATTAAATTCAAATACCTTTTTTATGGCTTTATTATATATAGTCCAAGAAGGATTCTTTACCTTAAAATCAGTTAATTGATTATTGTCTATTAAGGAAATCATGGGATTTTAAAATTTAATTTTAATTTAGTTCAATCTCACCGATTGCATGTAATTGTAATGATCTTGATTTATTTGATGTTCGATGTTCCCAAATATAAATGGCTTGCCAAAGCCCAATCTCTAATTTTCCATCAACAACACTTAAGCTTAAATTGTTTGCTGTAAGCATAGTTCTTATATGTGCAGGCATATCGTCCAAACCTTCTTCTGAATGTAGATATTCAATTCTTTCATCGTCTCTATCTATTGAATAGAATTTCTCTTCTGGTACTATTGCTTTCATGTAATTAGATAAATCTTTTAGAACATTAATATCTGCATTTTCATTTATAATTAAACTACAGCTTGTGTGCTTTAGGAAAATAAGAAGTATTCCTTTCTTAAGCTTTGTTCTTTTGATCCAATGATTTATATCATTTGTTATGTCGATAAATCCTTGACCTTGCGTCTCGAAATTTAAATTTGATAAAATCTGTTTCATTTCTAGTAAGCTATTTAACCTTCTAGTATTAAATACTAACAGGTTTGTCCTGGTTATTAGGCTAAAGTATTGTTAATTAGACTTTTCAAAAGATTATAAGTTAATTGATTTGTGAATTATTTTAAATTGATGAAATACAGATCTTTTTAATCAATTGGACATTAAGATTATATAAATATCAAATTGAATATTTTGTCAAAGTCTGCTTGGCAGCTTTTAGGTGATTACCTGAAAGATACGCAGTTACTGGGATCTATACAAAGCACTCTCTACTGGGATCAAAATACATCTATGCCTATGGCTGGATCTACTTGGAGAGGAGAGCAATTAAGTCTTTTAGCTAAGCAAATACATGCAAGACAAAGTTGTGAAAAGTTCGAATCTTTAATAATGGAAGCAAAATCTGAACTTAAATATTTACAGGAAAAAGGCAATTCTGAATCACAACTAATAAAGGACAGATTTCGAAATATTGAGTTGCTAGAGCAAGATTTAAAAAGACAAAAAAGTTTAGATCCTAAACTGATTGTTCAGCTTGCAACAGCAAAGTCTGAAGGTTATATGTGTTGGCAGGAAGCTAAAAAAAATAATGATTATAAGAGTTTCTCTCCATCTCTGAAGAAATTAATTTTTTTACGAAAAGAACAATCCAATCAGCTAGCTGAACAAAGAAGTTGCTGGGAGACACTTGCGCAACCTTTTGAACCCAACTTGACGATTAATCGTGTAAGCGAACTATTTGAGCCTTTAAAAAAAAGATTACCTGATTTAATACATAGGGCTGCGAATATTTGTAAGACGAAAAGACAAAGATGGGATTTACCAACTGCTGATCAAGAAAAGCTCTGTAAAATACTTTTAAATGATTGGTCTCGGGATCCTGCTAAAACAGTAATAGGTAAGTCCCCACATCCATTCTCGATAACTTTAGGTCCGGACGATTATCGTATTACGACTCGAATAGTTAAAGGTCAGCCGCTTTCTTGCTTGCTAGCCACGGCTCATGAATGGGGACATTCTCTTTATGAGCAAGGACTGCCTTCTGAAAGTCATCAATGGTTTGCCTGGCCTTTAGGTCAAGCAACATCTATGGCAGTTCATGAAAGTCAATCTTTGTTTTGGGAAAATAGAATTGCTAGAAGCTTTTCATTTGCAAAGTCTTTCTGGCATCATTTTGAAAATGCAGGTGCTCCAATTCACTCTGGAAATGATTTATGGATCAATTTGAATACATTTACTCCAGGATTGAATCGAGTAGAAGCCGATGAACTCAGTTATGGCTTGCATATAATGATTAGAACTGAGTTGGAAATTGATCTTCTTGAGAAAGGACTACCTGTGGAAGATCTACCAATTGAATGGAATAGAAGGTATTTACATCTTCTTGGCGTTTCGCCTAAAAATGATACGGAAGGATGCTTGCAGGATGTGCATTGGAGTGAGGGGATGTTTGGTTACTTTCCTTCTTATTTGCTTGGTCATTTGATTAGTGCTCAATTAACACACACTCTTGAAAAAGATTTAGGATCAATTGAGAAAATTATTGAATCCCATAAAACAAGCACAATTTTGTATTGGCTTCGCAAAAATGTTCATCATTATGGTAGAAGCTTAGACTCGGAAGAACTTGTTCAGGAGGTAACTGGGAAAAAACTATCACCAAATTATTTTCTTGAATATTTAGATAATAAAGTTGAAAAGCTTTCTAGAATATCAGGCTAATTTCTAAATTTATTTTCATAAAAATATAGAAGAGTTTGTTCATCTTAAAATTTTTCTAAATTATCAGCTCTAACTTCATTTGCATTTACTGCGTTGATTTACCATATAGGTATATAAAAAAAATACTATGGCTAATCTCGACCAAGCACCTAGCAGAATCATGCCTAATCTGCTTCATGTATTACCTGCGTTTGCCAATGAATCTCAATTTATAGTCAACACTATTGTCGAGTTAAATTCAAATACTATAAATAAATATGAGCTTATCACTGAGACGGGTCATCTTAAGCTTGATCGAGTCGGATATTCCTCCCTTGCCTACCCTTTCGCTTATGGATGTCTCCCACGAACATGGGATGAAGATGGGGATCCTTTAGATATTGAAATTGTTGGTGTTACAGAGCCTTTGATCCCAGGTTCAATTGTTGAGGCAAGAATTATTGGAATAATGACCTTTGATGATGGAGGTGAAGTTGACGATAAAGTTATTGGCGTAATTGCTGATGATAAGAGAATGGATCATATAAAAAGCTTTGAACAATTAGGTAAACATTGGATTAACGAAACAACTTATTATTGGGAGCATTATAAAGATCTAAAAAAACCAGGAACTTGCACCGTAAATGGTTTCTTTGGTATTGAAAAAGCAGTGCAAATTATAAAATCCTGTGAGAATCGTTACTTGTCTGAAATAGAGCCTAATTTGATTAGTTAAATTGGAACCTATTTCATATTCTTGCAGACTTGAATATTTCTTCTAATATTTCTCCTGCACCTCTTCCTTTTAATTCATTAGCTAAATCTATTCCAATTTTTTCTGCCGAGCTTACGGATCCTTTTATCTTATCTTTAATTAATCTTTTACCATCCAAGCTTGCAACCATACCTTCAAGAAGCAACTCGTCGTTGTTAATTACAGTCCGCACGCCTATTGGAACTTGACATCCTCCTTCTAATTCCCTTAGGAAAGATCTTTCTGCTAAGCATCTTTTTGATGTAGATTCATGTTCAAGTGTTTTTAAAATATCTAGTACTTCTTTCTGTCCGCTTACACATTCAATACCTAAAGCACCTTGACCTACAGCATGAAGTGAAATATCTGTAGGAATTAATTGGTGTATTCTGTTAGCGAAACCAAGCCTTTGTAACCCAGCAGCAGCCAAAATAAGACAATCATATTCTCCTGAATCGAGTTTTTCTAAACGAGTAATAACATTTCCTCTTACATCTTTAAAAACAAGATGTGGATAGTGGTAGCGCAATTGAGCTAGCCTTCTTAATGAGCTTGTTCCAACTACCGCACCTTTCGGAAGAGTTTCTAATTGAAAAACTTGATTTTTCTTATTAACTACTAATGCATCAGAGGGGTCTTCTCGTTCTGTTATGCAGCCAAGAATTAGTCCATCTGGAAGATTTGTAGGTAAATCTTTAAGAGAGTGGACTGCAATTTCAGCATGTCCAAGAAGCATTTGAGCTTCAAGTTCTTTAGTGAAAAGACCTTTATCTCCGATTTTGGCTAAGGCTACATCAAGTATTTTATCGCCTTGCGTAGCCATTGCTTCAATAGTGATAGCGAGATCTGGATGTGCTTTTTGTAGTTCATCTCGTACCCAGTTCGTCTGAACCATGGCCAGCTGGCTTCGGCGAGAGGCGATGCGCAGTTGGTCTAATGTCATTAGCAAATATTTTCTATATCTTTACCTTAAACAGTCAACCTTACCAAATTTAAATTCTTGGAAAATAATTTAATAAGGTTGATGCGAAATGAAAAAAATATACTGATTTTATGAGCAATTAGTTCTTTGAAAAGCAAAGTTATTAGTTGAGAAATTCTAGTTCAATTTTATATATTCTTTAAGCACCCCGTTTCTATTTGGATGACGAAGCTTGCGAAGAGCCTTGGCCTCTATTTGTCTTATCCTTTCTCTTGTAACATCAAAAATTTGTCCAATTTCCTCAAGTGTTTTCATCTTTCCATCATCTAGACCATAACGAAGTCTAAGAACATCTCTTTCTCTTGGGCTTAATGTTGCTAAAACACCCTCTAAATCCTCTCTCAAAAGCGTTTTCGCAACATCTTGTTCAGGATTTTCAATATCTGCTTCAATAAAGTCACCAAGTCTAGAGTCTTCCTCCTTACCAATCGGTGTCTCTAGGGAGATAGGTAGTTGAGCGCTTTTGGCAATAAATCTTAGTTTCTCAATAGTCATCTCCATACTTTCTGCAATTTCTTCTTCGGTAGGTTTCCTACCAAACTCTTGACTTAAAACTTTGGTAGTTTTCTTAATACGTGAAATAGTTTCGTACAAGTGAACAGGTAAACGAATTGTTCTGCTTTGATCTGCAATAGCTCTGGTAATTGCTTGCCTGATCCACCATGTTGCATAAGTAGAGAATTTATATCCTTTCTCGTGGTCAAATTTTTCTGCAGCACGAATTAGACCAAGACTTCCTTCTTGAATCAAGTCTTGAAAAGATAATCCCCTATTCATATATTTTTTTGCAATTGACACTACTAATCTGAGGTTAGATTGCACCATTTTTTCTTTGGCGCGTCTTCCAAGCATTAACCTTCTTCGGAAGCGTGTTAATGGCATTTCTGCAAGAGCTGCCCATTCCTTAACCGATGGGAAATGGCCATTCTCACTTTCAAATTGCGCTGCCTCCTCTTCTAATTGAAGGAGATCGGCTATTTTTCTTGCTAATTCAATTTCTTCATCTGGTCTGAGTAACCTTATACGACCTATTTCTTGGAGGTAAACCCGAATAGAATCCTCTGTATAAACTCCTTTGGGACCAATTTTTATGCTCGCTAACGCTTTGGCGGCGGCTTCTTGAGCACTGGCCAACAAAGATTCATTGTCTTCTATGTCAATCTCTGACTCGGATACATTGTTAGCTTCAGCAATTAATTTATCAGCCTCTAAATCTAAATCAATTTTCAAATCAGTTGGTTCTGATTGAGGAAGTGTTGGTGTTTCTTTAGTCACGTTTAATGTTGCGGCAGTTTTTTTGATTTTTTTGGAATTGCTTGCAGTCTTTTGATTAATTGAAGGGTTTTTGGACTTCTTCGACTTTGAAGCAATTTTCTCGATTAGTTTTTGGTCTGTTACAGAGCTCATGAAATTAGCCGAGAAAAAAATGGTCAGAATTTCCTAGAGGGAAATAATTAAGGAAAAACTATTTAAATTGTAAAATTGCAACAAAAACACTCTAATTTGAGAATGTCCAAAACCGTGATAAATCTTGCGAAAAATCACATGCTGTCAACAAGGACTTAGAAAAGTATTAAGGATGTTTTGTTGAAAAAGAAAAATCAATATGTTTGCAAGGATGTCAGGGGATTTCTCAGACCGGCATACCTCAGCATAGGATTATTCCTATGCTAGGAGAAGCTTCTAGTCTTCCCTCTGGGTGGAACCTTGCAAGTTCCACAACAGCTTTTTGCTGTTAACAATCCAATGGTAAGAAAAATTTCTGAACTCGGCAAGTATTAAAATGATATGAATTCCTTTGAATTTGATGTTTGGTTACATGTGGGTAGAGAAGGGAGATGTTTTTCTTATCAAGATGGAAATAATTTTGATATAGATTTAGGCGATGTCGTGTCGGTTCGCCTAAAAGGGCGTCTTATGCAGGGACTAGTTGTCAATAAAAGGAAGAGACGAAAAAACAATCAAGCTGAAAAGTCTAATTATGTCTCGTTGAAGAATGTTGAGCTATTGATTCAAAAGGCTGCAATTAAAAAAGAATGGACTGAGTGGTTAGAAGAAATCTCTTATGATTTATATGTGAGTCATTTCCAAATGCTGAAGGTCGCTTTACCTCCAGGTTGGTTGGGTAAGACGAAATTACTTAATAGGCCAAGAAAACTTTGGTGGGTAAAATTGACTAGTAATAATCATGAAAGAAAGTTATCAAGTAGACAAAATGAGTTGAAGCAAAAACTTCTTTTAAATGGCGGTGGCAAATGGCAAAAAGATTTGGAGTCTGATGGATTTTCTTCTGTATTAATTAAAAGATTTGTGTCTACTGGTTTTGGAGAAAGAGAGAAACGTTTTGCACTTGATGATTCTCTTCATGAAGATCAATTTTATGACAAAAAGGCATTGGAGCTTGAAAGCCCTCAAGTTCTTACACCTGAGCAAGAATTAGCTAAGAAAAAATATGAGTCTCTTAAAGAGGGATCAGTCCTTTTACTATGGGGCGTTACAGGCTCAGGCAAAACTGAAGTCTATCTTCAAATCTCAGCCCTTGAGTTATCTGTAAGTAGACATTGCTTGATACTTACACCTGAAATTGGATTGGTACCACAATTGGTCGATCGCTTTAAAAAAAGATTTGGATCAAATGTTTATGAATATCATAGTAATTGTTCTATTAAGGAAAAAATTAAAACATGGAAAAAATCTCTTGATACATCAACTCCTAGTATTTTTATTGGTACCCGGTCAGCAATTTTCCTTCCATTATCAAATTTGGGATTGATAGTTATAGATGAAGAACATGATAGCTCTTATAAACAGGAATCACCTATGCCTTGTTACCATGCAAGGGATTTAGCAATCCATAGAGCAGAAAAAGCAGGAGCAAAAGTAATTCTTGGTACAGCGACCCCCTCATTAAGGATATGGAGGGACATAGAACCAAAAGGGAACATTGTAGTCGTAAAACTAAACCAACGAATTTTAAATCGACAATTACCAATAGTTAATGTAGTAGATATGCGTGAAGAATTGGCTATTGGCAATCGGAGTCTTATTAGTAGATATTTAAAAAAAGAACTTTTAAATTTAAAAAAAACTAATAACCAAGCAATTATCTTGGTTCCTAGACGAGGATATAGTAGTTTTTTAAGTTGTCGTAGTTGTGGTGAAGTTGTTCAATGTCCAAATTGCGATGTGGCATTGACGGTACATAGGTCGAAAGAGGGAAATCAATGGTTGCGTTGTCATTGGTGCGACTTTCGCTCAAAGATTAATGATAAATGTGGAGAATGTGGCTCAACTGCTTTTAAACCATTTGGTACGGGAACACAAAGAGTTATGGATCATTTAGAAAGGGAATTAGATGGAATAAGTTTATTAAGGTTTGATAAAGACACAACTAGAGGTCGAAATGGGCATAGAAATTTGCTGGAAAAATTTGCTGCTGGTGATGCCGATATTTTAGTAGGCACTCAGATGCTATCTAAAGGAATGGACTTACCAAGAGTTACTCTTGCTGTCGTTTTAGCAGCAGATGGCTTATTGCATCGCCCTGATTTGATGGCGACTGAAGAAACTCTTCAACTTTTCATGCAATTAGCTGGTCGTGCAGGACGAGGAGAGCAGCCTGGAAAAGTTGTAATACAAACTTATTGCCCTGAGCACCCTGTGATTCTTCATTTGATTGATGGAAGGTATGAAGAGTTTTTAAAACAAGAAGAAAGAACAAGGAAAGAGGCTTCAATGGTTCCCTATAGTCGTGCTTGCTTATTAAGATTTTCGGGTGAATCTTCAGAATTGACATCCAATTGTGCATTACAAATATCGTCGAAAATTCGTAATACTTGTATTCAACAAGGTTGGACGTTGATTGGTCCTGCACCATCGTTGATCGAGAGGGTTGCAGGGAAAACCCGTTGGCAATTGCTTTTATATGGTCCTGAGTCCAGTAGTATTCCACTTCCATATGGGTCAGAATTATGGAAAGGATTACCAAAAGGAGTAAGCCTATCTGTTGATCCTGATCCTCTACAGTTGTGAGATATTATTTAACTATGGTGGAAGTTCAGGGAAGCCAAACCCCATCTTGAGTCTAAATGATTGAAGAAATATGCTTAGTAAAGTTAGACCAATTATGAATAAGACTCCAATTAGAATCTTATTCCATTTCCAATAGGAAACTGCTAGTTGATTGACGTCTCCAATTTGAAGAGGCAGTGACATTAAACCTTGTTTAAAAGTAGGTTTTAGAGGCTTAGTTTCGAAATTATTTTTGTTTTGGATATTATTTATGATTAGGTTTATTTTTAATCCAGGAATTTTTGGGAGCTCGCTTAAGTCAAAATAAAAGTTTAAACTTTGTTTTGTCCCTATGATCCAGTTTGTATTATTCACAATTATTTCTGGATTTTTTAGATCAATGCCACTGGCTTTTGAGGCTGCTGAAGTTATGTGTTGAAACAATTCATTCGCTTCCTCAAATCGAATAGTTGAAGATTCAAAATGCTGCATATTCTTTCCTTCTCTAATTTTTAAAACACTGCTTTCTTTCGCGAGATTATTAGCAAATTCTATTTGCCACGGAAGCAACTTTCCAGAGTTACTGTCTATATCCAATGAGACATTTAGTCGATCTGAACCAGTAACATTTAAATTCGTAGATATATCAACACAACCATTCAAGAAAAAGGTTATCAATATAATAATCAGTAACGTTATTATTGAAAATCCAAAATCTAAATTTTTTGTTGGGCCAGTAGGAGGATAGATAGGTTTCTTATTTGGTTTCGTTTTCCTAAATGATGGTTTTAGAGAGGGCTCCATGTTTATCTTCGGGATCTCGACTGACCAATTTGATGGTCTTGGTAAAAAAGGTGCATCAAGTATGGATAGGAGCTGCTTAGCTTGCTGACGAATATTTACTTCATTACTATTAACTAATGCTTGGCAAATATTAATTGCTTTTTGTTCATCACCTATACCCATGTAGGCGGTAACTTGAAGAAGTCTAAGTTGTGCTCCTATTGAAGTTTCTGCTGAAAATGATAAAAGTAAAGGTTCAATTATTTTAATGCAAAAATTATAATCGCCTTTTTCAAGAGCAGCTTCAGCAGCTTTTATAGCCGAAGCCGAATCTGTCACTTAACCCCTTCCCGTAACCATTGTTCCTATACCGGAATCGGTGAAAACCTCTAAAAGAACTGCATGAGCGGTTCTGCCATCAATAATATGCGCAGCTTTAACTCCTTGAGCTAGTGAGCGAATGCAACATTCAACTTTTGGTCTCATTCCTTTTTTTACTATCGCTTTGTCTATCAGTTCTCTAGCCTCGGATAGACGTATATTCTCTATTAAAGAGGTGGGATCATTTTCATCTCTTAAAATACCTGGAGTATCAGTTAGCAGAATTAATTTTTCGGCTCCTAGTGCTGCAGCGAGCTCGCCAGCAACAGTGTCAGCATTAATATTATGTGATCTGCTGTCAGAAGAATTGGCGACACTTGAGATAACTGGAACATAACCTTTTTCTAGGAGAGGACTTAATAGCTCTATATTCACTTTTGCAACTTCCCCAACTAGACCGTGAGTTCCACCTCCTAACGTTCTAGCTTCGATTAATCCACCATCTATTCCACATAGACCAACAGCCAGGCTTCCATGATTATTAATCCCGCTAACGATCTGTTTGTTTACTCTTCCTACAAGAACCATTTCGACAACGTCCATAGTCTCTGTATCAGTGATTCGTAAGCCATCAAGAAAAACTGGTTTGATTCCTAATTTTTCTAACCACTGATTAATCTCTGGCCCACCACCATGAACGACTACTATCTGTACGCCAACACTTGAAAGTAAAGCAATATCTCTTAATACGGCACTTTGAAGATCTTTGTCGACCATAGCTGATCCACCATATTTGATTACGATCCTTTTATTTGCAAAACGCTGAATATAAGGCAATGCTTCGCTGAGAACAGAAACTCTAATTGAGTCTTTGTCCACAGAAGTGGTTCTAAGATCTTTATTCGAGCTTAATTGTTGATCTTTGCTATTCATACTGCTTGTTTATTTTCTTTTGGTTTTTGTGGGAGTAAAGTTAAATCAATTTCACTAGGTGTAGGACAAAATAATTCAGCGCTTAAGCCTTTTGCAAAAAATCTTCCTAAACGCTCTTTTTGATTATTCCATCTTTCTAAAGGTACACCAGCCATTTTAAATCTCATTCGAATTCCATAATCACCATCTTTGACTAATTCTTCTATTTCTACAAGTTGGGGAGGATTATCTATATCCCAAAGCTTTAATACTCTTAGAGACGCCTCAAGTTGGCATGATTGCCCGTAGCGCCATCGGGTCACATCTTTTAGTAGTTTATCAAGTTCTTTTGGACCTTTGTTTCTTTCAGATTCAAATTTATTTGCCGAGACAACTCTTTGAGCCGGGGGGACTTCAGTGGTTTTGAGTGATATGCCAATTAGGAAAATAGGTACTCCATAAAAAAAAGTGGGAACACTAAGGTTTGTTGCATCAGTGAAGTAAGCGGTTAAGCCAATCAAAGAAAGGGAGGCTCCTCCGATAGTGATGAGATTTCCCGGTGAAAGAAGTTTATTCATGAATGTAATTTTGGCTAAAACTGGGGCAAGATGGGATTTAAGGAGACAGTCTTATGGCCTCACATAAAAAACAAATTACAGAGTTAATTGAACTTGTAGAAAAATTAAACAAGGATAGAGCTTGGATTCTTGAACAATTAGATAAAGGTAACTGGCCTGAATTTAGACCTGATTTGGCTGCATTGGAGAGGGAATTAGGTCAACTTTTAACTAGGGCTTCAGAATATATAGAAGAGAATTGTTGAGTTGCCTTAAAATGGAATGTCATCGGTCTCCGGAATTAATGGTGAGCTATCCCATTTGACACTCTCATTCTCTTTTGAGTTCATTTCATTTGATTGGGATATTGAATCAACCGATGAAGTATCAGTATCTGATATGAATGGATGAAGTCTTGACAGTGTAAATTCAGCGCGTTTCTCTTTCGTACCATCTGCTCGAGGGACTGAATTCATTCTCAATCGACCTTCTATTACTAATTTAGAATTAACTTGAACGGTGTTTTGTAGCTCTTCTGCCAACTTTCCCCATCCAACAACTTTTATTATGCTTGGTGGGTCGTCAGCACGAAGACTATCAAATTGGGCTTCTATTTCGGCTATTGGTGTTTTGTTGTCTTGTGTGAAACGAACTGTTGGAGCTTTCTTTACCAGAACCTCAAGCATACAATGATTCATTTTTTTTCTTTAGTTATTGAGGTCTATCTTGATGGATATAAAGAAAAAATGCCAGTCACATCTTTGGTTGTTAACAGGAACAGGCGAAGGGCATGTTTTCGCTGAGTCTTTATTGAAAGAAGGTTGGAAAATTACTGTGAGTGTTGTTTCATCTAGAGCATCGATTCCATATGAAAGATTTTCTTTGGAAAATGTATTAGTTGGGCCTTTGAGTAGTGAAGATGAAATTCGAAGTGTAATTTTAAATGCAAGAAAGAATAAAAATGGGTTTTATTGCGTTGTTGACCTTACACATCCATTTGCCTTAAATATTACACCTGCCATCTCAAAAGTTTGTAGGGAACTGGGACAACCATTTATTAGATATGAAAGACCAATAAATAATCTCTCCAATGCATTCTTAATAGAAAGTTTTAGAGATTTGGCTAATTATAATTTGGAAGATAAATCTATTTTGCTTGCGATAGGATCAAGAAAATTAAAGGAAGCTATTCTTGAGCTTAAAGACTCAGGCGCAAAAGTTTATGCAAGAGTTTTGTCTAATCCAGAAAGTTTGAAAAAAGTTTTAGCTTCATCTCTTCTTGAAAAGAATTTTGCGTTACTAAATCCTTCACTTTCTAGTGATGGGGAAATTGAAAAAGCACTTATTAGAAAATGGAATATTGATGGGGTGGTTTGTAGGCAATCAGGAGGGGCGACTGAAAAACTATGGCATCATATATGTTTAAGTATGGGTATTAAACTTTGGATATTGACTAGGCCTTCAAAAGCTGAATTAATTGATTCAATAGATTCTTATGATGAATTAAGTAAAAGATTAAAATCTATTAATATCAAGTAAATTAAAAAGTTATGTTTTGTTCTGATCCTATTGAAAGAGTTCATCTGGTATCAACTACTGAATCAGATAGAAAGAATGCTAATAAGATAGCCAAACTTCTTCTTAATGAGAAATTAACACCTTGTGTAACATTTAAAGACATTGAGTCCTGTTTTTGGTGGGAAGGTTCGATTAATGAATCAAAAGAAGTACAAATAATAATCAAGTGTAAGGAAGAAAACATAGAAGAAGTTTTTAAAATGATATCTAATAATCATAGCTATGAATTACCAGAGATAATTTGTTTCCCTGTGTCAACTAGTAAAGATTATTATCAGTGGGTATATTCTTTTTGATCAACAATTATCTATATATTTACTGATCAAATCGGAAAGATTAACATTTGATCGAGAACCCATTTGAGTAACAATTTGTCCTGCGCATATAGAACCAATTTTTGCGGAAATTATTGGATCCATACCACTAGAAAGTCCTTTTAAAAATCCACCAGCATATAAATCTCCAGCGCCAGTAGTATCAATTGCTTCCCCAATTATGAAAGGATTTATATTTATTTTATCTCCATTTAGAATTAGGATAGAACCATTTGCACCCCTAGTAATAATTGCGATGTTACAGTTTGTTTTTAATTTTTTAATGGCTAAATTTAGATCTGAGGTCTTATAAAGTGATGTGATTTCTTCCTCATTGGCAAATAGAATATCTATATGATCTTCAACTAAATTTATAAAACTTTCACGATGTCTACTTACGCAAAATGAATCTGAAAGAGATAGTGCAACTTTTCTATCAGCATTCTTAGCAATTCCTGCAGCCTTAATAAATGTTTTTTTAGCCTCAGGATTGTCCCAAAGATATCCCTCTAAATAAAGTATCTTGGCTTCCTCAACAAAAGAAAAGTTAAGGTCGTTAGGTTCAAGAAGTACTGACGCTCCTAAGTAGGTGCACATAGTTCTTTGAGCGTCTGGCGTAACAAAGATTAGGCATCTAGCGGTTGATGGACCTTTTGAAGAAGGTGGAGTATTGAAAATGGTTCCGCTTCTTGATATTTCTTGCGTAAAGATTTTACCAAGAGTGTCATTTCTTACTCTTCCAATAAAAGCTGCCTTACCTCCTAACTGAGTTATGCAAGCAAGTGAATTAGCAACAGAACCTCCTGAACTTTGTATGCCATTCGAAGCTATTGCATAAAGTTCTTCTGCTTCTTTTTCATCAATCAAGGTCATTGAACCTTTTGTGAAAGAGAGCTTTTCAAGCTGAGAATCATGAATTTTAGTTAATACATCAACAATTGCATTCCCAATACCTACTACGTCAAGCGAGGACTTCGTCGGTTGTTCTGTTTTATTTATCATCTAATAAAAAAATAAAGGTTATTTTTTGTTTTAGGTATTTAGAAGAGCTCTTTTGGGGCCATGTATGGGATCCTCTATGACAATTGTTTGATCTCTGTTCGCTCCGAGAGAAACAATAGCTATTGGAACTTCCATTAACTCAGCTAGAAACTTTAAATAACTCATTGCAGCACGAGGGAGATCTTCTAAACGCCGGCAATTTTCTGTGGAACATCTCCAGCCGGGAAGCTTTTTAAAGATTGGTGTACATTTTTCGAAATCTTCAACACTACTTGGGAAATAATTAATTTTTTCCCCATTCAATTCATAAGCAACACAAATGTGTATTTCATCTAATTCATCTAAAACATCTAATTTAGTTATGGCTAAACAGTCTAATCCGTTAACTTCAACAGCATATTTCCCAATTACTCCGTCAAACCAACCACATCGCCTTCTTCTTCCTGTAGTAGTCCCGAATTCTCCCCCCCTATCACAAAGTTGATCATTTATATTCCCCTGCAATTCAGTAGGGAAAGGCCCTTCTCCTACTCTGGTTGTATACGCCTTCGCTACTCCAATTACTCTATCTATAAGAGTTGGTCCTACTCCAGCTCCAATACAAGCTCCACCTGATACTGGGTTTGAAGAGGTTACGTAAGGATAGGTTCCATGATCAAGATCTAAAAGAGTTCCCTGAGCGCCCTCAAATAAGATATTTTTTTTCTTTCTAGCTGCTTGATGAATAGTTCTATTACAGTCAACAATATGTTTTTCTAAATACTTTCCGTA
This sequence comes from Prochlorococcus sp. AG-402-P18, assembly GCA_003216275.1. Lineage (GTDB taxonomy): Bacteria > Cyanobacteriota > Cyanobacteriia > PCC-6307 > Cyanobiaceae > Prochlorococcus_B. Next base: position 28,912 of record QCJC01000002.1, on the reverse strand, counting down.
TTCAAGGTATTCATCAACTATTTCATCAATAACTAGAGGCTCAATTTCATAAATCTTTTGCAGAAGGCCATTCTTCTCTGCTAAAGGGACTTTTAATCTTTCTTGAAGTTTTTCTCTACTCAGTAAATCAATAACTCTTATGCCATTTCTTTGAGATTTGTCTGCATATGTAGGGCCAATGCCTCTTCCAGTAGTTCCGATCTTTTGCAGGCCTCTTTTTTGCTCCATTGCCATATCCAAGAGGCGGTGGTATGGCATCGTGACATGCGCAGTTGAAGCTAGTTTTAACCCTGATATGTCAATATCGTTCTCTTCAAGCATTTTTATTTCTTTAATCATTACTTTTGGATCTACAACTGTGCCTGATCCAATAAGGCAAATTGTATCTGGATACAAAATCCCAGAAGGGATCAGATGTAATTTGAGAACTTTGTCTTCTACAACAATTGTATGTCCAGCATTAACTCCGCCTTGATAGCGGACAACTACATCAGCGGAGCGACTAAGCAAGTCGGTAATTTTGCCTTTACCTTCATCACCCCACTGTGCACCTATGACTACAACATTTGCCAAGGAAAAAAATTCGGCTCGAGACCGTCACACTCTAGAATAAATAACATTTGCAGATTCCCCTCCCCTGAGTCAAAGAAATGAATTAAAGATTATCTTTAATTATCTTTAACAACCATTTTCTCAGCTTTAGAGAGCTCTTTGTTTAATCTTTCTTTTAAATCTTCAGGAACAGGTCTTTTCGCAAAAGTTTTGTAGTGACCGGATAAAGCATTTAAGGCCGTTTGCATAGTTGTGAATGTAGTTGAGGTATTTACTTGAGATCTATTTCTGTATCTTGAGATGTAATCACTTATAAGAAAAACAGCTTCCTTTTCTGCTTCTGATAAGCCTTTCTCTTCTTTGGGTAAGGTTATGGTTTCTTTTAAAGTTTCTGATACGGAGATTGTATCCTTTGCGAAATCTCCAGTCATAAATGTTTTAGCTGCATTTACTTCTGAAGTGAATTGAAAGAATATGAGGCAGAAGCCAAGGCAAATAGCCAAAGCTGCCCTCACCATCCTATTGGAGAGGTGATGAAAGGCAGAGTTCATTTTTTTTTAGCAAGTATTTAGACTTTAGAGTCCTTTGGGGTCGATTTATGGGTTTTTACTATTAAATTCTTCAGAGAGTTTTGTTAAAACTGATTTTTGATCCATAGAAAGAGTTTGTTTTGTTCTTCTGTTATGTAATTCAACTACTCCAATATTTGCTTCTCGACCAGCAACTATTCGCCAGGGTATTCCAATTAGATCAGCATCTTTAAACTTTAATCCAGCTCTTTCATCTCTATCATCAAGAAGAGCATCAATCCCATTTTTAAGTAAATCATTGTAAATTGCTTCAGCTAAATTTTTCTGGCTAGTATTTTTGATATTTGCAATAATAATTATTACTTCAAAAGGAGCGATAGACACTGGCCAGATAATACCTAAATCATCATGATTTTGCTCTACTGCTGCCTGAGCCAATCTTGATATACCAATTCCATAGCATCCCATCCAAAATGGCTCTTCTGTTCCACTGGGGTTGGTAAAAGTTGCATTTAATGATTTTGAGTACTTTGTACCTAATTGAAAAATATGACCTATTTCAATCCCTCTACACTCATCTAATGTTTGGTTTATATCATGTACACATCTGTCCCCAGCTTTAGCTTTTCTGATATCACAAATCAAGGGAGATATATTAATAGATTCAAAATTTATAAACACTTTATGTTTGTCTTTTATATTAGATCCACCTATAAAACTTTTAATACTTTTAATTGATTTATCAGCAAGCCTAATAAATTTCTTTTCCCAAGATTTTGTTTTTGTAAGTACATTGTCACTAATATCTGGCCCTATAAAACCCAAAGGCATATTAGTAATACCTTGCTCTTTTATATCTTCATTAGAAACAGGTCTTATTTCTAATATTGTCTTGTTTAATTGGTTAGATATTTGATTTGATAATTTAATTTCGTTGACTTCTTGATCTCCCCTAATACTAATAATTATTGGCTGCTTTTCATTATCTTCCGTTGTCGCAATATAAATTAAAACTTTTACTATTTGAGAAGGATGAAAATTATTACAATTACATAAGTCCTCTATGGTCTTTTGATCAGGCGTATCAATTGTATAGGATTTATCAATATCCAATAATTTTGCTTCTTCAATAATTGAGACTGCTTTTTCTTGGTTCGCTCCATACTTACCGTCAGAACTTTTTAAAATAAGATCTTCCCCAGATGCTGCTGTAACCATAAACTCTTGAGAAGCAGCCCCACCAATAGCTCCACTATCAGCATCTACACCAACAAAATCTAATCCACATTTTGTAAATATCTTTTCATAAGCATCTTTCATATCTGAATAAGTCAATTCAAGATCAGATTCATTAGCATGAAATGAATATCCATCTTTCATAATAAATTCTCTACTTCGCATTAATCCAAATCTCGGTCTTATTTCATCCCTAAACTTGGTTTGTATTTGGAATATATTTATAGGCAATTGTTTATATGAATGTATTGTTTCGGATATTATTTGAGTGATTACTTCTTCATGAGTTGGCCCTAGCCCAAGTTCTTTCCCTTGCCTATCTTTGAGACTGAACATAATACCTTCTCCCTCTGTGTAAGATTTCCATCTCCCACTTTTTTCCCATATATCTGAAGGTTGTAATTGAGGAAGAAGGCTTTGAAGGCAACCTTTAGAGTCCAATTCTTTTTCAACAATAAGCGTTATTTTCTTTAAAACTTTCCAAAGTAGAGGCATATATGCATAAATACCTCCAGTTAAGCGTCTAATAAAACCACCTTTTATCAGGAGTTGATGAGAAATTATATCTGCTTCCGCTGGAACGTCTCGAAGGGTGATCAGCATTAGGCGGGAGACGCGCATAAGCCTAAAATGTAAATCTCTAAGAGATTAGTCCTTGGAGTGAGGTGCAAAAGAATATCCTCATTGATTGTGCGGGAATCATGTTGTTTTTATAAAGTGTTCAAATGTACGTGGTGATAATTTGATAGATCTGCTAGTTTCTCTCACATATTTTCTAAACGCTTTCTTTGGCAATGTTTAATGGGACAGTAAATTCAGGGAATAGGACATCGGATGAGGTTTTGAGTCAAGGCATAAATTCAGTTGTAGATACAACTGATGCACTAATATCTATTGATGAAGTCCAGAAAACCTTAAATAGATCCAGAGCTTCTGTATATAGGTATACAAATACTGATCCGAGAAATCTTAATCCACCCTTTAATCCCAAAAAATTAAATCCTGAGTTTAGAAGTGATCAAAAAGATCAATTACTTTTTCATCCTAATGAAGTAGCTAGATTTGCAAAAGATATTTTGAGAATAAAGGAAGTAACTGTTGAAATATTTAATTCTCCTTCATCCGAAACGCAAAATACTCTTAATGCGATACTTGAAGAATTGAAAATGATTAGAACTCATCTTGAGTCTAAATCTGATAGTGATAATACTTCTTCCAATCATTTAAAAGATATAGTCAGAAAGGCTGCTTAGTTATTTCTTTTATATGAGATAATAAACTTAGTTAATTTTTTTAATCATTTAGTGATTCAATTGTGTCCATAGCACATTTAGCAAACGGTTTCTTTCTTCTAAGTATTTTATGGATTTAGAACCTCCTTTAATTAAGGGGCAATCCTCTGAGTTTGATTCCTCCCGTATAAACAATGAAAGTGATCAATCTCCCTCTGATGAAGAAGATCCTTACAGTTTTAGTAGTACATCAACTTCTCTAATTGGTTTGGCAATAGTATTCATAACACTAGGCATACCATTAGTAGCTGTTTTATATCAAAGGTCAGCGGCTAAACAAAGTATTTTTCCGACTTCAATAGAACAGAATGGACTTGAGTCATCTTCCACCTTCACCCTCTCCTGGTTTGGTAAATCTCGTTGTTGAGATTCCTGCAGGTAGTAGAAATAAATACGAATATTTTGCCTCTGCAGGAATTATGGCTCTGGACAGAGTATTACATTCCTCAGTCAGATATCCATTTGATTATGGGTTTATACCTAATACATTAGCTGAGGATGGAGCTCCTCTTGATGCAATGGTAGTTATGGAAGAACCAACTTTCGCTGGATGCTTGATCCAGGCAAGGCCTATAGGGGTTCTTGATATGCATGACTCCGGTGCTTATGATGGCAAACTTTTATGTGTCCCTACAGCTGATCCAAGGCAAAGGGAAATTAACACTATTAAGCAAATAGCTCAGAATCAATTGGAGGATGTTGCTGAATTTTTTAGAACATATAAAAGTTTGGAAGGTAGGGTGATTGTTATTGATGGTTGGAGAGACTTTGATGCTGTTGAAGACTTATTGAAAAACTGTGTACAGGCTTATCAGTCTGATTCTTTAAAAAAATAATATGTTTTTTAAATAGGTTCTTAGGTAAAATTTATTAGTAAATACTATTAAAAACTTTTAAAAAATGTTGAAATTATATAATTATCCTTCTTGTTCAACTTGTCGGAGAGCGATTAGTTGGCTTAAAAAAAATGATATTGATTTTGAACTTATTGACCTTATAAAGAACCCACCATCTCAAGAGACTCTTATATTAGCGAGTAAAGAATATGGAGATAGAAAATATCTCTTAAATACTACTGGAGCCATGTATCGTTCAATCGGCGCAGAAGTGGTCAAGGAAATGAATGATAAAGAGTTTTTTGAGAGACTTTATAAAGAACCTAAATTAATTAAGAGACCTTTTTTATATAGGAAGAATAGTTTGTTTTTAATTGGATTTAAAGAAGAAAAATGGGTTGAGAAATTACTTTGAATTTTTTTGTGAGAGCTAACATTTGGAGAAAATGATTAGTTCTTGCAAATAAAGTAATCTATAGATTGAACAATCAGAAATTTGTGCTGAAAAAAAAATCAGATTCATCTAGGAAAGTTAAAAATCAATGGTTGTACTCCTTTCTTGATGCATGGGGAGCAGTTTCTCTTACAATAATTTTATATGTCGGTATTCGTCATTTTTTAGCAGAAGCTAGATATATTCCATCTGGCTCGATGCTGCCGGGATTAAAAATAAATGATCGACTTATTGTTGAGAAACTATCTTTTCGTAAAAGATCTCCGCTTCGTGGAGAGATTGTAGTTTTCAATTCACCATTCTCTTTTGATGAGAAATTGATAGCTAATAGACAAACAGACCTTCCTTCTGAAATTAAATGTTCTTTGATAACTTTCCCTTTGATTTCATTTTTTGCAGTAAATCAGGATCGTGCCTGTGATGCATATATAAAACGTGTGATAGGAGTAGAGGGTGATCGTCTTTTGATTAATGGAAGAGGGGCAGTAATCTTAAATGGTAGGCCAATTGATGAACCATATATTAAATATTTCTGCTCTAGGCAAAAGGAATTAAATATATGTAATCCTGTCAATACAATTATTCCGAAAGGACATGTATTCGTTTTGGGGGATAATCGAGCGAATAGCTGGGATAGTAGATTTTGGCCAAGCGGGGGATTCTTGCCTGAAAAAGAAATAATTGGCAAGGCAACCTGGCGTTTTTGGCCTATTAATCGTTTTGGGAATATTGATTAATAAGTCCACAATCTATTACTTTCCCATAAATGGCTTGTTCCTTCATAGGTTGATTAGTTGCTGTAGTTAAGTGTTCTATTTTGCTAGGTTGGATCCATTCTTTTTCAGGATCAAATAATAGCCATCTATTGCTACCTATACTTAGTCTCTCCTCAGTTTGATGAAGTATTCTAGAAGGTCCAAAACTGAGTTTTTCCCATAATTTTTCAACTTCCCAGCCTGATCTCTTTACCAATTGATTCCAAAGCAATGGGAGGACTAAGTTGTAACCACTAATACCCTTTTTCCTTTTGCTTGCGGGGCGCTTGGTTTCTGAATCATCTAAAGAAGTTGAATGAACAGATATTGCAGTCAAAATATTATCCTCTAAACCTTTTATAAGTGAGTCTCTATCTTTAGGAGATCCTAATGAAGGTGTTACACTCCAACCGATGTCATATGGCGAAAGTTTCGAGTTGTCATTTACTAAATGCCACCAATGGACTGTAGCCATTGGCCTGATAATTGCATTCTTAAGTAATGAAACGCCTTCAGATGTTGAGATATTCATTAATTTCAGAGCGATCTCAGGGTATTGCTTATAAAGCTCAAGTATTTGGATTAGAGGGAGGATTTCGCTTTCAACTGGGTCAGGATCCCAGCCTGCTCTTAAAGTATCTACACTTTGTCTGGAAAAGCCTCCTGCTTGGAGTGATTTATCTCTTGGTGCGAACAAGACAGGCGATTTATTCATTTCTCCAAGTAAAAAACCTTGTTTAAGAAGTTCTATGGGTGGCATAAAGTCATCGTCAGCTAGTCCAATGACTCCATTTTGTAGTAGATCAGAGTGTCTTGAAAGTGATAGCCCCTTTCCTTCAAGACTGAAACCTCCCCAATAATGTAAAAACACCTCACTCTGAACAATATTTAATGCATGAATTAGTTCAATTTGATCCCTCCACAAATTTCCTCTTGGTAGAATCCCTAACTGTCCATATCCAGCAGATGATGCTTTTTTAATAAGTGTGTAAATATTCTCTTCTTTCCCATTAAAAGGGGATTCTAAATAAGAATGAGGATCAACAAGGCATGGGGCTAAAAGTTTGTTGAGTGCATATTGAGGTTTTAATCCTAAACTTCTGGCATTTTGAAAAGCTTCTTTCCCAAATCCTTTGATTACTCCATTTAAAATTAAAACGGCGTCCTCTCTTAACCTTGATTTTGCCCCTTCAAGGATTTGAATCTTTTCGAAAAGATAATCATTACTCATTTCATTAAAGAGCTCCAGCAGCTGTTGAGTCGATAATCCCTCCTAAATGAGAAGTGATGTTTAGGCAGGTAATCTCATCTGGTTGTCCCTTTTCCTCTGAGAGATCAACAACTGTAATTCCACCATTTCCTTGTTTTACCATCCAAATTTCAGATAGTGTTAAGCCCAAAAGATGACAAAGGATGGTTTTGTTGACTGCGTCATGAGCTACCACCAAGGCTGTCTCATTGTTTTTAAGATCTTTACAAATTTCTGTCCAACCAGTAATTGATCTTGCAGAAACATCCTGTATGTTTTCTCCTTCAGGCATTTGAACTCTTTCAGGGAAGATTTTCCATGTTTTTAGAAGTTCTGGCCAATCGGAATAGATTTCTGATTCAAGCTTTCCTTCCCATTCTCCATGACCAATTTCTTTTAGATTATCTTTGAGAGAAATTTCGATACCAGGATGTTCCTTTAAGATTATCGCTGCTGTTTCTCTAGGTCTTGAGAGAGAACTGCTAAAAGCTTTTTCTATACAAACATTTTTTAAAAATCCGCTTGCAGCCTTTGCTTGCTCTTTCCCATTTTGATTTAAGGGGATATCAATTTGTCCCTGGAATCTACCTTGCTTATTCCAATCTGTTTCACCATGTCTGACTAAAATAATCCTTTTATTCCTACCTTTCTCTGGAAGACTAGGATGTAAGTGAGCAATATTATTGAGACATTCTATTTGTACTTGTCTATTTTCCCAAGTTTTAAAGTCAATATTTAAAATTGAGATTGAGGTATTATTCAATTTTATTCTTCTGAAACCTTTTGACGGTTCATTAATTAATTTCAGTATCAAACATCTAATAATTGCATTATGGGCAACTATCAAAATGTTTTTATTTGAATTAGAATGTATTTTTAATAGTGATTTTAAAAAATTCTCTGCTTGTATTAATAGTTCTTTAATTGGAAAAAATTTGCTACCGTCTTCTCTGTTTATTGATAGCTCTTTAGGTTCTTTTTCCCAAATATTAATCTTTTCTGGGTAAAGTTTTCTTAGTTCATTTTTTGTTAATCCACTCCAAGAGCCTAAGTCAACCTCTAAGAGGTTGTCCGTATAAGTAGCCTGAAGCTTACTTTGATGTTGATCAATAATGATTTTTGTGGTTTCTGCAGCTCTCTGTAAAGGGGAGCTGTAAACAGCATCTATTGGAATAGAAGAAATGGTTTTCCCTGCTGCTTCTGCTTGTAATTTCCCTTCTTTAGTTAAAGTTGAAAGATCGTTTCTTCCTTGAATACGACCCTCCTTATTGAAGCTACTTAGTCCATGACGGACGAAGATTAGACGCAATGTCATTAAATAAAGGGTCTTCTAAATAATTATGGTATTAGCTATGGGGGCAATCTAATGTTCTTTTAGTATAGATAGAAGTCTTTCTCCATGTCAGTCTTAACGAGTTGATTTTTATGAGACAAGCAAAAACTGGTTGGAAATGGGCTATGGCTCTATTTTCCTTGTTTTTAACTTTTCTGATTTGGCAAAAAGGTTTGCAAGAAAGCTTTGAGCGACCTTCTGTTGCGCCAAAGATTTCATTGAATCAAACTGAGATGGCTGTGTCAGCCTCTTCATCCCTACCAGAATCTATTAAAGATGTATTTTTAGGGTCTGAACCTCAAAAGAAACTTTATCAAGCTCTAAAAGATATTTCATTAGAACAAATGGAGGACAGGCAGAGACTGTTGTTAGCGCTCCTGGAGAAGTCTGAAAATGAGCAAAAAATAATTTTAAATAAAGACTTTAAAGATAAAAATTTTGAATTTGTTAGAAAGTATTTATTAAAAAGAAATGAAAGAGAGGAATTAGAAAAATTTCCTGATAATCATGAGATAAAACTAGATCCATTTCTTTATCAAATTTCTTGTTCCAACTTGGGATATTCAGAGGAAAAATGTATTAATAAAAAATATAATTTTTTGGTAACTTTTAGACTTCTAACTAGTCAATTACTCCCATTTATTGCATCTTTCATAGGTACTATATTATTGATTAACCAAGCTTTAATTTTTATAAGGAAGAAAAATAGTCCATGGCCAGAAATGATTGCTCCACCTCTATCTATTATAGATATGGTTCTCTTAATTGCTGGAGGCTTTGTTGTTATTGGCGAAGTTCTATTCCCCGCTCTTCTAATACCTATAATTGATTTGTTATCTAATAATTCATCTTCTCCATTAAAAGATTCTTTAAGAGTATTAATCGGATATTGCTCAATGACTGTAGCGCCTCTAGTAATAATTAAATATCAATTAAAGGACCTAATTCCTTCTAAGATTGAGGGGGGATGGCTGCAATGGAAGATTAAACCAATTAGGGAAGGAATTTTTAAATCAATAACTGGATGGTTAATGATTATGCCTTTGGTTTTGCTAATTGGGTGGCTAATGAATGAGATTATTGGTGATCAGGGAGGAAGTAATCCTTTATTAGAACTTGTTTTGAATAGTGATGAATTTATTCCGTTGCTGTTGCTTTTTATTACAACAGTTATTATAGCGCCAGTTTTTGAGGAACTGGTTTTTAGGGGTGTTCTGCTGCCTGTGTTGGTATCTAAAACAGGGAAAATTAGTGGAGTGTTATTAAGTGCTTTGATTTTTGCTTTAGCTCACTTGAGTGTAGGAGAACTACCCCCTTTGTTTGTTTTAGGTATTGGTCTTGGATTGATGAGATTGAGTGCAGGAAGATTGTTACCTTGTGCTCTTATGCATTCCCTATGGAATGGGGTGACTTTTGCAAGTTTATTACTAGTAGCTTGATATTAAATAATAAAAAAATCAGTATTTCCAGCTCTTGCAGTTTTTGATCAAAGTGCTTGACTGGACTTACTTCTGATTTTTGAATTGGTTAGTCATACTTTATATAAGAAAAATTTAGGACAATTTCAGAAAAAGAAGTTGCCAATATATTTTTCAAATGCTCTTTTTTCTTCAAAAACGCTTAAGAGGCAATTTCCTATTCAAAATGCTCTTCATATAGTCCTAGATGGAGCCTTGGTCGGTGTACTTATAACAGTGGCGATAATGTCATCAGTCGCTTTACACTCTCAATATTTATGGACTGAGGCTTTTACTAAGCTGGAGAGAACTAGAGAATTGAGTAGAAGGATGATCGAATCAACTTCAATCTTGGAAAGTTACCTGCTGCAAAACCAGAAGTTTGCTAAAGATTTAGTTCCGACTAAAGCAGAAAATCTTATATATTTAGATCGACCAATTGCACAAAATATCAATTCATCAGTTAAAGAGAAATTGACAAAAAACTTCTTAGAGAGGATTTCTGGTCTTCCAATTAAATCTGGATATTAATAACTGTATGAAAAATATTAATTCGAAAAAGAAAAGAAATAGTTTTAAGGTGAAAGCACTTTCACCTCTTTTAGATTATAGATTTAGAATTGTTTTCCTCATCTTATGCCTTGGACTTGGTGGACTTTTTTTTAGAGTAGGTTGGCTACAGTTATTTCAATCTGAACAATTAAAGGCTAAAGCACGTGAAGTCCAAACTGAGAAGAAGAATCCTCTTGGAACACGGCGCTCAATTTTAGATAGGAATGGAAAGCTTGTAGCTATAGATGAGAGACGTTTTAATCTTTGGGCTCATCCAAGATATTTTAATTTTCCTGGCGATTCATTTGGGACAGTGCGTAGGCCAGTGGAAGTTGCAAAACTGCTTTCGCCTTTATTATCTAAAAGTGTTAGTGAAATTTTAAATGAATTTGGGAATTACTCTTCTGGGGTAAAACTTGCAGAGGGATTAACTCAAGAGAAGGCTAATCAACTCAAAAAACTAAGAATTAGTGGTATTGATCTGGAAGCATATCCTCAACGACTTTATCCTCATGGTTCACTTTTTGCTAATGTAATTGGTTTTTTGGATCTAGATAGAAGACCTCAGGCGGGTCTTGAATTAAGTCTAGATGAAAAGCTTAAACGGTTAGAGAAAACAAGTGTACTCAGGAAAGGAGCTGATGGAACCCCATTGCCTATTGGTGTTCAGAGGGGTGTATTTGATGAGGATCAATTGAACTTGCAATTGACTTTAGACGTAAGGCTACAAGAAGTAGCCATAAAGGAAATAACTAAACAAGTAAATGAGTGGAATGCAAAAAAAGGTGTAGTCATAGTTATGAACATTGAGACTGGAGAACTTTTGGCATTGGCTTCTACCCCAAGTTATGATCCAAATAAATATTGGGAATATTCACCATCTCTCTTTAAAGAGTGGTCTGTTCAAGAATTATTTGAACCTGGTTCTACATTTAAGCCAATTAACTTAGCATTAGCTTTGGAAGAAGAAGTTATAGATAAAAATGGTGAGATAAATGATGATGGTCTGGTTACCGTTGGAGGATGGCCACTCTCTAATTGGGATCGTAGCCCTAATGGGATATTGAATTTCGCTGAAGTATTACAAGTCTCCAGTAATGTAGGCATGGTCAAGATCATGAGGAAATTAAATCCAAATATCTATTGGAAATGGTTAAAGGAACTTGGTATAGATGAAGTACCTGATACTGATCTTCCTGGTGCGGTTGCTGGCCATATAAAATCAAAGAAGATATTTGTTAATCAACCTATTGAGCCTGCTGTTGCTTCATTTGGCCAAGGTTTTTCTATTACCCCTTTAAAGCTTGCTCAATTGCATGCATTGATCGCGAATGGAGGAAAACTTGTTACTCCTCACATAACAAAAGGTTTAAAAAGCGATTATCAATCCTTTTTAAACCCTATCCCTGAATCGAAGCAGGTATTGTCTCCTGAAGTGACTAAGACAGTTCTTGGATGGATGGAGACAGTTGTTGAGAAGGGAAGTGGTATTGAGGCTACAGTCCCGGGTTATCGAATAGGTGGTAAAACAGGTACTGCTCAAAAGTCTCAAGATGGTAAAAATTATGATTCAAAAATTTGCAGCTTTGTTGCCAGCCTTCCTATTGATGACCCTCGATTTGTTGTTTTAGTGGTTGTAGATGAACCTCAAAAACCATTTGCATTTGGTTCAACAGTGGCAGTTCCTGTGGCAAAAAAAATTATTGAGACATTACTAGTGATTGAACAAATACCTCCGAGTCTTGATAGAGAAGATTTTTTGGTAACCAAAAGCTAAGAGATGGCTAAGGTTTGCCTAAATTATTGATTAAAGGATGAAATTCATAAAAAATGTGGCTAGTGTATAACTCATGAAAGACGTTTTTTATTATGGAATCCCTTCTTAAACAGTTATCTTCAATGACTGTGGTGGTAGCAGATACTGGTGACCTTGAAGCAATAAAAAAATTTCATCCTAGAGACGCCACAACAAATCCTTCTTTGATTCTGGCGGCAGCACAAATACCTGCCTATCAAAATCTAATTGATAAAGCACTTATTACTTCAAGAAAAATGTTAGGAGCCAAGGCTTCGAATAATGATGTAGTTAAAGAAGCTTTGGATGAACTATGTGTTGTTTTTGGCAAGGAGATTTTGAAATTAATTCCTGGCCGTGTATCTACTGAAGTTGATGCGAGACTTAGCTTTGATACTGAAGCCACTATTTCAAAAGCTAGAAAAATAATTTCTAAATACAATCAATCTGGCATATCAAATGATCGCGTTTTAATAAAAATAGCTTCTACATGGGAAGGTATAAAAGCTGCTGAAGTCCTTGAAAAAGAGAACATCCATTGCAATCTAACTTTGTTGTTTAATTTCTATCAGGCTGTTGCATGTGCAGATGCAGGGGTAACTCTTATCTCTCCATTTGTTGGTAGAATTTTAGACTGGTATAAAGCCGCTTCAGGAAGAGATTCTTATCCAGGAAGTGAAGATCCTGGGGTTGTTTCTGTAACTAAAATATTCAACTATTTTAAATCAAATGGTTATAAGACTGAGGTGATGGGAGCAAGTTTTAGAAATATTGAAGAAATAACTGAGCTTGCTGGATGTGATTTATTGACAATTTCCCCTAAGTTACTTCAGAAACTTGATGAAACTTATGCTGATTTACCAATTAAACTAAATGAACAAGAACCCTTAGTTGTTGATGAGATGATTCATTTAGATCAAACATCTTTCGATCTAATGATGGCGGGTGATAAAATGGCTACAGAAAAACTGAATGAGGGAATTAATGGCTTCAGCCAAGCCATTGATAAATTAGAGAATCAATTGAGTGAAAGAATTCAATTGATTGAAGCAGGTATTGCTATAGCTTTATAAGTTTTATCGTTGAAAAAGTAATCTATTAATAACTCTTTTTGCAATATCCTCATAACTAATCTTACCGGATAAGATTTCTGCAATTCTCTTAGGAGCTGTAGATCTTTTTACACCAAGCTTATAGCCAACTTTTGGAAAACGATAAAAGACTTGAGAGATTCTTTTACCCCAAGCCATTGAATTTCCCCAATTAGTCTTCATTGTTTTTGAATATCCATCTAAATTCTTGATGTTTCCATCTAGCCAGGCATTTAAGTTTTTTGCTGCTTCATATCCACTCATGAGAGCTGGTCTTAATCCCTCGGCCAAAAAAGGATCACATATTGAGGCCGAATCTCCAACTAAAAGAATCCCTTCTCCATTTAAATTATTATGGCCATTCCATACTCTTAACTTTGCTTCTTGACCAATTATTTCAGAAGGATCAAAACCTAAGTCAGGAAGAAATGATGTAAGTATTTTCTTAGAAGGTATTGAATTGTTGTTATTAAGAAAAGTTCCCATTCCAATATTCACTTCATTTTTCAATGGAAATGCCCATGCAAAACCATTATCGACTAGACCAAATTCGAATCTAGCAGTTTTACTCTTTAAGTTTCCTTTTCTTTTTACTCTTCCAGCGAATGTAGAGGCATAACTTGGTTTCTTTGGACCTAAGCCGAAAGTCTCAGGCCATTTTGATTGGGATCCATCAGCTATAACAATTGCTTTTGACTCTATTTGTCTCCCATCAAGAGCTGTTATCCTCCAAACATTAGAGTGTTTTTTGATTTTGACTACATCAAAATTGGTAAATAGTTTACAGCCAGAATTTATTGCTTGATCTAATATAAATGAATCGAGATTTTCTCGTTGAACTATCCAAAAAGGAGAAGAGCCAGAAAGCTCAGCGACAACTTTGTCGGCAAGGTTCCAACTGAATTCAACATTTGTTATTACCTCCTCAATGACTGGATTAAGTTCAAAAGGGAACCAATTTTGAACTGCTGCAGACATGCCACCTCCGCAGATTCTCATAGAAGAGTAATTATTCTTTTCGAGAATACATATGTTTTTACCTTTATTTGCCAAATGAAAGGCTGTTGTAGTGCCCGATGCTCCTCCTCCAATAATTGCAACATCTATGAGCGTCAAACTTTTAAAATTTCGTCTTCTTTTTCAGAAAGCTTCTTTTCAATATCGTTAATAAAGTGATCGGTTTCTTTCTGAATACTTTCCTGCTCGTCTCTACTTTGGTCTTCGGAAAGATCACCATCTCTTTCTGACTTTTTGACTTTCTCAATAGCATCTCGACGTATATTTCTTAAGGCAACTTTTCCTTCTTCAGCATACTTTGAAGCTAGCTTACAAAACTCTTTTCTACGCTCCTCAGTCAAAGGTGGAACATTTATGCGAATTATTTTCCCATCATTATTGGGAGTAAAACCTAAATCACTCGTTCCAATTGCTTTCTCGATTGCGGCTAGTGAACCTAAGTCAAAAGGTTGAATTGCTATCGTTTGAGAATCAGGAGTTGAGATAGTGGCCAACGACTTTAACGGAGTATCTACTCCATAATATTCGACTGTGATTCTATCTAGTAAAGATGTATTGGCTCTTCCTGTTCTGATAGTATTGAAATTCCTCTGAGCTGCTTCAACAGATTTGCTCATTGTGGATTTTAGTTCTTGGTTTGACATTTTTGAGTAAAGTTATGTCGTGATTGGTGATTTGCTAGATTAAGAATTCCGAATATCAACTTGAATTAGATATTCTTGAACCAATTGACTCTCCCGAAATAGCCTTTGCTATATTCCCAGGTTGAAAAATATTAAAAACAACTATTGGAATTTTATTGTCTTTGCAAAGGGCAATAGCAGTGCTGTCCATTACACCTATTTCATTGGTTAACACCTCCTGAAAAGTAAGATTGTCGTATTTGATAGCATTAGGGAATTTTTTGGGATCCCGATCGTAAACGCCATCAACTTTAGTTGCTTTGAAGACAACCTCAGCATTTATTTCGGCAGCTCTAAGGGCAGCAGTGGTATCTGTTGTAAAAAAAGGATTGCCACATCCTCCTCCAAAAACAACCACTCTCCCTTTCTCTAAATGCCTGATAGCTCTTCTCCTTATATAAGGTTCTGCAATCTGTTGCATATCAATAGCTGATTGGACTCTAGTAGGCACTCCGGCTCTTTCTAAACCATCTTGAAGCGTAATGGCATTCATTACCGTAGCTAGCATCCCTACATAGTCAGCCGTGGCTCTATCCATTCCAGCAGCTGATCCTTTTAATCCTCTAAAGATATTTCCACCTCCGACAACGATTGCAATTTGAGTGCCACTTTCAACTACTTTCGAAACATCTTTGGCAATAGATTGAACAATTTCTGGATCAATCCCATAAGGTTTTTCTCCCATAAGAGCTTCACCACTGAGTTTTATGAGTGCTCTAGAGTATGCCATTAAAAATTAATATCAAATTGACAGTAGCAAGTCCTGAGAGAACGTCCTTAAATCTGTATTGGATCCCTTGCGATGGAAATATTTCTGGAGGATATATTAATATTCAATTCCTTCTTGTGCTTTAATTCCTTGCTCTCTAAAAGGATGGCGAATTAATTTCATTTCAGTCACGAGATCAGCAGATTCGATCAATTTTTTTGATGCACCTCTTCCAGTTAAGACTACATGTGTGAGATCAGGTCGAGAATTTATACCTTTAATAATTTCATCTTCATCAATATAGCCAAGTTTTATCGCAATAAGAACCTCGTCTAGGATTATCAGTTTATATGTTGGATCTTTAAGGTAATCGAGAGCTTTTCCCCAGCTTAATTTGACTAAATTTTGATCTTTATTTCTATCTTGTGTTTCCCATGTAAAGCCCTCACCATAAGCATGAAATTTTATTTGATCTCCAAAACTTCTTAAGGATAATGATTCACCTGGTTCCCATCCACCTTTGATGAATTGAATTATTGCAACTTTGTGTTTATGTCCTAAGGCTCTAATTCCCATTCCTAAAGCAGCTGTTGTCTTTCCTTTCCCTTGACCGGTATTGATTATAATAAGACCTTTTTCTTTATCCCTTTCTTTTAACCTTTGTTTTTGTACTTCTCTCCTTTTTTCCATCCTTTGTCGATATTTTTCATTAGTAATATTTGGTATCAAATTACCTCCCATACCTATTGCCTTTGCACTTTTATCGAGGTTATTAAGGTTTGACTTTCCTTTAGGAATCTCTTGATTCATTTTCTTTGATTAAAACAAAATAAGTTAAACAAAGAGTAATTAATATTCTTAAGATTGCTATAAATATTAATTATTCATTTAGTTGATTTTTTCCTCTAGATAGCGCACTATCTACAGCGAGTTGTTGATCTCTTCTTGTTATCCAATGATGGTAGGTTTTTGTGTGTATGGATACTGAGTGCCCCATCATTTTTGCTGCTACAGTATTCGGAAGACCTATTAAAATTGTCCTTACTGCCCAGGCATGTCTTAAGTCATAGGGAGTAAAAGATATTTTATATCTTCGAAATTGTTCAGATACTCTTCTACCAATATGTTGAAGAGTTGTATATCTTAAATCTGTTTTGATGCTTGGGAGTAAATTAGAAGTATCAGTAATATTATCAAGTTCGAATAAATTAATCCATTCTGGATGAAAAGGCCACACCTGATGTTCACCTGTCTTCGTTTTAGGGAAAACTCTTAATATTTTGTCCCCACCTTTTTTTAGGCAAGATAAATCACTAAAAAAAACCTCATGATTTCTTAATCCATAAGTTGCCATTAATCCGAAAACAAATCTCCATTTTGTATTAGGTATTAATTTAAAGCTGTTTATAATTTCTTCATCACTGGGCAATTCTCTAAAATTAGATTGGTGTATTCCATAGCCACTTTGAAGTCGTTTCCAGCTTTCAGGAAGTTCTAAACCAAGGTGTCTAGCTAAAGCGCTTAAAGCAATACCGCATTGCTGTCTGCTTCGAGAATTTTCTTTATAACTTAAAAGGATTTTAAGTAACAGTTCTTCGCTTAATTTTAGATTAGATTTAGTGCTAAATCTAATTAATCTGTTTATATATGGTTTATATGCAGACTGCCATGTACTGATCTTGCTTGCAGGTGATTTGCTTCTTGATGTGTCTGAAAAAAATTTTTTTTTAAAGCGCTCTATTTCAGCATCTAAATTAGAATTTTGAATTTGATTCGATGAGTTGTTCTTTTCTTTTATCCAGTAAGACCAGCAAAATTGACTTTTTTTGATTTGAAAGACAATGAGTTCAAGAGCTTTTTTAGCTTCTTCTAGACCATTGTTACTGTATGGGAGTTTAAGACTTATTCTTTGAACTTTGGAAAGATTGGGAGATTTTTTATCAGGTAAAGGTCCTCGAATGTTTAAATTATTACCTCTTTTCTCAATTCTTAGCTTTATTCCCTTTGACGCTAAGTCTCTATTGATATTTAATAGCTTTTGATTCTCGTCCATCATCCTGTAAATTTAGCTAGCTTTACCTTGATAAGGGTTTATATAACCTTTTATAAGGAGTTCTTTCTAAAATGGCTCGGGTTGGTGTCCTCTTATTAAACCTTGGAGGTCCTGAAAGGATTAAGGATGTTGGACCATTCTTATACAATTTATTTTCGGATCCAGAGATAATTCGTTTACCAGTTCGTGCTTTTCAAAAACCCTTAGCTTGGTTGATTAGCTTATTGAGAAGCAGTAAATCCCAAGAGGCATATAGATCAATAGGTGGTGGATCACCTTTACGGCGTATTACTGAACAGCAAGCAAGAGAACTCCAAAGCTATCTAAGGAATTTGGGCATTGACGCAACAACATATGTTGCAATGAGGTACTGGCATCCTTTTACTGAGTCAGCCGTAGCTGATATAAAGGCTGATGGAATTAGTGAAGTTGTTGTTTTACCGCTCTATCCCCACTTCTCCATTAGCACAAGTGGATCAAGTTTTAGGGAATTAAAAAGGTTAAGAGATAATGACTCTGAATTTGCAAAACTATCAATACGATGTATTCGCAATTGGTTTGATCATCCAGCTTATGTAACTTCTATGGCTGAATTGATCAAGTGTCAAATTTTAGCTTGTGAAAAACCTGAAAATGCGCATGTTTTTTTTACGGCACATGGCGTCCCTAAAAGTTATGTGGAGGAAGCAGGAGATCCTTATCAAGATCAAATACAAAATTGTTCTCTGCTGATTATTGATCAACTTGAAAGTTCGCTCGGATTTAGTAATCCATTCTCTCTTGCCTATCAAAGTAGAGTAGGTCCAGAAGAATGGCTAAAACCATACACTGAAGAAATCTTAGAAAAACTTGGACAATCAGGTGTGAAGGAACTTGTAGTAGTTCCAATTAGTTTTGTGAGTGAGCATATTGAGACTCTTCAAGAGATTGATATTGAATATAAAGAAATTGCTAACACTAATGGAATTATCAATTTCAAAAGAGTTCCAGCACTTGATACTTATCCATTGTTTATTGAAGGACTTGCTGACCTTGTTTCTACTTGTCTAAAAAGCGATGGTATTAGCTTGGAAGAAGCTTCAAAATTGCCTGAAAGAGTAAAACTTTATCCACAAGAGAAATGGCAATGGGGATGGAACAATAGCTCTGAGGTTTGGAATGGCAGAGTTGCAATGATAGTTTTTCTTGGGTTTGTGATGGAATTGATAATTGGTAATGGACCTTTACATCAAATAGGTTTGTTGTAAATAAAGAAAAATATCTCTAGTTATTAATTAAATTGCCAATTATTTGTCTTTAAAGGATAAACCGATTTAATTAAATGTTTCTTTTTTTAATTTAGAATAATTGAAAATAAGCATACTAGGATTTATTGTTGGTTTAGATTTTTTTCTGCCGTGACCCTGACCTCTACGCCTAATGATATAGGTGATTCAGGAACACAAACTCAAGATGAGATGTCTGGAGCTGATGCTCTAATGGATTCTCTTCGAAGACATGGAGTAGATACTATTTTTGGTTATCCAGGTGGTGCGATTCTTCCCATTTATGATGCAGTTTTTAAAGCAGAGAAAGAAGGTTGGTTGAAACATATTCTTGTTAGACATGAACAGGGAGGTACTCATGCGGCAGACGGCTTCGCAAGGGCGACTGGGAGAGTTGGTGTTTGTTTTGGCACCTCAGGACCTGGTGCTACAAATTTGGTCACTGGGATTGCAACTGCTCAAATGGACTCAGTCCCTCTTGTTGTCATTACAGGTCAGGTTCCAAGACCTGCTATTGGCACCGATGCATTTCAAGAGACAGATATATTTGGCATAACACTTCCAATAGTTAAGCATTCATGGGTAGTGAGAGATCCAGCTGAAATCTCAAAAGTTGTAGCACAGGCCTTTCTTATAGCTTCATCAGGCAGACCAGGACCTGTCTTGATTGATATACCAAAAGATGTTGGACAAGAATTATTTGAATATCAGCCGATTGAGCCAGGTTCAATAAAACCTCCTGGATTTGAACTGCCTTTTGCTCCAGAACATGAAACCATTAGTGAAGCTTTAGATTTAATTGAAAAGGCTAATAAACCACTCCTTTATGTGGGTGGAGGTGTTATTTCATCAGGAGCACATGAAACTCTAGCTGCGATTGCAAACAGATATCAAATCCCAGTAACTACAACTTTGATGGGTAAGGGAGCTTTTGATGAACGCGATCCTCTATCAGTTGGAATGCTTGGGATGCATGGAACAGCTTATGCAAATTTTGCAGTAACTGAATGTGATTTATTAATTGCAATTGGAGCAAGATTTGATGACAGAGTTACTGGCAAATTGGACACTTTTGCTCCTAAAGCTAAAGTAATTCATTTTGAGATTGACCCAGCAGAAATAAATAAGAATAGAATTGTTGAAGTCTCTGTATTAGGTGATGTTGGAATTAGTCTTGTTAAATTATTAGATCTAAGTAATCAAAGAAAAAACACTCCGAAAACTTCTAATTGGCTTACAAAAATTAAAAACTGGAAAAAAGACTTTCCTTTGACGACTCCACCAAAAGAAGGAGAAATCTATCCACAGGAAGTATTAATTGCATTGAGGGATTTGGCTCAAGATGCATATATTACAACTGATGTTGGTCAACACCAGATGTGGGCAGCTCAGTATTTATTAAATGGACCCAGGCAATGGATTAGTAGTGCCGGTCTTGGGACTATGGGTTTTGGCATGCCTGCAGCAATGGGGGTTAAAGTCGCTTTGCCTGAAGAACAAGTGATTTGTATTGCTGGAGATGCAAGTATTCTCATGAACATACAAGAGCTTGGAACTATTGCTCAATATAATTTAAATTTAAAAGTAATTATTATAAATAATCATTGGCAAGGAATGGTTAGGCAATGGCAAGAAAGCTTTTACGATGAAAGATATTCAGCTTCTAATATGTCAGTTGGAGAACCTGATTTCATTTCATTGTCGCGTGCTTTTGGAATTAAAGGTTTTGTGATTTCTGAAAGAGATGATTTAATACCTCAACTTAAGAAAGCCTTAACGAATAATGGTCCGGCTCTTGTGAACGTAAATGTCAGAAAAGATGAAAACTGTTACCCAATGGTTCCACCTGGGAAGAGTAATGCACAAATGGTAGGCATCCAAAATCTGAGTAAATTAACAACAGATTAGAAATTATTTAATGAAGAAACTTTGTATTTTATTTATATGTTTTTTTTGTTTTTGTTTTCAAGCAAATTCCGCAGAAGTTTTGCAGGTAAGTAGTTCATCTGTTGTTTTAATTGGAGATCAAAATCGTACTTATACTGTAAAAATAGCATGTACTGAAATAGATCCCGATTTAGAAGAAACTTCCATTATTTGGCTTAAGAAACAATTGCCAAGACATACAAAAGTGAACTTAAAACCTAAAGGCTCTATTGACGGAGCTTTAGTAGCTAGGGTTATTCCTTTTAATACCAATATAGACATAACTGAGCAATATATAAGCGAAGGTCTTGCTAAGAATACATGTTAAAATCATTCTAAAAATTAAGAAAATTACTACTTAAACTTTTTATTATCACATTATTAATATGAGAAATAATTTTTTCATAAAAGATAATTTCTTTCCTAGAAATTAAATATTCTTAATTTATTGATTTTTAAGAAAAAAACTCTTAATTAGAAATTCCCAATGTCTTTTAGCATCCAAAAACCATCTAAGGAATTTTGTTCTGAACTTCTTTGAACTGAAATAAATTGGAGGCCATCTGCGTTGTTTTTTGTATTAAGAAAATTATTTGAAATAGCATCTTTTGCCTCATCTTTTACATCAGTAACCAACCACCTATCCGCTAACCCTGCTTCCAAAATTAATTGAGTTCCTTCAATTATTAGTTTCGCTGGCTCAAGTCCACCGAGCCAGGCAGCTAGTGCCAATGATCTCTTTGAACTAAAGAGCCTGATTCCTGGAATTGATAAATTTTTATCAATGGATTCTTTAATAGGTATTAAATTAGAAAATTCTATTTCCCATTCATCTGCTTCTATGAGTGTATTTAGTGAAAGTGAAGCGAAGCTCCAAGAGTCTCCTCTTACTTCCTCTGGTAATGGAATGGGTTGGTTTCTAATTGGGTTAGATGGAGGAGCCAGGTTGACGCCTATATATCCTTTTTGCTGAGGATAAAAATCTCTTTCTCGTTCAAGAAGCCATTCAAATAAAGAATATGTTCTCCTACTAGAAATAAGCTCTATGCCGATTTGATCTGCTGCACGTTTTATCATTGTTTTCATCGAAGATCTCCAACAACGCAGAACAGAAGGAGTATCCCAGCCTTCAGAATTTGCGGTATTAATAGCTTCCTCTAGAGCATCTTTTAACCAAATGGAATTAACACTTGAGGCAGGGCATATCTTTTCCCATCTAAATGTTTTATTTCCTTTGAAATTATTTGTACTTGAAATTAGTAATTCCCATCTTTTTTTCCCATTCTCATCAACAATTGGTCGAGAATAGAAGTCAATTTCCCAGTCTGCTTTCTGTAAATTCGATTTTTTGTTATTACTTACTATCATTTTTTGTTTAAAGGCTATTGAGAATTTCCTTCATTTTGGGTTTCTTTTTGAGGATCAACTTTCTCTTTATTTAGACTATTTCGAGCCTTAATCGCTCTTTCCTCAGCCTCTTCCATTACTTTTTCTTTATCAGTAAGAAGTTCTCCAGGCGGCCCCTCTAAAAGGGCAGTATTTAAACCTATTCGACCTCTTGAAGGATCTAAATCGGTGATCACAGCTTTGAGGTTTTCTCCTTCTTGAAAAACCTCTCTAAGGCTCCTCATGCTTCCATTTGTGACCATTGAATGATGCAATAACCCACTTACACCTTTTAGTTCAACGAAGAAACCATATGGTTTGATGGCTAAAATCGTACCCTCTATTAATTGACCTATTTCTAATTCAGAAAACCTTGATGCAATTGCAGCTTTTTTTTCTGAAAGAACAAGTTTTCTTCTTTCTGGATTTACTTCTAAAAAAGCAGTATTTATTGTTTTAGATACTAGAGATTGATGATTTGCTCCATCTTCCAGTTGTGATCTGGGAATGAAACCTCTTAAACCTTCGAAATCACATGTGACTCCACCTCGGTTAAATCCATTTATTTTTACCCGAATAACTTTTCCTTCTTTTGCAAGATTTTGCACTTTATCCCAGCTCTTTCTAAGTTCTAGAGCCCTACAACTAATGGTTACCATCCCATCAGCGTTTTGTTCCCTAGTGACCAGTACTTCAACTTCTAAACCTTTGGGAAAGCGTTCTTTTAGATTTGTAATTACGCCAAGTCCACATTCATTCTTAGGCATAAATCCAGGAGCTTTTCCACCTATGTCTACGTATATACCATCACTTTCTATTGCAATAACTGAACCTTTTGCGATTTCACCAGTTGTTCCAATTGGCTGGTTTTCGTCTAATGCTGCTAGAAATTCATCTTCGTCAAAATCATAATCATCTACAGTTATATTTTTTTTCTCAGAAGTTCTTTTGTTTTCAATAGAGTCAAAATTCTTGTAGCTCAGGCTTGCTTCTTGTTTGTTTTCTGACCTGAGTAAGTCTCCCATACTTATCGAATTGAAATCATCATTGAGATTCTCTAGTTTTTCTTCTTTTTTTATGGTGTCTTTTATTGGAGGAGAAATGATTTTTTCTACTAGTACTTCTTCTTGAAAACTCTTATCTTTAGATAAGTTTTCATCGGATGATTTTTTATTTATGAGCCCTTCATCAGTCTTTCGACTGATATGCATTACTTGTAATGGCTTGCGTGGTGCGTTTGCTGCTGGTCTCGGGGGAGTAGCTTTTTTAGGCTGAGGATCTGATCCTGCCATAATATCCCTCGGTGATAAGTGAAACATTCTTACAGCCAAGGGTAAGTTGTTTTTAACTAATTAGGAGATTTCTATCATTTTCCCAACTCGACGATTTGAAAACTTGACCTGGCCAGAAGCCGCTAAAGCGGCTTCTGAAAAGGGATCTACGCTGGTTTGGCCTTTTGGTGCATGTGAACAGCATGGTCCTCATTTACCTTTAATTACTGATACTTTTTTTGCTGAAAATATTCTGATTAAGACACTTGAATGTTTGCCAGAGGAAATGCCTATATGGATGATGCCCTCTCAATCAATTGGCTTTTCTCCTGAGCATCAAGCTTTTCCAGGAACCTTATCTTTATCTGCAAAAGTTTTAATTTCATTGGTGACAGATGTTGGCGAACAGATAGCTTCTATGGGGTTTAAAAGATTAATTTTTTTTAATGCCCATGGTGGACAAATAGGCTTACTTCAAGCTGTCTCAAGACAATTGAGAATTCAATGTCCTTCTCTCGCTGTACTTCCATGTTTTATTTGGAGTGGTGTTCCTGAATTAGATGACCTTTTGCCTGAAAAGGAAGTTGAGGAAGGGCTGCACGCTGCATTGGCTGAAACAAGTCTTATGTTGCACATGTCTAAAGATCTGGTTCGAAATGATTCATACTTAGAAAAAAAAGATCCTAATGAAGAGATAGTTAGAACTCCAAAAGGTTGGAGTCTTGAAGGTTCCTCACCGTGTGCATGGTTGACTGAGGATTTGAGCTCGACAGGAGTAATTGGTGATGCAAGTTCATCAAATTCTGAATTGGGTGACGCTTTAGAAAATGCTCTAATTAATCATTGGAAGTCCCTATTTATGAGCCTTTTGGCCAGTGACTGGCCTCCAATTAAGTCAGGAAAACCTGTTTCCCCCAGTTAAGATGTAGTAACTGAACGACTATTTTGTAATTAATTCTGTAAGATCACTCAGATTGACAAATTTTTAATAGATTATGCAAGCTCTTGCATCCACAAAATTAGCTGTAGAAAAAGAAGAGTTGAATTCTGAAACTCTTCCGGATTTCACCTCGGAATCTTACAAAGATGCATACAGCAGAATAAATGCAGTTGTAATTGAAGGAGAGAATGAGGCTTACTCCAATTTCCTTGATCTCGCGAAGTTAATTCCTGAGCATTCAGAGGAGCTCATCAGATTAGGGAAGATGGAAAAAAAGCATATGAATGGTTTTTGTGCATGCGGAAGAAATCTTGCTGTAAAGCCCGATATGCCTTTCGCTAAAACATTTTTCTCAAAACTGCATAATAATTTTATAGAAGCTTTTAAAGCAGGAGATACAACTACATGTCTTTTAATTCAATGCATTTTAATTGAATCATTTGCAATTTCTGCTTATCACGTTTACATACGTGTTGCGGATCCTTTTGCAAAGAGAATTACAGAAGGGGTAGTCCAAGACGAATATCTCCACTTAAATTATGGGCAAGAATGGTTGAAAGCTAACCTTGAGGCAGTAAAGAAAGACCTTATGAAAGCTAATAAAGAAAATTTGCCTTTAATAAAGTCTATGCTTGATGAAGTTTCTGAAGATGCAGAAGTTCTTCATATGGATAAAGAAGAGTTGATGGAAGAATTTATGATTGCTTACCAAGACTCTCTTCTTGAAATTGGTCTTGATAATAGAGAGATTGCAAGAATGGCTTTAGCAGCAGTCATCTAAATAGATTTTAATTTTTATCTATTCTTAAATAAATTCCTCAAGAGCTTAAAGATCTTGAGGAATTCTTTTTTTTTGTGACCTTTGTGGTTTAGTCTTCAATCTTGTATAAATATTTAGTTCCAATTTTGATCTTGCTCGGTGCCAAATGTTTGGGCTAATTGGACATTCAACAAGTTTTGAGGATGCCAAGCGCAAGGCATTGGGCTTGGGATATGACCATATAGCTGAGGGGGACTTGGATGTTTGGTGTACAGCACCTCCCCAGTTAGTTGAGCATGTTGAAGTGCTAAGTGCAGTTGGGAAGAGAATTGAAGGCGCATATATAGACTCTTGTTTCGTACCTGAGATGTTAAGTCGTTTCAAAACAGCAAGAAGAAAAGTTTTAAATGCTATGGAGTTAGCTCAAAAAAAAGGCATTAACATAACTGCGCTTGGTGGATTTACTTCAATAATTTTTGAGAATTTTAATTTGCTCCAAAATCAACAAGTAAGAAATACAACTCTTGATTGGCAGAGATTTACCACTGGAAATACTCATACAGCATGGGTTATTTGTAGACAACTAGAAGAAAATGCACCTCTAATCGGTATTGATTTAAAGAAAGCGAAAGTTGCTGTTGTGGGAGCTACCGGGGACATAGGCAGTGCAGTTTGTCGATGGCTTTCAAATCGAACGGGCATTTCAGAACTGTTATTAGTCGCTAGGCAGCAAACACCTTTAATTGAACTTCAAACCCAATTAGGAGGGGGGCGAATAGTTAGTCTTGAGGAAGCATTGCCTGAGGCTGATATTGTTATTTGGGTAGCAAGTATGCCTAAAACTTTGGATATTGATCCATCTAAAATTAAAAGACCTTGCTTGATGATTGATGGAGGGTATCCCAAAAATTTAGACGAAAAGTTTTCAGGCTCTGGTATTCATGTATTGAAGGGAGGCATAGTTCAATTTTTTAAGGATATTGGTTGGAGCATGATGGAATTGGCTGAAATGGAAAATCCTAAAAGAGAAATGTTTGCTTGTTTTGCTGAGGCAATGATTCTTGAATTTGAGAGTTGTCACACTAACTTTAGTTGGGGAAGAAATAACATAACCCTTGAAAAAATGGACTTTATTGGTAAAGCATCTTTAAAACATGGATTCTCAGCTGTTGGTTTAAAATCTAATATTCAGACAATAACCGTCTGAATAAATCTCTATTTTTTATGGCTAGACGTTTTCTCCTTGAATTTGAAAAACCTCTTGTTGAACTAGAGAATCAGATTGATCAAATTAGGGAATTAGCAAGAGATTCAGAAGTTGACGTAAGTCAACAGCTGCTCCAATTAGAGACGCTAGCTGCAAGAAGACGAGAAGAAATATTTAGTGCACTTACACCTGCTCAAAAGATTCAAGTTGCTAGACATCCTCAAAGGCCAAGCACACTTGATTACATTCAAATGTTTTGCGATGACTGGGTTGAATTGCACGGAGACCGTAATGGTTCAGATGATCAGGCTCTAGTGGGAGGGCTGGCTCGAATTGGTAAACGACCTGTCCTTCTTATCGGTCAGCAAAAGGGAAGAGATACAAAAGAGAATGTAGCTAGAAATTTTGGTATGGCCAAACCAGGTGGATATAGAAAAGCTTTGAGGCTCATGGATCATGCAGATAGATTCAGTCTCCCGATAATCTCTTTTATTGATACTCCAGGAGCTTATGCAGGTCTTCTAGCTGAAGAGCAAGGACAGGGAGAGGCAATCGCAGTGAATTTACGCGAAATGTTTAGATTGAAAGTTCCAATAATTGCAACTGTCATTGGAGAGGGAGGTTCTGGAGGAGCTCTAGGAATTGGCGTTGCTGATAGGCTGCTTATGTTTGAACACAGTGTTTATACTGTTGCCAGTCCTGAGGCATGTGCATCGATTCTTTGGAGGGATGCAGGTAAGGCTCCTGAGGCGGCTTCATCTCTCAAAATCACTGGATCTGATCTATTAAAGCTAGGGATTGTTGATGAGGTATTAAAAGAGCCCTCTGGTGGTAATAATTGGGCTCCTCTTCAGGCTGGAGATACTCTTAAAAATTCACTAGAAAAACATTTATCTGAATTATTGAATCTATCTCCAATTGAATTACGGGAAAAAAGATATTCTAAATTTAGAAAAATGGGAAAATATTTAGAAACTCAATCTCTCGAAAATGAGATTTCAGTTTAAAGTTTAAATGTTTGCTTTCAACTCACTTGTCAACAGTATTAATTACAGGTGCTTCTAGAGGTATTGGAAGAGCCACCGCTAAAACTTTCGCTAATGCTGGATGGAACTTATTACTCTTAGCAAGATCTGAAGAAAATCTCGAGAATCTTGTAAATGAGATTGATAACAAAGAAATTAAGGTTTTCTCTCAATCTATTGATCTTAATAATCCTCAAGATATTTCTCAGGGAATAACCAAATTAATTAACTATGGATTGATTCCTTCAGTTTTAATTAATAATGCTGGAGTAGCATGGACTGGAGATTTGTTATCTATGCCATTAGAAAAATGGCAATGGATAATACAATTAAATCTTACGAGTATTTTTCAAGTATGTACTGAGGTTGTTCCATTGATGAGGAAAAAAGGGGGTCTGGTTATTAATGTTAGTAGTCATGCCTCTAGAAATGTATTTCCAAAATGGGGTGCTTATTGTGTTTCGAAAGCAGCCTTAGCAAGTTTTACTAAGTGCTTAGCCGAGGAAGAACGTAAAAACTTAATAAGAGCATGCACACTTACGCTTGGATCAGTAAATTCATCTCTTTGGGATTCAGATACGGTAGATATGCAATTTGATAGAAAATCTATGTTATCGGTTAACCAAGTTGCATTAGAGCTTTTATATCTTGCTAGTCAACCAAGTAATCAAATTATTGAGGATTTGACCTTAATGCCTTCGACAGGAGCATTTTGAGTTGAGGAAACATCTTCAACTTTTTAATTAATCAACTTCTCTAATTGCATGCACAAGAGATTTAACTTTCTCAAGATCTTTTATACCAGGAGATGTCTCTAGCAGACTTGAAGCATCAATTCCATCGGGTTTAATTCTTGAGAAAATTTCAGGAATTATTTCAGCAGATATTCCACCAGCCAAGATCCAAGGGGTCTTAAATGTTTTATTAATTAGTAATTTTGTAGGTATCCTTTTACCAGTCCCTCCTAAAGATTGATGATCCCATGCATCTAGAAGAATAGCGTCAATGTCTTTCTCATACTTTTGGGTATTTTCCAGATCTATCATAGATTTTAATCTAAAGGCCTTCCATAAATTTATGTCTGGTAATTCATTCTTTAACTGATTACAATAATTAACTGATTCATCTCCATGTAGCTGTATTACAGTTGGTGGAGTTGACTCATTATTTATATATTTTATTGCTTCAATCTTTTCATTTGCAAGCACAAGTACTCTTTCAATATTTGAAGAGATTCTTTCTACTTCATTAAAGATTTGGATACATTTTTCTTTAGGGACAAAGCGAGGAGAATTTCTAACTCCAATTACACCAATAGCATTTATTTTTAATCTAGCAATTTCTTTTGCCTGTAAAATGCCATATCAAAGATTTTAATATTACACCTCCATCAAGCGGAATAATAGGAAGTAAATTAAATAATCCTATCAGAAGATTAAGACTTCCTATTTGATTAAATAAGTTAGAAAGAACAAGACTAGATTCAGCCATAAGATTACCTAAAATTATCATCAAAGCTGCCAGAAAAAGACTTACAA
>QCJC01000001.1 GCA_003216275.1 Prochlorococcus sp. AG-402-P18 | reverse complement strand
GAACCTGAATTGACTGTAAGCAATGCAGCCATATATGCGACTGGATGATGTGCTTTTAAATAAGCGGTCTGATAAGTAACAGCACCGTAAGCAGTCGAATGACTTTTGTTAAAGCAGTACTCTGCAAACAAAACCATTTGATCAAACAACTTATCAGCGATCAATTCAGTAACTCCATTCTTAACAGCGCCATCAACAAAGAGTGTTCTATGTCGTTGCATTTCAGAAACTTTTTTCTTACCCATAGCTCTTCTTAAAAGATCTGCCTGACCAAGGGAATATCCAGCTAAATCTTGAGCAATTTTCATAATCTGCTCCTGATAAACCATGATTCCATAAGTCTCACTTAAAATAGGTTTTAGAGACTGATGGGGAAAATCAATATTCTCCTTTCCATGTTTTCTATTTATGAATTTAGGAATTAATCCAGCATCAAGTGGACCAGGTCGATAGAGAGCAAGAATGGAAGAAATATCTTCAAGAGATGAAGGCTTCAAATCTTTAACTATTTGCCTCATTCCACTTGATTCAAGTTGAAAAATACCTTCTAAATCTCCCCTGGAAAGTAATTCAAATGTTTTCTCATCTGTGAAAGGTAAAGAGTCAGGGTCTAATCTCTCGCCAATGGATTCCTGAACCAAATTAATTGTTTTTTCTATCATTGTAAGATTTCTAAGTCCTAAAAAGTCCATTTTCAAAAGACCAAGTGATTCAATATCTTCCATAAAATATTGTGTGATTATTTGCCCATCATTGTTTCGTTGCAGAGGTACTAAATTATCAAGAGAATTAGCGGCTATGACAACACCGGCAGCATGTACACCAAAAGTCTTATTTGTTCCTTCAATTCGCATTGCCATATTTACCCATTTTTTAACTTTGGGATCATTATTATATTTCTCAAGGAAATCCTTATTAGGAGAATCCTTAGAAATCATGGAAGACAATTTTGCTGGTTTTCCCCTTACAACAGGAATTAATTTTGCCAAACGATCCGCCTCTCCATAAGGGATATCAAGTACTCGAGCTACATCCTTTAAAACAGCCTTGGATGTCATTCTATTGAATGTAATTATCTGTGCGACCTTATCTTCGCCATATTTTTTGGTTACATAATCAATAACTTCACCACGTCTTTCAATACAAAAATCAGTATCAATATCTGGCATTGACTTTCTCTCTGGATTGAGAAATCTTTCAAATAATAATCCATTTTCAACAGGATCAATATTAGTAATATGAAGAGAAAAAGCTACTAGAGAGCCAGCTGCAGAACCCCTACCTGGACCTACTGGAATATTTTGTTCTCTTGCAAATCTAATATAATCCCATACGACAAGAAAATATGTTGGAAATCCCATTTGTTCTATAACATTCAACTCATAATCAAGTCTTTCTTTATAACTATTTGGAACATTTGAATAACTAAGGAGTTCTAATCTTTCTAAGAGTCCTTTGATAGATATTTCTTTTAGATATTCAATAGATTTATATCCTTTTGGTATAGGGAAATTCGGCATCTTGTATGTACCTAATATTTTGTATTCCTCAACTTTATTTGCTAATTTAACTGTATTTTCAATTGATTGATTGATTATATCTTTATCTAAATGGTCAGTAAATAAAGATCTCATCTCCTCTTCAGATTTTATATATTCAGTACCAGTATATCGCAATCTTTTATTGTCACTTATTAATTTTCCTGTCAAAACGCATATCAAGGCATCATGCGCTTCGATATCATTTTTAGATACATAATGTGCATCATTAGTGGCTATGATTTGAATATTAAGCTCTTTAGATATTTTAACTATTTCACTATTAACAATTCTATCCTCTATTGATCCATGATCTTGAATTTCAAGATAGAAATCATCATTAAAAATTTCTTTGTACCAATATGCTATATCTCTAGCGACATCATTCCTGCCTTTTAAAATCGCTTGAGGGATTTCTCCACCTAGACAAGCCGTTGAACAAATTAATCCTTCACTATATTTTTTTAATAATGATTTATCGATGCATGGTCGTGAGAATATCCCCCTTCCTCTAACACCATTTAAATGACTAAGTGTAGTTAGTTTGACAAGATTCTCGTAACCGATTTGATTTTTTGCCACAACCACAAGGTGATATCTTTTTTCTTTTTTTGGTTGAGGATCATCAATAGAACCATTAATGACATACATCTCATTACCAATAATCGGTTTTATTTGTGCTGCCTTACATAGCTTCAACAATTCAATCGCACCATACATAACGCCATGATCTGTCAAAGCTATGGCTGGCATCCCTAATTCCTTTGCCCTATTTACCATTAATGGAAGTTGACTGGCTCCATCAAGAAGGCTGTAATCACTGTGATTATGAATTGGGACGAATGACATAAATAGGCAGCGAAGTGACGCTGCATATAGTGTAGCCAGAACTCGAGACGCTACATGAAGTGGTTAAAAATTAATACGTGAAATCAGTTTTAGGTCTTTTTTTAGAGACCTCAGCTGCTATCTCGAATTGACTTGCTACTTGAAGAAGACTTGCTTCATCAAAGACATTACTAATTAATTGCAAGCCTATGGGAAGTCCTGACTTGTCGAAACCACATGGCAAGCTAATAGCTGGTAAGCCAGCTAAATTAGCAGGGATAGTCAATAAATCTGACAAATACATTGCTATTGGATTATCAACATTTTCACCTGCACCAAAAGCTGTCGTAGGTGAGGTTGGTGTTAATAATATGTCAACTTTTTTAAACGCTTCTTCAAAATCATTACGAATCAAAGTTCGGACTTGTTGAGCCTTTTTGTAGTAAGCATCTACATACCCAGCAGATAATGCATATGTACCTATAAGAATCCTTCGCTTTACTTCACTTCCAAAGCCTAAAGCTCTACTTTTTGAGGTCATGTCAATAAGTGATTGAGCCTCATTAAAGCGAAAACCATATTTAACACCATCGTATCTAGCTAAATTAGCTGATGCTTCTGAAGGTGCTATTACATAATAGGTTGCTATTCCATCATTAAAGCGAGGACATGAAAGATTTACGATCTCTGCTCCCAAACTTTCAAGAACTAATGCAGATTTAAGAACAGTTTTCTTTACTTCTGAGGATAATCCTTCATGCTCGAAGCAATTATCAATTAAACCAATTTTCATTCCCTTAATTGGTTTAGAGAGGTAATCTATATAATTTGGAACTGGTATATCAACAGTAGTTGAATCAAAATCATCTTTCCCAGAAATAATCTGTAAAATTTCAGCTGCATCAGAAACATTAGTCGCGAATGGACCTACTTGATCCAAAGAGCTAGCAAAAGCAATTAGTCCCCATCTGCTAACACGACCATAAGTGGGCTTCATTCCCACTACACCACAGAAAGAAGCTGGTTGTCGAATTGAACCTCCAGTATCTGATCCTAAAGAGCCAAAACATAAGCCTGCAGCAACTGATGCTGCACTTCCTCCAGAACTTCCTCCAGGAACCTTATTAATATCCCAAGGGTTTAAAGTTGGTCCGAATGCTGAAGTTTCAGTTGAGCTACCCATTGCAAATTCGTCCATATTCGTCTTTCCAATCATTATTGCTCCGGCCTTTTTAAGTCTTTCAGTAACAGTAGACTCATAGGGAGGAACAAAATTACCAAGAATTTTGCTAGCGCAAGTTGTCTTAATACC
The DNA here is from genome assembly GCA_003216275.1 of Prochlorococcus sp. AG-402-P18. GTDB lineage: Bacteria > Cyanobacteriota > Cyanobacteriia > PCC-6307 > Cyanobiaceae > Prochlorococcus_B. The sequence goes on along the minus strand of QCJC01000001.1, from coordinate 275,299 downwards.
CTTAGTACACAAGTTATCTTTAATTGCTATTGGTATTCCAGCAAGAGGTGGAAGATCCGCGCCCGAAGCACGCTGATTATCAATTTGTTCTGCTTGATCTAGAGCACTTTGACTGTTAACACTTAAAAAGGTATTTAAGGTCGGATCTAATTCATTAATACGATTGATTTTTTCCTGTACTATTTCTTTGGCAGAGACCTCACCACTTGTCAATTTCTGGCGTAGGTCTTCAAAGGTCATTATTTAATTATAAACTAATTGTTATCAAGCTTATGACGTTAGAGGCTCATTACGACGACACCTAATTAAAGAATGGGTAATGTTTTGAGGAGACTCAACTGAAAGATCCTCAACAAAACCAGTTAATCTGACTTTTAAACTTCTGCGAGTCAGAAAAGGGCCAAACCAATAAGTTACGTTAGGCTGATTGGTCTCCACCTTGGCCCACCAGGCCAAGCCGAAACTATTACCTAAGCTTCGAAGAGCCCTAAGGGGACCCATAAATAAAGTGCGTTTGGCCTATTTTACTTTCTTATCCTTATATTTATCAAAAAAAAGGTATTTTTATGTTCACTTGATGATGAAAGGTTTTAAGCGAAAACATATTAAAAAAATATCCGCCAAGAATTTTATTAATTATTTGTTTAGTGATGTGGTTTATAAATTCTAATTCAACTAGAAAAAATATATCGTATATTTCAACTTAGAGAGATACTAGAGAGAATCATTTGTTGTATTAGTCTTAATTTGCGGTTTTAATAATCGAGGTGATGGGGCTTGGCCAGAAATTGAACGCATCCATCGGGATCTTGCAACTTCATATAAAAAAATAGAGGTTGCAACTGAGGCATTAAGACTTGTGGTTAAACCTTTAAGGGGAATCCTAACTAATTGATCACATAACCTTCTTGTTATTAGCGATATTCCTTTATCTTCTGAACCAACAACAACAACCAAAGGGCCATGAAAATTTAATTCAGAAAGAGTTGAATCACCTTCCTCTGCCAACCCAACGACAGAATAACCTTCATCTTTTAGCTTTTCCAGTGATCTATTTAGATTAACAACTCTTGCTACTGGTAGGTGTTCTAAAGCACCTGCTGCAACTTTTGCAACAGAACCAGTTAATCCAGCACTTCTCCTTTGAGGAATGATTACTCCTTGTGCACCAAGAGCTTCAGCAGATCTAATTATTGCTCCTAGATTCTGAGGATCAGTTAATCCATCAAGTGCTATTAATAATGAAGAATCCCCAAAAGGTTTGCAGGCATCAATTAAATTTTTCAAATCATGTGTTTTCGATGCGGCAATTTGCAAAACGATTCCTTGATGAACTGCCCCATTAGTAAGCTGGCCCAGCCTAGACCATGAAACTTCCTCAACCAAAACTCCAGAAGACTTTGAATCTTTAAGAAGTTGAAAAAACTTTGGTGTACTTCTTAACTCAGAAGTACACCAAATCCTATGAATAGCTCTGCCACCTAAAAGTGCAGCCTCCGTTGAATGGCGACCCCAAATCAAATCTTTTCCTAAATCTTTAGTAAAGTTTTCAGAATATGAAATTGGTTCATCAACAATTCCTCCTACATTATTTTTATTTGTTTGATTATTAGATCTTCTATAAACGCGATTTGATGATTGCCTTTCAAATTTTCTAGAACCTCTATTATTAGTAGTTAATCCTTCTTTATCTCTAGCACTCTTATTGAATTGCTTATCGGTTGAATATATATTGCTCTGATCGGATGAAAGACGGTTAATGCTGTTTTTTGAAGAACGTCGATTTTTAAATGATGACTTTTTAGAATCTTTCTCATCCCGAAAATCATTTGTCACACCTTTCCTAAAAGGAGCATTCTTAGAATTTCTTGTATCTTTGTTGAATCTGTAACTCATTTTAATTAAGAACTTTTTTCAAGTGATAGGTTGATCAAGAAGATCAAATAAATCAGCGAGACGTTTTGGGTTTTTCAAAAAAAGCCACCCAACAATAGTCTCAAATCCCGTAGCGATAGCATATGTGGCTGCATCTACATTTTTAGGACCTCTTCCTGCTTTATTGCGCCCTCTTCTAAGATAGTCTTTTTCTAAATCTGTAAGGAAAGGCTCAATCTTACTAATTGCCTTTGCTTGACTAGAAGCATTTACCTCATTAACTACAGCATTATGAAAAGCTTTTGAACTCATAGGACTACTGCAATAACGTAATCTTTGATGTATTTCCCAAACTGCATCTCCTAACCACGCTAATTGCAATGGGCCTAAACCATCAGGGGAAATGGTTGATTTATAAGAGCGAATCCAATCAGTCAAGAAGATAATTTATTAATAGCAGTATTTAAATCTGGTGCTAAATGAAGAAATTCCTCCAGTCGAACCAGTTTAATAGTTTGAACAACTCTTGGATTGCCTACAACCCCAAAGGCTCTTTTTGACTGATTGCATTTCTTAGCAGTTTGAACCATCGCACCAAGACCTGAAGAATCAATGAAATCAATATTGCTTAAGTCAATTACTACAGACAATTGATTTGCATCTAAAACTTCATTGGTGAATGTTGTGAATTGTTTCTCTGAATAAGCATCTAGCTGGCCAGTGAAATTTAAAACCAAACATCCAGCTTGTTGGTTAAAGCCACCTCTAAGAGAAACAGTAAGTCGTTGTAATTCAGCTATGGAATCAATCCCCTATGACTTCATGTTGGAAGTGTAGTGATAGAAACCAAATTAATCCACGATTGTTCGTCGTTCTTCTATTAAGGTTACGAAATGATTAAAATGATGATCAGCGTCATGAGGCCCGGGACTGGCTTCAGGATGATATTGGACTCCAAAAAAAGGCTTATCTATTACTGAAATAGCTGCTACTGTTTTATCGTTTAAATTAAATCTAGTAATTTTAATTTCATCTAAATTCAAAGATTCAGAATCTAGAGCGAATCCATGATTTTGACTTGTTATTTCAACACTGCCGTTCAATCCACATGGATGGTTTAAGCCTCTGTGTCCATATGGAAGCTTAAAGGTCTTTCCGCCAAGAGCTAATCCAAGAATTTGATGACCCAAACAGATCCCGAAAAGTGGTAATTGCCCATATTCAATTAAATCTTTAGTGAGTTTTATACCATTTTCTACTGTCGAGGGGTCTCCAGGGCCATTTGAGAAGAAAACGCCTTCTGGAGAAAATTCTAAAACTTCAGTCATTGAAGAACCTGCTGGCAAGACAATTACTTCACATCCATGAGAAACTAATCGATCCAGTATGGATTGCTTTATGCCAAAATCGATAGCAACTACTCTATATGGGCGTTTTTCGCTATTTTTAATTCTTTGATCAAATGAAACCGAACAGACTGAATTAGTTTTATATATCTTCGCGGTAGTAACTTTGTCTACGAGATTCAATCCATTCATTGATGGAGAACTTCTTAAAATTGAAAACAATTCACTAATAGAATATCCAGACTCAGATGAAATTATTCCATTTAAAGTTCCAGTTTCTCTAATGTGTCTAACCAATGCTCTAGTGTCTATTCCTCTAATCCCAACTACCTTTTCATTCTTTAACCAATCATCAAGATACATTTCATGCCTCCAATTACTTGCGGTTGTAGACATCTGACGAGTTATTACTCCTTTAACTGATGGATGGGGAGATTCATTGTCGTTTCTATTTACCCCTGTATTACCTATTTCTGGATAAGTAAAAGTAATCAGCTGCCCAAAATAGCTGGGATCAGTTATTACCTCTTGGTAACCTGACATACCTGTATTAAAAACCACTTCTCCGGAAATAGTTCCAATAGAACCAAAAGCAATCCCCTCAAAATATGTACCATCATCTAATAACAATATTGCAGAGCTTTCAGTATTAAAAAACATAATAATTTAGTTACTTAAGAATAATAAGTATTAATTGGCTAAAAAATCTCGTAACTGTTCAAAAAGGATCCATGGACTACCTGATTCCAAGCATTGCAAAGATCTTTTAACTCCTAAAGATAAATCATCTTCAACGCCTGATACCCAAAGAACTAAAGCTGTATTTAGTGCCACTACCTCTTTATGAAATTTATTTCCTTCGCCTTTAAGTAAAGACTTTAAAATTTGAGAATTAGTAAGCAAATCATCACCTTTTAAATTTTTATTAGAAACTTCGCTAAGGCCAAGATCACCGGGGGTAATAATTTCAGACCTTATGAAATCATTTTCTAAAAAACGTAATTGATTAGACCCTGCTAATGATGCCTCATCTAGGCCTCCAGCACCATGAACAACCACAGCTCTTTTAAGACCCATTCCTTTTAAAGCAATTGACATTGGATCAAGCAAATTAGATTTTGCTACACCAAGCACTTGATATTGAGGCTTGAACGGATTAACTAATGGTCCCAAGAGATTAAAAATAGTACGTATTCCCAAGCTTTTTCTTAGAGGCGCAAGATTAATTAATGAAGGATGCCATGAGGGCGCAAAAAGAAAAGTGATTCCATGAATCTTAATGGCTTCAACAATTTTTTCAGTAGAAGCATTCAAAGGCAAGCCTAATTTTTCTAGGACATCTGCAGAGCCAACCTTTCCGCTTGCACTTCTATTTCCATGCTTAGCAACTTTTACACCTAGAGTTGCAGAAACAAAAGCTACTGCAGTAGAAATATTAAATGTATTTGCTCCATCTCCTCCTGTTCCACAGGTGTCAACGAGGTCAAAGTCTGGGAGATTAGTTGGAGATTTAGATGCCTTCTGAAGGATTTGTGCCATTACTGACAGTTCATCCCCAGAAATCCCCTTAAATCTGTATGCAGCTAAAAGTGCTCCTGTTTGAACAGGCTCAACTTTATTTTCTAACCATGAATTCATCAAAAAGCTAACCTGCTCCTCAACTAAATCATTACATTCAAGAAGTGATTCAAGAATTTCTGAAAAAGATATAGAATTTGATGATGTCATTAATTTGTAAATGGTCAGATGTAAAACATTCTGGACTAATTGTTTACTATAACCTAGTCAGAAAATATCAACAGCTTGAAATATTTATATAAAAAAAAATTAATTGATAACACTAAAATTTAGGTTGAATCAGATGTATCAAATCCAGAACCAACGTTATCAACACTTGAAAAGCTTGCAGGTCGAAAACCATTTAACCAAATTTTTCTTGTTATTGCATCTAATTCACTTTTGTTTAAGTTCCACTTCTTTAATATTTTCTCCATATCAGAATTCAAGTCTTCAGCACCATTAAAATCCTTATACCGAATAATTAGTCTAGCAAGTTCTACAAAATCGAGGGGTGAAGGAGAATCTATGGCAGATAAACGATCAAGATTTTCTCGGTCTGTTGAATAAAGAGGATGATTTTGAGACTGATTCATAAATATAAATAGGTTATGGTCACATTCATGGGCTTATATTGCCTAGGTTAGTAGACATATTAATAAAAGCATGGCAGCGTTAAGACTCGATCTAATAAAAAACTATCTAAGACCTCACAAAAAGGAATTAATAATAGGCGCAATATGTCTGATTTTTGTAAATATTTTAAGTGTGGCAATACCAATGGAAGTTAGAAACATAATTGACGATCTTAAAAGTGGCTTTACATTCTCTGATGTTCTAAACAAATCTACCTGGTTAATTTTATTGGCAACTGTTATGGGAGGAGTAAGATTGCTATCTAGGCAATTAGTTTTTGGAGTTGGTAGACAGGTTGAGGTTTCGTTAAGACAAAAATTATTTGATCATATGTTGGGACAAGACCCTGAGTGGGTTCAAAGTATAGGTACAGGAGAGGTTATAACCAGAGCCACAAGTGATTTGGAAAATATTAGAAGATTATTAGGTTTTACAATACTTAGTCTGACAAACACACTTTTAGCTTATACATTCACATTGCCAGCGATGCTGGCAATTGATCCTCTATTAACAATATTTGCTATTTCTATTTACCCAATTCTTTTGGCAACAGTAGGTTTGTTTGGAGGAAGAATGGTTAAACAAAGAAAAAAACAACAACAAGCTCTCTCAGCATTAAGTGAATTAATTCAAGAAGATCTATCTGGTATAAGCGCAATTAAAATTTATGGTCAAGAGGAAGCTGAGCAAAGCGCTTTTAAGAAATTAAATACCAAATATAGAGATTCTGCTATAAATCTCGCAAGAACAGCAAGTACTTTATTCCCCTTACTTCAAGGTTTATCGTCTATATCATTGCTTTTACTAATCTCAATTGGAAGCGGTCAGCTTAGAAAAGAAAGCTTAACTGTTGGAGGGCTTGTAGCCTTAATTCTTTATGTCGAAAGACTTGTATTTCCTACAGCATTATTAGGCTTCACACTCAACACATTCCAACTTGGACAAGTGAGTTTAGAAAGAGTAGAAGAAATATTAAATAATGAACCTAAAATCCAAGACAAAAAAGAAGCAATTAATATCTCTAAACCTATCGTAGGTAAATTAGAAGCAAGATGTCTTTCAATAAACTATTCAGATTCGTCAAGAAATATTTTAAAAAATCTCTCTTTTAAAATAAATGCAGGAGAAATAGTTGCTCTCGTTGGTCCTGTTGGTTGTGGCAAAACCACCTTAGCAAGAGCATTAGGGAGAATGATAAATGTTGAACCAGGAAGTCTATTCTTGGATGATTATGATATTACTAATTTAAAGCTTAAACAATTAAGAAGTGTTATTGCACTAGTCCCCCAAGAAGGCTATTTATTCACAGAAACACTAACAGAAAACATTAGATATGGGAATCCAAAAGCTTCGATAAGTAAAGTCCAAGAATCAGCATATGAAGCACGCATGTCTGATGATATAAAAGGTTTCCCAGATGGATTTAATACTCTTGTCGGTGAAAGAGGAATAACACTCAGTGGTGGCCAAAGACAAAGAACAGCATTAAGTAGAGCACTATTAGTCGATTCTAAAATAATAGTTTTAGATGATGCTTTAGCTAGTGTTGACAATAAAACAGCAGCCGCAATACTTCAAACAATAAAGAATCAATTTAATAAGACAGTGTTGATGATTAGTCATCAACTATCGGCTGCAGCCTCATGTGATCGTATTTTAGTAATGAATGAAGGAGAAATTGTACAAGAAGGATCACATCAAAGTTTAATTAATAAAGATGGAATATATAAAAGCATGTGGGAAAGAGAAAAAGCTAAAGAAAAAATCAATTCAAATGATTAATGATTAATTTTTTTTAATCTATCCAAATTTAATTAGATAAATGCTACAAAAACCATTATGTTCTTATAATAAAATATGCAATCATGAACTCCCTATCTAAATATAATCTTATTTGTGACCTTGAATTTGGTGACATATATATTCAAATACTTGCCTGGATGGGTGTTATTTTTGTAAGCCTGGCTGCGGGTCTAGCACTAATGGGATCAACAAGACCTGTTTTCGCACTTCTTGGTGTAGGTTTAATTCTAGTACTAAGTCTCCCTTTCTTATTATTTGCATTCGTTACAACTCTCATAAACCATATAAAAATAGAAACTATAAATTAAAATTATGATAAAGAAAATCTACGAATATTTATCAAATTTTCTTCATAAGCTATATTCTGATAAACCTACAAATAAAATCGAAAATAAGGTGATTCATACCATATTAAAAAATGAACTTAAAGCAGCCTTAAAAGATAACGAAGAAGAAATTCTGTTTGGATGTGGATGTTTTTGGGGAGCTGAAAAAGGTTTTTGGAGATTACCAGGAGTTGTATCAACCGCTGTCGGGTATGCTGGTGGTCAAGTAAATGATCCAAGCTATAGAGAAGTATGCACTGGCAATACAGGCCATACAGAAGTTGTAAGGGTGGTTTGGAATAAAGAAATAATTGATCAAAGCGACTTATTAAAATTATTTTGGGAATGTCATGACCCAACACAAGGGAACCGACAAGGGAACGATTCTGGAAGTCAATATAGATCAGCAATTTATACAACTAATAATAAGCAATTTGATAATGCAATAGAAAGCAAAAAAAGTTACCAAGAAGAACTTAACAATAATGGGTTTGGTGAGATCACAACAGAAATAGAAAAAAATATCAAGTTCTATTTTGCAGAAGAATATCACCAACAATATTTAACAAAACCTGGAAGTAGGCCTTATTGCTCGGCTATGCCCACCAAAGTTGAATTTAAAGATTATAAAGGATCAAATTTTAAACTAAATGAAAATATTTGGACTTATTATAATTGGGACATAACACATTGCATTCTAAGAGGAGATAATACTCCTATTCGAGCTAATTAATGATGAATGACCAATTACCAGATAGAACGGTTTTATTAATAATATTAGCTACTTTATTATTAGTATTTTTCCTGGTATTTAGTTTTAAGTCAAAAAAGATTGAACAGGAAAGAGAAATTCAATGGATTGATAGTTCAATTAAATCAGAATTCATCTCACCTTCATAATAGCTACTTATTTATTTAATGATTAGCAAGTTTTAATCAAATGAAGAACGATAAATTACAAAAACATATTAATAAAGCTCGGATAAATATATATAACATACTTGCAATTCTGATTGTTATAATTCCTGAATTATTCGCAGAATTAATATATTCCTTAGAAGTATCGCAACATAATAATAAATTACCTAAAGATGGAAAAGAGTGGGGTATAAATACTGAATTAATACTTTCTAGAATGAATATTTATGAGTTAAGAATATTAGCTAAAGAACTTAATATTCACGGATATTCTAATGAAAATAGAGACACACTAATAACAAGAATAACAAGAAAGTCTAGGAAAAGAATATCTTGGAAATCAATAAAGAACTAAAACTATGCATGGACTTATGATATTTTACAAATACGGGACGTAGCGCAGCTTGGTAGCGCACCACTTTGGGGTAGTGGGGGTCGTGGGTTCAAATCCCGCCGTTCCGATAATTTTAATGAGAAGACTATTCAGAATCATCTACCAGGGATTGAATTAATTTAGTTGTGCTAATTAAAACGGCTAAGAAAACAAAGATAGTTAAAAAGATGATTAATGAAAAAACCAATGGTGATATATCAATTTCTCCAAATGAAATCATGAATAAATGCAAGTTATCCATCATGTCAATCTGATAAGTCCCATTTCTATAATAGTAAATGAATAAAATTTAAAAAAAGCTAATAATCATAGAATAGACAATATAAATATACCAAAGGCTAAACGGTAATACACAAAAACAAATGTGTTGTTTTGCACTAAAAACCTAAGAAGAAAGTCGATTGCAATTAATGATGAGATAAAAGCTGAAAGAATACCAACAATAATTGGAAGAAGATCCAATAAATCCGAGGTTTTAAGAAGAGAAAACAACTCAACAAGTCCAGATATTGCGATAGCTGGAATTCCAATAAGAAAAGAAAGCCTTGCTGCTGTGCTTCTTTCAATTCCAGAGAACAATGCAGAAGTTAAAGTAATCCCTGATCGTGAGACACCTGGTAATATTGCTAAAGATTGCGAAATGCCTAAAAAAATAATATCTTTAATTTTTATATCCTTAAATTTCTTATTTTGTTGACCAAAGATTTCGGAAATTGCTAATAAAATAGCCATAATAATTGAAATAATTGCAATTGATAAAAAACCTCTCAAATTAGAATTTGAGTAATCTGACCAGAATAATTTAATAATTAATCCACAAATCAATATAGGAAGAGAAGCAATGAATATATAAATGGCTAGTGTTGAATTGTCATCATTAAATAATTTTCTATGGATAAGAATAGAGAAATAAGAAGAGATAATTAGAGATAGTTGTTCTCGAAAATAAAAAATAATAGCAATAACACTTCCTAATTGAAGTGAAGCAGAAATAGAAATACCAGGATCATCCCATCCAATTAAAAAAGGAACAATTTTCAAGTGGGCGGTACTACTTATGGGTAGGAACTCAGTAAAACCCTGAATAATTCCTAAAATAAAAGATTGAAAGCAATAAGAAACTAAATAATTGAGGTGGTCAAACATATTTACAAAATAATAAAGGCAAATTAGCTAAATCATAGTTGTTTTCAATTAGTATATATTTGAATTGTATATTGAAATAAGTCATGAAAAAGAGAATTATCTTCTCAGTCTTTTTCCTTATAACATTATTAGCTGGTATTCAATCAAAAGTAAAGGCTGAATATTGGCTAGTGATAGGAAGTTATAGACAAGGGCCTGGAGGAAAGCCTCAAGTAAGTGGTATTACAAGCCCTTCATTATTCGCGATCCCAATAGGTACTGAAGATATGTGTATAAAAGCCGGAAGACAAATTGAAAATGATATCTATAAACCTGTATGGCAATTTGATAATAAATGGACGTGCATTAAAAATACAAGGAATTGAAAATAAGTATATTTCTAATTTAAATTGTAATTACGGATATGTCATCGCTGAACGTCATGAGCACATCCATCTCCTTCATAGTCATCACTATTGTAATATCCATTCTTGGTTCCAAAAAAAACAGCTGATAAAACAAAAGGGACTGCAACAAAAATAAGAAAGGTTGATAGATTCACAGTATGTAAAGCTTATAATCAATAAATTTAATATATCAAGAAAGTTGTGTGTGTGAGATATTAATTCTAAAAAAATGATTAATCTATTAAATTAATTATGTAAAAGAGTTCAACCTAGTCTAGTAAAAATAGGATTAACAGCAAATTCAATAATAAAATAGGTGATTAATAACCAAGAAAACATGAAGAAGAAAACCAAAGTAGGACCTTTAAGAAATGATTGAAAATAGTTGTTTGCTTCATCTCCTTCAATAAGTAAACGACATTCCCTTACTTGAAAATTAGCTAATCTATAGTAATCCGAACCAGGCAATCTATTATCAACATATATTTTTCTTAGATTTTTTATAATCGGTTCTGGATTATCAGTTGTTAAAAAAGCAATCAATTCACCTGGCCTTAATTCAACTCTAGTCCGTTCAAGATTGTTAGTGAAGCCAATATTGAATAAATCACCATTTTGAATTAAATAAACATATGAAGCCATTTTATAGGCGAATAAGAGATTTTAATTTATAATAGGATGATTCAAGAATAAAAGATAGAAGTTTACAAAACATATAATACAAAGGTTCTTAATAAACAAAAGTTAACTTATTTTAGATTTATTAATAAAGTATTAAAATAAATAATTAGATGAGTAAAGATTGATAATCCTCCGATCCTGGTTGATTTCGATTGTAGTATCTGAATTCATATGAGAGAATGTATCCTGAGGAATCGATACTTGAATCATACGAATAAAGTCTGTTAAATTTTTATCTTTAAGACCTGAACCTTTCAATTTAATCATTTCCTCTTCTTGTTGTGTTTTCCATAAGATTGTATTATCAAAACTTGAAGATTTTAAATGCCAAATCTTATTAAACTTATTCCAAATTTTACAATATTCAAGAAGCGATACTTGAATATAGTTACGATACTCTTTTTCAATCTGAGTCAAACTCAAATTAAATTTATCATCAGATAAATATTCTAAATCAAATAATTGTGATATGGGTACACAGCCTACAAACCAGCCCTCTAAAATTAGAACTTTAGATTTGATCTCAGCCCATCCTGATCTATCACCTTTCCCATCTCTCAAAGACTTATCAAAAGTTGGGTATTTAATAACTCCACATTGCAAAAAAGTATCTAAAGATTGATTTAATAAATCTAAATCATGACTACCTGGATAACCTCTAGGAACATTCCATGGATTTCCATTCATAGCTATATCCATATCTATTCCAGGTAAATAATAATCATCCAAAGATATAACTTTAATATCTAAATTAAGTTCTTCTGCAACACTATTAATCCAAAATCCAAGAGTAGATTTTCCTGAGCCAGGAAGGCCTGAAAAGCCTATAATAATTGGACTATTGATATTATCAAGATATTTTTCTAAAAGAGAGAAAAGAGGAAATGATAATGACCATTTCCAATCTAATCTAGTATTTGGTTTCCAATACTTCTCAACAATAGATCTTCTAGGAGTTTCAGACCATTTATTATAGAAAGTTTCTGGTAGAATTGACAGATTCTCAAGAAATAAAGGATATTTCTCTAAAGCGAAAAGAAATTCATCTGTTATCTCCTTTGGGAAAATATTAGTAAAGTCAGTATTCATATTTTAAGCAGATTTATTAAGCAATAATGTTATTAATAACATCCTCAACACTATTAGACCATCCTTGAGCATGGGGCGCATCAGCTAATCTAAAAGAACCGCTGTCAATACCTTTCTTTAAATAATGATTAGGGCCATCTTTACCTGGTATCACAATCGATAAATCTGCATACTCTAGTAAAGGAAGATCATTTTGCGAATCGCCAAGTGCAATAATCTTTACTTCATTATTGTTTAAATATAACTTTAATTTATTAACTGCTTCACCTTTGTGACTATTACTAGAAAGAAGATGACTCATCCGATTACCTTTAAAAACATGAACACTGTGCAACTCACAAATAAGCTTAACTTTCTCAAAAATCTCTTCGGGAGGATTTAGAAAAGGGACACTCCACTGCCTATCTAATGCTCTTTTAATTCCTTGATCAGTTAATCCTGTAAGTTCAAATATTTGATGATGATTTAAATCATTCAAAGGAGTTAATTTATAGTTAATTGTTTTTGATATATTCATTAAAATAATTCTCAATTCATTATAACTTTTTCCTAAAATCAATTCCCATTCTGAAGAATTATTATCATCATACCCATAAACCGCTGCTCCATTTTCAACAATGAAAGGATCGAATAATCCATTCTCATTTCTAAAATGTCTAACTTCAGAAGCAGTCTTACTAGTACAAGGTATTACAGGAATATTCAATTCTGCCAACAAATTCAATGTTTTTCTTGCAGGAGAAATATCGTAATTCTCATCCATTAATGTCCCATCGAGATCTGTAACTATCCAATATTTTGAATTGTTTTTCATAAGTCTAATCAGTTAATGAGACCCAAACTACTTGGTAAGGGTTGAGTTGAAATGTATCAGGATTCAATAAAGCGCCTGTAATATTATCTAATAAGTGTTTTTGATTGCTTAATGGTAATAAATTAACTTCATTTAATAGATCAATATTTAAACATTTATCAGACATATTACAAATGACATATATTTTATCTTCATCTATGCCTCTCTGAATTGTTACACATTTAGAAATATTAGTAGATATACATTTCATATATGCTTCAGGGTGAAATGCACGTAGTCTTGACCTAACTTTAATAACGTGACTGAGATATGAAATATTCTTACTAGCTGGAGAATCAAAGTTCTTAAGAAGCTCAAGTAGTTGCTCAGCTTCGAATTTCTCTCTATTTAAATCTCTTCTTTGTCCAGTTTTTCTAAAAGTATCAAGATCATTAGGCGAAGCTAATATAGATGGAAGATAAAAAGCTGGAACACCTTTTAAAGATAAAGTAAAAACCTGACTTAGTAAAAACCGTTCGAATTGAAATAGCTCCATATCTGATCCCGCATTTGACATTGCACTCCACCAACTAATGTTCAGTTCATAAGGTTGATCTTTTCCATTTGACATACGCCTATGACTAACTAATCCTCCACGTTTCTCCGATTCAACCAATAGATTATGCATTCTATTCTCTTCCATAATTCCCTCCAACGCTCTTAAGCCAATTCCATCATGCGAAGAGGTGAAATTCAGAAGGGATGTAGAAGCTGGCAAATCATTCCAATTAGTTAGCCAATTATTTAATAAATCAGTTTCACCGGTATAAATTGCTTCTAATAAAAGAGGAGGAAGAGTAAAATTATAGGCTAAATTTGCTTCATTACCATCAATTAGATATGAAAGATTTTCTTCTTCTGGAACATTAGTTTCAGTAATTAATACAGCAGAAGGTTTGATAATCTTCAAACATTTATTCAAAAGCTTAACTATTAAATGGACTGGGTCTAAATGAAGGCAAGTTGTATTTGGCTCCTTCCAAATAAAAGCTATTGCATCAAGTCGAATCCATTCGGCTCCATTATTTATATATCTAACCAATAACTTTACAAACTCTAAAAAGATATATGGATTTCTCCAATCAACATCAATCTGATCTGGTCCAAAAGTAGTCCAAACATTTTTAAAACCTTTATTAGTTTTTATATTAGTAAAAAGTGATGAGTTTCTAGGCCTTATAACATTCTCCCAAGTATCAATTTTAGGTGGAGAAACTATATAAGATGAACCAGGTTGATCTGAAGTCATAAACTGATGAACCCAAGGATGTGAAGAAGAGATATGATTTAAAACAAGATCTGCCATTATTTTGTGGTTACTAGATAAATCCTTTAAATCATTCCAATCACCAAAAGTTTCCGCTATTTTTTCATGATTAGAAACAGCGAATCCTCCATCACTTGTCGAAGGCAAGAATGGTAAAACATGTATAACTGAAGAAAGACCACTCAATCTATTTTTTACGAATTCAGCTAATGTTTTTAAAGTTGATTCATCTTTCCTATAAATTGCATCTGGGTAAGTAATCAAAACAACACTTGAGGAATCCCAAATCGATTCAATTTTTCCTTCATTAGTGTGATCATTAACATGATATGGATCGAGAATCTGCAACAATTGAGACCACACCGAATTGATTTCTTCTTCAGAGTGCTCAGGATAAATTTTTCTGAGAGACAGTCTCAGCTCTTCTAATTCAGTATCCAACTCAGGCACTCTTAAAAGGAAAACAATCTTCTCTACTTCATCGTAGCTCCCACCTTGAATCTGTAGCACTTTATTTTTGAATGGACTTTCAGCAAGGTTTAATCACAACTATTCATGAGTACGGACTAGCAACAGATCCAGTATCTCAACTAAATAAAGACCTATTAAAGCGACCCACCTCAATACTTATTCCTTGTCTATTTGATGAATTCAATAGACCCGCATTAAAACTCATTAGAAGTACATTAAAGGAATTAAAAAATTTAAATCAACTAGTCATAGCACTGTCAGCAAGTAATAGCAGTGAGGTAGGGAAGGCAAAGGATTTCTTTAAAGAAATGCCATTTCCAGTTCACGTACAATGGACTAATAGCCCAAAAGTAATTGAATTACTAAAAGAGCAAGAAAAAAACGGACTAGATTTACTAGGTGTTCCAGGAAAAGGATGGGCTGTCTGGCAAGGAGTTGGCGTCGCAACAAAGAATTCTGAGGTTGTAGCCCTATTTGATGCTGATATCAGAACATTCAATTCTAAGTATCCAGCAAGAATGCTGGGTCCCTTACTAGAAAAATCAAATGGTATTTCATATGTAAAAGCTTTTTACAGCCGATTATCCCTTGAAACCAATGCACTGCAAGGAAGAGCAACGAGATTATTTGTAGGACCTCTTCTTTCAAGCTTAGAACAATTAATTGGAAATTTGCCATTCCTCCAATATTTACAATCTTTTAGATATCCATTGGCTGGAGAGTTTGCCTTTACTACTGACTTAGCAATGAATTTAAGAATTCCATGTGATTGGGGTCTAGAGGTTGGCCTTTTATCAGAAGTTTATAAAAATGTAAGAATATCAAGAATCGCACAAGTTGATTTAGGGATATTTGACCATAAGCATAAAGAAATAGGTTCTAAAGCGAGTGAGGGTCTACAAAAAATGTCAACTGAAATTTTATCAAGTGTTTTAAGAGGGTTAATGGAACATGAAGCAAGAACTCTGACCAGAGCTGAATTAGCGAATTTGGAGGTTTTATATAGAAGAGCAGGAGAAGACAGAGTTAAACAATTCAGTTTAGATTCCTCAGTTAATCAATTGCCATATAGTAGACATAAAGAAGAATTGGCAGTACATACTTTTGGAAAACTATTAAGACCTGCAATTAATAAATTTCTGGAATCACCAGTAAAACAACAATTGCCTTGCTGGGCAAGGGTTTTAGATTGTGAGAGTAAATTACAAGATGATTTAGAAAAAGCTGGAGCCTCTTGAACAGTTAAAAAGCAAGTAATACTTATAAAAAAGAGTTTATAAGTAAAGAAATGCCAATAAAGAAAGATACTATTTCAAAAACAACTTTAATAAATTTAGACCCTTTGATTATCGAAAAATAAGCTCCAAAATAACCACCAAGAATGGAGCCTATTAATAACACGGGTATATATTTCCAAACAATATTTCCGCTTAGACCTAAAGAAAATGCCCCAAATCCGTTCCAAAATACTCCTACTAAAATCAAGGTATAAGCGACAGCAACAGAAAAAGAAATATTAAAAATAGTTATCATCCAAATCGTTACAAATAATCCAGTTCCAGAAGAAAGATATCCGTTAAGAAAACCAATAATAAAGAGCCCCAATGATGCAATTAATATCCTCAATATACTTATAGATACTATTTGGCTAGAGCTACCAAGATTTTTATTTTTTCTCGAATAAAAGCAAAGAAATAGAGTTAAGGAACCTAATAAAGTGGCAGAAATATTACTAGGTAAAAATGATGCTGTATAGGTACCAAGCAAAACCCCTGGAATTCCAGAGATTAATATGAGAAAAATATATTCTTTTTTCAAGCAATTTTTTTTTAAATGTGGTATCGAAGCCCCTATACCCAATGCGACACTAGCAACCTTATGTGTTGCCAATGCTTTAGAGAAAGGCAAGCCAAAAAACAAAAGAGCCGGTAGTTGTATTAATCCTGCACCTCCTCCTGATAACGCTGAAATGAAATTAGAAGCTATAGATACAATTCCCAAAAATATTTGAGAAAATATATCAGTATGCAACATTAAAATAAAATATAATCAGTAATAAAGAAATAAATTACATAAGTTTAACTAAAGATTTTTAATCACTTCCCTTCTAATTAGATCAATACAGTTTGGATGCTCATGAATATATCTATTAAATTCCATTGCTAGTAATCTTGCTTCATATGCATCAGAAGCATAAAAACAATTCTCCAGGCGTTGATTATCACAGTCCCTATAGTGAACTGTATATGGTCTTAAACCTGAGACAGGGATTTTAAATTGAGTTAGGCTCATTTTCAATTTAGACTCCTATTTCATTTATGCATCCAATTGATTTTTTTTTCTACAGATGTCTTGTAACCAATATAAATTAAAAATTATTTAGAATCTGATGTTGAATTAAGATTCGATTAATAAAAGATTAAATTAACTGTTAAACGTAATTTTTATGCCTAAATTATCTGAAATAGATCTAGGTTCGGCCTTATTATCTACTTTTATTTTAATTGGTTTTATAGCCACTGCTTTTGCCTTTATAAGAATAGCGATAATAGCGGTTAACTACGTAAAGATAAATTTCCCAAAAGGGGAGAAAAAAGCACCTAAGGTCGGGATTGAAAATAAAGATGAAACAAAAGGATTTTAACGGGATTTCACTAAGAATAAAATGGAGCGAGGTCTGGCAAGGCAATATACTAAATATAAGTAGATCTATAACAAATTCAAAGACGCATAAAATATGTTAATTTAGTAAAATCTAAAGTTAATCATAGTGAAATTTAACCCACTAATACCTATTGGTACAAAAATAAAGGTTGACAAGTCAAAAATAGAAAATTTTCTCACTAATAAATTTTTAGATGAGTTGCCTCAAATAATAAATGGCGAGATTATAGATTATAAAATGACAGATGGAATGGGTATTGGGTATGTATTAATTACTGAAAAAAATACTAAAATATGGATTTTTAATAATGAATTAGACGAGCACACAAAAAAAGAATACAAAATATATGATATAAATAATTCAACAAAACAATTCATTATAGAAGAATTAAAAGTACACTATGAAATCAATAGCAATAGAAAAATAAGAACTATATTAAATCCACTTAATCTATTTAGTTGGTTATTATTTACATTAAAAGATATTGTATAAGTTATTAATCAACTTGTCGCTTCATAATTAGAAATAACATTTTCCCAATTCTAATAGTTTCTGAAAGTTCCCATTGCTCAAGTCCTTTTTTATTTAAGAAATTACAAAGTTGGACAGCAGGGTGCTCGGAATTATCATCTTCCTGATATTGCTCTGGAAATTGATCTTTAAGAAAATCTGGACTAAGAGAACCTTTAAGTTTTTGACTTGCAGCTTCTGGATCGGTAGCTTCTGGACTTTTGTTTGGCGTATCATCTACATTGAGGTGAACTACATAATATTCCCACTTCATCAATATGATTTAAATAATTTCTATTATACATAATCAACTCAAGGTACTTGTATAATCAGATTTCAAAAAAGTAAGAATTCAAAAATTGGATCATTAAAATATTAATATGTAGGTTCAAGTGAATTATTATCATTGTGGAAGGATTTGATCCAGCTATTAATTATGGTCCAAATGATGCAGGGATATCAGCAATAACAATAATTTTGGGAATCATTAGTCTTTTAGTTATTTCTTGGCTATTTGGAAAAATATATGCTCAAGTAGCTCAGCTTTTTGAAAGTAATAAGAAAAATGATAAATAAATTTGAAATACTTGAGAGACTTATCTATACATTAAATCAAAAGATAATTCAAAACAGGTAATATCCTGGGTAACCAGTTAACTTAATATAGTTGTGAATTATTTCAAACATAAAAAAAAAACAATGTTTGATGTAGTATTTTATAAATATCTAATAGGGATTAGTTATGTTAGCTTCTTTGATGGTTCACGAATGGGCAACACCGTTAAATCTATCAGCACCAATAGCTGGCATATTAACGATAGGCGGCTTTATGGGCTACTACAGTCTGTCTAGGAAGTTTTAGCAGAGAAAACTTAAGAGAATTGAATATAATTAATAGCCTATAAATGAATAAATTAAGCTGGATCGAATTTGAAAAATGTGTATTTTCAATATCCAATCAATGTAAAAACAAAAGTTTTGAGGGAGTTTATGGATTCCCAAGAGGTGGATTATGTCTTGCTGTAGCATTAAGTCATTCGCTTGGGTTACCATTACTCGACGAACCAAAAAACAATACACTTATCGTTGATGACATTTATGATACTGGATTTACGCTTGAAAAGATAAGACATCTAAAGGGTTCAGAAACTCATGTATGGATTAGCAAAATAAAGCCCTCATGGTGGAATGCCTATTCATATATCAAAGAAAAAGAATGGATTGTTTTCCCATGGGAGAATATAAATGCCGTTAAAATAGATCAAGATTTATATTTAAAATCTAGAAGATAAATAAAGATTCACCACATTAATTCATTAGATCTATTTAACTTAAATGATGAATTAATTTGTCTATAGCTTAATAATTTATTTAATTTTATAGCAAATTCATAAGTATTACCTTTTAGACCTATATTTATATAATCATTATTTATTTTGATTTTTTTCCTAAAGTTCAATAAACCTATATATTTCTTCCATAAAATCTCATTATTATAATTATAAGCCCATAGGTCGAAGATATCTTCAATGATATTAATGGGAATTTCTGAAGAATAACCAGTATTATTATGATCTAATTCATATCGATCAAATTTTGAATCAAAAGAAAGGATATCCAATGTTTCAGTAATTGCTTCTTTAACTTCTATTGCACCTTCAAGACCAAATAATTCCTTTCTATAGCACTCAAGCAATTCAACACTTGAAGAATTAAAAATATAGTCATCCTCAGTAAAGTTAATAACCCAAAAGCTTTTATCCTCACTTAGTCCTGATGCCAAATATAGATTAACAGATTTAGTCATTAGTTAAAGTCTATAGACTCTATGCAATAAATAGGACTTAATAAAAGCCAATTTAATAAAAAGATATCTAACTATAAAATAATAATCTTTATGTAGTTAAATTGAAAAAATTATTTTTATTGTAAAAATAAAAATAACTTCACAAATAAATGGAAAAAGTAGTTTCAAATAAATCCATGGGTTATCGAAAAAGCCTTGGTCCTGGAATCCTCTTAGCTGCAGCATGCATAGGCGGGTCACACCTAATGTCATCGACTACAGCGGGCGCCAAATTTGGATTTTCGCTTATTGGCCTTATTTTATTAACAAATCTAGTTAAGTATCCATTTTTACTTGTCGGAACAAGATTTACTGCTGTTACTGGATTATCACTTTTAGAGGGATTTCAAAAACGTAATAAATTTTATTTACCTATATATTTAATAGTTGGTTTAATTACAGGAACCTTTACTATCTCTGCCGTTAGCTTTGTTACAGGTCTCCTTTTAAAAAATATAGTAATTTTTTCAACCTTTCCTGCTTTAGATTTAGCCATAGGGATACTAATAATCTGTTCATTAATATTATTTATAGGCCAATATAAAGCTCTTGATAGGATATCTAAATTTCTTGTGTTTTTGCTTACTGTATTAACATTTTTTGCTGTTATATCTTTACTTATTAAAGGCCCTGCTGGAGATATCAATATTTCAATCTTGAACAGTAGTCCTTCCCCGTGGACTCTATCAAACCTTGGTTTTCTAATTCCTCTTATGGGTTGGATGCCTGGTCCAGTAGAGCTTTGTATATGGCCTTCATTGTGGATGTTCTCAAAAGCTAAAGAGACAAATCACACCGCAACGCTGAAAGAAGCAGAATTTGATTTCAATCTTGGATATTCCATCACTGTTTTAACTGCTATTTTCTTTCTAATTCTTGGTGCATACACAATGTATGGTACTGGCGATGAAATGCTTTCAGGATCAGGAGTTAGTTTTGCTCAGAATTTAATCCGCTTGTATACAGAATCTATTGGTGGATGGGCAAAGTGGATCATTGTACCTGCAGCTTTTGCAGCAATGTTTAGTACCACGCTTACATGTCTAGATGCATATCCCAGGAGCATCTCATCAGCTCATGGCTTGATAGCTCGCACAGACAAGGGAAATATCTCTACTTTGACTGAAAAGAAACGTCTCAAAAAATGGATCATATTTCATGTTTTTGCATCACTTTGTGCACTTCTTATTGCCAAATCTGGAGGAATTGGCGTTAAAGACTATGTCTTCGGGGCGATGACCGGTAGTTTCCTGACAGCTCCTTTGTTTGCATGGATGGCTATGGATACTATGAATAGCTCATTAGTAAAAAGTCAATTTCGTTATGGAATTGTTCTAAAAACAATTTGCTGGTTTGGGATTTCATTCCTCTCAGTCTTTAGTTTATTATTCATATTCAATTCATTCTTTGGTATTGGACAATAAGCTCATAATTTATAAATATCGTTAAAATAAAAAAAGTTAATGAAATTAATTAAATAATTAACTTGAGGCAGAAGTATAATGTTTAAGAGCAAATTTCCAGAAGAGTCTGCTAAAAATAAAAAATAAACTACTTAATATTAGGCCAAAAAATAAAATATTAAATTTAAGTTCTCCAAGAATGGCTTCAGCAGGAAAAGTTGTTAAGAAAGCTACAGGTAAAACCAAAGTAAATATGAATCTCAAGATAATAGGATAAGCTGAAATAGGGTATCTTCCTGCAGCTAACAAAGCTCTAAGAACTTCTGTAGCATTCCATGTCTTAACAAACCAAATACTTGATGCAGCAATTAGAAACCAAACAGAATAAAGAATAATAAAACCAATCAATAAGGAAATAATGAATACAAATAATGAGTAAATTGAAAAACTTGAACCTGATTGGATAGCCGCCCAAAAAACAATTGAAAGTCCTAAAATAATTTCAGGTAAACCTGCAAAAGAAAACTTATTAACTGATAGCCAAAATTGACTATCAATTGGTTTTAATAAAACATAATCGAGAGTACCCTCTCTAACATAATTAACGATTTCGGTTAAATTTGGTCGTAAAAGAGCATTCGTTAAACCATCAAGAAATGTATAAACACCCTGAATAACTAAGGCTGATTCCCAAGTCCAATCACCTAATTGCCTTCCTCCAGTAAAAAAAAGGGATAATATAAATACACTTCCCAAAAGAGTTCCCAACATAGCTAGCAACTCAATCAAAAAATTTAATTGATATTCAAGCTGAGAAGCAAATGCTGTAGACCAAAATAATCTAATAGTTTTAAAGTAACGCCGCATATTAGGCTCCCATTGCTGTATATCTTTTTACACCAAGTTTCCAAAGAATATTTACAGAAGGTACCAGTATTGAAATCCACAAAATCTGAGCTAAAAAGCCATTAAAAATATCAACTGGCATCCCTGATAAAATCTTTGCTGGAAAATTAATTAGATAAGGGAATGGTGTTAACATTGCTACTTTTAGAACGTTAGGAGGAAAGGCTGATAAAGGTACTAATAAACCAGAAAGAAAAAGATAAGGAACAAATATTAATCGCTCAAGAGCACTAGATTTTTCAGTCCAGAAGCAAAGTGCAGCGACTAAACTTTGAAGAAGGAAAGCGATAGTAAAAGCAAAGTGTGTTGATAAGTACGCCAAAAACAATTGAGGTAGTGAGGGAAGCCAAAAAGATGATGGATTTAATATAAAAAAAGTAATAGCTATGGCTATTGCAAAAGGAAGTCTTGTTGCCTGCTCTGCTAAGTGAGAAGCTACATATCTAAATAGAGGATGCAAAGGTTGCAGCAAATATGGAGATAATCGACCAGAAAGAGAATCTTCCTCAAACGAGAAGACAACCCAAACAACTGAAAATTGCCTAACAAGAAAAGCACTTAAAAAATATCTTGCCAACCCTATATCATTTAGACCAAATGAATTACCAACATCATTTTGACTCCAAAGAGAAAACATAATAAATGGTAGTACTCCAGAAAGAGCCCACAAAGCTATTTCGATGCGATATTCCAACATGTACGCATATTGTGTTGTAAGTAAGGTCTTAATAACCTTGAAAGACAATCCAAATATTCTCAATTGACTTCACCTTTAATAAATAATTCTCCTATTAATTGATCAATAGGAGGATCACTAATCTCTAAATCGATAATATCGAAATCAGTTAATAAATTGCTTACTACATCTGTCAATTTATCCCTTGAAACTAATAAACATACAAAACGATCATTTAAATCTTGAATCTCACCATATTTTTCAAATTGTTCACTTGCACATGGATTTTTCAATTCAACTTTTACCTCTCTTGAGGGTGATAATGAATTAGCCAGTGAATCAAGGTCACCATCATAAAAAAGCTTTCCTTTATGAATACAAATAACTCTTGGACATAATGCTGTTATGTCAGCCATGTAATGACTAGTTAGTAAAATTGTCGCACCAGTTCTTTTGTTGTATTCAGATAAAAAACTACGAACTCTAGCTTGAGCATTTACATCTAGACCAAGAGTAGGTTCATCTAGAAAAAGGACAGATGGTTTATGCAATAAGGCAGCAAGAATTTCAGATTTCATTCTTTGTCCTAACGATAACTTTCTTACAGGTCTTGTAAGTTCTTCTCCTAGTTCAAGCATTTCTGCCAATTCATTAATTCTTACTTTTGCTTCGTGGTCAGACAAACCATATACAGCTGCGTTTACATACAAAGAGTCCATGGGAGGAAGATCCCAAATCAACTGCTGCTTTTGCCCCATAACCAAAGTTATCTCCTTAAGAAAATCCGTTTGTCTTCTTTGAGGAGAGAAACCAGCAACATCAACTAAACCGGTCGTGGGATGAATAAGACCACACATCATTTTCAATAATGTGGTCTTACCAGCTCCATTAGCCCCGAGAAATCCGACAACCTCTCCCGGTGAGATTTTAAAACTAATATCAGTAACGGCAGGGACGTGATAAGTCTTTCGATCAAAAAAATGCTTAAGAGTACCCTTAAACCCAGGCTGTTTGTTTGCAACTCGATAATATTTACTCAACTGATCTACAACGATCAAGTCACTAGGATTATTGTGCAATTAATTTTTAAATGCTTCAACATTAAGATAAAACATTTTTGCCTACATAGCAGATAAAATAAAAACAGTGAAAAAATCTATAGGTTGTTAAAACTAAATGGAAGAACAAAAATATGTAATAGCGATAGCTCTTGCAGAGCAAAATAATAAAAGATTAATGCCTCTTGGAGGAAAGACTTTTTCTGAAGTTGATACTTTAAGTCAATCGTCTCAAAAAGAAGTCGAAAAGATAATACTTGATTTATTGCTAAGGATATTTCAAAGATCTACTGAAGGTAGTCTTAAAATATCAAACGATGAAACTGGATTATTACTGGCAGAGATTAGTTTTGAAAGTATGCATAATAATATTCCAGTAATTAAATCAAATTGGATTAATAGTGGAGATACAGATACTTTAATAGAAAAATTAAAATCAATATGTTCAAATCTTTGGAGTGTTAAGTTCCAAAAACATAAAGGAATAATGTTTAATGACTTAAAAAAATAAGAAACTATCCTGAAATCTTTGATTGAGCTTTCTCAGCCTTACGAATAATCTTCTGAGCCTCATCACGAGAAAGACAAGACTCAGCTTTGCTTTGTAATTTTATTAATTTTGAATGCTGCTTCTCTAGCTTCATAACTTAATCTAAGTAATTTGTTAACTTATTCTTAACTTAGCATATAGATATCAATATGTAAATAAATAAGTTACATAAATCTAATATTAGCAGTAATTCTAGCCTTCTTTTTTTGCTCCTGAGATGTATCTATGCAGTACAGAAATATCCAATTCACCTAAACCATCATGCATCAATCTTTGCTCAATTTCTTTTACTCTAGAAGCAATCGGCAAATCAAGATTGATAGAATTGGCCAGATCAATAGCAATAGATAAATCCTTATGATGCAACTCTAATTTAAATCCCAATGGATGTTCATCAATCAACATTGCTTTTGATCTATTTTCTAATGGCCATGAATTCGCCGCTCCAACTTTTAAAGCAGCAACAACATCATCCATGGGCAAATCAAGCAATTTTCCTAATTCCATTGCCTCGGCTACTGCTGCATATGTTCCTGCGACTAATATCTGATTAAGAGCTTTGACTTGTTGACCTTTACCTACACCATTAAAGTAATTAATTGATTTACCAAGGACTTCGAAAATATGTTCAAAAGATAAACACTCTTTTTTGCTTGCACCAACAAACAAAGACAATGAGCCATTATGCGCTCCCTCCGTCCCCCCTGAAACCGGACAGTCAACATAAAAGATATTTTTTTTTGCTAATCTTTTATGTATAGAAATAGATTTATTAGGACTTATTGTAGAGAAATCAATCACAAAAGAATTAGGCTTCAGCGTTTCTGCTACTCCGTTATCACCAAATAAAACAGATTCAACCGCATTATCATCAGTAACGCAAATCAAGAGGCCATCGCAGTAAGTAGCAGCCTCTATAGGGTCAACAAAATATTTTCTATTGTCATCTATTCTTTGTTTATTTCTCTGATATAAATTCAATTCATAGCCATTATCAATGAGACGCTCAGACATGGGCTTCCCAATAGCGCCAAGACCAATAAAAGCTAGTTTCATCAAAATCGGATTTTCATTCAAAACGAACTAAGAGTAATAAGTACAACAAAGGTTTGAACTATTACTATAAAAAATTAATATGCTGCCAAAATAAGAAAATATGATGCGATAATTAATTAATTGAATACTTAAGAAATTGACTAATTTTACAGATTCCAAGAATGCAACTCATCATTGGTATCCATTCTTGAAGTATCAAGAGGAATGTGAAGCCGCTGGCAAGGAAGCTAGTGTTAACGATTGGATGAGAGCTTCAGGGCAACTACAAAACAGAATTGATTTTGAAGAAGCTAAGAAAGCAGCAGAAGCTGAGGCTCTAAAGGCAAAGCCTGAGGCACCCAAAAAAGAGGCTTAAATAATTAATTATCAATTAAACAAACCTTATATATAGACCTTTTAAATAATTAGGAATATTACTTACAGATAATCAAGAAAATCTTGTGAAGATCTATCAAACTATTTCCGTCTAAGTAATTCCTTTTACTAAAGTTATCTAATTAAGGTCCTAGGAAATATCACGCCTAAGATCAAGACCATTTTTGATTCTTAAATAATGTCGGAGACCAAAACCCTAAATGTTCTTCTAGCCCCAGAAGGTCAATTACAGGGTAATGGACAATTAAGAGAATCCTTTCATGAGAGAAGGAGTCGCAAAGGTGAGGACTATCCTATGTGGTTCTTAAATTCTTCATTAGTTAACAAATTCAAAATCACTGAAGAAGAAGGTTATGAAGCTGTCATAGCGGAAGATTCAACAACGATTGCTTGGTTAAAACTTCGATTTGGTGGAGAAAGATTAACCAAAACATTAGATATTGAAGAGCTTTGGCAACATGCAAGTCATCCCCCTGAACCTCCAGAAAGAAGAGATATAACACCGCCGAAATAGATATTCAATGAAACCAATTCACCAGATAACTATTCATCATAAACAGGAGGGGAAAACATATACCTTTGATGTACCTGAAGGTGAGTACATATTGAGAAATTTTGAATCAAAAGACGAACATGGACAAATTATCGGAGACACATTGCCATTCTCTTGCAGAAATGGATGTTGTTCAGAATGCGCAGTTAAAATAATTTCAGGAGAAATGGATCAACAAGCTTGTATTGGTCTATCAAAAGAGATGAGGGATAAGGGTTACGGTTTGTTATGCGTTTCAAAAGCTATTGGACCATTAGAATGCGTGACACAAGATGAGGACGAAGTCTATAACGCTCAATTTGGAAAATATTTCAAAGGATTGGAGACACAAGCCGGCAATCCATTTGATATTTGATTTATCTAAATAGTTTTACTTATCTGTCCAAAAATTTAAAATATCTTGACCGGTAAAATTCACATTTTTATCATATCTCAATGCATTTGTCTTCTCCATTGGAAGCGCAAATTGCTTAAATATTAAAGTAGCAAACTTCACAAATTTAACTGGTTTTGTTAAACCTTTAGCACCTACAAATGCTCTGAAAGATTCAATAATTTTATTTCTCAAATTCCAAAATTCATTGTCATCAAGATTAAAAACCCAAGGGAAGGCATTTTTAGATGTGTGGTTCGTTCTTTTTATAACTTCCTCATCAAATTCCTTTGGATCAATACCAAGCAATTCATAAAACTCACCCCTTTCACAAACTGTCAAAGTGTGAGTTAGGAAAACACTCCACAAGAAGAAACGACTTAACAACTTGCCTCTAAACCCTTTGGTAATTCCTGGCCAACATCTCATCATCACTGTAAAACAATCACCATGTCTGTTCTCGTCTTGACACCATGGTTCAAAGAAATCAAAAAGCGGAGCAAAAGCCTGATCTGGATTAGCCTTAAGGTGCCTATCCATCAAGATGTATCTCCAATACCCAATTTTTTCTGAAAGATAAACTGAATAAATCACCCAACTAATTGGGAACCAAGTCGCTGCTCTCTTTCCGCCTAAATGAGGGAGATCAACTTCAATCCCCTCCGCAACTAATGCTCTGCTAAGAAAACCTGCATGCCTGGCTTCGTCTCTAGCTAAAAACTGAAATAGTTTGCCAAGATCTCTATTTCCCTCTTTCTTTAGTCGATTAGAGATTTCCTTAAATAGTAAAAAACCAGAGAATTCTGAGATAACTGATCTTACTAAATAACTTTCATAAACTTCTTTAGATTTTTGAGGTAGTTCTTGCAATCTATCCAAGCTTGCCTTCCTATCAAAATGGGTACAATTATAATCAGCCTTCATTTCTGAGAGCATTGCCTCAAACTCTTCACGCGCATCAGTTAATTCTGTCTTGGCAGCTTTCTTAAATTCAGTTACGTAAAAACGAGGCGTTAAAAGATTTTCATCTAAATGTGGCGGCAACTCATTTGTTCCACGGGTATCTACTCTTAGTTTTGGTGAAGAAGCTGTAGCAGTCATTCCCGTTATCGATCAAGAACATAATTGTATGCCTAAATTTGCAAAAAAGGTGGATTTTTAAAGAGGTAGTAATAGAGCTACTTCAAAAACTGCAAGAATAGTGATACTTAACAGACTATAAATAATTTCTGGCCGATAAATAATAATCAATTATTAGAGCATGAGTTATGATTTTAAATAATATTTGATTCCGAAAAAATAACTAAAAAATAATACTTTAGAAATTAAAATATAAATAATAAAAAGTCTAAACGTGTATATCTTGCAAGGCTGAAACTGATATAACTTGATTCTGCAATGCCTCAATCCCCTCAACAGCAGCACTAGCTCCCTTTAAGGTTGTTAAAGTAGGTACTGAGTAATCTAGGGCTGCCTTCCTAAGATACTTATCATCATAAATTGCTTGTCGACCTATTGGTGTATTTATTACTAGCTGAACTTTTCCAGATCTAATCATATCTTCAATATTAGGACGCCCTTCGTGAACCTTTAGGACTGTCTCAACCTTTAAATCAAATTTATTAAGATATTTAGAGGTTCCGGATGTTGCCAAAAGAGAAAAGCCAAGTTGGATTAGTTTTTCTGCTACAGGTATTAATGCAGGTTTATCTCGATCATGAGTTGATAAAAATACAAATCCTGAAGTAGGCAAGCCCTCTCCCGCCGCTAATTCAGATTTCGCATATGCCATGCCAAAAGTACTTGCTGAACCCATTACTTCACCAGTAGAACGCATTTCTGGGCCCAATACGCTATCTGAGCCTGGGAAGCGCCGAAAAGGCATTACAGCTTCTTTTATAGTTTGCAATGGTGGAACTGGCTCCTTGTTAAGCCCAATATCATTAAGTGTTTTTCCAAGTAATAATTGTGTGGCAATTTTTGCAAGAGGGATTCCAGTAGCCTTAGAAACGAACGGAACAGTTCTAGAAGCTCTAGGATTTGCTTCAATTATATATACAATTTCTTGACCATCTGAATCTCTTTTTACTGCAAATTGAAGATTAATTAAACCAACAACCTCTAACTCAATAGCCAAAGATTTAGTCCATTCCTTAATCGTAGTTATCGATTTATTGGAAAGCGTTATAGAAGGAAGACAGCAAGCAGAATCTCCTGAGTGAACCCCAGCCGGTTCAATATGTTCCATTAATCCACCAATTACCACATTTTTATTTACATCACATAAAGCATCTACATCTACCTCAATTGCATTTTCTAAATACTGATCTATGAGTATTGGATGGTCAGGTTCAACATTTACAGCTTCTTTAACGTATCTTTTCAGTTCATCTTGATCATAAACAATTTCCATTGCTCTTCCACCAAGAACATAAGAAGGCCTAACAACCAATGGATAACCTATTCTAGTTGCAACAGTTAATGATTCTTCTATAGTTCTTGCAAGTCCATTTTTGGGTTGGCGAATATCTAGAGACCTCAAAACATTATCAAATAACTCTCTATCTTCAGCTAGATCAATAGATTTCGGAGAAGTACCTAAAATCTTAGTTTGTATCTTTGAATTTGTAGATAGTTGCAACCAATTTAAAATTGGTAAAGAAAGTTTTAAAGGTGTCTGTCCACCAAATTGAACTACTATACCTAAGGGATTTTCAAATTCAATAATATTAAGAACATCTTCTAAAGTTAAAGGTTCAAAATATAAAATATCACTAGTATCATAATCAGTGGAAACAGTCTCAGGATTACTATTTATCATAATCGTAATCAAATCTTCCTCTTGGGCTTGATATGAAGCATGGCAACAACAATAATCAAATTCAATACCCTGACCAATTCGATTAGGACCTCCTCCTAATATCAATAATTTATCTTTAGTGTTAGTTTTAACCTCATTTAAATTTATATTTTTTATAATATTTCCATTATTATCAATTTTATAAACCGGTCTTTCATAAGTTGAATAATGATAAGGGGTATTAGACGCAAATTCAGAAGCGCATGTGTCTACAGTTTTAAAAACAGGTAAGATATTAAGAGATATTCTTTTATTTCTAACAGTTAATTCATCAGAATTGACTGCAAATGCAATCTGTCGATCTGAAAATCCTAATTGTTTTAAATTGAATAAAAAATTAAAGTTTAGTAGACTAATATCACCGTAATTAATTAATTGATTTTCCGCGTTAACTATATTCCTTAATTTAGATAAAAACCAAGGGTCAATATTAGAATAGGAATATATCTCATCGTCAGAACGACCATTTTTCATTGCTAGCCTGATATACATTATTCTTTCAGGGGAAGGAGTTCTTAATAATCTTTCTAACTCAATACTTGAACACTGCTTGTCGACAGAATCACATCCCCAACCACTTAATCCAATTTCTAATGATCTAATAGCTTTTTGAAAAGATTCTTCAAAACATCTACCTATTGCCATTGCTTCCCCAACAGACTTCATTGATGTTGTAAGTATTGGAGAAGAACCTAAAAATTTTTCAAACGCAAAACGAGGTATCTTAGTAACTACATAATCAATTGTTGGTTCAAAACACGCAGGAGTTTTACCAGTAATATCATTCATTATCTCATCTAATCTATAACCTACGGCCAAAAGAGCTGCAATTTTTGCTATCGGAAATCCCGTAGCCTTACTTGCTAAAGCAGATGATCTACTAACACGTGGATTCATCTCAATTACAATTATTTCTCCATTGATAGGATTAATTGCAAATTGAATATTGCTCCCCCCTGTGGCTACTCCGATTTCTCTAATTATAGAAATAGAATAATCACGCAATCGCTGATATTCTCGATCCGTTAAGGTTTGTGCTGGAGCTACCGTAATAGAATCTCCAGTATGAACACCCATTGGATCAATATTCTCAATACTGCATACAATTACAACATTATCTGTCAAATCTCTCATAACTTCTAGTTCAAATTCTTTCCAACCTAAGAGAGATTTTTCAATAAGTATTTGAGAAACAGGACTAGCATCTAATCCTGTTTTACATAATTCTAAAAATTCATCATGGTTATATGCAATACCACCTCCACTTCCGCCCAAAGTAAAGGCAGGGCGAATGATTTTAGGAAAGGAAGAAATCTTATCCCCAACTATTTCCGCTTCTTGAAGATTAGAAGCAATACCAGATGGACATACATTAACTCCAATATTGTTCATTGCTATTTTAAATAAATTTCTATCCTCAGCCTTTTTAATTGCGTTGAGATCTGCCCCTATTAATTCAATATTGTGTTTATGTAATAGTCCAGATTCAGCTAATTCTACAGAAATATTCAAAGCCGTTTGACCTCCCATTGTAGGCAAAAGGGCATCAGGCTTCTCAACCTCAATAATTTTTTGAACTACCGAAGCAGTTAGAGGCTCTACATACGTTCTATCTGCTGTCTCAGGGTCAGTCATTATTGAAGCTGGATTTGAATTTACCAAAACGACCTCAAAACCCTCTCCTCTAAGTGCTTTACACGCCTGGGTTCCAGAATAATCAAACTCACAAGCTTGACCAATAACAATTGGGCCAGAGCCAAGTATCAAAATCTTATGTATATCTTTACGCCGAGGCATTTGAATCTCTAGTAAAGTTCATTTATGTCACGCATTCTAAGTATCTGTTTATCATCTACTGAGCAGATCGGCAAATTACAATTAAAGTCTAGCTAACTTTCTGCATAAGAAAAAAGAGCATGAGCGAACTTCAGCGCCTAAAAGGGCTGCTGCCTCCAGAAAACCAAAGTTGGGTATTTATTGAAGCTGCAGCTGCGATAGACCCTCCACTTATCACGCTTGAGGAAATTGGGCGGGATGAAGTTGAAATACAAATCGATCTTGAGCAATGGGACTATTTAGCTCAAGACCATAGGAATATGCTTTTTTGGCATGAGGTGGGACGAATTCAAAATGACACCATTCCAAGAGATGGTTGGGAAATGGCTGCACTTGCAATAGGCTTAGGTGGTGCAATAGGTGAGTTATGGGTTCAAGATGGATTACTACTTTTAATGGCACTTGGCTTGTCGGGTTTTGCCGGTTATAGATTGTATTTAAAGAACAATTCAGAGAAACGTCTACAAGATGCGATATTGGCTGATGAGAGAGCTATAGATTTGGCTTGTAGGTTCGGCTATAGCGTCCCAAATGCATACAAAAGCCTTGGTGGTGCATTAAAAGATTTAGTTGAAAAATCTAGAAAAAAGAAAAAAAGAACTTTTTATGAGGATAGATTAGAAGCCCTAAGAAAAAGTGCTGAAAAGGCTCGTGCTGAAATGGCTGCGCAAGAAGGCTCCAATAAATCTGTTACTAGTGAGAATGTTTATGGATAGTAGTAGATTAGTTGAGATAGCAGCAGTTGCTTGTGATGATAAGAAAGCAAGTGATATTAAGCTTTTAAAAATTGAAGAAGTATCAAGTATTGCTGATTGGATATTAATTATAGAAGGTTTATCGGATGTACAAGTAAGAGCAATTGTTAACAACGTAGAAAAAACAATTAAAGAGGAAGCAGATCTTTTACCTCTCCGAAAAGAAGGTATTAATGAAGCTAAATGGGCGTTATTGGATTATGGAGATCTAATAATTAACGTAATGCAACCTAATGAAAGAAAATTCTACGATTTAGAATCTTTTTGGAGTAATGGAATCATTCATCAATTTAATAATAACAGGGTAACTTCAATAGAATATGAATAAGATTATTTGTCCTGTTCCACAAGATCAAAGGCCACTAAATGAATTTTATAGCATTACAAAATCATGGATAATATCATGGCCTTTACAAGATAATAATACCTTTTATAGTAAGTTAGTTATTAGTTGGTTAATATTTTTACCACTTAATTTATTAATATCATATGGAAGTGATTATCTGAGAAATAATATTTTTGATTTTATATTTATAAGCTTAACCTTTTCGCTCATTTCTCCCCTATTTCTGCTATTAAGACAGTTACTTAGCTGGTCATATATTTATAGTCGACTTAATTCTGAAAAGATTGAGTACGAAGAATCTGGATGGTATGATGGTCAGGTTTGGGAAAAGCCTATAGATTGGAGAGCTAAAGATTTATTAATAGCTCAATATCAAGTTAAACCTATTTTAGATCACTTAAAAAAAGTATTATCTTCAATTTTTTTATTTATGTTCTTCTTATTATCCTTTAACCTTTTAAATATAAACTTATAAATGAATTCACAAAACAAACTAATAACAGACAGTAGTAATTGTCTGAAAGTACTTGTTAAAAGAGGCTCAAGTGTTGAATCTATTCATAGAGCCCACGCCTCGATTTGCGATATCAAAGGTAGAACTCTTATGAAAGCAGGTATATCAGAATATGAAACCTTTATTAGATCAGCTCTTAAGCCTTTTCAAGTATTGCCATTTCTAACTAGTGGTACTTCAGAAAAATATAATGCCGACAACAAAACATTAGCTCTAGCTTGTGGTTCCCACTCCGGTTCAGCAGAACAAGCAAGGACTGCTTTTAAGCTTCTATGGAATGCAGATATTGACATCAAAGAACTAAAATGTCCAACTCCTCTAAATAAAAAAAGCAGATTAGAACATAATTGTTCAGGAAAGCATTCTGCCTTTCTTGCAACTTGCAAAAAAATGAATTGGGATACAGATAGTTATTTAATGGGGCATCACCCTCTTCAAAAAGAAATATTCAGAAGAGTTTCAGAGTTACTAAAAATCCCAGTAGAAGAATTAATCGCAGAGAGAGACGATTGTGGTGCTCCAACATTACTATTAAGTTTGTCTCAAATGGCAATTTTGTATGCTCATTTATCCACATCAAACCAACCAGAATTCGAAAAAATTACTCGTGCAATGACCTCCTACCCAGATTTCGTAGCAGGAAAAGGATATTTTGATTCTGAGTTAATAAAGAGAGGTCATAACCAAATCATTAGCAAAGGAGGCAGTGAAGGAATTCAATGTATAGGACTTCTAGGGGAAGGTATAGGTCTCGCCATAAAGGTTGAAGATGGATCAAGAAGAGCAAAGTACGCTGTAGCGATTCAATTGCTTAAACAACTAGAATGGATTACACCAACAGCAATCGAAGAATTGGATGAAATAGTTCTCCAACAAAAACCAGGTATATATATAGAAGTCAAAGGAGAACTAAAGGTTCCATAACGAAAACAATTTAGTCTTTATCTCACATCAGGATGTATGCTTGTAATTCTTCGCGGGGTAGAGCAGTCTGGTAGCTCGTCGGGCTCATAACCCGAAGGTCGGAAGTTCAAATCTTCCCCCCGCCACCAATTTAAAAGCCCAGTCAAGCACTGGGCTTTTTTAGTGCAATAAAGTAATTAAAAAAAATAGGCTCATTAGTCATCATGGAACTGGAAAAGCCTGCTAAATTCGCATAAAAACGTTCTTTTTGGCTCAATATTGGGCAAAAGAAAATCACTAGTAGGAGAATTAACATTAATAAAATTAATTTAATTGAACGCCCTTACACCTCATAAAAAATTTATTGCCAACAAACTATTATGTATTAATAAGGTTTTGACTTATATATATTGTTTCCTGATGAATCATCAATTCTTAGATATTCATATTCACATTCACCCTTACCCTCAACATCAAGCAAAGAAAGTGAGTGTTTATCTTTCATCTTTTTATACAACTCCTTAGCACAATCATGAAGATAGTCTTCTCCTCTCAAAAACAACTCGCAAAAACCTTCATAGGTACCCCATCCATCTTCACCTGTATCTATTTCATCTTCTCCACTCTTACTAAGATATTCTTTTCGATACATTTCAGAATATCTTTCTGGTATATAGAGGACATACTCAGGGACTAATTCACTTGGAAAAATTTCATCAGCCCAAAAACAACCAACATGTAAACAGCCAGGGTTAAACTTCTCTCCCTTTTCTAATTTTAAACTAACAGAATAATGAATTCTTTTCTCAAGTTTATAGTTGAAAATCAATAAATCATTTTTATCAAAATATTTAGTTTCGCCAACTTCTAAAGCAGCAAAACCAATAAACATTCGTCGATCACTAGGGAAAGAGTTACAAGTTTGATGTTGTTTAATTTGGGAATCAAGATATTTCCCAGAATAAATAATCTTATAGTTTTTATCCCAATCATTTTTATTTGTTAAATCTGATGTTTCCTCAATTAAAACTTCTGAATTATCTAGCTCAGGACCATAGAAATGGAAAATATCATCATAATCAGAGGCATCAAAAGATTCTCCATTAGGAAAATCCATTATTGATTGCATATTTCCTTTAAGTATACTTTGTTTTATATTATTAATACTAGAATTATTACTTATACTTCCGCCAGTATATTCTCCGCCCGCATTAATTATCGTTATTCTAATTATTCTATCTGCACTAGTGCTAGATGAGTCTTTTATATCATCATTAATGCCGACACCAGAATTATTATTTGTATTATTAGATGACTGAGAAATTTTCACCTCTAGATATAGATCACCTCTCTCTCCATTAGAAATTCTTAATTTTCCTTTACCTTTCAGTCTAAGCTTTTGATTTGGTTTAATTCCTGCAGGGATTTTTATATCTATAGATTCATTTTTAAAGGTTAATCTTCTTGTTGTCCCTGATAAAAGTTCATCTTGTGTAAGATTAATTGAGCTATATTTGTCTAATTCATTATTTTTACCTTTGTTATATAAATTCGATTTTTTATTTTCTTTTTGTGGCTTAAGCTTATTAATAAAGAAACTAGAAAGCCTATTAACAAAAAGTTTAATTGACTCCTTAAAGTTTCCATTAAGAGGAATAATACACATAATAAATTAATTCAAAAGTCCTTCTTTTTCTAATTCAATTATCAATTGTTTATTGGCATAATCAACCGCTCCCCTGTCTGATTTGATTGCTTCTAATACGATTTCTCTATCTGATTTTAAATTTTCAGCGGCATACTGAAGTGCCTCGCCATTTGATTTAACAGCTGCTAGTACAATTTCTCGATCAGATCGAAGCAATTCATCAGCATATTCAAGGGGTGACGGCCCAAATGCATTAATCGCTTCTAACACTATTTCTCGATCAACTCTCAATGACTCGTTGGCATGGCCAAGTGCACAACTATATTTTTTAACCGCTTTTAAGACAACTTCTCGATCAGACTTCAATGTTTCACTTGCGTGCTCAAGTGCACAGCCTTCAGTTTTAAGGGCTTCTAATACAATTTCACGATCAGCTCTAAGCTTTTCATTCGCAAATTGAAGGGATTCCCCATTTTGCCTAACTGCTTCTAATACAATTTCTCGATCAGACTTCAGCGTTTCACTTGCGTACTGAAGTGCGAAACCAGCATTTTGCTTAACAGCTAACAGAACGATATTACGATCCGCTCTAAGTTTTTCATTAGCATATTCAAAAGATTCATATACATCTTTAGCTGCCTCTAAAACAATTTCACTATCTGACTTCAACGTTTCGTGCGCATACTCAAGAGCCCAACCATTTGACTTGACTGCTTCTAAAACAATTTCTCTATCCGATTTAAATTTATCATCGACAGACTCAAGTGCAAGCCCATCTTTTTGTACAACTTCTAGGGCCTCTTGTCGTGAATCCATATTTTATAATTTATTTGATTTAATTTTAAACCGCAAATTTTTATGCGTGCATTTATATTAATAGAATCAGTGGTCAATTAGAAGTTTTTTATTTAGATCAGTCCTCGTCAAGTTCTAACTCATTAATAAAATCTTTTATCTCTTTTAAGAATGTTTGATCTAATTCAAAGTCATCACTATCAATGTATTTCTTCCACTCATTATCATCCTTAAAGAGGTCTGAAAATGTAAGAGCTCCATCAATGGCACTATCCCAATATTTACTGCCAGGGGTTACTGATATCTTGATTGGAGATTCTCCAAAAGCACCTGATAGCTCTAGTAAATCTTTAGCATTTTCTTCATCATAAGGAGCTTCAATATCTGTTATGGCAATTATACTTTCACTTTCTTCACCAGTAAGATCAATAACACCAATTGGTTCAGCAATTAATCTCACATCTGAATCTTCAAATTCATCCAAATAACCTTTAAAATGACGTTCAGCTTCAAAATAAGCATTAACTATAGTTAATCTTATTTTCTCATCAGGAACATCTAGCTTTTCATTAATATCTAAGGTCCAACTAGAAGGTAATTGCCCACTCAATTTATCAAGTTCCCATTCATAAAAGTAAGGCGCAGCAACGCCTTCATTCAAATGCTTAATCAACAAATTTTTTATAACTGCTTCTAAATCAGTAGTATTTTTCTCGATATCCTTATATACAAATGAAATGTCATTTTGGAACATAGTAAAAGATAATAATAACTTTCAATATACCAATGGCCCCAAAAAAAATATACCGTCCTCTTTTTAATCCAGTGTTGGAATTTCGTTTTCGCCTACAGCATTAGGGCTTACAACCAGAAGGTCGGAAGAGATGGAATAATCACAAAGAAAAGGCTTGAAGTAAAAATGGTTTTTCGCTCGTCGGGCTGAAAAAATTCAAGTTGGACATGCTGCGGAAATATATGGGCAAAGACAATACATTTTTTTCAATTATTTATGCCCCAGCGGCCCAAAAAAGTGTGCCCCGCCCATGTTTGCAACCTAGTCATAGACTGGGTTTATGCCCTATAACAGTAGAGCTCATAACCCGAAGGTCGGAAGTTCAAATCTTCCCCCCGCCACCAATTAAAACCAAGCCCTCAGGGGCTTTTTTTATGTATTTTTTATATTTAAGGAAGTAACTTAAACAAAGAGAAGAAGAAGAGAGATCCTAGTTATAGCTTGATCCAATTTTTCAAGAAAACCCATTTTACTCCCATAAATTTGATTAGGAGGCCTAAAATATAGACAGGCAAAGGATTTCATTTATTCGCTTTCGGGCTAGTAACCCGAAGGTCGAAGTTCAAATCTCCCCCCCGCCACCATATAAAAAGCTCAGTCAAGCACTGTGCTTTTTTAGTGCAATAAAGCAATTGTTTTTTTAACAATCAAGTTAATTAATCATCATGGGATTGGAAAGATCAACCTAAATTCGTAAAAACATCCCTTTTGACTCAATATTGGCAGAAAGAAAATCACTATTAGAAGAAATAACATTAATAAAATTGTTTACATTTACATCACTAATAATTAATAAGAAAGAGAAAAAAACCCCTGGAATAATCCAAGGGAAAGTATATTCACTTAAGATCAATCAGAGGTAGACTTTATTTAAAATTAACTGATTCTATTCTAGCTTAATTACTTAGTAAAAACAACACAAGAAATTCCCGTAATAAACGTTCAAATACCTTCTTAAAACTTCACTATACATTAATTCGGAAAGCAAGTTTACATAATTTATGCCAAAGTCATCAAAAAGGATAGGGAGATTATTTAAACCTTTTATAATTGCACGATACTATATCGGTATCAATTGTTTTTATTATGATTATATTTAAGATTATTTCTTTTAAAAGAGCTTTAATTAAAACAACATTTAAAATCATGAAGATTAACCCGCTAAAGTTCAGAATTAAATCTAAAAAAAAGGAAATGCAAAAAAGTTTATTATAATAAAAATAATTTCATAAAATCAACAGGTAACTAAATGAAAAAGGACAATTTAAAAAGGATTATTAAAGATTTCGAGAATTTACTAGAGGAACTTAAAAGTGAAGTTTATTCAGATAAAGATTCTTACGTTCATCCATGGGATGAACATATAAAGAATACTCCACGAATAATTAATTCTGAAGATGATGATGGATATACCGACTAGTTATTTTATTCTCCTATCTATAATCAAATGCCATAAAAGCTAATGGCTCCTATTTGTTTGGTAAATCTACCTATTGCTTTGAACTGATATTAAAAGCAAATTAAAGAAAAGGATTTTATTAATGGCTGCATTACCTCAACTTGTAAGAGCTACTCCTCAAGGAGGAACAATTCATAAATACCACCTGACTGGAGGTAAATCCTCTTTCATGAGATACCTAGGTTGTTACCTAGGTACATGTAAATTTTGCAATAATATCACGGAAGCATCTGAATTCCTAGAAAGCATTGAGTTTTCTCCCAAAAGCCTTTAGGCAAATAGGTTCAGAAGACATAATAGCCATGGAAGCGGTATCTAGATGAACTAATCAAGATACAAGTTTTTTTATGTAAATTTAATCGATTCTAGAAGGCATTAGGTGCTATTTTTTTTTAGTATTTATCAATTCAGGAGAATACTCTTTTAATGAGACAATTTTCATCTCAATAAAAGTGCTGTTGGTCTATGAACGAAGAAAAAGAAGAAAAAATTAATAAATCATTTGAATATGAGACTACTAATCTCATTAGATCTAATTTTAATGAGAATAAAAATTTAAATGAGCTCGAAAATACTGCTTCAAAGCCATCAAATCAACTATCAAATGGATTATTAGGTTGGTATTCAGTCTCTGGAAGCGATTCGATAAAGCAAGGCAAACCATATTTCTTCACACTCTATAATGAACCACTTGTTTTATATCGAGACAGGGAAGATATAGTGCGATGTGTAAAAGATGTATGCCCTCATAGAGGAGCGTCATTCTTAGGAGGTGAAGTAATAAACGGACAACTTGTTTGTCCTTATCATGGAGCAAGATTTTCATCTCAAGGCAATTGCACTAACCTAGATAGGATCACTTGTGAACATATTATTGACTCGAATTACGATAATTACGCAAAAAGTATTAAGCTACTTCAATATCCATGTATAGAGAAAGAAGGGTATATTTATATTTATTATACAGGAACACCTCTTGCTAATATTGAAGACTTTCAAATTAAATCCTCGTTAAATAGTTTACTTCCAGACTCATACGGATTTCCTTCTTTGGAATATGAGTATGAGGAAGTATATGTTGATTTTAAAGCAGACTGGGCAAGAATTATTGAAAATCACCTTGATATATTACATGTATTTTGGATGCATGGAGATACAATTCCAGACAAAAACGTAAATAGAAATACAATAACAAGTTTCAATCAAAAAATAAAAAGGGATAATAGGCAATTAGAGAGTATATATTCATATAAAACAAATGGCCAAGAAGAGTTTATCAGAATAAAGTTTGTACCTCCTGGCAGAATCTTTATATATAAAGGTTCACCTGAAAGTACTCGATATATACAAGTTTTGGATCATATCCCACTAGGAAATAATAAGGCAAGAGTTATAGTAAGACATTATAGAAAATTCCTAAAAAATAAATTATTTACCAGCCTTGTTTTATTTAGCCATTTGCAGCGTAAAACATTCTATAAAATATTCTCTGAAGATTATTTAGTCTTAAAGACACAAACATTTAATGAACAAATGGGTTATATCCAAAAAGATAATGTTAAATTATTGGGAGAAGATAAAATGGTTCAATATTACTGGGACTGGCTACAAAATGCATTAAACAAAGAAAAGCCATGGGATTTGCATCCTACTAATTCACTAACTAATTCTGTTCATGATGATAGAGGAATGCTATACCCACCAGAGAATCCAAATATGGCTATTAAAAACAACAGAATAATCTTAATTAAGTTATTATTAAGATTATTATTTCCTATAAGTCTGATCCTAATTTTAATATAATCCCTTAAGATTTTGCTCAAAAATACTGTAAATGGAGAATAAGAAAAAAGAAGATTCTATTACATGGGCTAGTTTTAAAAACTTAAATGTTTGGGTAGGGAAGAGACAAATACTAAGCAACATAAGTATCCATATAAAGTTTGGTGAGAATATTGTAATTTTAGGGCCAAATGGTTCTGGTAAGACTACTTTTCTTAGATTAATAAATAGATCAATATACCCAGTCGAATCAGGAAAAAGCTCAATTAAGCTATTTAACAAGGAAAATATTAATATATGGGATTTAAGAAGAAGAGTAGGTTTCTTATTCAGGGAAATGGAAGAAAGAGTAAATAGTAAGGTCTCATTATATGATTTAATAGGATCTGGCTTTACTGGTACATTTAATTCAAGTAATTCTAGATTTTTATCAGAAGAAAATATTAATAGAATTGAAAGGTTGTTAGTTGAATTAAATCTTGAGGATATTAGGAATGAAGACTTTCATTTATTATCTGAAGGTCAAAAAAGAAGGTCTCTATTGGCTAGGGCTCTTGTATATGAGCCTGAAATATTGGTACTCGATGAGCCTTTTAGTAATTTAGATATTAAATCAAATTCCATCTTTAATAAAATTCTAGAAAGGTTAAACAATAAATCAGTAAATATAATTTATGTGACACATAGTTTAGAATCAATACTACCTCAAACTAATCGAGTTCTTTTAATAAAGAATGGTAAAATAATTAGGGATGGAACTCCAGAGAATCTTTTAACTTCAGAAATTTTAAGCAATCTCTACAATATATCTATAAAAGTTATAAAGCAAGGAAATTATTGGCGATCTATTCCATTAGATAATTAAATAATAGCAATAAGTAATACAATTATTGATAGAAATATAAAAAACAACTTTTTAGAATCAATTAGAAACAAATTATAATTATTTATTCTTTTTCTACTTGTCCTTCTAACTCCATAAGGATTACCACAAGAGGTACAAACTAATCTGCCTGACAATGCACGATCAGCTCTGAAATTAAAGCCTCCACAAACAAAGCATCGATTTCTACTCATTAAAATTCCGTCACAATAAAAAATCGTCTAGAAAGGATAACGGTGTACTCATATTTTTAGAATAACCTAAAAGACTATTCGATTTAAATTTATAAATAACTTCATCTTCTTCATTTATCAATATTGTTGCCCCTCTTTGGGTTAAGAATGATGGATTAGGTGTATAAATGCTCCAATTAGAAAGAATTTCAATCATATTTAAAAGTCTTCTAGTAGCCAATTCAAAAGGTCTTAATATATCTTTTTTAGAAAAAGTCTCAAACATTTCTCCTTTTAATTTAAAAAGCCGCCCTATTTTTATTTCCTCATCTGATTGAAATATATTCTTAGCTTTACTATCTCCCCAATATCCTCTTAAAACCTCTTTAATCGTTCCTCTGGAATTTATTCCAGTACACATGATCAATAAATTCAAAATAGCTGGAATTGGCAATGCAAGTCCGCTGTTTAAATTTAATCTTTTATGTATCTCAGAGTCTCTTACTGCAACAACTTTTTGAATATCAATTTCATTAAACCTGCAAAAGAATTCTTTAGACTTTTCATTCCCTATTCCTATAATTATCAAATCGATTGAATGTTTTGATAATTTTTTTACTTGTGACGATAATTCTTGACAGTACTCAAAGCTATCAAAATCAGCAAAACATCCCAATAAAACAATTAACAACTTCCTTCTTGAATGGAAAGTTCTCTCAATATCAAAATACTCATTAAGGATATTTTTATAATTCATAATTTTAAAAGACATGTTTTCAAAATAACAAAGATGAACACTTAAATATGGCTTCGCTTCAGGTCTGAAAGCCTAAAAACCAGTCAAGTATTAGCTTTTACTATATAAATGCACCTATATCATGAAGATCTAATTAAGTAGCAGATGATCATGAAATATGTACAAAACCTACAATTTCAATAAGCAATGTGAAGGGATATGGAACTTATAGAGCTCTAAATATATCCTCTTACTGTTCTTTGTTTATTTCTCGTGCAGACCTACGGGAACCCCAACGTTACCTATGACTGGTACGCGGGTAATTCAGGGACGGCCAATCGCTCCGGAAAATTCATCGCTGCGCATGCTGCCCATGCTGGTTTGATGATGTTCTGGGCAGGTGCGTTCACTTTATTTGAGCTAGCTCGTTACGACTCATCCGTTGCGATGGGTAATCAAAACTTAATCTGCTTGCCTCACCTTGCTCAACTTGGAATAGGTGGAATTGAAAACGGTGTAATTACTGAGCCTTATGGCTGCACTGTTATTGCAGTACTTCACCTGATTTTCTCTGGTGTGCTAGGTGCTGGAGGAATACTCCACTCAACAAGATATGACGGAGATCTTGGAAATTATCCAGAAGGAAGTCGTCCTAAAAAGTTTGACTTCGAGTGGGATGATCCAGACAAACTTACCTTTATCCTTGGACACCACCTTATTTTCCTAGGTTTAG
Organism: Prochlorococcus sp. AG-402-P18; assembly: GCA_003216275.1. GTDB lineage: Bacteria > Cyanobacteriota > Cyanobacteriia > PCC-6307 > Cyanobiaceae > Prochlorococcus_B. Next base: position 232,364 of record QCJC01000001.1, on the reverse strand, counting down.
CTAATATTCAATTCGTTGAATGGGCTCAATATCATGGAATTTGGGACAGTGCACTAGGAGCTACCCGCACAGTTAGCTACAACCTAGACTTAGGAATGATATGGAATCATCAAGCTGATTTCCTTCAAATTTCTAACTTGGAAGATGTTATGGGTGGCCATGCTTTCCTAGCATTTTTCCAAATAATTGGTGGTGCATTCCACATTGTTACCAAGCAATTTGGTGAGTACACCGAATTCAAGGGTAAAGGACTTCTTTCAGCTGAAGCTGTTCTTTCTTACTCCCTTGCTGGTGTTGGTTACTGTGCGCTTGTTGCTGCATTCTGGAGTTCAACAAACACAACTGTTTACTCACCAGAATTCTTTGGAGATGTACTTCAACTTAAGTTTGATTTCGCTCCTTATTTTGTAGACACCGATGCATCGCTTGCAACTGGTGCTCATACAGCAAGAGCTTGGTTGGCTAATGTCCATTTCTATCTTGGCTTCTTCTTCATTCAGGGTCACCTCTGGCATGCTTTAAGAGCGATGGGATTTGACTTCAGACGCGTAGGTAAAGCGTTCGACAATATGGAAAACGCAAAAATCACCAACGGTTGATTAATACCTAATAAACCAATTCACAAACTAGTGAATATAAAAAAGGCCGCTATGCGGTCTTTTTTTTTTGAGAATTTCTTGTGGCAAGCAAAAATCTATTCACACTAATGTCACAGTTATCTCACGAAAAAAATAGAAAATATACAATCTGAGCTTATAAGTGTGATTTTTTATACATGATGGCGTAAAAAAGTTGAACCTACTCTCAAAAGCTTGTTGCTATTGAGAATCGGTTGCAAAAAGACTCATTTTTTGTGTAAATTAGTATTCAAATCAAGCTTTTGATATGTTCAATGAGCTTTAGAAGCTTCACAGATACACCCACGGCAGCCGTAAGAATGGCTACAGGTCAATCTGTCCTAATCGATCCATCCTCTAGAAGGGGCGATTCTTGCCTAGAGGTTATAGACGGAATAGCAAGAGTCTATTGCCCTTGCGAAGAGACAGAAGGAATGACACTAGCTTTCCTTCAATCAGGGGATCAATTAAGAACAGATCGCTTATGTAGCGAGGGAGTATGTGTAGAGGCTCTAACCCCTCTTTGCTTCAGAAGTGATGCTGAGACGACAGATCAAGCTGGAGGGTATGACGCAGTTAATGAATGGACACTTCAGCTGCTTAGGATCAGACATTTAGGAAATGCGGAGCAAAGGCTACAAGCTCTATTTGCTTTATTAGTTAATCGATTGGGTAGAAGATGTGGTGATTGGTGTCAATTACCCTTTAGGCTCACTCATGAAAGAATCGGAGAACTTATTGGTTCTACAAGAGTTACTTCAACTCGATTAATTTCAAGACTAAGATCAGCAGATTTACTTAAAGCACCATCAGGTGAGCCAACATTAAGTCTCTCACCAGATTTTATTGAGACAGCACCTTTAACAGCCTGATAAAAATGAAAAAGAAGATATATTCTTACTCTGAATCACTTACGTTAACGCTTTGCAAAGAGATTGAGTATATAAAAAGCAGATCGAAAATGATAAATTATTCCCTCAAATATTGCCAAAATAAACTTTTATCAAAAAGATTAAAGTCAGAATTAACTAAATTAGATTCGTATAAACTAAAAATAGCTAATATTTCACAAAGCTTATTTCAGAAAAATCAAGATAATTTATCATTTGAATTTTTCTTAGAGATCACAAGAAGGTCTATATCATTTCAACAGATCTAAATATAATTTATCAATAATTAAATGTTTAGTTCGTTATCTATAATTAATAATGCTGAGGGATCATTATTAGCAAACTTAATTTTACCAAGTAAGTAAGCCATTTCATCTTCAGCTTTAATTTGTTCATCGATTACTGGGTCTAGGAATACAGTAGTGCGAGTATCATTTAATCTTTCTGCCATTGAATATAATTGTTGAACGGAAGATGTAACATCTGCCTCCATTTGAAAAGACAAAGTTATTAATTCCTCAACATTGCTCCACTCCTGAATAGGCTTAGTAACTTCGTCAAGGAAAACACTTTGACCTCTAGCAATTATATATTTAGCAAAATTAAAACCATGTTCCTGCTCAGATAAAGACTCTTTTTTAAAAAAGGCAGAAAAACCTCGAAGTTCTCTTTCTAAGAACCAAAGTGACATAGCAAGGTATTGAGCACTTGATACCCTTTCAAGTGACGTATGTTGATATAGGGCTTCAAGTAGATCGACATCCATCGGTTGAGCGATGGCACGACCAGAAGGCCCCATATTTAGTCCAATAGTGCGAGATGTAGCTGATTGCATAACAAAAAAAAGCTAGGCCAAAGAACGCAAAAACTAATTTTTTGTTCGAATAAATGATAACTCTTTTTGTATCATTTTGTTGCTATTAAATTCAATTTTAAGATTTATTTACTTGATAATGAATCTCAATTGCTCAAAAATTATCTTATAAAATAATTTAAATTATCAAAATTTTGACCGAATTTTTTCAGGAAGAATTAAATATTCCTCTCCTATTATGAATTTTATTGTACACTTGTCCCCAATACCTAATGTTGTTTCCAATGTTGATTCGACAATAACTTTTAAATCATCAAGAATAACAATAAAAACATAACAATTTATACGATATTCTTTTGCTATAATAGTAAAAAGGCCACTTAAAGAAGGTTCAATACAAATAGACTTTTTATCAAATATGCAAACAGATTTCTCTGAGATAACTATCTCAAGTGGAATATTCAATTTTCCAATACAAATAGAATAAGATTGATCTAATAAATGAATGGGTAAAATATTCTTTTGCAAAACAAATTGACCTACAAAAACATTAGAAGGGTTTAAGACAATATTTGAAGGCTTTGAATATTGCTGAATTTCTCCATCTCTCATAACAGCAACTCGATCACAAATAGCTAATGCTTCATTAGGATCATGCGTCACTAATATTGCAGAGGCCGAGCAAGATTTCAAAACCGAAGAGAGTTCTGATCTTAGCCTTGCCCTAACCTCAACATCTAAAGAACAAAAAGGTTCGTCCAATAAGACTAATGAAGTTCCTGGAGCGAGAGCTCTTGCAAATGCAACTCTTTGACTCTGTCCACCTGAAAGTTCATGTGGATATCTATTCTTTAAATGGTAAATGCCTAATAAACTTAAAAGCCAATTAGCTCTCTCAATAGCAGGTTTTTTTTTGTTTATACCAAAGCAAACATTATCCCAAACATTTAAATGGGGGAAAAGAGCATAATCTTGAAAAACCATACCAATTTGCCTTTTCTCTGGTGGGAGAAGAAAATTATTATCTGAAATTATTTCCCCATTTTTTTTTATTAGGCCACTAGTTGGCTTATCAAAACCAGCAATTAATCTTAAAAGGGTTGTTTTTCCACATCCAGATGGTCCTAGTAGTCCAATCAATTCACCTTCATTTAGAGTAATATTAATGTCCTTTAACACCCAATTGTTTTTTTTAATGGGCTTAAAAGCATGCGATAATTTTTCAACCTTAAGCTCAGTCTTTACCAAAACTATTTTTGTTTATTCTATTCATTAGAATTCAATTAAAGTTAATTATGAAAAAAAACAAAATCCTATGGACATAAATTACTTGTTGGAGTATAAAATGCTACATTTGCTGCCTTTACTTTTTTAAAGTATCCCATAGATTTCCAATTAAGTACATTTAAAAGTCAAAAATAAATGGTATCTCAATGAAAAAAGTTGAAAGAGCAAAAATAATAATTAAGCGACTTGAAGAATTATATCCTGAGACATCTATACCTTTAGATCATCAAAATGACTTTACATTACTAATTGCAGTTCTACTGAGTGCCCAATCTACTGATAAGAAAGTCAATGAATTGACTAAAGATCTTTTTAAGCTTGCACAATCTCCAAAGGAAATGTATGAATTAGGTGAGAAGGAAATATATAATCACATAAGACAACTGGGACTTGCAAAAAGAAAAGCAGAAAATACATATAATTTGTCAAGAATTATCTTTAAAAAATACAACAATTTAATACCAAGATCCTTTGAAGAATTGGAGTCTTTACCTGGCGTGGGTCATAAGACAGCAAGTGTAGTAATGTCTCAGGCATTTGGTGTGCCCGCATTTCCTGTTGATACACATATTCATAGATTATCTCAAAGATGGGGCTTAACTTCTGGGAAAAGTGTTATACAAACAGAGAGAGATCTAAAAAGATTATTTCCAGAAAATCTATGGAATAAATTACATTTACAAATTATTTATTATGGAAGAGATTATTGCTCAGCAAGAGGATGTGATGGAACCATATGTAAATTATGTAAGGAACTTTATCCAACAAGGAATAAACCAGTAATTTGTATAAAGGCTTAATAATAATCAATTATTTTTAGTATCTCAACAAAAAGTACTGTTTTTTGCTAGAAGATATATCTAAATGTTTTTTACTCTAATGAAAGTAGCAATAACAGGAGCCTCTGGAAAAACAGGTTACCGAGTGGCAGAGGAAGCTATCTCAGCTGGATATCAGGTGAGATTGATAATTAGAACTCAATCTAAGCTTCCTGATTCGATCAAAGGGTGTGAAACATACGTCTTGGGAAATAGCAATGGTGTCAGTCTTGACTATGCGTTAAAAGGTTGTGAAAGTTTGATCATTGCAACTGGTGCGAGACCTTCTATCGATTTAACAGGTCCAGCGAAAGTGGATTATCTAAATATCCAAAAACAAGTTGAAAGTTGTAAAAGACAAAATTTGAAAAGGGTTGTACTTGTAAGTTCACTTTGTGCAGGCAAATTGATACACCCTCTAAACCTATTCGGTCTTATACTTTTATGGAAAAGGTTGGGCGAAATAGCATTACAAAAAAGTGGGCTGGATTGGACAGTATTGCGTCCAGGAGGTTTAAACGAAAATGAAGATAAATTAAAAAATGAAAATATTTTGTTCTCAGGAGAAAAGACTCAAGAAGAAGGCTCAATCCCTAGAAGACTTGTTGCAAAAAGCTGTATAGAGGCATTAAAAACAAAAGATTCAATCAAAAAAATCATCGAGATTACTAGTAACGAAGAAAATCCCAAAACAAATATGAGTAAGGCAATAAAGACGTTTAATATTTAACTGTAAAATCTTAAATTTATTATGAATACCAACGCTAAAATTGATGCGTTGCAGTTAATGCTTACCGATCTAAGGACAAGAAACGAGTCAATAAGGCACAAGGCTGCCTTTCGAGGTTGCCAGCCAGAATTTCAAACGCTAGTTACTGCACTTATTGATCAATTAGAGTCTCAATTAAACAACGAGAAGCAAATACACAGAGAAAAATTAAATTCAAATAGATGAAAGAAGAAAAACCTAACCTAATTCCAGGCAAGCCAAACCATATACATCTTTCATAGATACAGGGGGTTGATATCCCCGATACATCCTATAAGTTTCGGATTCTGGCTCGAAACCTAAATCCTTAAACAACTCGGAAGCGGATTTATTTAGTCCAGGAGCATCGATAATTATCAATCCAGGATGACTGAAAATTAGTTTCTTCAATAAAATTTTTATAAGCATAGGATTATCTGCCATTAAAGGTCCAATTCTCCATCCATCTCCACTTTGTAAAAGACATGGCCTTATTCGACCAAATCCATGACATTCACCTAAATTGTCAATGATAGCAATGACTTTTCCCGCTGGATGATTTAGCCAATTCGAGAGAAAATGAGGCCTTGGTGTAGTCTCTCTTTTCTCATCAAATTTTTCTACGGCATTTGATGGTATTGATGATCCTTCAAGAAAGCTGAAATTATTTAAATCATCACTACTCAGTTTTTCTTCTAGTAATTTCCCATCACCTAACCACTGCCATCTAGTTGTTTTTGAAGAAATGGTAAAGCCCCATTTTGAATAATCGGAAACCCTCTCAGGTGCAGCCTCTAATCCAACGCAGGGTAAATCACTTAGATGACTGAAAGCTTTTTTCCAAAGCTGCAACCCAAAGCCTCTTCCTCGAAACTTCTCTATGACTAAAAATAAACCAAGAAATCCGTAATTGTTGTTATATCTAACACCGGCGATACATCCAATAGGATCATCATTAAACCACCCGACCCAAAGCCCTTGTTTATCGGTATTTTGATAAATTCCTAAATCACCGATTCCTGGAGCAAAGCCCTCTTGGCGTGATATCTCGGTAACAAAATCTATATCAGCATCATTCAGAGGTTTAATAGATAAAAGATTATCCATAATTATATGTTTTTTATTAATAATAAATCTAATAAAAGGGATTGATATATCTATAAATATGAGCATAAAAAAACAAATAAGTATTAATTAAGTTTAAAACGATGAAAATTGAAATTGTCTCTAATATATTATTAATAGATAATGGATTAAGAATAAAATTATAATTATAAAAAATAAAATAATGATATTTCAATGTAAAAATATATAAATCATTCAATGAGCTTGAATAAATTACCATTCGAAGATAAAGCAGCAAGTTCAGAATATCCACCAATAAATTTATTCTTTATAAATATCTGCGGAAAGGTATTAATAGAGGTTATATCACTAATCTTCTTAAACTCTTCATCATTGCTAATAAGATTATAATTATATTTTATATCAAAAGATTCAAGCAGTTTAAGAGCCCTATTTGACCAAGGACAATCTGGTAAAACATAAATATCAACACTCTCTTTTATATCATTTGTTGTGCCAACAGATTGCTGATTAAGGTTTGGAATCACACCTAGTAAGACGTCTAAAGATCTGAGTACTGTTGTTCCAGAAAGAAGATGACCTCCAAATACTTTGCAATTATCATCAGACACACTTATATGAAGGTGAGAGGATCTTGATGTTAAATAACCACTCAAGGTAATTATTTCTAATTTCTTTTCTAGAACCACAGGATTATCATTTAAAGGACATTTAAATGAAACCTTTGAAAGATCTCCGACTGCACTAATCAAAAAAGATGTTGAATTTTGATGTATTTGCAATTCTTTTAATGAATTGTATACATCTTCTCCTGAAGATAAATTATAGAAATAATGTTCCATTATATTTATGAAGTTAATAATTGATTTTTTATGATTATTCCTGATCTAACCTTTTTACAATAAATGACATTGTTACTAAGGATAGAAAAAAAACAATAATAAGAAAAGTTGTCATGATTTTTGCAGGTTCTATCTAAGTATAATATAATTACTATTAAATTCTATAAGCTTAAGAATTTTTTACCAAATATTCTATACTAAATCCAAAATAAAGTGAGGAAGAAACTTGACATTGCAGGAGAATTAATTAGTTGGCGAAGAATTATAAATGGACTAACAATTTCAAGGATATTACTTGGATTGCCGGTCATTTTGAGCCTTACAAGTGGTAGGAATGACATTTTCATTATACTAATCTTAATCGGTGGGCTCACTGATTTTCTGGACGGTTATTATGCTCGCAAATATAATCAACAATCTATTATCGGTGCGAAATTAGATCCCTTAGCAGATAAGATACTTCTTATTGGTCCAATGATTTGGTTGGCTCATGAGGATTTAGTTCCATTATGGGCAATCTGGTTATTAATATCTAGAGAATTACTAATAACTAGTTGGCGATCAGGAAAAGCTTCAGGAGCTCCTGCCTCCATTCTAGGTAAATATAAAACCTCACTTCAATTTATAAGTATAATTCTATTACTATGGCCAACAAATTGGGCTAATAATAATATTATCATTTTTATTAATAAGGTTGGATATATATCATTCTGGATTTGCTTATTTATTACTTTTATCTCCGCTATAAAATATATACTCAATCAAAAAGAACCTCATCAGAACTAAAATCTAATTGTTTATGATTAACTAATAGATAGTCATTCTCATAGCTATCAATCAAACCATTTAATAAATCATATTTCGGTTCCCAAGATAAATCATTTTTTATCTTAGAAATATCCGTAAAGAAATTAGTTAATCTTAAAGGGAAAAGTTTTCTAGCCTTAGGATCAAGTTTTGAGGGATCAAAAGAACGTATATCAAAATCAGAAACTATATTTCCAGTAGCTAAAATTGCTGTATCTATTAACCCTTTAAAAGTTACTGCTTGACTTCCTGAACAATTATAGATTTGATTTATCGCTTTATCTGTTAGAAGAGATTTTGAAATGGCCTCTGCCAAATCAGAGACATGACCTAATTGCGTAATGATTTGTCCATCAAGAGGAACTGGAATAAATCTGCGATTAGTTATGCGATCAAAAAACCATTTTTCAATAGGATTGTAGTTTCCTGGTCCGTAAATATAAGTTGGACGGAAACTAGTAAAAGGAATACCTTCAGCCTTCAACCAAGACTCTGTTTTTGCTTTACCTATGTGACGGCTTTCGATATCTATTGGGCTCTCTTCATCAACGGGGAAGAACTGTTTGTTTTGATATACACCTGCAGAACTTATATAGATAAATCTAAAATTCGGAAAACCTGAAAAGTTAAGAAGTCTTTGAGTATCTTCCAATTTTCGACCGGAGCTATCAACGATTAGATCAAATGAATATTCAGATATTTTTTTTAGATCTTCATCTTTTGATCTGTCTCCCTTAATGTGGATTACATTTTTTGGGACAGGTAAATTTCCACGTGTAAAGACAAAGACTTCATGACCTTTGGATAGCAATCTTGTGAGAAGAGCTTTTCCTACAAATCTTGTTCCACCAAAAAAAAGAACTTTCAAGATCCTTTATTAAAAAAAATATATTAAAGCCTATCGAGAATCTCCCAACGCTACATAAATGATGTTAGATGAATAGAAATAATTATTTTATTGATGGAAATCATACCTGCTATAGATCTATTAAATGGAAAATGTGTTCGGCTAAATCAAGGCAATTACAATGAGGTTACAAAGTTCAATAGTGATCCTGTAAAACAAGCCCAGACCTGGGAAAGTCAAGGAGCCAAGCGACTGCATCTTGTAGATCTAGATGGTGCTAAGAGTGGTGAACCTATAAATGATCTAATAATCAAAGAAATACAAAAAACAATTTCGATCCCAATTCAACTTGGTGGTGGGATTAGGAACGTTGATCGTGCAAAAGAATTATTCGACATTGGAATTGACAGAATAATTTTAGGAACTATCGCGATAGAAAATCCAAAATTAGTTAAATTTTTGTCTAATGAATATCCAAAAAGAATTGCAGTAGGAATTGATGCAAAAAAAGGAATGGTTGCTACAAGAGGTTGGATAAGACAAAGCGAAATAACATCCTTAGATTTAGCGAAACAACTTAACGATCTAGACTTAGCCGCAATAATATCAACTGATATTTCAACTGATGGCACCCTAAAAGGCCCAAATGTTCAAGCCCTAAGGGATATTGCTGAGGTAAGTGTTAATCCAGTAATTGCTTCAGGTGGAATAGGTTCAATAGCTGATTTAATTTCCTTAGCTATTTTTAAGAATGATGGTATTGAAGCAATCATAGTGGGAAGAGCCTTGTATGACGGTTCAATAGATTTAAAAGAAGCTCAATTAACACTAAAAAATCTTAATATTCAAGACTCAATTAATGATAAAGATAACTTTGTTGCATAACAAAAAAAAGACAAAATTGATCTTACGGATTTATTGATCAGGGCTGGAAGTATTTTTAAATCAAGTTATCTTAAAAAAGATAGCCACTTGAATTCAACTTGATAGAAGAAAGACCAAATCAAATTTTAATGATAGCGCCCTCTCTGTTGGGTGAGTCTTTAGCATTGCAGCTAACATCTCAAGATGATAATTTAGAACTAATCCTAGATAAAAAAGATTTAAATAGTTTACCTAAACTTATTCTATTTTGCCTTGAAGATGCAGAAGTATCAAACCAAATTAAATTAGAAATTCTTAGGCTAAAAGAAAGGTGGGATCAATCACCAATTTTAATTGTAGTGCCAAAAAGCATTAAAGCCTCTCCATCAGAATTGATGTCTTTTTGCACTGAAGGAGTTATCCAAGATCCAACAATAGAACTTTTAAAAGAATCAATTAATATTTTGCTGGTTGGTGGCAGAGTTTTTAAACTGACTAATGAAACAAACTACAATACCGATTCGATTAATAATTCATATGGATTAGGACATTGGTTGTTAACTAGTGGTTTGGTACAAATAAATAAAGATCTAAATACAATACAGCAGATAATAGAGAATAAAACAATAAATCCATTTTATCTTTTCATCTTGCTAGGTAGAAGAAGAGAATTAATAACAGCTAAAAGATTGATTCTATGGCTATGGGGGCCTCTCGAAGTATTAATAGATTCTCCAGTTAAAAATATTACCAATGACAATTTAAATCTGACTAAAAAATATAGTACTGATATAACATTAAGAAACTCCTCAAGCAAAGAGATATGGAATGTGATTTATGATCGAGTAAATGAAAGACTTCAAAATGATCTTATAAATCCGACAGATGAACTCGCAGCACTTTTTTCATTAAACAATATCAAAAGAATTAATCTATTGAAAACTCTATTGCACGAGTTCTCAATTCTTATGGGAAAACTTAATTCGAAAGATATTCAGGAAAAGGGATTTGAAAAAACATTACAATCAATTTCACCAGAATTAAGAGCTAATACATTACGAAATTGTATAGACTCATATGATCGATTAGAAAAAAATGGCGTTGAAGTTTCAATATCAGATTTCTTAGTTCATAATTCAGAACTTGAATTAATTGATGATGAACTACCTTCAATAACCTTAATAATAGATCCAATTTTAAATAATAGGCCTATTCTCATTAATGGCGAATATTTATCAATAAAAGACCCTAGAGCTCTAGTTCAACTTGAAATGTTTATTTTAAATTGGATATTCAGGACAGCTGAATTAGTTAGTGAAGATATAATATCTTCATGTTCTGAATGGCCTGAATTGCGTAAATACTTCCTAAATAAGGAATTAATTTCAACACGAGAGCTTGAACGTAAAAGGAATCATATTAATACAAAAAATCAACTCCAAAATATTTTTAAAAAACCAGTCAGATTATATGAAAGTAAACGATTATATTATACAGTTAATAAAAACATAATAGAAAAAATTATTATTATGGAACCTAGAGATGAAGAATTAAGGAAATTAGATTGGACTCAAAGACAAATAGCTTTTATTATTGAATTAAGAGATGCCCTAGCTCCACAAGTGCAATCGATTATCCAATATTTAGGCGATTTAATCGTTCTTATTCTTACTAAAGTAATTGGCAGGTCTATAGGATTAATAGGTAGAGGCATCGCTCAGGGGATGGGTAAAAATTTATCTAAAGGATAGTTTTATTTATTAAAAAATATAGCTAGATTAGCTTTAAGACTTTAGAATTATAAAAATTATCATTTCACTTTGATCCTATTTAGAATATTCTCATCACTATTAGTACTTCTTATTTTCTCTGTTAATCCAGCATATTCTGCTAGAGATACTGATAGTTATGATGGAAATATATTCCCAATCTATGCAGGCAACGGCTCACTTGTTCCTCCACCCAGCACATTATCAGAATCGTTAAAGAACGAAAGAACAAGTGTTTTAGTTTTTTATCTAGATGATAGTGCAACTAGTAAAGAATTTGCACCAGTAGTTTCAGGAATAAAATTACTGTGGAGCTCTTCTGTAGATTTAATTCCTCTTTCAATAGATGAAATAGATAATGATAAAGAAAAAACATTTAAAGAACCTGGATTCTATTGGCATGGGAAAATACCTCAGGTGGTCATTATTGATGGGAAAGGTGAAGTTCTTCTAGACGAGGAAGGGCAGGTTCCAATTGATGCTATTAATAATGCAATCAGCAAGGCGACAGGCTTGGACAAACCTGATTTTGATGTCACCATTAAAAGTTTTAATGAGTATAATAGTGAACCTTCTAAGGATGGTTATAATAGACCTAGAGGTACTTAAAAGTCCCTATAAATATTTCATACTAATAAATAAAATCACTAATTCTTTACTCTAAATGATATTAATTATTTTTATTATCTTTTTACTATTTTTCATTCTAGCTGAAATAAATCATAAACTAAGAATATATTCACCTCTATTTCTAAAGCCCAAAGGATTTAAAACAAATAAATCAAATACTAATCAGAAATATATCGCCTTGGTTGAGATCTTCAATTCACACAAAAAGATGGAGGTTATGATTCCATCATTTAATGTGATTCCACAATTAATTGGTATTTGTAATGATGAAATTATATCAATCAAAACAAAAATAAAGCCACTCTATCCTGATGAAAAAGAAGATACCATGGATTATTGGCCTGCACATATTGTTAAAAGTCAAAAATCTATGCGCGTCCAGATAGAAGTTGAATATGAGATCAAGGATTCAGCAAAAGATAATCTCGAATGTTTATGGATTGGTATTGAATGGGTTAACTATGGGCCTTTCGGCTTTTCTACAAGATTTGATGGATTCGTAATACCTCACCTTTTAAATAAATCGAATTATGAATCATCAACCTCAAGCTTTATAGAACCTATTAAAACTCATATACTTGGTGCATTAGATGACCCAATTACCGTATTAAAATATTACCTTCCTAAAGATTACTTACCCACAGATATACTTACAATTGGAGAATCGCCTCTTGCAATTATGCAAGGTAAATATATAGATTTTAGATCCATACCTGTAGGTCTAGTATCAAAATTACTATGCAAGTTTTTCCATCCCACAAGCAGCTTGGCAACAGCTTGTGGGATGCAAACTCTAATAAATATCTATGGTCCAACAAGAGTAATGGTATCTTGGTTAATGGGCGCAATAACTAAATTATTTGGCATTAATGGTGTTTTCTACAGGTTAGCAGGAGAACAAGCAAGGTTAATTGATGATATAACCGGCACAACACCACCATATGATAAAAATATAGTTTTAGGACCTAAAGATTCGGAAGACTTTTGTACAAAAGCATCAAAAGAACTAGGTCTTAATATAGCAGTAGTAGATGTAAATGATCTGGGAAGAGTAAAAATATTATCAACAAATAAACCTAAAAACAATGACATAATTAAAAGAGCTTTAACTTCTAATCCAGCTGGTAATGCGAACCAACATACACCGATAGTGCTCATTAGACCAGATAAAATAAGATCAAACTCACAAGATGTATAAAAAAATAATAAAATAATTAAATGATACATGATAAAACTTCACTACCAGATTTAATAATTGAGCCTCTCATGCTCAAGCATTTATCAATGCTTAGATCATATAATAAAAAATATCTGGGAATTTTCCAAGTTTTACTATACAAAAAATGGTTCTCGTCGTTAGAAACATTACTTACAAATTTACTACCTATTCGTAATTCAACATGCTTTGTAGCCATAGAGAAAAATAATCTAGTTGCTTATATTTTAGCTACACCAATCAACCGAAGAGGTTCTTGTTGGTCAATATCAGAACCTTACTTTATAGAAGAATCCATATCTCACAGTCGCTGTAATTTATTACAGCGACTGTTACACAAAGTTATTTATGAAAGTTCTATCAAAACTCAAAGTTTTCTAGTCTCAATTAACACAAATGATATCCAAAATCTATCTATAATAAGACAATCAGGTTTTCAACCTCTTAGGATAATAAAATACTGGGGAAAGAATGAGGAACATAAATATAATAGTAATGAATACAAGGAGAACTACAACTGGGAAAAATTAAATAAAAACAATACTCAAGAGATATGGAGGCTTGAACAAGCTAGGGAATCAATCAACCTTCGTTCAATTTTTGATAGGCAATGGCATGATATTTTTGAAAAAAGAAATATAATAACTGGTGTAATTAAATATAAAAAAGATGTCATTGCTGGTTTAATACCTTCTATTTGTCCTCAATATGATTCATCATTTGAGGTTGTCAGGGGTTTAGCATGGGATGCACGACTAAATATATCAATACCTCACAGAATTAATACTATAAAGCTAAATAAAAATCCACTCTATTTAGAAACAACAAGTGAAGATAATAAATTAAATCAACTCTTGACTAATAGCTGTTGGGAAATCAAGGAAGAAAGAGTGCTTCTAGGAAGAAGTATATGGAAAAGGCAAAATGGATACAAATTAAAATCATTAGAGAATGAACTCATTACCAATCTTGTAGGAAATTTACAACAACAACCTGAATTGCCTTCAACTTATAAAATCGAAGAAAATAAATGAATCAACCAAAACCACGATCAGTTTTAAGTCTTGATATTGGAAATAAACGGATAGGGATAGCAGGTTGCGATCCTCTTGGCATATCAATAACTCAACTTCCAGCAATCTTTAGAACGAGTTTTGAAGAAGATCTCAAACAATTTTGTCAAATCTGTACTATAAGAAAAGTTAAGGGACTTGTGATTGGGAATCCACTTGATATGAGAGGGAACGAAACAACCCAATCAATTCGATGTAAGAAATATGGTACTAAATTAGCAACATATTTAAGACTGCCTGTAGTTTTTATCAATGAACAATGCACAACAATAGAGGCGCAAGAAAAATTCTCTTTAAAAAAAGACAAAAGTGGAAGAATAGATAGTGCTTCCGCCGCTATACTTTTACAACAATGGCTTATTGAAGGGCCTAATCTAGATGACTCAAATTGAATTCTGAATATGATGTAAAAACTTAATCACAATAAAATCAGATACTGCAAAGAAAAAAAAAAAAAAAAAAAAATCACCTATGTCATCAACTAATAAAAACGAAGAAGTCCCTACACTTTTAGTTAAAGACTCTAAGGGGTCAGATCTATTATGTTTTCTTGAGCAGGTAGTACCTCTAGAAGGTAATGAATATGCTTTATTAACCCCTGTTGATACACCTGTATCCTTATTTCAGTTAATTGATAATCAAGACCCAAAACTAATTGAAACAATTGAAAAGAATGAACCAATCCTAGAAGTAGCTGATGTTGTTCTTCAAGAACATGATCTCAGACTTGTTCGCTCAGCAATCACACTTACAGTGTCAGGTGAATTAGATGAACCAGAACCAGAAGAAATAGAAGAAGATGAAATTGATGATGAATCTGAAACGTATGAACTTCTTGTGAATTTTAGAGTTGATGATAATGAATATGGCCTATACATACCCCTTGACCCATTTTTTATAGTAGCAAAGCTAGAGAATGGAGAAGTCATCCTTGTTGAAGGTGATGAATTTGATAGAATACAATCAGGAATCGAGGCTGAACTTGAGGAGAGAGGATTATCAGAATAGATATAAAAGAATTACTTAAACCAAAATGGAAAGTAAACAATATAATTACTGAGATTTCGATAAAGAACTTATTATCGAAAGGAATAAAAGCGCTAGTACTTGATGTAGACGGTACCATAATATCTGGGAGAGAACCAGAACTCTCAAAAGATATAAAAGATTGGATAATGCACTCAAAAAAACATTTCTATATTTACCTATTCAGCAACAACCCATCAAGAAATAGAATCAAATTAATTGCAAACCAATTAATCTTAGAATACTCACATTCTGCAGGTAAACCACGTATAAGGAAATTAAAGAAGGTTATAGATGGAATCCCACATTCATCTAATGAGATAGCAATAATTGGTGATAGAATTTTTACAGATATACTTGTTGGCAATAGATTAGGAATGCACACAATATTAGTAGATTCAGTAGATTGTTATGGAAAAAGATTAAATAATAATCAATTGCAATCCTTAGAAAGATACCTAGCTAAAATTATAACTGGAGACTTTTCATGACCACATGGGTTATTAAAATAGGTACAAGCCTTTTAAGAGGGGATGGTAAATCTACAACCTTTGAGATAATAAATAATTATTGTTCATACATATCAAAAGCACAGAAGAAAGGGGACAAGATTTTGTTAGTTTCAAGTGGGGCGGTTGGATTAGGGTGTCATAAAATGAGTTTCAAAGTAAGGCCTAAAGAAATTATTTCTCTACAGGCATCTGCAGCGATAGGTCAACTTCATTTAATGAGCTTATATGAAAAAGCAATGATTAAATATGGGTTTAAAGTTGCACAAATTTTATTGACTAGGTCAGAATTAGGTTCAAGAAATAGTTATAAATCTGCTTCACAAACGTTAAGAAAATTAATTGAATGGGATGTTATTCCAATAATAAATGAAAATGATATCGTCTCGGACGAAGAATTAAAGTATGGGGATAATGATACTTTATCTGCATTAGTTGCAACTGCTATATCTGCCGATCAACTGATATTGCTAACAGATATTGATCATCTTTACTCCTCAGACCCCAAAAAAGATAGTACTGCTAAACCTATTAAAGACATAATTAATACAAATGAATTAACAAAATTAGAACTTGAACACCAGTCATCTACTTGGGGTACGGGTGGAATCAAAACCAAGCTAACTGCAGCAAAAATCGCAACAGAAAGCGGAATCAAAGTTCAATTAGCTGATGGTAGAGACCCTAAAGCTTTAGGAGAATTACTTGATGGCAAAAAGTTAGGAACTATTTTCCACCCTAATCCAAAACCTATAGGGAATAGAAAAAGTTGGTTATCGCATGCAATAAAACCTGTTGGCGCGATTCACTTAGATAATGGTGCCACTGAAGCCATCAAAGAAAAGGGAGCTTCACTGTTACTGGTTGGTGTAAAAAAAGTAAGTGGAAACTTCATTTCAAATCAACCTGTCAAAGTTATTAATCCACAAGGGGAAGAGATCGCAAAAGGTATTTGTTCAATGAGCAGTGACGCTATAAAGATAGGAATTAATTCAAAATCCACATCAACAGGATCTCCTCTTGTTATACATAGAGATGTCCTGGTTCTGACCAGTGAATAAATTAAAAAGAATAGTAATTTGCACTCTCTCAATCAAAGCTAAATCATGCTAATTAGTGAACTTGTCGAAAAGCTTAAACAAGGTCAAAGTGGTCTGGTTGACTTTAAAATCAAAAATGATTTAATTATTTTGTCTGCGGCTTCTTTAGAAAAAGCTCAAAATAATCAAATTACTTATCTTGATAAAAATAGTCCACTAAACCTCAGGAAACTAATCCAAACGACAAAGGCTTCTGTTTTATTATTGCCATCGAATGAAAATAATATTCTTGAAGCAATTCAAAAATTATCATGCAATTGGATAATACTAAAAGATCCAAAGATTGCATTTGCAGAGACACTAGAGCTTCTTTATCCTTCTGAGATAGAGAAAGAAGGTATACACAAGACGGCTGTCATCGGTGAGAATGTAAAAATAGCTCCTGGAGTTTCAATTGGAGCAAATGTTTATATTGGAGATAATACCGAAATTGGAGCTGAGACTATTATTCATCCTGGAGTTGTGGTCTATAGAAAAGTAAATATTGGTGCGAGAAATATTATTCATGCAAATAGTGTTATCCATTCTGGATCAAGACTTGGAGACGAATGCGTAATTAATGCAAATGCAGTTATTGGTGGTGAAGGTTTTGGATTCGTACCCACCTCAAACGGATGGAAAAAAATGCCCCAAGTGGGACAAGTTGTTTTAAAAAACAAAGTTGAGATTGGTAGCGGAACAACAATTGATAGGCCTTCAGTAGGAGAGACAATAATTGGTGAAGATACAAAGATTGATAACCTAGTGCAAATTGGACATGGAGTAACGACTGGTAAAGGCTGTGCTATGGCTGCGCAAGTAGGCATAGCTGGAGGAGTTGATATTGGAAATTCAGTTATTCTTGCTGGACAAGTAGGCATTAGCAATAAGGTAAAAGTTGGAGATGGAGTTGTAGCTAGCTCAAAATCAGGAATAATATCAAATGTTGATGCAGGAAAGGTTGTCAGCGGTTTTCCTGCCATTCCAAATAAAGTTTGGTTAAGGTGCTCTGCTAATTTTAAAAAGCTACCTGAGATCGCAAAAGCTATTCGTGAATTAGATCGCAAAAACTCCAGGTAATTTCACCCTTGATTTAGAAGAACAAATGAAGTCTTACAAAATAACATTATTGCCAGGCGATGGAATTGGACCTGAGATAACAAACGTCACACAGGAAGTCCTTGAACTCCTCTCAAAGAAATTTGATTTTCAACTCAAATTAAAAAAAATGCCTTTTGGAGGAGCAGCTATAGAGTCAGATGGTATACCATTTCCTGATAAAACTCTTCAAGAATGCAAAAACTCTGATGCAGTTTTATTAGCCGCCATAGGCGACCCCAAGTACGACCAATTACCTAGAGAAAAAAGGCCTGAGACAGGTTTACTTAACCTAAGGTCATCTTTAGATCTTTTTGCAAATATTAGACCTGTAAAAATAATTCCATCACTAACTAAAGCAAGCAGTCTGAAAGAAGAATTTGTCAACGAAGTTGATTTAGTTGTAGTTAGAGAACTTACTAGCGGTATTTACTTTGGAGAGCCAAAAGGAAGGCTAAAGACAGAAAGTGGCGAGAGAGCATTCAATACAATGGCATACACTTCCGAAGAAGTTAAACGAATAGCAGAGATTGCTTTTAAATTGGCAAAACAAAGAAATCAAAAAGTTTGCTCAGTGGATAAAGCAAATGTTCTAGATGTAAGTCAATTGTGGAGAGAAGAAACAATATTGGTTGCAAAAAATTTTAAAGAAATAGATTTAACTCATCAATATGTAGACAATGCCGCAATGCAACTTGTTAGAAACCCAAGTCAGTTTGATGTGATTCTTACAAGTAATTTGTTTGGAGATATTCTTAGCGACATTGCAGCAATGCTTACAGGCTCAATAGGAATGCTTCCCTCTGCATCATTAACAAATGACGGGCCAGGTGTCTTTGAACCTGTACATGGTTCTGCTCCTGACATAGCAGGAAAAGATATAGCTAACCCAATAGCTATGCTTTTATCTGCTGCAATGATGTTAAAAATTGCTTTCAATGAAACATATGCTGGAAACCATTTGGAGAACGTAATTCACGAAATCTTGACTGAAGGCTATAGAACTTCTGACTTAATGAGCAGTGGGGAAGGTAAAGAGGTTGGTTGCTCTCAAATGGGTGAACTTTTATTAGGAAAATTAAAATAATTAATTCACAAATTTAAAAACTCTTTGAATAGTTTCCCTTTGATGGTCAGTCGACCTGTAAAAATAAATAGTCAATACATTAGCGTCGATGTCAAAGCTTCACCCAGTAGTAGCTGTAACAGGTTCATCCGGAGCAGGAACAAGCACAGTTAAAAGAGCATTCGAGCATATATTCGCTCGTGAGAATATCGTTCCTGCGGTTGTTGAAGGTGATAGTTATCACCGCTTTGAGAGAATGCCTATGAAGAAGGCAATGTCTGAAGCACTCTCAAGAGGTGAAAACTTTTCGCATTTTGGACCTGAAGCAAATTTATTCGATAAATTAGAAGATTTATTTAGTCAATATGGGAAAACAGGTGGAGGTCAGAAAAGATATTATTTGCATAGCCCTGAAGAAGCAGAGGAACACAATACAAGGCTAGGAACAAAATTAGATCCAGGTCAATTTACTCCCTGGGAAGATATTCCAAAAGGAACAGACCTTCTGTTTTACGAGGGGCTGCACGGTGGAGTAGTGGGTAAGGATTATGATGTAGCTACATTCGCTGATTTACTAGTTGGTGTAGTACCAATAACTAATCTCGAATGGATACAAAAAATACATCGAGATAACGCAGAAAGAGGCTATTCAGCAGAAACGATAGTAGATACAATTCTAAGAAGAATGCCTGATTACATTAATCACATATGTCCTCAATTCAGCCGGACAGATATTAATTTCCAGAGAGTACCCACTATTGATACATCAAACCCATTTATTTGCAGAAATATTCCAACACCAGATGAAAGTTTTGTGATTATTCATTTTAGAAAGGGTTCAAGGGAAAAATGGGGTATTGATTTCCAGTATTTATTAGGAATGATTCACGATTCATTCATGTCAAGCCCCACAAGCATTGTTGTTAATGGAGGCAAAATGGGGTTTGCGATGGAACTAATCCTTACGCCCATTATTCATAAAATGATAGAAGAAAAGAAAGCAGCAGTCTAATAATTAATAAATATATTTAGTCTATTTATTAACAATATAAAAAAAGAAACTAGAAAATAATGTTGGTTTTTATCTCTTTTACTTTAATACTTTTATTTATTTTGTTTTCTATATCAGTAGAAGATATAAAAACTATGCTGATAAGTGAAAATAAATTAATAATATTTGCTTTGGCTGGTTTTTCCTACTTATCATATTTAGGTTTATCAAGTGAGAAAATAAATAGTATATCTCTGATTTTAGAAAACTCATTTTCAATGTTTATTATCTTTCTTATAATGTATTCAATAAGTTATGTGGGTTATCAAATATTTGGAATAAATTCACTAGGCATAGGTGATATAAAACTTTCTTCTATAAGTACAATATGGTTAGGGATTGAATTGAGTTTTTTCTCATTATGTATTTCATTCTTATTATCTGCTATATATAGTTTGCATGGAAAAATTACCAAAAGATTTAGGCCATATCAACAGTATCCATTTGCACCATTTCTATCAATTGGAATATTTTGTTCGTGGATTTTAGATAAGATTTAAACCCTTAAATCACTTTAAAGGCATACAAGGTATTAAATTATTATCAATCACTACATAGCTGTGTCTTTATTCGACTGGTTTGCTGACAGAAGGAAAGGCCAATTTGTTGGCAAAGTCACCCAAGAATCAGAAGAAAGTGATGGACTATGGGAAAAATGTGCTGAATGTGGACAAGTAGTTTATAGAAAAGATTTAATAGATAATTGCAGTGTCTGTAGTAATTGCGGACACCACAATCGAATAGATAGTAAAGAGAGAATAAGACTAATCACTGATCCAAATACGTTTAAATCAATTAACAATCATCTAAGTCCCGTTGACCCTCTTGGTTTTAAAGACAGAAGAGCTTATGCAGACAGACTGAGAGAAAGCCAAGCAAGTACAGGACTTAAAGATGGAGTATTAACAGGCACATGTGAAGTTGATTCAATTCCAATGGCACTTGCCGTAATGGATTTTAGATTCATGGGTGGTTCAATGGGATCAGTAGTGGGAGAAAAGATTACACGACTAATCGAATACTCAACAAAAGAGAAATTACCATTGCTAATTGTTTGTGCATCAGGAGGTGCTCGAATGCAAGAAGGGATGTTAAGTCTCATGCAAATGGCAAAGATATCCGGAGCTCTAGAGAGACATCGAGATGCTCAATTGCTTTATATGCCACTACTTACTCATCCCACAACTGGAGGAGTTACTGCAAGTTTTGCAATGCTTGGTGATCTGATACTTGCAGAACCAAAAGCTCTAATTGGTTTTGCAGGAAGAAGAGTAATAGAACAAACATTAAGAGAGAAACTACCTGACAATTTCCAAACAGCAGAATATCTTCAAGAGCACGGTTTTGTTGACACAATTATACCAAGAACGGAACTTAAAACAACTTTGGCAAAGATACTTCGATTACATAAGACACAAGAAATGAAGCTTCAAGCGAATGCTTAAAATAAAGCCAAAGAATATAAAGATAGCAATTTCTTTTGTTAACTTAATGTTATTGGTTTTAATAATATTTGATAATAAGATTAATGCTGCATATGGATCCAATAATAGTTGGATTGAAATTAGTAGGACATCATCTGGGATTCAATACTTAGATAGTGATAGTTTAATTAATAAAGATGTTGGAAAAATAGAAATCACAACAAAATATTTAAAAATAGACACTAGTAATTCAAAAGATATCGAGGAAAATATTTACGTAATGAGGATCAATTGCATAACTAATAAGTATAAAGATATTTCAGTTAATGGGGAAAGAATTTTAATCTCTAAATGGGAAGACCCAAATGAAGATAAACTGATAAATGATGTTATTTCAGATAGTTGCAAAAACGCTCAAAATTAGTAACTTCAATAAACATGCCTTATAAAAATGAGCCAATTCGAATTGCCATTGCAGGTTTAGGTTTCGGGGAAAGTGTTCACATCCCTGCATCAGTATTTAATGAAAATATTGAGCTTATAGGATTGTGGCATCCTAGAGCAGAGAGACTCAAAGAAGCTTGCGTAAAGCACAATATTAGTGCCTATAAAAGCTGGGAGGATTTGATAAATGATCCCAAAATAGAAGGGATAATCATAGCTACTCCTCCGGCACCCAGATATGAACTAGCATTGAAGGCTATCAAAGCAGGAAAACATCTTTTACTAGAAAAACCAACTTGCTTAAATTCTTTTGAAGTAATCGATCTTCAAAGAAATGCTCTCAAAAGAAATTTAAAAATAGCGGTTAATTATGAATATCGAGCTGTTCCTCTTTTCATGCAAGCAAAACGAATAATTAGTGAAAAGAACCTATACGAACCCTATTTTGTAAAACTTGACTGGCTAATGAGTAGTAGAGCCAATCCAGATAGACCATGGAATTGGTATTCAGATAAAAATTCTGGTGGAGGTGTTCTGGGTGCATTGGGGACTCACGCTTTTGACATAATTCATTGGCTAATAGGCCCCACTCATTCATTAAGCTCAATAAATTCAACATCGATAAAAAAAAGAGTTTGTCCAAAATTAAAAACAAATAAAGAAGTCACAAGCGAAGATGTAAGTATTTCTCAATTACAGGTAAAAAGCATTAATAACAATTTAATTCCAGTCCAAATAAATCTTTCTGCGGTCACGAAACAAAGCAAAGGATTTAGCCTGGAAATCTATGGAAGTAATGGAACACTTATTCTTAGTAGCGAAAACCAAAAGGATTATGTCCACGGATTCGGGCTGTGGTTCTCAGAGAAAGGAGAAGTACTTAAAAATATTCAACCAGATTCGGATCTGTCTTTCTCAAAAATATGGACGGATGGGCGAATAGCACCAGTAGCAAGAATCCAAAGTCTCTGGGCTAAGAGCATAAAAGACGGTACTCCTATCATTCCAGGCTTAGTGGAAGGATTAGCCAGCCAAAAGGTTTGCGACAAAGTAAAAGAATCAAATTCAACAGGTCTGAAGCTTGAAATCAACTGAATAAATTCAATAGCCTGTAATTGAATAAAGACTTTTCAGATTAAAAACTTCAAAAAATAAAAAAAAACTTTTTTAGGTGTAATAAGCCACAAAAGGGGCCTTTGATATGGAATAATCTTAAGGAAATTTTTGTTGCATAAATGGCACTCTCGTACTACGCAGAAGAACTAAAGAAAACAGCAAGTGCCATAGCCCAGCCAGGGAAAGGGATTCTTGCTGTTGACGAATCAACAAAAACAGTAGGTAAAAGGCTTGCTTCTATTGGTGTTGAGAACACTGAGGACAACAGAAAAGCTTATAGAGGTATGCTTTTCACCACAGAAGGTCTTGGAAACTTCATTAGCGGAGCGATTCTTTTTGAAGAAACTCTTTTCCAGAACCATCCTGATGGTGAGCCAATGGTTAAAAAGCTCGAGAAGCTAGGCATTATTCCAGGCATTAAAGTTGACAAAGGTCTAAGACCTTTAGCTGGTGGGCATGATGTAGAGACTTTTTGTTCAGGTTTAGATGGCCTAGTTGAGAGAGCTGCTGATTACTATGAGCAAGGTGCAAGATTTGCTAAGTGGAGAGCAGTTCTTCAAATAACAGATGATGGTTGTCCTTCAAAACTTTCCATTAGGGAAAATGCTTGGGGTTTAGCTAGATATGCAAGATCAGTTCAAGAATCAGGATTGGTTCCAATTATTGAGCCAGAAATCCTTATGGACGGTTCACATTCAATTGAAAAGACCGCAGCAGTTCAAGAGGAAGTAATTAAAGAAGTTTATCTAGCTTGTCAGGTAAATGGAGTTCTTCTAGAAGGAACTCTTCTAAAGCCATCCATGACCGTACAAGGAGCTGATAGCTCAACAAAAGCTGATCCTCAGCAAGTCGCCGAGATGACAATCCGTACAATGGAGCGCTGTGTACCAGCAAGTGTTCCTGGTATTACTTTCCTTTCAGGTGGTTTAAGCGAGGAAGCTGCATCAGTTTATTTGAATCTGATGAATAAGATCGACAGAAAAGCTAAGTGGAATGTTTCATTCTCATATGGTCGTGCTTTACAGCATTCATGTCTAAAAGCATGGAAAGGCTCCAACACTGCTGATGGACAAAAAGCTCTTATTGCAAGAGCTCAAGCAAACTCTGAGGCATCAAAAGGATTGTATGTTGCTGGTTCTCAGCCTTCTTCTGATGAACAATTATTTGTAGCTGGATACAAGTACTAAAATAAATCAGTAAAAAAAGCTGCTATCTCTCATTTTGATAGCAGCTTTTTTAATGCCTTGATTTATAAATTCAAGAAAGAAGAGTACTAAGAATTAATTTACCATCAATGTTTCCTAAAGCCTCATCACAAGCTCTTTCAGGATGTGGCATCATCCCCAAAACATTTCCATTTTTATTTGTAATTCCAGCAATATCATAAATTGATCCATTTGGATTATCTGAGTATCTAAGAGCAACAGAATCATCATCCTGCAATTTTTTCAAAGTATCTGGACTGCATTGATATCTCCCCTCTCCATGAGCAATAGGTAGTGAAATAGAATCATGTTTTTTATAGTTATTCATCCAAGACGATTTTGTACTTTCAATAGATAAATTTGCTGTATCACAAATAAAATGTAGATTCTTATTTTTTGTCAAAGCTCCTTGCAAGAGACCTAGTTCAGTAAGTATTTGAAACCCATTACAAATCCCAAGAACTTTTCCACCTTTATCAACAAAAGATATTAAAGAATTTAGAACAGGTGCAAACCTTGCTATAGCTCCACAACGCAAATAATCTCCATAACTAAATCCTCCAGGAATGACTATCGCGTCGTAACCATCTAAATCAGTAGTTTCATGCCAAAGAAAACTTGTAGGGACTCCAAGGCATCCTTCAGTAGCCCACCTGACATCTCTGTCGCAATTTGATCCAGGGAAAACAATAATTCCGATATTCATTTTTTTAATTTTTAAGTGCTTTCTGTTCATCTTTAAATTCCAAAGTCCAATCCTCTATTACAGGGTTTGCAAGCAATCGATCACTCATTAACTCAATCTTCGATCGAGCATCATCCTTATTTGCCGCTTCGATCTCAAGTTCAATAGCTTTACCAATTCTTAGCTGTGTAACTCCATCTATTCCTAATCTCTTAGTCGCTGACCTAGTAGCTTCTCCAGCTGGATCCAAAACAGAAGGTCTTAAATGTACAAAAACTCTTGCTTTAAATGAAGACACTTTTAAAAATCAATGGAATTTTTATTTTCCTTTTCCTTGGTTAGCCCAAGTAATAAGGTTACAAATTTATTCTAGATAATATTTGATAAATTTCTAATTGATATTTTCACTTTGTTCTCTAACTAGCCCTTTCCCTAGGCATGTCAAACAAGTGTGATAACAATTTGGGCTAGATTTCATATAACCATTACCGCCACATTTATTGCACGTCTTCAGATTAAAAGGACTGGAAATAGTATGAACTTTATTTTTTTTGGTTGTAGAAACTGTTTGACTCACGACAAAAAAGTCCGATTAGAAACTATTAATAGAAGGATGTAAGAGGATATCTCCTAACACACAAAGAATCGCGGATAAAAACAAAAAAACAACCTGTTTTTAATATAAATATGGAAATTGGCTAATTGATTAACAATTAATTAAAACGAAGCTTAAAAGCTTCTTTAACTCCGGGGCTCAAGCTCAAAAAGACTAAATCAATTCCAGATTTAGATGGTTTCCAAGCAGCATCATGCGCAATCTCAAACCATGAATTAAATCGAGATCCAACCATTTGGATCTGAAGGGGCAAATCTTTACCTTCAATCCAGCATCTGCCTTTTATTCGAAGAATTTGATATTTCGGGACAAGGCTCACAAGTATCTCTTTTAAAACTTCTTGGTTAATTGAGGTTTCCAATCTTAAATGCTCACTAATTACATCGAGATGGTCATGGTCATGGTCATGGTCATGGTCATGGTCATGGTCATTTTGATCTAGATGCGAAAAATTATTTTCTTCATTACGAATACCGAGAATTAATGAAGGTTCAATTTTCCCATTAGATATGGGCAAAATATTAGTAATGGAGTTTCCTTTGTCTTTCACCTCATCCCTAACCAATGAAAAATCTTTTGCAGAGAGCAAATCAGACCTACTAATGAGAACAAGATCAGCAGAGATCAATTGATCTCTAAAAAGCTCATATATAGAGGTTAAATGATCAATACTCTTATCATTTTTTATTTGTTCATTAATACTTTTCAAGTCACCCACTGGACTTCCATTTGAGAGAGCATCTCCATCAACTAAAGTTACGACTCCATTAATGAAAACCTTACTTCTTATTGCAGGCCAATTAAGAGCTTGAAGTAAAGGTTTTGGAAAAGCAAGACCACTGGTTTCAATAATAATTCCATCGAGTTGATTTGATCTAAGGAGCAAAGCTTCCATTGCAGGAAGGAAGTCCTCTTGAACAGTGCAACACAAACAACCATTATTCAATTCAACTATTCTTTCATCTACTTCATCCTCAGGGCAAAATCCACAGTTTTTAAGAAGATCTCCATCTAAGCCTACTTCTCCAAATTCATTAACAACTACAGCTAGACGTTGATGTCCTTCACTTAAAAGATGTCTCAATAGTGTTGTTTTGCCAGAACCTAAGAATCCTGTAACTACTGTTACTGGTAGACGACTATCGCTCATTTTTATTTTAGCTCAGCAAGTCAACAACCAAGACTATAACTTGTATCCTCTTCGGTCTTTGAATTTGTTCCAGAAGCCATAGAACAGAGTTCTTTTTGCTGTATTCGACTTATCACAGCATCTGTAAAATCAGCTCCTTCAATTAGAGCATCTGTGAAAGTACTTTCCATCAACAAGGCTCCATTAAAGTCGACATCCCTCAGGTCAGCTCCTTCAAAATCGGTTGCATATGCCAAGGCGTCATTTAGTTGAGCACCATGCAAATCTGCTCCATTCAATTTACTATTATTAAAAACAGCTCCTGTAAGATTTGATTCACTGAAATTTATTCCCTTCAGATCTAATTTCACGAAATCATTTCCACTTAAATCCTGGCTAGACATATCTTGGGAAATATTGAGTTCTTCTTGATTGCGAATCTCAGCAGGCGTCCTGGCGAATACATTTTGAGCTGGAAAGATCAAAGCGACTAAAAGTATCACAGCAAAAATAATTGCTTTAAATTGAGAAATGAAAGAAGTTTTTTGGTTCATTGGAGCTTAAAAGGACTTTTAACAGGTAATTTAATTATTCACGTTATGGCAAATAAGGCCAAGAATGAATCATGTCAATGAGCTTAAGAGTAATAGTTCCTCCACACCCACTCATATCACATTGGTTAACTATTTTAAGGAACCCTACCACTCCAGAAATCCTTTATGAGACAGGCCTAGAACAACTTGGAACCTGGCTAACTTACGAAGCTCTGAGAGATTGGATCCCAAGTAAAAAGGAGCAGATTACTACTTCCACAGGAACAACTGAATGCTCAATTATTGATCCGAATATACCTATTTTAGTAATTCCTTATTTGCCAGCAGGGCTAGAGCTTTTTAGAGGTGCAAGAAATTTAATTCCTAATTCAAATTTATGTCTCGGAGGCTTGCCAAAAGAAATTGAGAAAAACGCAGGAATTATTTTTTATATAGATCAAGTAACGACTGGTAAGAATCTTTTAAAAGATTTAAAATACTTAAAAAACAAAGAAATTGATTCAAGGAGAATAAGAGTAATTACAGTATTAGCAGCAAAACCTGGACTAAAAGAAATCGGTGAAAATATTCAAGATTTGAATATTTATTGTGCTTGTATAGATCCTGAATTAATATCAGAAAGTGAACTATCACCTGGGATTGGTGATCCATTGTTACGTATCAAAACCAGAGTCACCTCGATCTAACTAGCATTTAAAAAGTTATTCAAAGTTATGAGCCAATACCGAGATTCAAATTCAGGAAGTTTGGCATCATTAATTAGTGGTGCTGTGCTTGGAGCTGCAGGCCTAGCTTGGTGGTTACTCTCAGAGGCCGAGAGAAGGCAAGAGACTAGAAAGCAGAAAGCAATGCTTTATGCACCAAGGATTCAAGATGGTTCAGAGGCAACTGAATTAGCGTCTGATTCTCTAGGGAATCAAACTAATGAGCAACTTGAACAACGTGTAGAACAGCTTAATTCTGCAATTGCAGACGTTCGGAAACAGTTAGAAGACCTAGGATCCTCAAATTAATTCTGATTCACTAAACAATTTAATAGAAATCAAATGCTTAGATCAAATGCGATAACACAAGGCATTCAACGTTCACCGAACAGAGCAATGCTAAGGGCGGTTGGTTTTGACGACAATGACTTTAATAAACCAATTATTGGTATTGCTAATGGACACAGCACAATTACTCCATGCAATATGGGATTAATGGATCTAGCGAATAGAGCAGAAGCGGCTTTAAAAGAGGCTGGTGCAATGCCTCAAACTTTTGGAACCATAACTGTTAGTGATGGTATATCCATGGGAACAGAAGGAATGAAATATTCATTAGTTTCACGAGAAGTTATTGCAGATTCAATCGAAACAGCTTGCAATGCTCAAAGCATGGATGGTGTATTAGCTATTGGTGGATGCGACAAAAATATGCCTGGGGCAATGTTATCAATGGCAAGAATGAACATACCTTCTATTTTCGTTTATGGAGGAACAATTAAGCCTGGGAAATTAGACGGTTGCGATTTAACCGTAGTCAGTTCATTCGAGGCTGTCGGTCAATTAACAAGCGGAAAAATTGACGAAGAACGTCTAATTGCAGTAGAGAAAAATGCCATCCCTGGGCCAGGTAGTTGCGGGGGTATGTTTACTGCAAACACAATGTCTGCAGCAATCGAAACAATGGGTTTTAGTTTGCCATTTAGTTCAACAATGGCTGCTGTTGACGATGAAAAAGCTGAAAACGCTGCTAAAAGTGCCCAGGTACTGGTTAAAGCAGTTAAGAACAACATAAGGCCATTAGATTTACTAACAAAAAAAGCATTTGAAAATGCAATCAGTGTCATCATGGCTGTTGGTGGCTCAACTAATTCGGTTCTTCACCTACTTGCTATTGCTAGGACTGCCGGAGTTGATCTAACAATCGATGACTTTGAACGGATAAGGCAAACTGTTCCAGTGATTTGCGATCTCAAACCAAGCGGGAAATATGTAACTGTCGATTTACACCAAGCAGGGGGGATTCCTCAAGTAATGAAAATACTCCTCAATGCTGGATTGCTACATGGAGAATGCCAAACTATTGAAGGGAAAACACTTAAAGAAGTTCTTAGAGATATCCCCTCAAAACCCAAAGAGAATCAAGATGTCATTAGACCAATTTCAAACCCTATTTATAAAAAAGGACATTTAGCTATTCTTAAAGGAAATTTAGCTAGTGAAGGAAGTGTTGCAAAAATCAGTGGTGTTAAGACGCCGGTTTTAACCGGTCCTGCAAGAGTATTTGAAAGTGAGGAAGAATGCTTAACTGCCATTCTTGACAATAAAGTCAAGGCTGGAGATGTAGTAGTTGTTAGATACGAAGGCCCTGTAGGGGGACCGGGTATGAGGGAGATGCTCTCTCCAACGTCAGCGATTGTGGGTCAAGGATTAGGAGAACAGGTTGCCTTAATTACTGATGGTCGATTTAGTGGAGGATCATATGGATTAGTTGTTGGCCACGTAGCACCAGAAGCTGCCGTTGGAGGAACAATTGGATTAGTACAGGAAGGTGACAGTATCACCGTTGATGCAAATAAATTGTTAATTCAATTAAATGTTAAGGAGGAAGAATTAGCTAAACGGAAAGAGAAATGGGAGAGGCCAAAACCTCGATATAAAACTGGCATTCTTGGGAAGTATTCCAGGTTAGTAAGTTCATCAAGCCAAGGAGCTACAACCGATCAAATATAACCTAAACCAATGAAGCTTTAAAGACCGTCCTAAGTCTTCTCGCTAAAGACTCAAAAAGTTTTCCATATGAAGGCGCCTGACATTGCATGCCAGAAGAACTATCCATCCAAACAGCATGCTTCCCTTGCCATAATATTGGTCTCTCTATTAAAGCTTTCCAAGATATAGTCATATTTACTTCGTTTCCACTTTTATACACTTCAAGTTCAATATCCATAGATTCTTCTCTTTCGCCGTCAATATTTCTACACTGAATTTTAAAAATCAAGTCTTCAAGATCATTATTATCATCTAATTGATTTTCTAAAAAAACCGAATGGATATATGGCTTCATACAAAGATCGGCTGCCTTAGCTACTTCGGCTATCAAGCCGTCTATAAAATCAGGAGTATGCACTAATCGACTTAATTAAGACTTTGATAGGGCCAGCAAGGAATTCAGAGTTCATTTTGCCGGGCTGACCAAATTTTGAATGCAGCAATTGAAATCTGTTGATACAAGTTGGATCAAAGTTAATAGGTAATCTTACAGGCTTTGCTCGTCGAGCAGGTTCCAAATTTTTAAAAGGTATTTTAACTCTGCTAACTCCATCTTTTTTTGTAGGTATTGATGCAACCCAACGAATATCACCCTTCAATAGATTTGATAGTGATATAGGTTTTTTCTTACATGCAATCGCAAGTTTCAATGTCCTCCCCTCTCCTTCAACATCAAGAATTAATCCAGAATAATTTGACAGATTAAAAGGTTTTTTAAAAATCGGAGAGCGGCAACTAACAAAGCCTCCTCCTTCTTCAACTAAGTCACCCTCAAGTAATAAACCCTTATCTGAAAAACGACATTTTGCACGACTTGATCCGCCCATAATTGTGTCATTCAGAGATTCCCAATCTGAAAATTCTGAACCCTTTATAAGAGGTGTTATTGAAATTTGTGTAGGTGGTGAATCAGGAATCAATTAAAAGTAATACTCTACTAATACAATAATCTACTTAGGGAGATGGGTATGCATCTTTATCGGCTAAGACAATAATTTCAGAATTGCATACAACTAATTTAGCAGGAGTTCTCTCCCAAGATTCTGATTGATCAAGTAGACGTTTCAGAGCAGTTTGCTTAGCAGATCCGCTGATTAGGAAAACTACCTTATCTGCTGAACTAAGCAATTTACTGGTAAAAGTAATTCTTTTATGGCCTTTACCTTCGCCAACAGTGATTAAGCTATCTCTTACAAATAAAGAATTTGAGCCGGGAAAGAGAGAAGCTGTATGACCATCATCTCCTAAACCTAATAAAATCAAATCAAATCTTGGTGGATTCTCCGGAAAATTCTGTTTTAAAATTCTTTCGTAATCTTTAGCACTTTCCTCTGGAGAGGCTAATTCAGTGGTTGAAACACTAAAAAAAGATGCTGATCGAGAAAGATTACCCTCTTTAAATAATGAATTATTTAATAAAAAGCTATTACTATCTTGCGATTCATTATCAACCCATCTTTCGTCTCCAAGAAACAAATCGACGTTATTCCATTGAAGATTTTTTTTCCCTAATAAAGAGTAAGCAGCCTTGGGGGTAGAACCACCACATAACGCAATTTTTGCTCTACTTTTTTTTCTCAAGGTCAACTCAATAATCTGAGCGATTAAATCTGATGCGACTAAAGCGAGACAGTTTTTGTCTTCGGATACCTGAAGATCGTATTTAGTCATGAGTTTCAGTCAATCCACTCTGTATGAAATGATCCAGCCTTGTCTATACGCTCATAGGTATGAGAGCCAAAGCAGTCTCTCATTGCCTGAACCAAATTTTGTGGGAGCCTAGATGTTCTAAAACTATTTAGATAATCAAGTGTACTACTTAAGCATGGGACAGGTATACCAGATTTAGCAGACTCAGAGACAACCTGTGTCAAGCCAGAAAGACGATTATTAACTTGCTCAGTAAACCAACTATCAAGCAAAAGATTACTTAATTTCGAATCATTTTTAAATGCATTTTGTATACGACTCAAAAGAGTAGACCTTATGATGCATCCACCTTTCCATATTTGGGCAATGGAGGGCATATCAAAGTCGTAATTGTATTCATCCGACGCCAATCTTAAAATATCCATACCTTGTGCGTAGCTAGCAATTGTAGCCAAGACAACTGCATCCATAAGTAATGGCATACCTTCTGAAGGTTTTCCAAAATCTACAACGGACGGTTTTATGCCATTCAATTTTGTTTCAGCATAATTTCTTTGATCTTTCATCGAACTCATAACCCTTCCATTTAAAGACGCATAAATAGTTGGAACAGATGCTCCAAGTTCGAGAGCACTGACTACTGTCCATAACCCTGTACCTTTTTGACCAGCCTTATCCATGATCTTTTCAACAAGATCTGAACTGTCCTCAGGATCCTTAACTCGTAAACATGCCTCAGTGATTTCAACAAGATAAGATGAAAGTTCTTCTGTTTTATTCCAATAGCCCAAAACATCCGCCATTTCATCACCATTCATCCCACAAACTCTTTTCATCAAGTCATAAGCCTCAGCCAGAATTTGCTCGATACCATATTCAATTCCGTTGTGAACAGTTTTCACAAAATGCCCAGATCCGCCTGGTCCTATATATGTAACACAAGGTCCATCTTCAACCTGAGCTGCCATCTTATTCAACAAACTCTCTATCGCATCGTATGAATTCTTTGTGCCACCAGGCATCATGCTTGGACCTTCCAATGCGCCCTTTGCGCCACCAGACACACCCATCCCTATATATCCAAAACTTTTACTCTCAAGTTCTCTAACTCTTCTTTCTGTATCCATAAATTGAGCATTTCCACCATCGATCAGTAAATCCCCTTCCTCAAGGAAAGGTGAGATTTGATTGATTACAGCATCAGTTGCCGCACCAGCTTTAACCATCATTAATACTCTTCTTGGTCTTTCAAGCTTTGATACAAATTCTTGAAGATCCTTAGCACCTTGAATTGATTTATTTAAACCCCTACCCAAAAGGAAATCTTCAGTTTTTTGATAAGTACGGTTATAGACCACACTTGAAAAGCCATTTCGCTCTGCATTTAGGACAAGGTTCTCTCCCATTACTCCAAGACCGATTAATCCAAAATGTGCCTTGGTCATTAAGCTAATAAGTTTCTACTTGAGCTAGTGTGACTACTGTCGAAACATTTCGCTGCACTAAACTGCTAAATGTCAGGGATGAAGGATTCTTTAATACATACTTGATAATAAAAACCTAAAAAATAAACTTTTAAATTTTTCTTCAATACTAAAAAAGAATCAAATAATAGTGCCATCAGGAATCGTGGCATTTTTGACAATTACAACAATCCCATTTCGAATATAAAAGCCTTGATCTGCTCTATCAGCTTCTTCCACATTATCCTTATTGATTATTGTAACGTTGTTTCCTATTCGGGCGTTTTTGTCGAGAATGGCTCTTTTAACAGTAGTTCCTTGACCAACCCCTAAAGGGATCCCTCCTCCATTCCTTAGGGCTATTCTTTCCTCATAAGACTCATAAAAATCAGATCCCATTACAAGGGTTTCATTTAGCACTACATCACTTTCAATTCGACTTCTTACACCCAATACACAATGGTGAATGCTGCATGATTTAAGTATTGAACCCTCGGAAACTATTGAATCAGTTATTTGTGTATCAAAAACTTTTGAAGGAGGCAAATATCTTGGTCTTGTATAGATAGGAAATTTCTCGTCATAGAAACTAAATGGTGGAGTTGGTTGCTGAGTTAAAGCCAAATTTGACTCGAAAAATGCTCCAATAGTTCCAATATCCTCCCAATAATCATTAAATACATAGCTTTTAAGTTTGTCGCCTCTTCCCAAAGCCTCTGGGATGATTTCTTTACCAAAATCTGTATATGAAGGAAATTTATTTAAAAGGTCAAATAAAGTTGAACGACTAAAAACATATATCCCCATCGAAGCCAAATAAGGTTTTTCAAGTGCTTCACCTTTTTCCAATCCAAATCTTGAGGTGTCGACCGCCATTTCTTTCAAAGAATCACCAGTGGGCTTTTCACGAAATTCTTTAATGTTGCCTGTTTCATCAGTACGCATCAAACCAAATCCTTCAGCTTGAGCAGAATCAACGGGAAGAGCCGCAACCGTTAAATCTGCTCCTGTCTGTCTATGCTGTTCAACAAACAAGCTGTAATCCATTCGATATAATTGATCCCCTGAGAGAATCAAGTATTCATCAACATCCCACTCCTGGAAAAGCCATTGATATTTTCGTACGGCATCAGCAGTCCCTTCGAACCAAGATGGAGTTTCTGGTGTTTGCTGAGCGGCTAAAACCTCAACAAAACCTTGTCCAAAAGGGGCACTAAGATTATAAGTTTGTGCAATATGTCTATTAAGTGATGCGCTATTGAATTGCGTAAGAACATACATCTTATTTATGTCCGAATTTATGCAATTACTGATAGGGATATCTATTAATCGATACTTACCCGCTAATGGGACAGCTGGTTTTGCTCTCATTTTTGTTAATGGATAAAGGCGTGATCCTTTTCCTCCGCCAAGAATGATGGCAAGTACTCTCTTCATGAAGCACTATTTATCGGTTATTCGGAGCAAACTTACTGGATAGAGTGCTCATTAATCCAGAAAAAAAGTGATATGTAGCAAGAATCCCATTACTCAACAAAAAAAGTGTCAGTTATTTTTCTGCTTATTTAAAGAACTTGAGACATCGAGATTAAAAAGTTTTTCAATCACATCAAGAGAGTCTCTGCGTTGCGTTCTGGATTGAGGTGCTCTCAATTTTGTAACTGGGGTGTGAAGTATTTTATTAATAATTCCTTTACTTAGTGCTTCAACAACTTTTCTTTCTCTAGCAGAGAAATCAGGACCCATTCTGCTTAAAGCCTTCTGAAGTTCTTCTTTTCTTATTGCCTCCAAGCCAGATCTAAGGCAATTGATAGTAGGAACTGCAGCTAAACTATCCCACCATTCTAAAAAAATACGACACTCTTCCTCAATTAAACCCTCTGCTTCTAACGCAAGCTTTTGTCTGGCTTCTTGATTCCTCGAAACAACTTCTTGAAGGTCATCAACATCATGTGATTCAATTCCAGAAACAGATTTTGCATCAGAAGAAATGTTTCTTGGAACGCCAATATCTATAAGTCTTAGTAATGGTTTTCTATCTATTTTAATCAACTTCTCAGCATCAATAATAGGCTCATTTGCCGCTGTACTTGTAAAGACAAGGGTGCTAAGTGAAAGACATCTATCAAGCTCATCAATTAATTGGCAATCAATTTGAATGTCTGGAAAGTCTGAAGAAAGGTCTTCAGCACGTTTTTTAGTTCTATTTAACAATGTAAGCGAGCAACAACCTTTTGACTGAAGATGTTGAAGCAATAACCGACTCATTCTTCCAGCACCTATAACAGCCACCTTTTCCGTCTCTAAAGTCATCAATTGATCTCTACCATGCGCTTGTCCTAATTTTAATTGCGCCAATTCAACAGCAGCAGAGCTTATAGACACAGCTCCGGTTCCTAGATTTGTCTCACTTCTTACACGCTTTCCTGTACTTACAGCTTGAGTTAATAATCGATTTAAGATAGGCCCTAAGCTTTGATGATCCTGCCCTAGGCGAACCATTTTTTTTACTTGTGAAAGGATCTGTCCTTCTCCAAGAACCAAACTATCCAAGCCTGCAGAAACTCTCATCACATGGGATACAGCTTTTTCCTGAACAAAATTAAATAAATGGGGAAATAAAATATTCTCCTCTAGACCAGAAAAATCTTGCAGGAATGATTTAATGGCCTGTATACCCAACTGTGGATCCTTGACCAAACTATAAATTTCAAGGCGATTACATGTACTTAATATTGAAACTTCTAATATTTGATCAATTTTTTTTAAATTATTAAAGGATTTTTCAACTAACTCTTCTGGAATACTTAGCTTCTCACGAACTTCAACTGGAGCCGTGCGATGGCTAAGACCGACGACAGCAATATGCATAAATAGCCCCTTACTTCATTTAATTAATCTCACTTCAAAGAGATGCTTTGAGCACCATCTTTGATGTGGACAGTATTTGTAAACCTAGCTGTTTGATCAAGCGTACTAATTACAAGACTGCTTGTTCTAGTGCAATCTTTTTCAAATTTAACTCCGTCAAAAAGTAAACCATCAGTTATTCCACTTCCAGCGAAAACAACATTTTCACCAGATGCCAATTCATTAGCTTCATAGATCTTATCTATGTCTGTTATGCCCATCTCATTCAATCTTTTAATATTGCCCTCTCTTGTATAGTCTGCCCATTCAGATGTTTGAGCAATAGCAGGGTCATATACCAGCTGACCCTGAAAATGTCCTCCTAGAGCCCTCATAGCCGCCGCAGAAATAACTCCCTCAGGAGCAGCTCCTATGCCCATCAAACAATGAGTCCCAGTTCCTTCGAAGCCACATGCTATTGCAGCTTGAACGTCTCCATCAGAAATAGGTTGAATTCGTGCACCAGTTGATCTAATTTCAGAAACTAAATTTTTATGTCTAGCTCTATCCATAACAACAATAGTCAAATCAGTTATTGCTATGCCAAGGCAGTCACTCAAGATCTTGATATTTTCTGTAGGGGTTTTCTTGATATCAACTTGGCCTTTTGCCGCAGGAGGAGCAGCTAATTTATTCATATAAAAATCAGGTGCATTGAACAAACCGCCTCTGTCTGATGCTGCTAAAACAGCCATTGATCCTCTTTGGCTGTTAGCACAAAGATTTGTCCCTTCACAAGGATCAACAGCAAAATCAACTCCTGGTCCAGTCCCTGAACCAACCTCCTCTCCTATATAAAGCATAGGAGCTTCGTCTCTTTCACCTTCTCCAATAACGATCCTTCCTTGCATCTGAATCGTTCCCATTCTTTTTCGCATAGCTTCTACTGCTGCTGCATCAGCTTCATCTTTTTGACCCAAACCAGTCAATTGAGCTGAGGCAATTGCAGCTTGCTCAACCACTTCAAGAATTTCTTGGACGAGAGTACGATCCACTTTTTGCAGCTAGGTAAAGAAATTTACGCCATAAGGCAGATAATATTGTAAGTAATTAAGGGCAATGAAAATGCCTAGAAAAAAGTACTCACAGAAAAACTTATTATCTGTTGATAGGCGGCATTCACTGTATCAGTGCAAGGTCGAACTAGAACTTGGGTCCATGAATTTATAGAATCTTTGCCATAAGACACAAAACAATGATCCAATCCATTTCATCCTCAATCTTTTCAGAACACCGCGAAGTTCAAATTATCCCATCAGTTTTACCCGCAGACTGGGCTAATATGGGGAAGTGCGTAAAAGATCTAGAGCTAGCAGGGGTAGACAGAATTCAATTTGATGTAATGGATGGAAATTTTGTACCAAATCTTACTTTTGGCCCAGAAATGATCTCCGCATGCAGAAAGTACTGCAATGTTCCATTTGAAACTCAATTAATGGTTAGCCAATACAATTGCGAAACTATGCTTGAGGGATATGTAAAAGCAAGCAAAGGTTCTAATGGAGAACCAGGTGTTGTTATAGCGCATGCTGAAGCAAATATTC
The DNA here is from genome assembly GCA_003216275.1 of Prochlorococcus sp. AG-402-P18. Lineage (GTDB taxonomy): Bacteria > Cyanobacteriota > Cyanobacteriia > PCC-6307 > Cyanobiaceae > Prochlorococcus_B. The sequence continues at coordinate 194,731 of QCJC01000001.1, read as the reverse complement.
ACCTTCATCGAATCCTTGGGAAAATTCGTCAACTTGGTGGATCACCATCTGTTGCACTAAACCCACATACTCCAATGGACATGGTTAAAGATGTATTAGACATGGTTGATCATGTACTAGTAATGACAGTTAATCCTGGGTTCGGAGGGCAAGCTTATATACCTACAATGCTCAATAAAATTACTCAATTAAGAACACTAATTTTAGAGAAAGGCCTCAACATAGATATAGAAGTTGATGGAGGAATAAAAGCAGATTGGACATTATCTCAATGCTGTGCTGCAGGAGCAAACTGCTTTATAGCAGGCAGTGGTATGTTTGCTTACCCTACCCTCAAAGAAGGTTGTGATGCACTAAGAAAAGTTGCGAGGGATGCACAAAATGGGATGATTATTGAAAAATAATTTTCAATATTAAATACTATGCATCAAAGAACCATCCATAACTATGAAGACCAACACCTAAAAGATTAACACCTATATAGCAAACAATGATGACAAAAAAGCCTGCTATTGCAAGCAAGGCAGGCTTTTTACCTTGCCATCCTCTCGTGATTCTTGTATGCAAATAAGCTGCATAAACTAACCAACAAATCAAAGCCCAAGTCTCTTTAGGATCCCAACTCCACCAACTACCCCAAGCCTCGTTAGCCCATACAGCACCGCTTATAAGACCTACTGTAAGCAATAAAAATCCAGCTGTTATTGACCTGTAGCTCAAAGAATCAAGTTGCTCAGCATTTGTAAACCCAATCGGTTGAATTGAATTGAATTTTTCATTTGAGCCATGTAAATACAAATCAGAATTGTCTCTAAAAGAACCTGAACCAATAGAGCTATTACGAATTTTGAATTGTTTTTTCCAATCAACAAGAAAGACACCCAAAGATAATATCGAACCAATTAATAATGCTGCGTAACTACACATGATTACAGTGACATGCATTATCAACCAGCTAGATCGAAGTGCGGGAACTAATGGTGCAGAGGATTGCAAATTATCTGGCAAAACAAAGCTAGCAAAACCAATTGAGAGCAATGAAATAGGAGTCGCGACGGCTGAAACGATGGGTGAACTCCATGCCCTGTCAACAAAAAGTTGGGTCAAGGTACATCCCCAAGTCAAGAAACAAAGTGATTCATAAAGATTACTAATTGGGAAATGTCCCGATTGCCACCATCTAAGTATCAACTGACTCGTTAGAAAAAGATTCGCAATTACGACTAAAAATTTTGCTTTTGAGGAATTTCTATTCCCAGCAACTGACCAAAACGATATTGGTAAAGCAATCAATAGAGAGAAGAATGCAAAAAATCCAAAGAGAACTACTGGATCAAAAGAAGAATTATCTAAGCGGAAATCAACCATAGATGAAAAGGAATTGCGATTATTCAGCAAGATTGGGAATCATTTACTTGCCAGTTTTAACAAAAAACCTCCTCCTAACATAGATAGAAAAACTGGAGCCCAAGCAGCAAATAAAGGATTTATTATTCCTTTGACGCCAAGAGAGCTAAAACTAAAACTCAATATGTAATAAATAAGAATCAAGATAATACTTAATCCAAAACTTTGACTTCTTCCGCCTCCTTTTCTTTGCATTGACCCAAAGCTACAGCCAATCAAGGCAAAAACTGAGCATGCAATCGGTAAGGTAATTTTTTCTTGTATCCTTACCTTCATTCTTCTTGCTTCCTTAATATTTCCACTAGCTTCATATAACCTCAAAGCTGTATTTGCTTCTCCAATGTTCATATCATTAGCATCTTTTGGTAATTGTGCAATATTTGTCAGTTCAGTACCTAAAGGATATAAAAAGCTCAAGAATTTAGTTCTTGTATTACTTCCATCAGGACTCAGTGTCAAAATATCTCCATCAAAAAATTCCCAATTATTTTTATCATTATTCCATGATCCTTTTTTTGCCTTCATCATTTGCGTAAAACCTAATTTAGAAAAATCAATTACTGTGACATCTAACATCTCTCCATTAACAAATTTCCAAGCATAAAAAAGATGAGTAACACCTTTTTTCCTATAGTCAGAGTAAGGATCTAGGATTTCTCCTTTCTTTGAAAAGATAATATCTTCTCCTTCTTCATTTGAAAAGGATTTTCCTAATGAATTTGCCAATACAATTTCAGCATTTTTATTAGTGGTAGGAACAATATTATTATTAAAAATAAAAGTCATAAATGACATAAATATAGACAAAACTAATCCAGGCAATACGATCCTATAAATTGTAATTCCAAGGCTTTTAAGTGCTTTAATTTCACTATTTTCATTAAGGCTTCCATAAGCAAGCAAAGTAGAAAGTAACATTGCCATAGGAAAAGAAATTACAATAAAGCTAGGTAACTTTAGAAATAGAATCTGTAATGCTATTGAAAAAGGAAGTCCAATTTCTACAATTTTTCTTATCAAGTCAAAAATAACTCCTACAGAAAGAGAAACGACAGTAAAAGCTGCTATAGAAAAAAATAAAGGTGGTAACAATTCAAACAACAACCATCTATCTAACAATGGAAGAATTCTTGATTGTTTTTCTATTAATTTTTCAAATCTTGAGAATAAATAAAAGTTTTTAAACATAACTACTAATCAAACGAATCTCCAAGATAATGATGTCTTACGACTGGGCTTCTTTTGAGTTCATCAGAAGATCCATATGCAAGGATTTCACCTTGGCTAAGGATATAAGCACGTTCAGTAATCGCCAAAGTTGCTCTAACATTATGATCAGTAATTAAAATACCTATATTCTTATTTTTTAAAGTTCTTATTAGATTCTGTAGATCATTTATAGCGATAGGGTCAATTCCTGCAAAAGGCTCATCTAGAAGTAAATATCTTGGGCCTAACCTGCCGACAGCTAGGGCTCTGGCAACTTCACATCTTCTTCTTTCTCCACCAGAAAGTTGATGACCATAGCGGTCAAGGAAAGAAACAAGATTAAATTCCTCGATCAATTCTTCTCGCTTTTTCCTATACAAGCTTCTTGACAAATTAGATTGGGAAAGGGCAATGTCCAAATTTTCAATAACTGTAAGATTCCTGAAGACACTTGGTTCTTGAGCCAAATAACCAATTCCTAATTGAACTCTTTTTGTCATCGAAAAGTTTTTTATAGAATTCCCCTCTAAGAAAATATTCCCTGCATTTGGCATTATCAAGCCTACAATCATTTTAAAAGTACTTGTTTTACCAGCCCCATTTGGGCCTAAAAGTCCCACGATCTCACCAGAATCGACATTTAAAGTAACACCATTAACAATAGTCTTTTTGGATAGGGTGAGTGACAAACTCTCTATAAATAGAGTCATTTAATTAAGCCCTATTAGGCAGCAACTCATACATAAAATTTATCTAATTATAAATCATATCTAAAATATACAAACTTAATCAATATTCCTCTCCACCCAATACAAATGAAAGATCTCTGAGTCATGAAAAGAATTCTCAAATTTCGAATCGGCAATAACTCTAAACTCATCAAAGCTAAGAGAGCTACCTGGCTCCAAATTCTTTATCGATGAACGATTACTTAAGACTAATAATAGCTTATTGATACTAGGAAATTTATCTAGATAAACTTGAACTTCTTCAAGCGTCTTATTTCTATCTAATGTAACCCTATTTGCCCACTGAGCATAACTTCCAAATCCCCCTAACTCAGGTAAATAAAATTCTCTATCTAAATATCCAGAGACAGTAGCGACTTCAACATCTCTAGTAGCAAATATTGGATAATCCTGCCAACCCCTAGCCTGTATGTATTGAGCCGTTTCCTTACCGCTTGAATAGGGTAAAAGAAAATCATTGATAGCCATATGAACACCAACTACCATATGAATTGTTAAACAAAAAACAAGCAGTCGTGGGAAGTGAAAAATATTTCCTTTTCTAAATAAATTAGGCTTAGCAAAAAAGGGAAGTTGCTGATCTTGATTAGCCAAGAACAACCAAACTGATGAAATAATTAAAAGGAAATAATATCCATAATGTCTTGATCCATCACCCAAGAATAAAAAATAATTAAAAAGAAATAAAAAGGTAATTCCGCCTAGAAAAAAGATTATAGCAGGTCGATAAAACTTAATAAATGTAATCGTACTCGTCAAAAAAATTATAGTGATTAAAGCAGATAAGCCCAGATCCAGAAATCTACTTGAGTCAGGAATAATGAGTACATAGCCTCCAAAAATCTGACCTATTACTCTTAGAAAATGGCGGAAATCAAAAATATTGTTTCCTAAAACAACTGAGTCCTTTACTTGTAAAAGACTAAAAGCACCAAAACAAAGTAAAGAAAGTGTAATAACAATACTTATAGCCAAATCATAAACCCAATATTTATTTTTCTTATAATTTTGTCTTTGAGAACTATTTAAAACCCAATCAGAAACCAATGTAATTCCAATAGCAAAAGCTAATGACCAGGATAATGCTTGCGTATTCGCTAAAAGGCCTATGCAAAGAGAAAAGGGTATATATGTTCTCGTTTTAAATCGATAAATAGAACAGAAAATGAATATTATTAATTCTGCAATAACATAATGCCTACAAACAAAGTAATATTCCCAAAAAGGATAATATCCAAATGTAAATAAGGCTTTTGTTGTTAAATTAAAAGGACTAAATCTCCAAAAAATCAATATAGCCGAGCTACCTAGAAGCCAATGCATTAATTGCATACTTACAGGCGTTCCAGTAATATTTTTAGAGAAATAAATTAATAATGACCAGAGAATAGGGTGTCCAGATGGCGCATTATTTTTCCATAAATCTATTAAATTATTACTTTGCCAAGCAACAAGCCATCCCTGCATTTCATCTCTCCATAGAGCATGATTAAAAGCAGCTATAAAACCTATACTTATAAATAAAATAGGTAATAATATTTCATAAAAATGCTTTTCTGGAAATTGTATTTGATTAATTCTTTTAAATTCCATCTTGAATTTGTTTAAGTGAATATAAAGTAAAGGGGATATGATTTGAATTAATTAAAATTTTACTTTTATTTTGCACTAAGAATGCAAAGTAAGGCGCAATGAGATAACGAAAGGTAATACGTGAGGCATCTTCCCTTAAATGAAAAGATGAAATAAGGAAACTAAAGTTTTCATAAAAAAAAGAGCATAGGCAAACTGCAAGTCGAAATATCTTTACCTATTTGAAGAAATTCCAATCTATTATTAATGCATTTACAAAGTCCATCTACATCTAATCCAAAGTTATCTTGTTGGAATCTTTTTAATCTACCTAAGGCCTCTCCATAAAGTATTGTTGCTCCATTGAGATTTCCATTCTCTAAATGTACTTGAGCGACAGCAACTTGTAAGATACCTTGTATAAGTTGTCTTTCTATACCTGCAGTCTCATGCCATATCTCTTCAAAAACATCATGAGATTTATACCATTGACAGGTATTGAATAGTTTCATTCCTACACTAAAACGAGAATCATTTATAAATAAATCATCTTGTTTATTTATAAATATCATTATTTTTTTAGATTTTTCTTGGTATTAATTTTCCTGAGTCTTATTGATTCAGGTGTGACCTCCAACATCTCTCCAGGACCTATATATTCAAGGGCTCTTTCTAGTGTCATTTCAATGGGAGACTGCAATTGATCTAGTTCGTCTGCTCCAGCTGAACGCATATTTGTAAGTTGTTTAGCCTTACAAATATTTAATTCAAGATCTTGAGGTCTATTATTTTCACCAATAATCATTCCTTTATAAACTTTCGCTCCAGGAGTAATAAAAAACTGGCCTCGATCTTCAGCATTTTTCAGAGAATAGAATGTTGCTACACCTTCTTCAAATGAGATAAGTACTCCATTCCTTCTTTGCTCAAAATCTCCAAGAGATGGCCTGTATTCAAAAAATGAATGACTCATAATCCCTTCTCCTCTTGTCGCACGAATGAATTCACCTCTAAAGCCAATTAAGCCTCTTGATGGAATAAGAAATTCAAGTTGAGTTCTACGATCAGTACCTGTCTCCATGTTTTGCATTTCACCTTTTCTTACTCCTAAACTTTCAATACATGCTCCAACTGAGGTTTCAGGAACATCAAGGACAAGTGTCTCTACAGGTTCGCATTTTGTTTCATCAATTGTCCTAAAGATAACTTGTGGTTGTGATACTTGAAATTCATACCCCTCTCTTCTCATGGTCTCAATAAGAATCCCTAGGTGTAATTCACCTCTTCCACTAACAGAAAAACGATCAGGTGAATCTGTATCTTCTACTCGTAAGGCAACATTTGTAAGAAGTTCTTTATTTAGACGATCTTTCAATTGTCGACTAGTAACAAATTTGCCCTCTTTACCTGCAAATGGAGAATCATTTACTACAAAAGTCATCTGCAATGTTGGTTCATCTACTTTGATTAGAGGTAAAGGCTGAGGTTCATCAGGACAGGCTACGGTTTCTCCAATAGAGACATCGTCGAATCCTGCCAAAGCAACAATATCTCCAGCATTTGCTTCATCTATTTCTATTCTTTTTAATCCCTTAAATCCTAATAGTTTGTTTATCCTTCCTTTTTTTAAAGTACCGTCCTCCTTTATCAAACTAGCTCTTTGACCATTCTTAATTACTCCATTATGAACTCTTCCAATAATTATTGTTCCCAAAAAATCTGAATAATCAAGAGTAGTTACCTGCAATTGTAAGGGTTTATTCTGATCTCCAACTGGAGGTGGAACTTGCCTAATAATTGCATCAAATAAGGGTTTCATATTGTCACTTTCATTCTTTACTTCAGTCTTTGCAAATCCACCTAACCCACTCCCAAACAAATACGGAAAATCACATTGATCGTCATCAGCTCCAAGTTCCAAGAATAGATCTAAAACTTTGTCAACTGCTGTTTCAGGTTCTACCCTTGCTCGATCAATTTTATTGACAAACACGATAGGTCTTAAACCTTGCTCTAAAGCTTTTTTAAGAACAAAGCGTGTTTGTGGCATAGGTCCCTCATTAGCATCAACAACAAGAAGGCAGCCGTCTACCATACCCAAAACCCTCTCAACTTCTCCCCCAAAATCTGCGTGCCCAGGCGTATCAACAATATTAATCCGGGTATCGTTATAAGTAACAGCTGTATTTTTTGAAAGAATCGTTATCCCTCTTTCACGTTCCAAATCATTTGAATCCATTACACAAGTTGGGACCTCCTCATTATCTCGAAAAGTCCCTGATTGATTTAAAAGAGCATCAACCAATGTCGTTTTCCCATGGTCAACGTGAGCAATAATTGCAATATTCCTTATGGCTTGTATATCAAAACTCATAATTTAAAAAAATTTAGAAATTCTTTTGGTTAATGTAAACATAAAGAATATCTCACAATGACATCTTTTAGCAGTTTTGAAAGGTCAATAATAATATCGAATCAAACAGAATAAATAAAAAATTAGAAAGTTCAACTTATTTGAATTTTGTAATTTTATTAGCAGCTTCAAATTTTCTCAAAGCATTAACAGTACCCTCAAATCGCCAATGCCAAGGTTCATAAGTTACTCCTTGTTTATTGTTAGGAGGGAAAGAAAGAACAAAGTGATATTTAGACGCAAACCTCTTCATCCACTTAAAGGCAGGTGTTTGTTCAAATTCAACTTCAAAATGAGTATTTGGATAATCCCCATCCCCGACATCTATTGCATACCCAGTGCTGTGCTCAGAGTACCCAGGTGGAGCTGAATCCCTTGATCTTTCAACAGCTGTTTGATTTCTAATAGATTTATTTTCATAAAAAATTTGTCTTTGCAAATCAATTGATCTATAGCCACTCAATAATTTAAGAGCAATCCCTTTTTGAGCCGCACGAAATTGCATCTCTTTAAAATTTTCATAGATATCTTTATGTACGTAAATACCCGGGGAAAAGAGAACTAACTCGTTATTTGGAGCCTCAGGATAAGGCAAATGGCCTAACAAACTTTTATTTTGACTTTTTTCAGAAGAAATATTCGAATTATTGGAATATTTTGTTTGTCTTAAAAATGATTGATTAGCAAGCAAAGTTAATGTTACGCCAAGCCCAAGTGAAAGAAGAGCTATGCGTAAAAAAGTTTTGGTAGTAATGGTTTTAATGGATTTAATCCTTTTTGCCAGTGGGATGTCATCTTGATAATTCATACGAACTACTTATGGTCAAAACAATTGGAATTCAAAAAAATGATGTTTCGATAGTAACGAGTATCTCCAATCTTTATACTTTCTATGAGTTAAGGATGTAAGTTTTATATATAGAGAACTAAATTTTTCATCCAAAGATGTTAAGAGTTGCTGTTATTGGTGGTGGTCCAAGTGGATCATGTGCCGCGGAAATTTTGGCCAAGGCAGGAATTAAAACTTGGATTTTCGAGAGAAAGCTTGACAATGCCAAGCCATGTGGAGGAGCAATACCATTGTGCATGGTTTCTGAATTTGATCTTCCCGAATCAATCATAGATAGGAAAGTCAGGAATATGAAAATGATATCTCCTTCAAATAGAGAAGTAGATATTATTTTAGATGACATATATCCAGGAAGTGATAAAGAGTATATCGGAATGCTCAGAAGAGAAGTAATGGATTCATTCATGAGAAATCGCGCCGCGGAATTAGGAGCAACATTGGTAAACGGATTGGTATCAAAAATAGAAACAGGCAAAAACAAACAAGGGCCATACACACTTCATTACACTCAGGTAATAGATGAAAAATCAGAAGAGAAAGGCAAACAACTTGAAGTGGATTTAATTGTTGGAGCTGATGGTGCTACAAGCAGAGTTGCTAAAGCAATGGATGCAGGTGACTACAACTACGCAGTAGCAATTCAAGAACGAATAAAGCTTCCTAAAGAAGAGATGAAATATTATGAAGACAGAGCCGAAATGTATGTAGGAACTGATGTCTCTCCAGATTTTTATGGCTGGGTTTTTCCAAAATATGATCATGTTGCAGCAGGAACTGGAACAATGAAACAAAACGGTAGCTTGATAAAAAGTCTCCAAATTGGTGTTAGAGAAAGAGCAAAGAAAAGACTAGTAAATGGAGAAGTAATAAAAGTAGAAGCTCATCCTATTCCTGAGCATCCAAGACCAAGAAGAGTTGTAGGAAGAATGGCTTTAGTAGGCGATGCAGCTGGATATGTAACCAAAAGCTCAGGAGAAGGGATATATTTTGCTGCCAAAAGTGGAAGAATGTGTGCCGAGCAAATAGTCGAATCAAGTCAAAATGGGGAGATAATACCAACAGAAAATGATCTAAAAAAATATTTAAAGAAATGGGATAAAAAATATGGAACGACTTATACAGTTTTAGACATTCTTCAAAGAATTTTCTATACAAGTGATGGAGCTAGAGAAGCTTTTGTGGAAATGTGCGGTGATATGGACGTTCAGAGGCTAACTTTTGATAGTTATCTTTATAAAACTGTAGTTGCGATGAAGCCGCTACAACAATTAAAGCTAACTCTATTAACAATTGGATCTGTTTTAAGAGGAAAGGCACTTGCACCAAGCACTTATAAACCAGTACCGAGTGCTGTAAGAGATGACAAAGAAGTAAATAAAATGTTAGCGGAAAGTACAATTAAAGGTGGTATAAAAGCAAAAGCAACTAAAAGCTAACTCTTGGAATTATTTAACAAAGTTTACTGAAATCTGCAATTTTTAAAGATTGATTCCTTAAGATAGATAGTAAGTTAATTCTATTATCTCTTAAATGAATATTGTCGGTCATAACCATAACGCTGCCATCTCCATCAAAAAAATTAGATAAAACATCAGCGCTTGAAGCTAGGCCATCTGCCAATAGTTTGTATTTAACACGATCACAGTTCATTGCCAAAGGTTTTAATTTCTCTAGAACAGTAAACATTTGCATTTCGCAATCTTTCTCAAAAAGGGACTTATCAACAAAATTAATTGGATCTATTTCATTGCTTGAGATAGAGCTTTTAGCTGCCAATTTCGATGCACGAGTTACAACTGCTTGTAGTGATATAAGTGTATTTTTTTGCCTCATATCCATTAATAGTGATGCACGGAAATCCACATCTGTAGGATCATCTAATAATGTTGTTGTTAAAATTGAATCTCCTGAAATTGATTGAATAATATCTAAATCAATATTTTTGTCTTCTAATAAGCTAATAATTCTTTGACGGAAAAACTCCTTTAATTCAAAAGAAAGACTACTTATATCAATATTAATTGAAGGAAAAAGCTGGCACCAGTAAATAAGTGAATCGTTAATTATTTGATTAAGATCTAGCTTCCAATTATTCTTCCACAAAATCAATAGTATTCCATTTGCAGCTCTTCTTAAAGCATATGGATCAGATGATCCAGTGGGTCTTTCGCCCTTACCAAAAATGCTAAACAACGTTTCAAAACGCTCAGCTAATGAAACAGCGTTACCAAGATGATTTGATGGGAAGGAATCTGAAGATCCTTTAGGTTTGTAATGGTCTAAAACACCAAGGCATACATCTCTCGATTCCCCTTCATGAAGCAAGTATTTAGATCCAATTATTCCCTGGAGCTCAGGAAATTCATCAACCATATTACTTGCCAAGTCATGCTTGCAATAATGTGCGACCTTAATAGATTTTTTAATACATTCTTGATTAAATCCAAGTTTATTTGTAAGGAATTCAGTGAGCCATTCTATACGATTTACACGATCATATAAAGATCCTAAACCTTCGGAAAAAGTAACATTTTTAAGGTAGTTTATACGATCAGAACTCTTAATTAATAAATCAGATTTTATGAAATATGATGCATCAGAAAATCTGGCATTTAAAACTTTTTCATTCCCTGAAATAATTGCTTCTTTAGAAGAGGGTAATCCATTGCTAATACATAAAAAAGATGGAAATAAAATGTCTTTAGAATCAAGTGATAGTGGATCTATCTCGATATTTTCTTTAAATAAAGGGATATAACGTTGATGGACTTTCATGACAGTAGAAAGAACCTCTGGGGGTAAATCAAGAAAAGATTCATCAAAAGTCCCATTGATAAGTAAAGGAGACTCAACTAAATCAGTTAATTCATTTAGAAGTTGATCAGACAAGTCAGGTTTGAATTTATTATTTATATTCTGATTACTAACTAAATCTTTAATACGTAACATGCGAATCTGTCTGTCAACGATAACTCCAGAATCACTCAATTGTTCAAGATAAGTATTCGCTTCGTTTATTTGAAATTCTGATCCATACAATCTGTGAGGTCTTGAGATATTTCCAATTTCAACTACAGGGTCACATCCATTAATTTCAAAAGGCACAATTTCCGAATCAAGTAAAGAAACGATCCAACGTATAGGCCTAGAGAAACGGAATTCACCTTTCCCCCATCTCATGAATCTTCGCCCTTGAATCTTACTAATCCAATAAGGTAAAAGTTCAGTCAACAAACTTTCGACTGGTTTACCTTTCTCAATTAATTTAGCGAAAACGAATTCTCCCTTTTTCGTTTTTCGAATCTCTAACTCTTCAGGAGGAATCTCATACCTATTAGCGAAACCGATTGCTGCTTTTGTCGGTTTTCCTTCATTGAAGGCTTCAGAAACAGGGGGTCCCTTTCGTTCCTCAATATTATCTTCAGAGCAAGAAGCAATTCCTTCAATCAGTAATGCAATCCTCCTAGGAGTAGTAGTAACCTTAATATCACAAAATTTAATTTGAGAAGAATTCAAATCATTTCTTACGTTTAACTCAAGTTGAGAAATCACTGATTCAGCTAAATCTGCTGGAAGTTCCTCAGTGCCAATTTCTAAAAGGTAAGTAGACAAAAAATTTAATCTTATGTTCTTTTAAAGATTAGATCTAATTTTGAATAACTTCTACATTCTGTGTACTAAAAAAAAATAAAACCGACAACATAACGTACATCCAATCAGTTCGTTTTAATAACTCATCATTTCATTAGAACAATTAGTCACCAATCAGCAGGAAGAATGATACAGTGTAGGTACCGCTGTAGGTACCATTTGCCTAAGATCATAAAAATACCTGGAAGGTCTGGATTTTACCTCAGAGTTGCAGTGCCAAGAGGAAAATTAAGGGACGCTTTAGGAACATGTGATGTTGTGAAAAAGATAGGGAACACAAAGAAAGAGGCCGAGGAAAACATAAGTTCAGCAGAATTCGCTATTAAGCAAAAATTTGATGAAAAGCTAAGAGAAGAAGAGATAAAAAAAATCAATAGCTCCTTACCTAATGGATTGAAAGTTGAAGAAATTTCCAGTAATACTTCTTCAAATCAATCATCCAAAAACATTGAAAAAGATTTAAAAAATGCCGGATTTAGTAATGCAGCTATAGAGGCTCTACTAAATTTCGAAGAAAAAGAAATCACAAGTGAAGAAGCTATAGAAAAGAAAATTCCTTCACCTTGCATAGCTAATAATTCACCTCGAGCCAAATTTGAACAATTCAAAGCCGACAGTAACTATTTAAAGGAACCTCTTCAAAGTGAATTATTTAATGAAAGTGATCATTTTACAAATGATGCAGTTCAACTTTTGAAATTTCATGGCAGTTATCAACAAGATGATCGAGAACATAGAAAGAGAGGCGGAATAGGCAAGGATTGGCAAATGATGCTTAGGCTTAGGAATCCTGCTGGTTTAGTCCCAGGTCCACTATTTATTGCATTAGATGATCTCTCTGATCAACTTGGGAATCAGACTCTCAGAGCGACTACCCGTCAATGCTTTCAAATGCATGGAATAAAGAAAGAGAGTCTAAAAAAAGTAATTGGAACCATAGTCAAATCCATGGGATCAACTCTTGCAGCATGTGGAGATATCAACAGAAATGTTATGGCTCCAGCAGCGCCATATACAAAAGGTTCTTACCCTGCTGCCAGAAAATTAGCCAAGGAAATAGCAGATGTATTGTCACCTAAAGAAGCAGAAAAGACATACCTAGATTTATGGGTTGATGGTGAACTCAAGTATGCAATTAAGCCTTCTTCTGAAGTCCAGAGAAGTCGCAAGAAACAATTAGAGAAAGGTATTTTTAGCGGAGATAAAAACGAACCTTTATATGGTTCAACCTATTTACCACGAAAATTTAAATGCGCCACAACAGTTCCTGGTGATAACTCTGTTGATATTCTTACTCATGACATAGGATTAGTTACTTTTACAAATAAAGAAGGAGAATTACAGGGATGTAATGTCTATGTTGGCGGAGGTATGGGTAGAACACATAACTTGGATACTACATTCGCAAGAATTGCCGACCCAATTGGATTTGTAGAAGGGAAAAATATATTAGAGCTTGTTCAATCAATACTTGCACTTCAAAGAGATTATGGAGACAGAAAAATCAGAAGACACTCTAGATTAAAATACGTCTTGAATGATATGGGTGTAGATTGGTTTAAGAAACAACTAACAACAAAATATTTCACGAAAAAGATACACAAGCTGAGGTATGAGGGGGAAACAAAACTAGAAGATTATTTAGGCTGGCATAGGCAATCTAAAGGGCTATGGTTTGTCGGTCTACCTCTATTGTCTGGCAGGCTTCAGGGGAAAGTCAAAAAAGATCTTAGAAATATTGTTGAAAGATATGCATTAGATGTACGTTTAACTCCCAACCAAGATCTATTGTTGTGCAATATTGGCAACTACCAAAAAAACAGTGTTAATGAAGAATTAGCCAATATGGGTTTTACAGACCCTGGCAATCCAGAACCACTAGCAAGGTACGCAATGGCATGTCCAGCACTTCCATTATGTGGGCTTGCGATGACAGAAGCAGAGCGATTTTTACCAGAACTTTTAGACCGAATAAACAATCAACTTAAAGAGCTCAAGATTGAAAAGTCAATTATAATAAGAGTAACAGGATGCCCAAACGGATGCGCTCGTCCTTATATGGCAGAATTAGCTCTTGTTGGTAGTGGTCTTAAGCAATATCAATTATGGCTTGGGGGGAGTCCTGATTTAAAAAGATTAGCTACACCATATCTGCAAAAAATGTCAATCAATGATTTAGAAAAAACTTTAAGGCCTTTATTTCTAAATTGGAAAAATTCAGGTAAAGCCTCAAGCCTTGGGGATCATGTAACTAGACTTGGCAATGAAAATGTATTGTCATTACTTACTTCGGATGTAGCTCCATAAACTGCTTCGCTGTGATTATTTGTCCAACTCCATAATTGATCCCCATAACTAAAATGCCACCACTCATTTGGATGTTGAACAAACCCTGCCTTAATCATAACTGACATCAACAATAATCTTCTTGAATGGAAAACATGATATTTAGATTTAGGCCTACTTAAAGAAAGTGTCTTATAAAAATCAGGTCTAGAAATATCACCAATAAAATCTATTTCCCCACCAAGATCTAACTGTGTGCCATTCATATCTGCAAGTGTTAAATCAATCGCAGCACCAGTAGAATGAGGAGGAGGTTTTCCTGGATTAGATGATGGTTTGGCCCAGAACCGACAAACATCATCAACTACTTGGCTGATGCTTTCAGTCAAAGAAGAATCATTAATATCAATCCCTCTAGACTTACAAGTTTCTTGGACAGCATAATTAATCATGAATTTTTGAACAGAAATAGGCCTCCATGCATCAAACAAAGCCAATTGAAGAGAAGAATTATTTTCAGTTAGATATGCCTGAGCTTTAAGCAATCTATTTACAACACTTTTTCGAAGTACCCATGGATCTACTCCATTAGGATATGGTGCACCTAAAGACATATAAGGGTGAGGAGTCAATCTAAATAAAGATTTTGGGATCGGAATTAAAGGCTCATGACATTCAATTATTTTTTTTTTATTCCAGAGCTTAAATTTCATTAGTAATAAAAAATATTAGTAACAGTTTTAATTGAACAACATTATCCATACTTAATTATATCCGTAAAAGAATGTAGTTCAATGTTCATATATATTAAAAAGCTTAATTTAATTTATTAGCAATTCTAAGTTTTTTCCATTGATCTTTAATTGATTTACGAAGTTCGGAATTTCTGATAAGTAGAGGATCCAAGTCTAAAATATTACGAGCTTCTTGCCTTGCTAAATCTAGAATCTCAGCATCATCAACTAATGATGCAAGAGCAAAGTCAGGTAACCCTGATTGCCTTGTCCCTAGTACCTGACCAGGTCCTCGAAAACGTAAATCAATCTCAGAAATTTCAAACCCATCATTAGAATTGAGCAATACTTCTAATCTTTGTCTAGATAGTTTATTGGTACTTTCATAACCTAAAAGACAATAAGATTTAGAGGCTCCTCTGCCCACGCGCCCCCTTAATTGATGCAATTGAGCCAGGCCAAAACGGTCGGCATTCTCTATAAGCATCACACTCGCATTTTGAACATCAACACCAACCTCTATTACAGTTGTTGAGACTAGTATGTCACTTTTCTTCTCAACAAAATTCTGTATAACCTCTTTCTTCTCATTACTTTTCATTTTGCCGTGAAGTAATTCAACTGTAAAATCAGAGAAGATATTAGTAGACATATTATGATGAACATCTACAGCAGAACTAAGTTCGAGTTTTTCAGATTCCTCGATCAAAGGTAAGACTACATAAATTTGATGTCCTTTCTTGATCTCACTTCTTATCAAATCATATGCATAATTCTTATCTTTGGAGGAGATGAGTTTAGTAATTATAGGCGTTCTACCTGGAGGAAGCTCATCCAATTGACTAACATCAAGATCACCATGCAAAGTAAGTGCCAAAGTTCTTGGGATGGGAGTTGCTGTCATAGTAAGGAGATGAGGTTGCAAACCTTTATTCAAAAGTCTATTCCTCTGCTTTACGCCGAAACGATGTTGTTCATCTACAACTACTAGTCCAAGTCTTTCGAATACAACAGGATCCTCAAATAAAGCATGAGTACCTACAAGGATTTTTGTAGATCCATTTATTAAATCAGTAAGAATTTGTTTCCGCCGAGACTTAGGAGTAGAACCAGTCAATAAATCGATATTAAGGTCAAGAAGGGGAACCCATTTACCTAAGGTCTGAAAATGTTGAGAAGCAAGCACCTCTGTTGGAGCCATGAAAGCTCCCTGCCAACCCGATTGAACAGCAGTTAAGAGAGCAGCAATTGCGATAACTGTTTTTCCACTGCCAACATCACCTTGTAATAATCTAGACATGGGCTCGGCTTTGACTATATCTGACTCAATTTCTTTTAAAACTCTTTTTTGAGCATTTGTCAGAGAGAAAGGAAGCATATTTAAAAACTTTGCCACTAAACTATTACTATTTGATTCAATATGTAATAGAGGAGAATCACATTTCTTTTGTTGATCACGTCTTAGCAAGAGACTTAGCTGAAGCAATAAAAACTCTTCAAAAACTATTCTTCTTTTTGCTTTAGACAATTGCTTTGAATTATCAGGATTATGAATATGAGATAGCGCCTGTTGCTTGCCAGGTAAGTCTAATCTTTTTAGCGTATCTGGAGGGATTGATTCTTTAAAGTTAGATGTTAAATAAAGAATCGATAGCATTAGATCTCTAAATTTATCCGCAGTAATTCCTTCAGTTAATGAGTAAATAGGAAATATTTGTCCTATTGTCTTTGATTTTAAATAGCTATTAGGACTGTCAATAATTTCTATTAGAGGATCATTAATTGATTTACCATATTTACTTTCTTTAACTAAACCACTTACCGCTACTGTTGAGCCTACGGGATATAAATTTTGCTGCGATTTCACATATGCAAAACTACTATTGCGACGACCTGCGAAAAATCTGGTTAATTTCATCACTCCTGTCTTATCTTTGATAAACAACTCAAGGATTGAGAGATTTTGATTTTTTGGGCTTTTAAATGAACTACATCGTCTTATTTTTCCGATAATAGTCACATTTTGCCCTGCTTGAGTTTTATCTATAGTTTTCAATGCGGTGTAATCGACATAATCACGAGGAAAATAATTAATCAGATCACGAATTAAAATAAGCCCCATCCCCGATAATCTCGCAGCCTGTTTCGAACCAACACCTTTAACATTTTCAATCGAACTATCTAAACTTAAAGAATCTATTGATGACACTTTTTTATATACATTAGAATTAAAGTCATTTGATCTTCTTATTTTCAGACTTGATGTTGCTCTTGTCTCTGCACCTTCACCATATTTATAAAAGCCATGTAGATATTGTCTTGTCTTTACAATTGTTCTACGTCTAATTTCGGTAGACATATCGGGATATTGCTCAAAACACAAGGCTAATTTCTGTAGTTTTTGCTGTTCATTTTCAGGAATAAGTAAAGAAGGGTAATTCAATAAGTAACTACTCACGAAAGAAGAAAATTTATTTGTTCTTCCTTGTATATTCCTAAACCCATGATCAACTTCGACTGTTAATGCTTGTTGTAAAGATCTAATCCATACTGTTAATTCATCTGCTTCACCTTTAAGAATCACAGGGGGCTCATTGATTATTAGATCTTGGTCGTATCCTTCCACCATTCCTTACTGACCTCTTCTTCTAAAGAACGGGCTTGCCAATAGCGTTGTTGTTTGATCATACCTAAAAGTTCATTTTGATAATGCTTTAAATTCGTTCTGTTTCTTCTAAGTCTTGGGTTATCAAATTCAAGGTCTGAAGAAGTAATTAGCAAACAATCTATGTCTAATCCGCCTGCTCCTAAGGAACTATTGGTTGGCAATTTTAAAGTCAAAATATTAGAAATTGATTTAGTAGAGACTAATTGACCAGCCAAGGCAGCATCTAAAATATTTAAGGGTACAAGTGTATTAACCAAGCCTGATCTTAGAAGTTCTCCATTAATTGCATGGGAAAGATCCCGGAGACTTCTAATTAAAGCAACATCTATTGAAATCATCCACTCATATAAACCGATAGGAGTTTCTGGCAACAGACGATTATTCTTTAAATCAAGATAAGAATTTGAATCTTCATAAGGATCTTGATTATTCGAATCAACCTCATTTAGATGAGAATCCTCAGACAAAGCAAATATTGATTGCAAAAGTTCAATCTCTTTACCTTTTAAATTAAAAGTATCCATCTTCTCTTCTTCGCCTAGTAAAGGAGGGAGGTCATTTGGATTAGCGTCTTCAGATAATGCTGGTGGATCTTGACTACTTTTTACAAAATAATTTGGATTATCAATTGAATAAGGAGTTTGCAATTCACCATTCCACCCATCAATGATTGATAAATTCTCTAAAGGAGGTAAAGAACTTAAATTGATTGAACCACTTCCTGAGAGTTTTGATGATTTTTCAGAATCATTTCTTATTTTTAGAGCCCTAGCCATTTCTTCTTTGGCCTGATTCACTTGGCGCTTATTCTCTTCGTCAATTGTTTTAGCTAACTCATTCAAATGCTCAATTGTAAGAGTAGAAATATTATTAGAAACTAGCTTGTCAATTTTTATTTGAAAACTCTTTCTTGATTTAGGAGTTGAAAATCCAGCATCATATTTAATCTGATCAGTTATAATTGAGAATATAGATGACCTAATAGCTTGAGGTAAAACATTCCTTATCTCCTCAAGGTAAGAGGCATGAACTTTATATAAATAAGAAGAAATATTATTACATTTTTCTCTAAGCAATTTTAGCTGATCTATCGGATCAAACTTAGATGCAAGCAAATGATGATTAGACAAAATCAACTGGAAGTCATAGATGCTACTTCTTCTGCGAAATCAAGTCCTTCAACTTCAATTCCTTCACCTAGAGTATATCTGGTAAATCTACGAACCTTTAAATTCTCTCCAATTTTACCAGCAACTTGTTTAACAAGTTCCTCAACATTAATTGAACTATCCTTGATAAATGGTTGCTCTAAAAGAGCCATTTCTTTTAATCTTTTTCCTATCCTTCCCTCTACAATTTTTACCTTTATTTGTTCAGGCTTCCCAGCTAAATCATCTCTACCCATCTCTATTTCTTTTTCTTTATTTGCTATTGCTTCCGGTATTTGATCAACACTTACAAATTCAACGTTAGGACATGCTGCAACTTGCATAGATAGATCCCTCAATAAGCCTTGAAATAATTCTCCCCTTGCTACAAAATCAGTTTCACAATTCAATTCTAAAAGAACACCCACACGAGCTCCTGTGTGAATGTAACTCCCTACAGCACCTTCAGCCGCTACTCGTCCTGACTTTTTCTCAGCACTAGCAATACCCTTTTGTCTTAGCCACTCTATAGATTTCTCCATATCCCCCTTATTCTCAATAAGGGCTTTTTTGCAATCCATCATGCCTGCGGATGTTTTATCACGCAGCTCCTTGACGAGTTTAGCTGTTATTTCCGTCATTTTATTTTGATGTAGTGAAAGTAAGGTGAAAGTAAATGAAATTAATTATTCAGTATAAGAATTTAATCATTTGGGCCATGTCTCCCTTCGTTGATAGCATCAGCTAATCTACCCAAAACTAGTTGAACAGACCTAACAGCATCATCATTGCATGGAATAGGGACTTCACAAAGATCCGGATCACAATTGGTATCTAGCATTGAGACTAAAGGTATATCAAGTTTTCTCGCCTCTAAAACTGCATTGGTCTCTCTCCTTTGATCAACTAATACAACGACATCTGGTAAGCGGCGCATACCTTTCAAGCCTCCTAAATATTTTTGTAATCTTTCTAATTCTCTGCGCAAAACTGCTCCCTCTTTCTTAGGTCGCATTGCTATGGCACCGCTGGATTCCATCCTTTCAAGATCTTTTAGTCGGTCTATTCTTGCTTTCATAGTGGTCCAGTTGGTTAGCATTCCCCCCAGCCATCTTTGATTTACGTATGAAGCGCCACACCTTGTAGCTTCTTGCGCAACAACTTCAGAGGCTTGTTTTTTTGTCCCTACGAAAAGAAATCTCTTTCCGCTTCGAGCAGCTCCTCTAGTCCATTTATAGGCACTGTTCATACAAACAGCAGTTTTAACCAAATCAATAATATGTACTCCATTGCGAGCGCAATAGATGTAACGAGACATTTTTGGATTCCATCGACGGGTCTGGTGCCCAAAGTGAGCACCAGCCTCCATCATCTCTGAGAGAGATACTACAGCCATGTTTTTTTAGGGTTCCGGGTTCGCCTCCACCTAACAGGGACAAATTAAATAATGATCAATAAACCAAAATTTATTTATCACCCGAAACAGTCAGATGTGCGGTTTTTATTTGCCTTACCAATCTATCAAACAATGGTTCATCGAAGTCCAATTAATGATGCTTCTCTAAAAATCTGCCTAACTCCAATTAAATTTAAAGGAAGTCTAAGTAATTGCATAGCCAAACTCGAATATCCTTGTTTTATGAGAAATGCTAATAAAGGTCTAAGTGTCTTTGTATTTATTAACCCACCAAAACTTAATAGCTCCCAAAGGATTCTGTGAATCAAAGTAAATTGAACAATAAATTTAACTCTTAGGGTTGGATGCTTTCGATAAAAAACTAATCCCATCTTTGCTCTCTCTTTTTCGATTCGAATCAAATCAGGAATTTGATCAAGAGTCAAAGCTGGATGCCAATGATAGCCAATTGCCTTTGGGCATTTAATAAGTTTAACTCCCATATTTCTTAATCTTTCTCCTAATTCCAAATCTTCCCAACCATAGAGTTTAAAAGATGTATCAAAAAGACCAGATTTTTCTAGAATCTTTTTATCAATAGCAACGTTACCAGTGGCGAAGTAAGCCCAAGATAAATCTTGAAGTTTAAAAGGTTCATAATCTGGATTATCAAAATTAGAAGTATTAATTACAGAACCATATGTAAAGCACTTCTTATGTCCAAGCTTTTGCCAAGATTTAATTAATAATCTAACGTGATAAATCAAAAAATTTTTATCAACAATAAGATCACTATCAATAAAAACAATTATATCTCCTCTTGATTTATGCACTCCAAGATTGCGACCTAAAGCTGGACCACCATGTGATTGTTCAAAAAGCTTTAAATGCGGGAAATCATTAGAATTTGTTTTTAACCATTCAACTGTTCCATCTGTAGAGCCATCATCAACAATAACAATCTCAAAATTATCAATAAATTCATTCAAGTCTTGATTTTCTAATGCATATATACATTTTTTTAGTATTGAAAGCCTATTGTAGGTCGGAATTACAACGCTAACTAACATCCTAAATAAAATTAAAGACCCTTAAAAACACTTAAAATTGAACTATTACAGAATGATCTTATCACTCTAATAAAAACATCAATCGGCAGCACCACCATTGTTCGCAGTGCCTGTAACTCCATTACCAGCACCCTCACCTCTGCCATCATTACGCAGTTTCCGCTTCTTAAATTTCCTAGCATAAGCTCGGTTTCTCTCTTGTTTTTCTTTCTTGAGATTTCTTCTTTTGGACATGCTTTGAAATTCCACAATTTTATCTTTACCCAATTTACTAAACAGAGGGCAATAATTGGCCATCTTCCATACGTAAGAGACGATCTGCTACATCCAATATTCTTGGATCATGGGTAACCATCAAAACAGAGCAGGATTGTTCTAAGGCTAATTTTTTTAATAAATCAACTATCTCCCGACCTGTGGAACTATCTAAAGCAGAAGTAGGTTCATCTGCTAATAATAATTTTGGCTTAGCAGCTAGAGCTCGAGCAATAGCTACTCTTTGTTTTTGTCCTCCCGATAAATCATGTGGAAGCTTAGACATATGATCTTTCAAACCCACTGCTCTAAGCCATTCTCTGGCTTGATCTCTACGAGCCCTATAGGAATATCCATTTAACAAGTCTGAACCCATCTGAACATTTTGCTCTGCACTAAGACATCTCAAAAGATTATGCCCCTGAAAAATCATTCCAATCTTTTTTCTTAGGTTTTGCCTTATTTTTCTGTTAGCTCCATAAAGTTGAGTACCAAAAACTTTAAGATCTCCATCTTGAACCCTCCGAAGTGCACCAATTAAAGTTAAGAGAGTTGTCTTTCCGCAACCAGAAGGACCAGTAAGAAGTACAACTTCCCCAGGGAATATTTCCATTGAAATAGATTGTAGAACTTGTCTTCTCATCTGCCCTTGCCCATACCAATGATTCAAAGAAAAAATTTTTAAAGTATTTGTATTAGAACTTCTCATCAAATTTATTTAAATTTTCTTGCTAAAAGATCTCAGCAGGGTCAGCATCTGCCAGTTTCTTCATGGCAGCTATTGCAGAGCCCATGCACATAAATAATATCAAAGAAAATATAATAAATGCTCTACTAAAGCTCATTTCAACAGGTAGTTTTGTTGATGATCTTACTAAAGCATATAAAGCTTGACCGGAAATATATGCTGGGACATAACCCATTATTGATAAAATAAAACCTTCTCTAGCTACAACACCCAACAGACTTCTGAGGTTATAACCCATTGCCATTAAAGTTGCATATTCTGGCAAATGATCGCTAACATCACTATAAAGAATTTGATAAACTATTACACAACCTACGATAAATCCCATTGCAGCTCCCAATGTAAAAATGAATCCTATTGATGTACTACTTCGCCAATAATTTTTCTCAAAGTCTATAAAGGATTGAAGCGACAAAACTCTAACGTCACTAGGTAAACTCAAATTTAATGTGCGTACAATATTGTCAATATCAGATCCGTTTTTGACTCTCACCAATCCAATTTCAATACTACCAGGAGGGTTGCCTGGTGATAAGCCTAAAAATGTCTCTCTACTGGTAATTAAATTTCCATCTGCACCAAAAGATGGACCTAAGCTGACTATTCCAGATACTCGTACTCTTTTTCCAGCTACCTCAGTTTCTACCAAACGACCATCATTAAACCAGGAAGATATTGGACCAAATTCATCTCTAGACAAATCGTCGAACAAAACTCTCCCTTTGTTTTTTAGAGATGACGCCTTTTTCTCAAAATTAGGATCAATTAGAAGTGGCTTATTAGGTTCAAAACCTAAAGCGAGAATAGATCTTGTAGATAAATTTTCCGGGTTTCGCCAAAGAAGAAAATTCCAATTTATAGCAGTTGTGCCGATAACATCTTTATGTGCCATAGCTTGAACTAATCTTCTACGAGGGAATCCACTCATACTTATTGAACTTTTTGAACGTGGGCTAATTAGGACAAGATCTGCATCAAACAACTTATGGACGGTTACACTTGCATCAAATAAACCATCTCTAAAACCTAGTTGCATAAACATTAATATCCCTGCGAAAGATATTCCCGCGATTGCAACCAATATTCTTAAAGGTTGCCTAGTTAGCAAAAGCCAAGCCAAAGGAATTTTTCGTTTTCCAAGAAAATCTCTAATCACTTGGGGCTAAAACGAGCAATAACTTTCATTCCTGTTAAATGAGACACCATTTTGGCAGAAACATTATCTAGTTTCACTCTAACTTCAATAACTCTTGAATCAGCGTCTCCTGTAGGATCTGTAGAAAGTACTCGTCTTTGTCTAACTTGAGGACTTATTAAACTTACTTGTCCTCTTAACGAGCCATTGAATCCACCATTCTCACTTATCAAATCCACGTCCTGACCAATCTCGACTCTTTCAATATCTGATTCATATACCTCAATCAATGCTTCCATTAATTCATTAGCGCCAACATTCATAACTCCATCTGAATCTGGACGTTCTCCTTCTCGAGCTAATATTTGAAGTACTATTCCATTAATTGGACTTTTTAATTGAGTTTGTTCTAAGTCAAAATTAATAGCATCAATACGAGAAGATATCTCATCTTTCTTCCCCTCTAAAATAATTAAATCATCCTGTAACTTTTCTAACACAATCGAAGCTACTGCTCCTGTTTTGAATAGTTTCTGATATCTATTAATTTCTCTTTTTTGGAAGATGATTTCTTTCTTTAAATTATTTAATTTAGCAACCTCAACAGCCAAATCAGCGGTAAGTCTAGGGCGATTTTCAAAAACAGCCAAAATCTGATTTTTAAGAATAGAATCACCTTCTTCTACAAATAACTTAGATAATCTTGGCGTCCCTCCTTTCCCAGTATTTGGAGCTGCTAGTTTTCTTACTTCCCCCAAAGGGTTAAGCTTTCCTAGAGCAGCTACAGCTTCTATTTTCCTGATAAAATCAGTATTATCTGGAAGTTTATTCCGATTGACATCTTCCCTCTTACATCCATAAAGAGAAGATAAACACAAAGGTACTATTGAGACAAGTAATAAGGAACTAAATGATCGATTTTTAATCATCACTAATAATCGAAAAGGATACTATCTATATATTCATCAGCCCACGAGGCGCCAAAGAATCTAGTTAGGATAAGTCTAGTTTTATCATTGCGTTTTTGGTTTAGACAATACCTTTTCTGATAATTAGATCTCTTAATCATATTTGTGGAATTAATTTCATCTCTTCTAACAAAGAGAACTAAAGAAAATAGAATTGACAAATAATCATTAATTAGATTATAAAAAAGTTTTTCTTCACATGGATCTACAGGACGAATGAAACAAACGTAAGGTGAAAAAATATCTCCCCAGTCAGGCAAAATCTTAATTTCTTTAAATTTTGGCACTTTTATTAATTTCATTTGAGTGCGTATAAAGTCCGATGTATGTATTCCTACAGGTGACAAGTCAACGATCGCAGCCGAAATACTATTGGAGACGATTACAATATCTAAACCAAATATTGGAAGGTCATAACGTGGATCAGGGAAAAATACACAGTGAAGAATTTGCAGAGACTTTCCAAGCTTTGCTACCTCCAGATGAATTCTCCTGAAACCTTTCGCTTGATAAAACTCATTGTTAATGAATAGATCTTTTTCATTAAGATTGGCGTATTTTTCAGCCAACTTTGGTTCAAGCATTAATGCTCTAAGATCAGACAAAGAAGTTATTTTTTGATTAATAAGTTCGATGACCTCTATTAAAAGAGGATGTAATTTATTTTCACTACGAAAAACTGCTTTCAAAACCAGAGACTCAAGCGAATAGAAATTGAGTTTGCATCTTGTAAGCTATCTAAAAGCTTGAAACATACAAAATAATTATATAATTATTTTGGTACTTAAGTTCAAAAAAAAAATTTTTCTCTAAATATAGTTAATTAGCTTTGCTAGCACTAATCTTATCCTAAATAAAAATTATCATATCTTTAAAAATAGAAAAAAATGGATGAATTAAATATAAGATCAAATTATGGTAATAAACTTATTAACATTGATTCATAATGATAAATTGACCTTTATCAAAGCATTAAATAAATTGACGCTATAGCATAATCTTAAAAAGGTCTTAGTATTATAATTAGTTATACATAAATAAAATATCATGAGTAATTCTTGGAAATGAAGTTAAATCATTGGTCTTTATCTAATGGTGTTAGATGTGTCATAACAGAAATGGAGCATTCGACATTGACATCTATAAACTTTTGGTGCAAAGGAGGAAGTATTTATGAGTCAAAAAATGAGGAGGGAATGGCACATTTTCTTGAACATATGATTTTCAAGGGAAGTGAAAAGCTAGTAGAAGGAGAATTTGATAATAAAATTGAGTCACTGGGTGGAAGTAGTAATGCTGCAACTGGTCTTGATGATGTTCATTTTTATATTTTAATACCTCCTCAAAATTTAGAAGAAGCATTAAAATTACTTTTGGATTTGTTAATGTTTCCACAGATTAAAGAGAATGCGTTTGAAGTTGAAAAACAAGTAGTTTTAGAAGAAATTGCACAAAGTCATGATCAACCAGATGAAATAATCTATATGAAATTATTCAAAGAATGTTATTCACCTCATAGATATTCAAAACCTATACTTGGCTACAAACAAACCGTCGAAAGAATAGAGCCAAGACAAATGAAATCATTTCATGAAAATCAATATATTGGGGGAAACTGTACATTATCTATAGCTGGTAAAATACCGGAAGAAATATATTTAATAATTGAAAATAGTAAAATCAAACAATTAAAAAGTTCAATAGGAAAAGTAAACAAACAAAGCAAAGTTAAATTTAATAAAGGTTACACAAAAGAACGTATACCAAGACTAGAGGGAGGAAGGATATTAAAAGCATGGGAACTACCTCCTGCAAAAAATCAACTGTTAATATTAGGCGTAGAGATAGCTAGCACACTTTTATGTGAAGGTAGAATTAGCCCAATGGTTAAAAGGTTAAGGGAAGAGCTACGAATAGTCGAATCAATTGAAATGGATTTACAAATCCTCGAAGAGGGTGGCTTGATTCTATTGGATGTATGTTGCCCAATTGGGAATCTTAAAAATGCAGAGAGAGAAATAAATAATATTCTTTATGACTCAATTGAAAAGCCCTTTACCAATAAAGACATAGATAGAGCGAAAAAAATAGTTTCAAATAATTTATATTATGGCGTTGAGGTAAGCAGTCAAGTGGCCGCAATTTCAGGTAATCATACTCTTTGGGGAAGAAATCAAGCTATTTTAGAACCTATAAAAAACATACCTTATTGGACAGCGGAAAGGCTGAATGAAGTAGTTTTCCCCCTATTGAATCCAAAAGATTCTTACACATTAATAGCAGAACCAAAGTAATTAATATGAGAATCATTTTAGACAAATACAACTCAAAAAAAATAATGGCTGTAAAGCTATGGATAGAAGATGGAAGTAGAGCTGACCCTAATGAAGGCAAAGGAATTCATCAAATACTTAGTTCAACAATTTCTAGAGGTTGCGGACCATACAATAATAATCAAATTGCTGAGATAGTAGAAAGCTCAGGTTCTATTTTAAATTGCGAAACATTTGAAGATGGCATTTTAATAAGCCTTAAATGCATAAGTGACGATGCTTATAAACTTCTGCCATTAATAGGATATATGATCAGCAAACCTCTTCTAGAAACTGATCAGATTGAATTAGAAAAAGATTTGACAATAAAAGCCATTAAAAGGCAAAAAGAAAGTTCTTATCAACAAGCATTTGATGGTTGGAGACAAATGATATACAAGTCAGGGCCTTACGGTCATGATCCACTTGGATCAGTAGATGACTTATACAAAATAAACAGAGAAAATATTCTGCCCTTAGCAAATTCATTAATTTATAGAAAGAAAAATCTAGTAATTACAGGTTCATTTCCTAGTGACATAGAAGAATTTATTAAAGAATCAATTGCATTTCAAGAAGTTAAAACTTCGGCTTTAGAGCCAAATAAAATTGGATATATAAGTAAATGTAATAAATCATACTCTAACCTGAAAAGTGATTTTTGTATTAGATATTCGGATACAAAACAAATAGTTCTATTGTTAGGTAAATCAACTATCTCTTATAACAATCAATCAGATGTTTTACTCAGATTAATTTCTTGTTATTTAGGTTACGGTATGTCAAGTTTATTATTTAAAATTCTAAGAGAAAAACATGGAGTCGTTTATGAAGCGGGTGTCTACCATCCGATAAGAGAGAATAAAACACCATTTGTTATACATGCATCTACTACTATCGAGAAAGCAATATTTACTATTAAATTATTAAAAGAATGTTGGAACACTATTATCGAATCTGGAATTCCAGAGGAAGAGTTAGAACTTGTAAAAACAAAGTTTAAAGGTCAAATAGCCCATTCCTTGCAGAGTACTAGTCAAATAGCCGAACGAAAAGCTCATTTATTAGGAATTGGGATGGAAATAAATCATGACAGTAAATTACTTATGAGACTAGAGAACGTAAATAGTAAAGATATTAAGAATGCTGCGGAACGATACCTCTTAAATCCATCATTAAGCGTATGTGGTAGAAAGAAAATTGTAGATAATGTTATTAATGAATGGAAAAGTTAATTTTCAATCATTATTTCAGTCTTTTATCATATTAAGTCTTTCTGCAGGTATTAAGAATTTACCTCTTCTAAAACTTACTTCTAGCAAATCCATCGGTCTCAATCCAATAACTATACCTACTTCATCTAAAGAAACTAGATCTGGGGGTCTAAGCATTGAAACATTATCAACAGTTTTCAAATAAGGCATAGGAACCTGCAATGCAACTTTGTCTCCTATTGAAAATTTCATTTTCCGAAAATAAGTTTTAGAACAGTTAAATACTTTTAAATGATTTACATTGACAACTCAATGAATTTGTAAATAATACTATATATAAGTTCTCATATAAAAGTCATTGAAAATAATTAGTGACTGGAGCAAAGCCTTAACTGGGATTATGTTGATATTAATATTTGCAATGATTCCATCTGGACTAATTCTGCCTCAAAAAGACCTCTCATTATCAATTATTCATTTACAAAGCACATGGCAGACTCAAGGACTCTTTTTACCTTCTCTACTTTGTGGCTATAAAATAGGTACAATTTCTGCTATTTCTTATTTATTTATAGGACTATTCTATTTACCTATTTTTCATGGCGGAGGGAGTATTGGTTATCTGCTTACTCCAGAGTTTGGTTACCTGTTAGGATTTGTGCCAGCCGCATGGATCTGTGGTGTTTTAGCTTCAAAAAATGCAAATCCCAATTTAATAAGTTATTCAATATACACAATAATATCTTTGCTTATTTTGCATATTATAGGTATATCATATTTAATAATATGCAATATTTTAGGAAGACTAGATAGCAATCTAATTGATTTAATCTTCATAAACTCTTTAATTCAATTACCTTCTCAAGTATTACTTTGTATATCTACAAGTCTTATATCTTTATTACTTAGAAATATTCTATTAATAAAATGAAATTCAATAGAAAAACATCTTTAAAAACTATCTTTTATTCCTTATGTATTATCATAATTGATCAAGTTAGCAAGTCAATAGTAATAAATATAGTCGGCTACGAACAATCAAAAGAAATAATTCCAAATTTTCTTAGTATAAACTTAGTAAAGAACACAGGTGCTGCTTTTAGTCTTTTAAATGATTCTACAAAGTTTTTAACAGCCATAAGTATTATGGCTTCTATAATATTAATTATAATCATATTACGATTTCCACCAAGATCATATTGGAACAATATAGGTCTAGGATATCTTTTAGGTGGTACTATCGGAAATGGTATAGATAGATTACTTAAAGGATATGTTTATGATTTTATTGAGATAGTTCCAATCACATTTCCCATTTTCAATGTAGCAGATATAGCAATTAATATTGCTGTGCTATGTTTTATTATTGATATAATTAAAAGTAGAAACCGGTTCAAAACTTATAAGAACCAATAATTCTTTTAAGACATGTCACTTATCCTATGAAGGTAAACAATTCGAAAAAGCTTATATTTGGCCTAATGCTAGTTTTTTTCAGCTTAATATTCGCAGGTATAATTGGTGCAATTGTTAGGTTAATAAATATTCCAGCTATAATAATTACACTAATCTTGATTGGCTTTTTAATTTATAAAAAAAAAATTACATGGTGGCAAAATCTGATTACATCCAAATTCAACTTAAATGAAGATAAGAAGTTTTTAGATTATTCTCCGTCAACAAAAAAACAGGCCGCAAACGAATCATTAAAAAGTATTGATCAGTTAATTGAATTAATCAATGATAAAGTTAAAGCTAGAGCACTAAATGCTGAAAAGAAAAGAGTTTCTCGTGAACTAAAAAGAGGCGATATTGTTTTAGTTGTTTTCGGAATAGGTTCTAGTGGAAAAACGTCACTTATAAGAGCTCTACTAAAGAAAATAGTTGGTCAAGTTAGTCCTGAGATGGGGTCAACAAAATCAGAAAATACATATAGGCTTAAACTTAAAGGGTTACGCAGAGGAATAAGAATAGTTGATACACCAGGAATATTAGAACCAGGAACAGAAGGAAGGGAAAGAGAGAAAAATGCCTTAATTCAAGCTAGCAAGGCCGATTTAATTCTAGTGGTGATTGAAGGGGACTTGCGTTCTGCTGAAATTAACACAATAAAGGGATTTTCTAATGTAGGTAAAAGACTAATAATGGTACTAAATAAAATAGATTTAAGAGGTGAAAATGAAGAAACAAAATTAATTAATGTTCTCAACACTAGATGTAGTGACTTTATAAAGTCAGAAGATATTGTTTGCACATCTGCATCACCTCAAACGGTTGCTATAGCTGGAAGGAATCCTTATCAACCTTCTCCAGAAATCAATAGTTTAATTAGAAGATTAGCGTTTATTCTACATGAAGAGGGTGAAGAGTTGATTGCTGATAATATTTTACTTCAATGTAATAATCTAGGAAAAGAAGGCAGAAGATTACTAGATAAACAAAGAAGACAATCAGCTAGAAAATGTATTGATAAATATGGTTGGATTAGCAGTGGAGTATTAATAATAACACCTTTGCCTGTTATAGATATGATTGCAGCAGCGGCTGTTAATGCACAAATGGTAATAGAAATAGCTAAAATCTATGGTGTTGAAATAACAAAAGAAAATGCTAAGGATTTAGCCATATCAGTTGGAAAAACACTTGCAACAATGGGTTTAGTTAAGGGTGGAGTATCATTAATAAGTTCAACTTTAGCCTTAACGTTGCCAACCTTTTTCATTAGTAAAGTAATTCAAGGAATAAGTGTATCCTGGCTTACTAGAATTGCAGGTGCAAGTTTTATAACTTATTTCCAACAAGATCAAACTTGGGGAGATGGAGGAATTCAAAAAGTTGTTCAATATCATTACAATTTAAATAAAAGAGATCAATATTTCAAAAGTTTTATTCAGAGGGCTTATGAGAGAGTTATTGATCCGATAGTTGAGGAAAAATTTAATAAGTTACCACCGAAATCAAGGCCTCCGAGGGAGGTGGATTCATCGGGCCTCTGAAATCTAAAACGAAAACAAAGCCCAAGTATATTAATCCTATTACAATCGATATTAAAGCCGTTAAAAGAGGCAATATTTTTCTTTTATCAAAAAAATCTTTATTCATTTGAATCAAAGGATTGATTGATTAATTAAATCTGCTAATAGCTTTAAATCCTCAAATTTAGTATTGGGATTTCCTAAGACAGCTTTTAAATAATATCTATCTTTATATATGGGTCTAGATAACATAAAATTATTTGTCAATAAAGACTTTCTAGTTTTTATTGACCACTCAAAAGATTCTGAAGAACTATAGTTCAATGGAGTTATTGCCAATAGATGCAATGAACCAGATATTATTTTAAACTTTGAATTGTCAATTAGTGACTCCAAATAAGATCTCCGACTTATAGAATTCAATAGTAATTTTTCAATTCCCTTCTCGCCTAATTGCCTCAAACCTATCCACAATTTTAGAGACTCAGCTGATCTTGTACCTTGAATGCCAAGTTCACCTCCATGAAAGTGATTTCCAGAAATGGGTTCAGCATAAGGCAAACCAGTAGAGAAAACAGAAGAGAGATCATCTTTATTGGCAACAAGCAGCAAAGAGGAAGTTTTTGTAATTCCTAGTATTTTCTGTGGATTCACAGTTATTGAATTCGCACAGGATAAACCTTCTAAAAGTTCTGAAGTGTTTGGAGAAAGTCCAAAGACTCCGCCAATTGCCCCATCAACATGCAGCCATATATTTTCCTTATTACAAAATTTAGCAACCTCATTAATCGGATCAATAGCTCCTCTTACCGTTGTTCCTGCTGTAGCAACTACAGCAAAACATTTCTTTCCCTCTGACTTGATTTTTTTTAAAATTAAAGATAATTCGTAAATACTTAATTTTCCTTTTTCATCCGTGGGAATTTTTTGAAAAGAGTCTTTCTTTAAGCCCATTACCTCTACTGCTTTTAAGAGTGAAACATGAGCATCTTCGCTCGCAAAGAACACAGCGCTTGGATCACTTCCTAAACCTGCTAGATTTCTAGCCATAACCAATGCCATTAAATTACTTAAAGTTCCACCACTAACTGCTACTCCACTTGATAAAGGTCCAAGACCAAGTTTATTGCTAAACCACTCGCTTAACTTTCTTTCTAAAGACGAAAGACTAGGTGAGAGTTCTTCGGCTAAGAGGTTATTATTTAACCCCGCACAAATTAGATCACCAATAATGGAAGCTGAAAGCGGAGGAGGATCTAAATGAGCAAGAGCGCCTGGATGAGATGGTCTATATGCTCCCTCCATTAACAACTGAAGATCCCTTAACAAAATATTATTAGTAACTCCCTCTTTCTCAGGCGCAACATTGGGCAACTCAAATGAATCGGGAATTGGTCCTTGATTGCCAGATTCAGCAAACCAATCACAAAGATTAATAGAGGCTTCGCAAAGTAAAGATCGCAATTCCTTATCTAAATTGTCAGGGGAGGCAAATGGGTTCAAAAAATCAAGTCTCTTTTTGTGGTATTAGATGATCCAGTTCAAACTTAGGGTTAAGGATTAATGTCTAGGTAATCATTTTATTTGATAATTCTCAAAACATCTAAAAAATTGTCGAAACCAATTTCACTGAGTCACCAAAAAAAAATTGAGTGGATGAAAAGATTGTTATCCAAAGCGAAACATGTAGGCGAAAGTGGAGAGGTTCCGATAGCAGCGATAATTCTAGACAATAAAGGTAGATGCATAGGCTATGGAGGAAACAGAAGGGAAACGGACAAGGACCCTCTGGGTCATGCAGAGTTATTTGCTCTTCGACAAGCTTCTTGGATCAAAAACGACTGGAGATTCAACGACTGTACTTTGATAGTAAATCTGGAGCCATGTCCAATGTGTGCAGGTGCATTAATACAAGCAAGAATGGGACAAGTTATCTATGGAGCTAAAGATCCTAAGAGGGGAGCTCTAGGAGGAACTATTAATCTAGCTGAACATAAAAGCGCTCATCACAATATGTTGGTTGAGAAAGGAGTACTGGAGGAAGAGTCTAAAAAGATAATATTGGATTGGTTTAAAGAAAAAAGGATATCTAGAAATACAAAATATCTAATTACCAAACTTAGGTAATTCAGTTTCAAAAATATTAACTATCTTATCTACATTCTCAGAATTTGAATTATATCCCATCAAGCCTATTCTCCATACTTTTCCAGCTAAATCACCAAGTCCACCGCCAATTTCGACCCCAAAGTTAGTTAACAAATGAGTCGAAAAAGCCTTGCCATCTATCCCAGTTGGGATTTTAACAGTGGTTAACGTTGGCAAACGTAGTTCTTCGTTAACATGTAATTTTAGACCCATATTCTCTAAAGAATTCCATAAAGATTCTGCGTTTTTCCTGTGTCTATCCCATGATGATTCCAAGCCTTCCTCTGCTAATAATCTAAGAGCTTCTCTAATACCGAAATTCATATTTACTGGAGCTGTATGGTGATAGACACGATCACTTCCCCAATATTTATTTAACAAAGAAACATCAAGATACCAATTTGGAACTTTATCTTTTCTATTACTCATTTTCTCTTCAGCTCTTTCATTCATTGAAAAGGGTCCCAAACCAGGAGGGCAACTTAATCCTTTTTGACTACAGCTATAAGCTAAGTCGATTTTCCATTCATCTAAATAAAGAGGAACACCTCCTAAAGAAGTTACGGTGTCAACTAAAAGTAAACAATTATACTTTCTGCATAAATCACCTATTCCATTCATGGGTTGACATACACCAGTTGAGGTCTCTGCATGAACAATTGCTAGAACAGCAGGTTGATGTTCTTTAAGAGCATTTTCTAATTCTTCAAGAGAGAAAGCGCTACCCCAACTTTTTTGAATTGTTGAAACATTTGCTTTGTACCTCCCAGCCATATCTGCAAGTCGATGTCCAAAATATCCTTTTATTGCGACAAGAACCTTGTCTCCAGGCTCTACAACATTAGCTAAAGTTGCCTCCATCGCTGCACTTCCAGTTCCACTCATTGGAAGAGTTAGTCGATTGCTAGTTTGCCATGCATATCTTAGTAACTCTTGAACCTCACTCATTAAATCCACATAAAAGGGATCTAGATGTCCAATAGGAGGTCGAGAAAGAGCTTTTAGTACTGCAGGATCTGCATTTGATGGGCCTGGCCCTAGTAATAACCTTTCAGGTGAAACAGTTGGACCAAAATCTTTACGATGTTGATTATCAACAGAAGGAAGAGTTTGTGTAGCCAAGAAAACAGATCAGCTCATATATTTCAGAGCCTAAACAGCGATAGGCAAAGTCGGGGAGTTTTTTTTAGGGATTGCAATAGGAATTAGCCACAAATTTATCTAAATGCACAAAATGGGGGGAAAATAATAAAACTTTTCTATTAAAAGTCCAAAAAAAGTACTCTTTGATACAAAAAGAGATTCAACCACTTATTACGTTCATAATTAAATAACTTAGTCGCAAATCAAATTCACCATGAGCAAAACCCCTCAAGATGTTCTTCGTCAAATTAAGGACGAGGGCATTGAGCTAATAGATTTAAAATTCTCTGATCTTCATGGGAAGTGGCAACATTTAACAGTAGCTTCAGATTTAATAGAAGAAAGTTCTTTTTCTGAGGGACTTGCTTTTGATGGCTCCTCTATACGTGGATGGAAAGCTATAAACGAATCAGATATGGCAATGGTTCCTGATGCTTCAACAAGTTGGATTGATCCTTTTTATCGCCACAAAACTCTTAGCTTAATTTGCTCTATTCAAGAGCCAAGAAGCGGAGAGCCATATGCCAGATGTCCAAGAGCATTGGCTCAAAAGGCCTTAGATTATCTTGGAAGCACAAGTGTTGCAGATGCTGCCTTTTTTGGACCCGAGCCAGAGTTCTTTATTTTTGATGATGTCAAATACAACTCAGGAGAAGGTCAAAGTTCTTACAGTGTTGATACGATCGAAGCTCCATGGAATACAGGAAGAGAAGAAGAAGGCGGAAATTTAGGATACAAAATCCAACTTAAAGAAGGATATTTCCCTGTCTCTCCAAACGACACAGCTCAAGACATTAGATCTGAGATGCTGCTTTTAATGGGCGAACTTGGAATACCTATTGAAAAACATCATCATGAAGTTGCAGGGGCTGGACAACATGAGCTAGGAATGAAATTTGCGCCCCTAATTAATGCGGCTGATAATGTAATGATCTATAAGTACATTGTCAGAAATGTAGCCAAAAAATACGGAAAGACCGCAACATTCATGCCTAAGCCTGTTTACAATGACAACGGAACAGGAATGCATGTTCATCAAAGTTTATGGAAAGGTGGTCAACCTTTATTTTATGGGGAAGGTACTTATGCAAACCTTTCACAAACAGCTAAATGGTACATAGGAGGAATATTAAAACACGCTCCTTCATTCTTGGCTTTTACTAATCCAACAACCAATAGTTATAAAAGATTGGTGCCTGGATTTGAAGCACCAGTAAATTTAGTTTATTCACAAGGCAATAGATCAGCTGCTGTGAGGATACCCTTAACTGGATCAAATCCAAAAGCTAAGAGGCTTGAATTCCGCTCAGGAGACGCATTAGCTAATCCATATATAGCTTTCTCAGCAATGATGATGGCAGGCATTGATGGTATCAAAAATCAAATTGATCCTGGAGATGGAGTGGATATTGACCTTTTTGAATCTTCAGAAGAATTATCTAAAATCAACACAGTGCCTTCCTCTTTAAATGATGCATTGGAAGCATTAAAAGCTGACAACAAATATCTAACTGAAGGTGGTGTATTTACTGATGATTTCATCAACAATTGGATCGAGCTAAAATACGAAGAGGTTCAACAGTTACGACAAAGGCCTCATCCGCATGAATTCACTATGTATTACGACGCGTAAAAAACTCGTTTATCAAAAAGTATAAATTTAAGGTCGGTGTGCAGATTGTGCATAGACCTTAAAATTTTTTTATTAAATTCGTCACTATTCAAACTAATCTGTTAGATATTAGAAAATTATCCAATGGTTCATGGCAGCGCCAAGCCTTAAAAAAATTGCATATCACACACTTCAACAGGGAAAAACACTTGCAGGATTAGCTCACAAAGAATTAAGCACAAAACTGATGGAGGTTTTTGCACCTGAGGCAGCACCTGGAAAATTCCCAATAAATAAAGAATTATTCAAAGAAGTTAGACAATCAATGTACGAATTAGAAAAAATTGACTGGAGAGACGCAGAAGAAGGCATTTATCCCAAATCTCAACTTTTTGATGCTCCATGGCTGGAATGGGCAAAGAAATATCCACTCGTTTGGTTGGACATGCCCTTAACTTGGGAAAGAAGAAAAAAAAATAAAACAAGAGAGATCCCAGAAAATATTAACGAAGAAGACTATCCAAAGTATTATTTACAAAATTTTCATCACCAAACAGATGGATACTTGAGTCAGCATTCAGCAGAAATTTATGATTTACAAGTTGAGATTCTTTTTAATGGAACAGCTGACTCCATGAGAAGAAGAATCCTAGCTCCTCTTAAAAGAGGTTTAAAAAAATATATTTCTGAAAATACAAAAAAAGCAAAAGTTCTAGATATCGCTACAGGAACTGGAAGAACACTTCAACAAATACAAAGTGCCTTACCAGAAGTTGAACTCCATGGACTAGATCTATCAGGTTCATATTTAAAACAAGCAAGTAAATATTTGAGTTCTAGAAGTGGTGACCTCGTTCAACTAACAAAAGCAAATGCCGAAAAAATGCCTTTCCCTTCAAGTAGTTTCGAAGCAATAACTTGTGTATTTCTTTTTCACGAACTACCTAGAGAAGCTCGGCAAAATGTTATTAACGAATGTTTTAGAGTATTAGTTCCAGGAGGGACTTTTGTACTTGCAGACTCTATTCAAATTGAAGATTCTCCA
The DNA here is from genome assembly GCA_003216275.1 of Prochlorococcus sp. AG-402-P18. GTDB lineage: Bacteria > Cyanobacteriota > Cyanobacteriia > PCC-6307 > Cyanobiaceae > Prochlorococcus_B. Next base: position 158,023 of record QCJC01000001.1, on the reverse strand, counting down.
AAATTCTCATCCATAATGGAAAACTTTCATAAAATTTTCCATGAACCTTATTACAGAGATTACATAATAGATGATTTAAGTCTGAGACTAAAAGATAGTGGTTTTTCTTCAATCTCATCTGAATCACACTTCATGACTAAAGTATGGAAAGCAAATAAACCCATTTAAAATTTAATTAATTATTAATATGTACATATGTCTAAAATTCATCATAAGATTACTATGAAAGAAAATAAATCTATTTGGACTCAAAAAGCAAAGTTACTTGCGAAAGATCTTCATAATGAAATCAGCATTGACAACTACGCATGGCATAAATTCCGAGGAAATAAACGAAGAAGAAGTGCTGAATTAATAACCTCTGCAATCTCACAATTAATTAACGATGGAGATGAAACAGACATTAAAGATTTACTTAATCAAGCAATAATGTGGATAAATGAAGATATAAAAGATACTGGATGTAAAAATCATTAAAATCTTATTTTTTTTAAAGATAATTGCAATCTATTGCCTTTTCTACTCCATCTAACATCATCAAAACACTGATGTATTAAATATATACCTCTTCCAGTATTAGCATCAATCTCCAAAGGTAATGAGCTTATTCTTTTATTCTTTACGATGCCAATCCCTTCATCCTGGATTTGCCAAACAAACCAATTTGGTGTGAGAATTCTTCTTACACGTATAACCTTATTTGGATTGGATAAATTACCATGAACAACTGCATTAACAAGTGCTTCATGAAGTCCCAATTCGATTTTCTTGGAAGTTTCACTACATATTACAGGCTCTAAAAGAGTTTCAATAAAAGAAGATAATTTTAAAGTAGAGGGATGAATAAATACAGCCCAGTTTGTTGAAGAATCCACAATTAATTAAAACATTTTTTTAAATCAACCCTTTTCCTTAGAACTAGTTTAATCAAAAGAAATCTTTTTATATTTGAAATCATAAACGATGTTCAATAATAAAATTAAAAATCAATCGTTAAACTCCTAGCGTCTAGCTAATAATGCAGGATGATTAAGTAATGAATCCATAAGCCTTACTCCACGAAGCTGATTAACCAATGGCATATGACCGTTGGGAGCATCAATAGACCAATTAAAAGCTTTAGGATATCTAGTCCATATACCATCTTTTTTCCATCCAATACGAGGCCAAAGCTTGTCATAACGACCGTCTAATGAATCTAATATTCTCGCTTGAACGGTGAATCCAAATTTGCCTTTGGAATATATTATCCATAGCCTATCTAAAGTTGCCAAATCAGTTCCTGGTATTGATTCAACTTCTGAAAAATAAACATATCCTCTCTTTACCGCCTTCTCACCTACTAGTTCTCTTAGCTTTGAGCTTGTTATACGATCTGCTTCCTCATAATGTTCAGTCAATAAGCATTGCTGAAGAGGTGCATAATCAAAACCAACTTCAGATGGAGCGGTAAACCATCCAAGATCATCACAATCAAGATTTTTTCTTATAAAATTTTCGTCAGTTTTATGAATCAGTTGCAAAATACTACCAGCAGCCCAATCACAAGTATCAGTGCTAAAACAAGACATTAAGCAAGTGCCAAGGTTAATAAGCTCCTCAACTCTCTCTTCCAAGACAGGCAACAAAGTTAGACGTTTTCTTTCTGACGCCTGATTAAAAGACTCCAAAAATTCACTTATGGTGTCTGTATTTGATTTTGGTTTTTCGTCAGTCATTCTCAACTTCCGGTCTAATATGACCACGGAACTAATACTATGTCAGAGAAACCTACCAATTCAGTTTATCCCGTAACGGATTTTCGGAATTTAGCAATTCCAATCATTGATGTAAGAAGTCCAGTGGAATTTGCCAAAGGGCATTGGCCAGGGGCTATTAATATTCCATTGTTTTCAGATAATGAAAGAGAGTTTATAGGCAAAAGCTACAAGCAAGAAGGCCGATTAAAGGCAACTTTTAATGGATTAAAAGTGACCATACCAAAATCAACTAAACTCAAAAGTATAATTTTAAAAACAGCTTCTACTAAGAATTACTCAAATAAATCATTAAGAATATATTGCTGGAGAGGTGGAATGAGATCAAGTGCTTTTGCCTGGCTTGCGAGGACAGTTGGCATAAAGACTTATTTATTAAAAGATGGATATAAAAGCTACCGGGAATGGGCTTTAAATCAGTTTGAAGCTGATTTACCAATAAGACTGTTAGGAGGAAGAACAGGCACTGGGAAAACAGATCTCCTCAATCAAATTAATTCAAAAAAAATACATGTAATAGACTTAGAAGGGCTTGCGAATCATAGAGGTAGTAGCTTTGGGTCGTTAGGAATGAATAAGCAACCTTCAACTCAACAATTTGAAAATGCAATCGCAGAAAGTCTTGATAAATTTGCTAAAAGTAGCGCAAAAGAAATATGGATAGAAGCTGAAAGTTCTAGCTTAGGAAAGTGTCGAATACCAAATGATTTATTTAAGAAAATGAAAAAGGCACCAGTTCTAGAAGTGACAAAAACGAAGAACGAACGAATTGATAATTTAGTCAATGTTTATAGTCGAAACTCTGAGAATGAATTAAAAGATGCTGTGACTAGGATAAGCAAAAGGCTAGGGTCACAGAGAACAAAAGAAGCAATAATAGCTATTGAAAAAAAAGAATGGTCAAAAGCCTGTATAGCCATGCTGGATTATTACGATAGATGTTATGATTATGAACTTCAAAAAACTACAATTTTAAACTCAATTGATCTAAGTGGTTTAAACTTGCAATCATCTTTGAATAAAATCTTAAACGAAAAGCTATATCCCTTATAATTCAAATATAGGAAAAATCTCATTATTTATCCTTTAGATAAAATGACAAACATCAATAAGACAGTAAGGATTCAATTTATAAAAGGAGAAGATGAAAAAGATCATCCTGAAATTCGTCTCAATAGAAATAATGATGGAAAGAGAGGAAGTGCAACATACAAGTTTTACAACCCTCTATCTATAACATCAAAAAATTTCACATCCGTACAGAAAATGTATTTAATCGACGAAGAAGGTGAACTTTCAACAAAAAAAATAGATCTATCTATCTCAGGCAATGAAATAAGGGAAGTAAAATCTACATATAGCTGGAATTCTGAAAAAGAGTTCGAAAGATTCATGCGCTTTGCTGAAAGATTCTCTAATGCTCATGACTATTAAAATCTATTAATTTGAAAACAAGTGCTTGGCTATCAATAACAGCTCTAATAGTTTCCATATTAATTTTATGGAGCTTAAAAGAAATATTTATACTTTTTTTTGCGTCGATAATTATAGCTATGGCTCTTTGTACTATTATAGGGAAACTTGTAAGAGTCCTTCACATTCCCCGCTGGCTTTCCTTTGGGATAACATTAATTTCTATTATTTTAATTTCAAGCATCGGAATAGTAATAATAATTCCGCAATTCACAAGTGAGTTTCAAGAATTAATTAATCAGATACCATCTGCAGCAAGCAAACTATGGGATCTTATTATAAATACATTTATTGATATTGTAGAAATTATATATAAAGATAATGTACCTGATTTAACAGATGAATCATTATTAAGCAACAAGCTAAATATTTTTCCAGATGGCAAAACACTTGCTAATGGTGTTACAGAAAGTATCGCAAAATTGATCAATCTAGCCAGTAATGTGGGAATAGGTATTATTCAAATATTTTTCATTACCTCAGTTGGTTTAATGATAACGGTGCAGCCAAATGCATACAGGGAGGTAGCAATATTATTAGTTCCTTCATTTTATAGAAGGCGAGCTAGATCAATATTTCTAAAATGTGGAAATGCTTTAAGCAGTTGGATGACAGGATTAGTTCTAAGCTCAATATGTGTAGCAATACTTACAGCCATAGGTCTTTATCTATTAGGAATAAAACTAGTAATTGCTAATGCATTAATTGCAGGCCTTCTGAATGTTATTCCAAATGTCGGTCCGACAATAAGTACAATTTTTCCAATATCTGTTGCATTGCTAGATACTCCCTGGAAATCATTAGCTGTTCTAGGCTTATATATAGTTATTCAGAATATTGAGAGCTATATAATTACTCCTTCAATAATGCAAAAACAAGTAAAATTATTGCCAGCTCTAACCATTACTGCACAGTTAATATCTACCATTCTTTTTGGGGCACTGGGATTACTGCTAGCTATACCCATGGCTGTAGTAATACAAGTATTTGTCAAAGAAATAATTGTTCATGACATATTAGAAAGAAATTATTTATCTATTTAAAACTAATATAAAAATCAACTCCTAATTATCCCAGGGATCAATCCATGAATTGCTTACATCAGTATTTTCAGACAAGTTTAATTTTTTTATATTCATCCATTCACGCCACATAGAGTATAGAAGACAAGCTTGAGACTGCGTTTTAGGAAACTCATCAATCAATTTAATTTGATAAGGTTTTAATTTTTTCCATTGTTTGTATTCTATTTTCCAAGTCTCATCTTTCATTAGTTCAAATAATGCCCTTATATATATATTGTTATTAGTTCGTTTTGTTGCAACCCCCTAAAACTATCATTAAATAAATCTAATTGTTTTGAATTACCCCAACCTTGAAAATTTAACTTATATTTTAAAAATAATTAATCGTTTCAATCATCAAACTCGGGTTTAGGTTTCTTTTTAACTTTGCCTGAAAGCAATTGATGTAATGCATCTAATGAATTATAGACCTCTTTAAGCTCAGACAATTCAGGCAATAAACCATATTGCCCAAGCATTTGATCCAAGTCACGAAGTTCTTGTCGAATATAACGCAAATGAGAACTAACTTCCTCTCTCTTACTTGTAGACATTATGAAATGGATAAATTGATACTAATTCTTAATTTTAGCCTAATGTAAGTATATTGAGCATATATAAATTTGAAAAGTTTATAAACCCACAATCTTACATCTGTATTTCAAGCAAGTTAATTACTTGAAAAACATAAAATGAATTATTAGCTACTAGATATAAGAAAAAATTAAATCGATCTATTCAAAAGGAGATAATGAAAGAAAGCTAACTGTTTTGTAAAAAAATAAGAACTATAATTGGCCATATCTGAATTATGGATAAAAATATATATATGGATCCACAAAAAAGAAAAGACCTCAATTTGAGGCTAGGCAATCTTATACTCGCAATATTCCTTGCTACTGTTCCAACAGCTATAACATATGGCACGCTCAGTATTCATGGCCTAAATATATGCAGAAGTCTTAGCACTAAGGTGCAAGCCTCAAAAGAAATCAAAAAAACTTGCGATGAAGCGGCATGGGATACTACTAAAAGTTATATTATTTTAATTGGTTTTTTTATTACTTTGCCAACTTGGATGTGGTTTTACTTATCAATGAAGAGAAAAGAAGTTATCAACAAATAAATTTACTACAATTAAGAAGACAAGAAACTAGAGAAAGGAAATGCTAATGATTTTTTTTGTTTAGAATTTAATGAAGAATCTTTTTTCGTATTGGAAAAGTAATTCGTGGTTGGTTTATTTTTAGGGAAAGATTTAAACGGGTTAGATTTGGCAATGAAGACTTCCCGTATAACGTAATCAGCAGAGAACATACCAGGGCCTAACAAGATTATTGAAAATGCAGAGGCAAAATAAAGAGCCAAAAGTTCAATTAAATAAATATTGAACCCAGACGTAACAAGTGCATGATAAATTGCGACACTCATTGTCCCCAATATTGCCAAGGCGCCCAATCGAGTTCCAAGCCCAAGAATAATTAACCAACTGCCACCAATTTCCGAAGCAGCTGCTAAGTAAGACAGAGCAATAGGGAAAGGCAAGTGAAGAGGGCGAACGAAGGCATCCGCAAAATTATTAATGTCATTTAATTTCTCAAATCCATGATGGATAAGCAAGGCTCCGGAAAAAACTCTTAGTACAAGGAAGGCAAAGTCCTTAAATATCGATTTATAAAGAACTGAAATAAACAATTTGACTACTAATAGATAATTGATGGGACTCTAGTTATACCAGCCATAAAGCGTGGAAAATTAGACAGAAAATATTACCTATAAGTATTAATACTAGCTTTCTGGCATTCGCTTGGTCGGAGCATGGCTTAAAGAATTTAGGCTTAACCTGGAAAAGGGGAAGTGAGTGGGTCAGTTAGCAAATAAAAAATTCGGTCTAAATTTACACTTAACTTAAAGAAATAACGTACAAAAAGTAAATTTAAATAGTATTAATACTCACAGAAAGAAGTAATTTTATAGTTTATAGTTATAATGAATAAAAAAAGTCTTGAGTACATCACTCCTAACTGCTACTGCCGCGATTGGCCTAATAATAGTTGCTGTACCAGCTTTAATTGCTGCATTGAGCTGATAAATAATTCCTTTGGTTTTAGCCTTAATGTACACAGATTTTAATTACTCTATTTAGTTTATAAAACCTATAAGTCAAGACATTTTTATAAAAATAGTATTAGTTAGATGAATTAGAATAAATCCCTTTTCCTGCTATCCATCCACTTGTCCAGCAATGTTGAAAATTAAAACCGCCCGTTATTCCATCAATATCCATTACCTCACCAGCAAAAAACAACCCCTTGCAAATTTTGCTTTCCATAGTCTTGAAATTAACCTCTTGAAGAGGAATACCTCCCGCTGTAACAAATTCGTCTCCATAAGGCCCTCTACTTTTTATTGAATAACATTTTTGAGTTAAGGATTTAACAATACACTCCTTATCTGATCTAGATAAATCGGCCCATTTTAATTGTTTATCTATATTTATTGATAAGAGAAGTGCTTTCCATAAGCTCTTAGGAAGGCATTCAAAAGGTTTGCTTTTAAATACAATTTTTCTACCATTTTCTTGTTTGTATAAATTAATTTTTGATCTAACATCATTCTCGTTCATACATAACCAATTAACTCTTAATTCAGCTAAATATTTATTAGCATGTAAAGTCCTTGCCGCAAATGCAGAGAGACGTAATATTGCAGGACCACTAAACCCAAGATGAGTAATCAATATCGGTCCGGTTTCTGAATATTTTTTTTTATTAACAAGAAGTTTTATGTGAGCATTTATCGAAACGCCTGAACAAGACTGAAGGTTAGCTGTTGTTGTACAAAATGAAAAAAGGGACGGGACAGGGCTAATAATTGAATGACCAAGACTTTTAGCCAATTTCCTCCCACTAGGGTGACTACCTGTGCACAACAAAATATTTTTAGCATTAAAAGTTTTATTGCCTTTCGCTACTAACGTAAAACCAATATTGGTATTCGAAATTTGTTGAACATGTAAATCAGTAAACACCTTTATACCTGCATTCCGAGCTAGTTCTGACAAACAAGTTATTACTTCATTAGAAGAATCCGAAAGAGGAAAAACTCGTCCATCTTTTTCAACCTTTAATTTAAGCCCCCTTTCTTGAAACCAATCAAAAGCTTCTTTTGTAGAAAAACGGCTAAATAATCCTTTCAGCTGCTTTTCTCCTCGAGGATAATTGTTAACTAAATTAGAGACATCTCCACAAGAATTGGTAATATTACATCTGCCACCACCACTAATTCGAACTTTTTCTAATACTTTTGTAGTCCCTTCAAGAATAATAACTGATTTAAGACCACTACTTACAGCAGTAATAGCTCCCATAAAACCAGAAGCACCCCCTCCTACAACTATAAGGTCTGAAATCATTAATTACTAAATATTACACATATTATATTTTAATGATAATAAATAAATAACCTATATAAATAAAATATTTATAAAATCAAAAAGGAAAAAACTAATTCGAACAAATAATAATCATGTTTTTTATACAAAACATTGTTATCAAATGAGAAGCCATTGTCTTGATTCGCAGTTCAAAACCTGATTTAGAACTTTTATGTTGTATCTTTCTTTCATTAAAAAAATTTAATATGGCTGGCCCAAAAAGAGATGAGGCAAAATCAATCCTCTCCTATGTTAGGCAAGAACTTAGATATATGGATGAAGACCTAAGAAACGATGGTTTATTACCTGAATTATCATCACTAAGGTCAGTGTATGAACAACTTTCTACATTACTGGAGCTTTCAGACGGTAGAAGAAAAAAGAAAGAGAAGCCAGAATTCCCAGAAGATAAAAAATACTAATAAGAATTTAATACACTATATAAAGTACAGTACGAAAATCTAACTTTTAAAAATAAAGAAATTTCTTGAAAAAATTGAATTAATACTTTAAATATTTGAAAACAGGGGGTGTTTAATAGTCTATTCTGGAATTAATAATAAAAAACCAATCCTGGAAATAATTATCTTGCACAAAATCTTATGCCTAACAAACATCCTATCTCTAATGGAGGGTCTAACATCATTAGACCAGTAAATTACATTTCCTTTTGGGAGAAAGGCGAAATGCCCTATACGGCAATAAAAAGAATAAATGAGCTTAAAGTGAAGAATGAATGGGAAAAAGCTCAGATCATATTAAGTGATTGGATTTTATAACAATTTAAAGTCAAGTAATATAAAAGCATATTGATTAGTTCAAAATACAAAGTAAGTTAAATTTTTGGCTCAATAAGCATGCCCTCCATAAGAAAAAGGATAGGCTATCTTCCTTTGCCAGGAATACAGGAGCTAATAATTGAGATAGCAAATAACGAGAATCTCAGTCAATCTAAAGTAGTTGGCAAATTAGTAGAAGAAGCATTATCAGCCAGAGGTTTACTAAAGCCTCAACAAGCAAAACATTTTAATCACCAATCCTGGCTTAAAAACAGAGTCGATAATGGTATACCTTTTTTAAAAAAAGACGATGTGCATGAATTAATTTCAGACAAAGGTATTACTTACAATAGAAAAGGATACAAAGTTCATGGGAAATCGAATGAAGATAATTTATTAAACTCAAAGCAACAACATAATCTAGATTTGATTGAACAGTTCAAGCAGTTTCTTATTTACCAAAAAGATGAGCTGGAATAAAACTGAATTATTAAAGAAATATCATTTGAAATTTACAATTACAACTCAAATAAAAGCCTTATAAAATATTTTGTCAAAAAGCGCTCAAGAAGAAACCAATTTTTATAGAGAATAAAGAATGCAGAGATCAACAAAATTGACACAAAACAGAAATTTATCGACTAAAAATAAAAGGACAAGCTCTTTTAAGGAATACTCAAAAGTTTTTTTTTTAAGAAATACTTAAATATAAACATGACCTCTACAACCACTCAGCATAAGTCCTCAACAACAAATCTGCTTGAAGAAGCATTAAAACAACCTCCAATAGGAGAGACTGAAAATTTCGCGTGGAATGCAACTCCACTTGGTATTGCCGCTATTTACAAAGGAACAGCTACATCAAAACCGCCTTATGAGCAAGCTATTAAAGAAGGAGAACAATTAGCGATGGATTTAAGCCGAGAAGAAAAGGAGTTTCATCAAACTCAGAATGGATTAGCTCTAATTTTCTATTCTTGATCTAAATAGGCAAACAATTATAAATATAAATATTTGTCATTTATCTTCTACAGAGGAATCGATTACCCATTCTTCCAGTAATCCTAGTAATGAGAGAGCCTTGTCCTCCCAATCGATATCAATTGACCAATCGTAGGGAACTTCAAAAGATAAAGTAATTTCGTTTTTACTTTTAATATAAGTTTTGCTTTGAGGCAATATACTACTTGATAATTTTTTATCTGGGAGGTAAAAATCATCAACTTGTAGAAACTCAGTGTATCCAAGGCTTTTCAACTTATTCTCATATTTAAGTTCAATTCTTACAATAAATCGGTGTGCCTCATCCCAATCTTGGTAATTCGTGTAATAGTTATCCCATGAATTTGACATATAGTACTTATCTGACTATCTATTAATTAGCATTTAAGCAGAAAATTGCAAATGTTTTTTCCTTAAATTAATTAGTAAATGAGAGAAAATTAAAATCATTAAGAACCCAGGTTCCTAAAGTAAGTAATAAGAAACCGAAAATAAACATCATTAGCGCCGCTATTTTATATCTACCGGCTTCTGAAAACCTCCTGAAGAATAGTGTATCAGCGGCAAAAGAGTTTGAAATTGCAATAGCTTGCTGTTCCTTTTTTTTTCTGGATGCTGAAAACATTAAACTCATTAATCTATAGATAAATTAATGGAAATTTCCTATGACCGTGAAAATTTTTTAAAAAAAATCTGCAGCTTAGAGTGTCACACTGTTACACACTGGCGAAGGCGGGAAGTCTTAAGAAGAATTAAAAATAGAGCTGCATTTCAATCAGCATGCCTTTCTCTATTGGCATTCTGAAAATACTAGGAAAAGAGTCAAAAGCGGAAAGAGAAACCCGAACCTGAAATGCTATTCACATAAAGTCATAGAAACGTTACAATACTAAATAAATATCGTCTAGGATTTGAATTCATCGTTGGTAGCTGGAATTAAATCACTACCAAAATTGGATCTATCTAACTTTTAATCACTTTCTTAATCAAATCATGGAAATGAATCCTTTCAAGCCGTTCGTACAATTCTGTGAAAGACTTTGTGAAAATAAACTTATGCAAAAATTAATGGTACTAAAGTCTATTTAAAGTAATCTCATTAAAGGCAATCTAATTTCTTTTGTCACTATCAAAAATAAAATGAGAAACTTGGTTTTAGATTTAATCTAAAATGCTGAAATTTATAAATAATATCCTATAATTTAAAAAACTTGTTTAAGTTTGTTAGTTCCTGATTTGTAGACGTACTCGTCTCAACAATCGGAATTATATTAAATCTTTTATATATCAATAGTAAGTTTTTAACCACAATATTAGCGTAATCTAAAGAATCTAAAAATTCACTCGAACAATATACTCCTTTCCAAGGTCTAAATTTAAATCTAGCTATAAATTTCCTTGTAGGTATTAAAATGCTTCCATAAAGAAGAGGGTGAGTGCTATTAAAATTAGTTCGTAATGACTTATTTATTATATTCATTAGTCGATTAATCCTTATATTTAAAAGCTCATAATCCGTTCCAAATTGAAACCAAATTGAGCTAATAAAACCAGTATTTATTTTTTGCCTAAATCTAGATATCTCTAATTCAAATTGATCATCGGGTAAATACGGGTTAAAAGCAATACCAATAAAAGAATTTCTATGAAAAAAAAGTGGTTCTGATTCTAAATGCTTTAAGGCAGAGACGGTATCTAAAGAAGATTTTTTATTAGATCCAGAAATGAGTAGTATTTCTCTACAGCCAAAAAGTTTAATAGAATAGGAAAACTCAATCAAATCATTTAAAGTATTAGTTTTATTCCTTCTAAATTGATGCTGAATACTAAAATGAGGAATAATATCTATATTTGGAAATTCATTCCTAGAAATCATAATTGATTGTTTTAAAAAATCTTTTTTAAGTTTATTTTTACATGGTATATTGAGCTTATTAATATTTTTTTTTTGATAAAATGATAGTATTGAAATCAACTCCTCTATACTTGAAAAAGATATTTCCATTCTTATGTCGTTTAGTCTAAATAAAGATTCCTGCATTGTATGTATATTTTGTTTTTGTAAAATCATATCACATATATCATTAAAAAAAAAAATGATCTATAAATAAATATAAATTAAAATCAATTATTTTATATACTAAGAAGATTAGTTAATTTATATATTAAAATACCAATATTAATACTGTATATATAAATAGTTTTAAATCTCATTTTTCAACCATCTATAAATTGCTTTGTTTGGATTATTAATTTCAAGCAATGATCGGTAGTAATAATCCTCCCATGAGTCATAAGGAACGCCTGTAAAAATCATTAGATTAAGTGGGTATTCATCTGAGTCACTACATTTTCTGAAATCATCTCGAAATAAAAAAGTAGGTTTGCCTAAAGCAATAGCTATGCCAAGCTCCACCATAACTCCCTCATCGGGTGGAGTACCATTTACTATCGCAAATATTCCATCAGAACTTTTTAAATCATTAAAGTTTGAACATGCTACTTTATTAGCCCATCCAGATAATGAGTAATTAGTATCAATATTACGAATAAATGGCTCATAAACTATCGCCCCCATTTTTTCAAGAGTGTTAATAAAATCAGGTATTAAATTAGTTCTCCAATGTTCTGAGAAACCATACGGAGAAGCAAGGTAAAGTTTTTTCTCATGCATTATTCATTAAATAATAATAACAAGCTATAAACTAGCATTAAAATATAATTCCGTAATATCATTTTTAATATCAAACATTATGATTTAATTATGTATTAATTTCACTCTACTGATTCATGAGAAGAAAGACGATTATTGGCATCTTTAACTAATAAAATTGACAATGTCCTCACATTCTTAAATACATCCCTCTGATTCAAATACATATTATTAATTATCTCCTTAATCTCAGAGCTATAGGAGCTTTGTGTTAGTAAAGCAAATGTTGTCCAACTACCTATAAGGGTAAAGAATAGAATACAAAAGGTTAAAATTTTATTTAATGACTTTATCAAGTTTATACGAGTATTAAGATTCTTTTAAAATACTAACTAGTTTTGACGAAAAAGCTCTATAAAATTAATCTAAGATACGATAAAAAAATAGGTTGTTTTAATCTAAACTTCAAGCTGATTTAATTCTAGAAATATCTACTTCAGTCCAGTTTGATGAAATTAGCTGGTTCCATGTTCTAAGAGAATCTTTCTTTGTAGCCTTTCTTCTGCTTTTAAATATCACAGGCTTACCGCTTGAATCGACTCCCCACATATCAATAGTAAAGTCTGATCCAGAATTTTCGGCAGAATCTTTCTTAAATAAAAAATGAATAGCCCATTTATTATGGGGATCAATAAGCCAGCCAATAGGTTCATCTATGTTTTTTACTTTTGCCATCAAAAAATAATGTCTTAATTTCGTTTTTAAATAAAAAAAGAGCCTACGTCAAGTCTAAAAATCTAAAGCGAAGTTAAAGAAATAGCGTAGAAAAAAAAACATTGGCTGATTTCTAAAAAGAATGCAACAAAAAATGCATAAAAAACTTAGTTATCTTCTGAGGTGTACAAATAAATTATGCAACTCTCATAGCCAAAGAAACAAGATAATGTCACTTTCGATTTAATTCACATGATAAGTTAAAAAATCTGGAAAATAATTAGCCGAAAACGAGTGTGGATGTAAGATTTTTAAAAATTTGACAAATAAAGATGTCTTATGAAGCTGGAAGCCCTCAATGTAGAGGGTTAATCGAGGCTAAAGAAAGCCTTATCAGAGCGATGAACTCACTTGGAGCAATAGAGAACTTGGATCACATACAGAAGAATTTACGTGATGTTTACAACGAATTAGAACAAATTCATGAATCAAGAAGAATAAAAGAATCAAATGACACTAATTAAATGAATAGCTAATGAGATAATTAATTCTGATATTGAAATCCCGACAAAAATTCATAATAATTAATTTCAGACCGTTATATAACATTTATTAAGATTGAAACGATTATAGTTAATTAATAAGTTTTAATATACTTCTTAATTAAATGATGTTTAATTAAATTCATACAATTTAAATTGAATAATTGAAATTATCATTAAAGTTAAGTAAAATTTAAAATTATATAATATAATTACGAAAATAGTGAAGGAAAATGATTATCGAAAACACAGACATAATAACATTGAAAGATCTTAATAGATTAAGAACTGCCCCAATTCTGAACGATAAGCAATCAGAATATTTGTTCAATGAAGTCTACAATATTATTGCTAAAGCAGACTGGCTAACAATAGGAGTAATGGCTCCATCTCTAGAAGAAGGTTTAAATACCATGAGACAGTTTGAGGAGAAATTTCAAATCAAAGAAATGAAGTGTGTCTCTGAGCTAACCTCTGGTGGTCCTGTATATTTAAAAGCCAATCAAAAGACAGGTGAAATAAACGCAAGAATTGAATATGGTCTTGGTAAAGGTATATTAATTAGTTGCCAAAATAATGATATCGCTATTACAGCTAATACAGTTGGGCCATTTCCATTGGATTTTTTTAAATAAAATATTAATTAGCCAATAAAATATCAATCTAACTAGAAGTTGAATGATGTTCATACTTAGTCAAACACTTCAAATCTAGAAACAATCAAAAAATAGCATTAGATTACAATAGGAATGCTATCCTAATTGAGAATTGTTTACTCATTTTATAGATTACTAAAAATCAAACTTAGTGATTAAAGGGCATACATTTCCTCGACCCTTTGAACTAATAAAAAATTAAATGCAATTATCTTTTTAATTAGATGGATAAAGAAAGGACTAAGTTTTATCAATCAGGTGATGGTTCCTACTTTTATTCAGCTGAAGATGCCTCAAAATGGGATCTTCTAGACCGAATGGGTCAACTTAATCTTTTACATGTCTTAAAAAAAGAGTGGGAGCCAGAAGACTCAAGCCAAAGCAAATTAAGAAAATTACTTCAGGAAATTCACGTTGATGAATTTGAGGACTTTATGGCCGATATTCTGGGAATATGCGAAACATTTGAAGAAATGGTTTATGAGTTTGAAGGGAACATAAATCTAAGTCCAGAATATCTAGAGAAATTTTACCCTGATGAGAAAGAAAGCCTTGCGAAATTGAGAAGACAGATAAAGGATCATAAAGAATGGAAAGAAAAGCACCAAGCTTCCTATTCTTTTTTGACAAAAAAGAACCTAGAAATTGAGGAAAATGGTAGTAATGATGAATATTGCTAAATAAAATTAATATATAAAAGTATCCTAAAATAAGTAAATATCAATAACGAATGCAGTAATTTAAATATGTTTCAAGTACCTGGCTCAAGTACTTCATGCTCAATTAAATCGATTTGAGATTTGATTCGATCTGATTTCTTATGGTCACCTATAGCTTGAGAAAGTGCAAGATAAAACTCAAGTTTCTCAAGTTGGTGATCTATCTCAGGTAAAGAATGAACAGCCATAATTTTTATTATTATTCTTACAGAATTTACCTATAACCGTGGATAAAGAAAGAAATACCTTTTTTATAAGTAAAGTCTTTGACGAAGAGAATACTTAAATTCCTCTAAAACACTTATTGTCTTAATTAAAATAAAATGTATCAATAATTAAAAGCTAAACATTTCAAATAATCATGATCCGTATTTAATAAATTAAAACTTTTTATAAATGAAATGAAGCTTTTTTAATGCATATATGAAAAAAGCAATAGCCAGCTATTTCAAGCAAAAAACAATAAAGTGATTTTACCTACACAACTTCCATAAAAATCCTTTATAGTCTTAACAATTGTTCACATATGTATTCGTTTGTTTTGAGCACTTCTTGCTTCAACCGCTTAAAAGACAAGACTTTACTGAAGTTATGCCTGCTAGCACTAGTTTTCCCAAACTATTCTTCCAGTATATTCTGTAACTAATTTCGAGCTAAAGGCATCTAAAACATTCCATTTTACATAACTAATGACTTCCACTAATTCTCAAAAAGCAACTTCTATAGATAGAGAGGTCGTAAACGAGATGATTGAAAATGCAATAAGAAGGCACAATAGACGCTCAACAATAATTTCAGCTATTCTAGGTTGGATACTAATAGGAGGATATTCATTTGGTTTATTTCACGTAGTACAAAATATATAAGTTATCAAAGTGAATAACTGTTCAACTTGAAAGAACTTATATTATTATTTGTTTTTTGTACTTGCTAGTTGTTTTTAAAGTTTATTAATTATAACTACAAGGTATCAAACTCGGCTCCACTTATCTTGGTAGGGAAGCTGATAGTCTTCTTTATTCATTGGTATCCAACTCCAATCACTACATATGGATATTTGATAACCAATAACATAAAGCGAAAGAATTGCATTGAATAGGTTTATATGGGATGCAGGATTATCCATGTTAGAAAATAATTAAGTAAATATCTTAACAAAAAAATTATTGATATATTGTTTCCAATCGAAAAACTGACCCTCTATCTATCAATAGTTTATTTCAATCTAATTATTGATTTCCAAACTCATTTATAAGTAAAAAATACGATTTTAGACAAGAAAAAAATATGAATCTTCATCTTTATATACTTTTACTAATGGGTACTACAGGATGATCAGTAGGATCATCATTTAAAATAGGTGCACATACTTGACGGCAAGACATTCCTTGCTCATCTTCAATACATACTTCTAAGCATTCAAAATATCTATCTTGTGCTGTTTTCATATTTTTCTTGTTTGGTATCCAAACATACTATTTCGAAGTGAAATATCCGAGATAAATTAACAAAACTTTTTTAGGTAAATGCACTTATTTACGATCTTTTAAATGAAATAATATCTCAGGGGATTTATTATTTGCATCACAAGCTAATACACACTCTGTTAAGTCTTTATTTGCAAGAAGTTCTAAAATTCTTGCCATATCAATAGATGACAACTCACCATCGGTGCTCCATTTCAAGGTGGTTTTTCTTTGAATGGGCTTGTTCATTTCCCTCAAATCAAACTAGATAACAAATAACATAAAACAAGACTTCTCCTTTTCGAATTTTATATTATTTTTATTTTCTGCTTATTAATAGGTATAAGCTACATAGGAATAAGAAGATTATATTGCGAGCTATGCAATAATTAAAAATTTATATTTATATTTATATATTTATAATAATAGAAAATTTATATAGGATTAAATTCCGGTCTAAAGTATCAAAAACATATGTATAGGAATTTACGATTAAGTGTATAAATTGAAAATAGATTAATTATTTAGCAGCAATTAAATCTGCGTCTTCCAAAATTAAATCTTCTTCCTTATGTTCTGCTGACTCATTTTTGATATCCTTTATAAAAAATCTGGCAAACTGCTGAGTTTTAGTATCTTTCATTGATTGATGAGGAGGATCTAGTGAAAAATTAAAAGTTTCTCAAATAAGAAATCTTCATAAACGATAGCTAAGTTAAAATGAAAACTGTGAGTGGAAAGCCGAACAAATCGACTATGTTTAGCTTTCCAAAACAATTGGTGGCAATCTGATTATCAATGAAGTATCAATCGAGATTATTGGAATTCATCTGAGATCCGATAATTCTAAATTTTCCAATAACGTAACTTATATGAACAAAGTTGATAATTTTATATCAAAATGAAGTATAAAAAAACCTAAAAGTTAGGTTGCTAAATGTATTTACATTTCATACCAGAAAAAATACCATACATATTTTTATAGTTAAGTATGTATTTCTGAAAATCTCTCTAAAAATTTTAATTGGTTTTAATTTACAGATCTTGTCCAACTTTTTGTCGATTTTTTTTTCTTTTCTCCTTTCAAAATGAAGACCATAAGCAGCGGGGCTATACCCATGAGTGGAATGATGAGGTTCATTGCATAGTTATGAGTATCTTCCATCTTGAAAATTAAACTAAATAAATTTTAGTGATATCAAAAGAAGAAGTAATGCGTAAAAATCCTCATTAAAAATATAATAAAGACAGCTTAGAAACAAATCTAAATTAAAGAACCTATAATAAAATCACATTGTATATTTTTATGATATAAATATTCTGACATTTTCTTAATAAACTAGATATCATTTAGGAATAACTATCAAAGTCAATAAGATGATGATTGCCACGTTTAATCTAGACTATTTTTCACCAACTGGATTGATTGGCTTTTGGATTCTTTTTATAGGATTGATTTTCACAGGCGCAATGTTCTTTTTTGTCTTTTTTAAGTTAACTGATGATGATGAGTCATACAAAGACAAAAAAAGAAAAAAGCTAGAAAAGGCTCAGCAGATGGAAAGGATCGCAAGATTATATCCTAAAAATAATTAGTATAAATAGTTAATTAAAATTCCTTACTAAAATATATTAACAAGAAAATTAAGACATAGTACTTAATGTGTTCAAATATCAAAGCAATTAATTAATTTTAGATCCTCAATTTAATTGATTAGAAATGTTATTCTTTCTGGAAAATTAATGAGTTCATTAATTTAATACTTTAATAAAGATAAAAATTTTCTTGATAGCTTTTTCATCTTTTGGTTCTTCTATCTAAAGTTTTTGTCTGTAAATTTACTATCTCGCCTAAAAATCCATCTAAGAATTAGGGTTCTGAAGGGAAAGCCACCTAATTCTTCACTATAAAAAGTAAAGACTATTACATCTCGTTTTTCTTCATCAGATTTTTATTTATTAGGTTCAAGAAAAGGAGATAATACAAATGTCAAGAAAATAGCTTCTGATTTTCCCAAGCCTATTTAATACAACCATGGCCTCGAATAGAGCAAACCCCAGTATTAGTCTTAATAATCAAGTTCCTCTCCCACCAGAAGACAGGGAGGTTCCTGCAGCGTTGTCAATGATGATCGACTCTATGACTAGCATGGTAGAAAGAGCAAAAATAGATATTGAGAATGCTGATCAAAGAGCCAGGGCTGATCTTGAGAATATTGATCAAAGAGCAAGAAAAGATATAGCTCTTTTAGACCAAAGAGCAAGAAAGGATATTCAAAAGATTGATCAAAAAGCCAGAAAAGATATAGCCTTCCTCGATAAAAGAGCAAGAGATGACCATGAGCTAATTAGAAAAAATGCCCAATCTAGAAGATTGAACTGAATGAGCCCGAACTAATCAGAAAGAGAAAATATCAATTAAATTAGACGGAGGCAATAACAAATAAAATCCACTTTATTCTTTATAAATATTTGTACCGCCTTGCCGTAAGACCCAAGAAGCATCGACCTGGAAGAACCAGAGGGGGATTCAAAGTGAAGCTTCGTTTCCAGCAAAACGCTGGTATACGTTACTTTCACGACAGTCTCCCCAAATCGAAAGAGAGTCAGATCAGAGCACTTGAGAAGGCCTTTACCAACAAGGTAGTACTACAATCTAATCTAAACCAAATCCCCTCAAGTAGTAGGCCAAATTGATCGTATTGTGTCTAAAATCTTCATTGCTTCTTCTTTTCGAGAAAGAAAATCTTTTTCAGTTAACAAATAAGTAACGTGTCCAAGTTTTCTTCCCTTCTTTTCATCTTCTTTTCCATACCAATGTAGATTTAAGCCAGGGATGTTTCTTAAATCTTCCAATCTTTTTGTAAGTGTAATTGGATAGTTCCTTGATAAGCCAAGTAAATTAACCATCAAGGCACCATCAGCAAGCATTTTGGGCATTGGTACATTAATGCCAGAAGAGATACAAATTTGTTGATCAAATTGACTGCTGCTACAAGCATCTATTGAGAAATGTCCCGAATTATGAGTTCTTGGAGCAATTTCGTTAACAAGTAATCCATCCATGCCATAAAAAAATTCAATCGCAATAACACCCACGTAGTCCAACTCAGCCAACAAAGAGGAAGCTATGTTTTTCACCATTAGACCAACAGAATGATTAACATCAGCAGGAACCAAGACCCAATCACATACCTGCTTAAACTGGTATGTTTCTGCTATTGGTAAACATCGAATTATCCCTTTAGAATCTCTGCTAGAGACAATTGATAATTCTTTTTCAAATGAAATCCATTTTTCCAACATCCATTGCTCTTCGGTCTTAATTTCAAGCAATTCTTTTAATTGTTTTGAGTTTTTTATAATTTTTGTACCTTTACCATCATATCCACCTGTAGCAGCCTTTGCCATCAGAGGATAAGTCCATCCTTCGGGAAGTTCAAATTTCGATCTGTTTTTCAAAGGGATAGAGATCCAATCAGGGCAAGGTATGTCAAGCTTGTTTAACAACTCTCTTTGAGAAATTTTATTTAGTAATGGAAGAATAGATTCAAGTTTAGGGAAGAATGAAATTCCATCATTTTGAAGAGAAAGTAAACTTGTGATATCAACCCATTCGTTCTCAAATGTTATTG
Source organism: Prochlorococcus sp. AG-402-P18 (assembly GCA_003216275.1). GTDB lineage: Bacteria > Cyanobacteriota > Cyanobacteriia > PCC-6307 > Cyanobiaceae > Prochlorococcus_B. The sequence goes on along the minus strand of QCJC01000001.1, from coordinate 138,127 downwards.
AATTACACTTTTCAGCTAGTAGCTTTGTCCCATCAGGATTCGTTGGTTCTGACAAAATAACTTGTTTGGTTTTTTTCGCAGCGGGATCAGTCCTAGCTGCTGTCTGAACTACGACATCAATATCTCTTTTTTTGCCAGCCTCGACAAGCATCATCGCAAGCTGTCCCCCACCTACTACACCAATCATGGGTTCAAATCCTCATTTTTAGTACGTTGTTCGTAGTCAGCACAGATAAAACTCTAGAAACAAATTAGAACTTATAAAAAATTTATTTTAAAAAAAAATTGATTTATACACAACCAAAAGATTATTCCACTATGTGATTATTATGATCTATAAATAATTATATATAGCTATTGACCATATATCATTGATTAAAGGTACATGATAGCAAGTCATTTACCTAGTTTCATATTTTAATAACCTAACAAATTAGGTACTCTTTTACATTTTCATAATTGTGAATAAAGACAATTTCCGTATTCAAGTCTCATTGAAAAGCAATGCTCACGAGATAGTGATAGGTGATAGGAGTATTGACTCCATTGGAGATGAGCTAAATAAAATTGGCTTTAAAAAAGGGTTAAAGATTTTAGTCGTAACAAACAAGGATGTCTCCGATTATTATGGAGATAGAGTAATGAAAAGTCTTATTGGGAATAAATTCAATCCAACGCTTCTAATATTAAAAGCTGGTGAAGAACAAAAAAATCAATCTTCTATAAATAGAATTCACGATGCAGCCTATGACGCGAGATTAGAGAGAGGTTCTTTGATGATTGCTCTTGGAGGAGGAGTTATTGGTGATATGACTGGATTTGCCGCTGCTACATGGTTACGTGGCATTAATGTGGTTCAAATCCCAACGACACTACTAGCAATGGTAGATGCGTCTATTGGGGGGAAAACTGGAATCAATCATTCCAAAGGTAAGAATTTAATTGGCGCATTTCATCAACCCAAATTAGTTTTAATAGATCCTCAAACCTTATTTTCACTCCCACAAAGAGAGTTCCAAGCAGGAATGGCTGAAGTAATAAAATATAGTGTCATATCAGACTTGGAATTATTTGAACTCCTAGAAAGTCAAGATTTCATTACTGACCTATCAAAAATAGAAAAAAAGTTATTACTAGAAATCATTAAGCGTTCTGCAATATCAAAAGCAAAAATAGTTATGGAAGATGAGAAAGAAAAAGGTATTAGAGCATTCTTAAATTATGGCCATACTTTTGGTCATGTAATAGAAAATCTTTGTGGCTATGGTAAATGGCTACATGGAGAAGCTGTCGCTATGGGAATGGTGGCAGTAGGACAGCTCGCAGTTCAAAGAGGTTTATGGAAAGATACAGAGGCTAAGAGGCAAAAGAAATTAATCGAGAAAGCCGGTCTACCATCTATATGGCCTAAACTAGAGATAAATAATGTAATTAACTCACTTCAAGGAGATAAGAAAGTAAAGGATGGCAAAGTAACTTTTATTATGCCTACTAAAATTGGAGATGTAAAAATATTCACTGATATTTCCAACAAAGAAATCAAAGAATGCCTACATAGGCTCAACTGATTGGCTCTTCAAGAAAGCGACTTCTTAAGTTTAAATCAACATAATTAGTTTTTTGGAAAGCCAACCACCTAAATTCTCCCAGTCCCATAGGGTCAACAAGTCTTAATAAAGATTCTCTACGAGCTAATGCTACTGAAAGATCAGATTTGGATGATTTACTAAGGGAGTAAAGAAGTTCAGAAAGTCCTAGTGCCAACAATGCTTGTCCCTGTCTTGTCTCGCCAAGAAATCTCCATCCATTTTTTATTGCATAGGTAATTGTTGATTCGATACATAAATGCGATGTCAAATCGCAGAACCCTGCATTTCTTAGAATATTAGAACTTGCCTCTTGATTTCGATAAGACATAAGCGTTCCTGTCTCTCTCGTTTTGTTGTAATACCGCCTAGACTCCAACGCATAGTCTACTACTAATAGAGTGCCGTTAATTAAAATCTTGGATAGTTTCTCAAACCAAGGTTCTATATCACAATGCCATTCAGTAACCCATCCATTACAAATATCCTTTGGCGGAAAATCTATCTTCAAAAGAGTTTCAGCATCTTTTAAAAATCTGCTTATTGAGGGAGTAATTTTTAAATCAACGAACTTTAAATAATAGCCATCATTCTTTCTCTCTAAAGAGACACCTTGCCTAAAAACTTTATCCGTTCGAAAAACCAATCTTTCTACCGGGAATGCGTCTAGCGCCTCATTAGCTATCACTATCCCCGTTATGGGATTTATAGAAAGTTCATCAAGATTACTCCAGCGCAATTTAACGCCCTTTAAGCTTTTAACAACTTTTTCTTGCCGTAGCCTCATCCCTTTATTTGGCTCAACTAGAACAAGCTCAATTCTTCTGATTAAAGATGGTTCTATTTCAAAAATACTGTTTATTAAATCTCTCGATAAAGTTCCTTCTCCAGGTCCAATTTCTATTAATGAGAGAAATTCAGAATTGACTCCTATTTTTTTTTCTAGATTAATGAACCATTCAACAACTTGAATCGCTAATAGGCCTGCAAAATCTTTTGTTAAAGCGGGTGAGGTACAGAAATCTCCATCCTTGCCAATTTTTAATCTGCCAGTTGAATAAAATCCATTTTGAGGATCATTTAAAACTAGATCCATAAATTGGTAAAAACTGATTGAACCGCCGCTGGCACGAATACGACCAATTAACCATTCAGGACATCTCGCATTCGAATCAATCATCATGGAGAATATATTTAAAGAAAAACAAGGACATGCTCAAAAAAACACTAAAAAAAACCATAATCTTTTTTCTAGGCTTAATAACAATGCTTTTCATGGAAGGAAGTGCTTTGGCTTACGATAATCCTGATCTACTACCCAAAGAACAAACACCCATAATTGATCTTGCAAAGACTCTGAGTGAGAAACAAAGATTAGATTTGGAGACTTCACTTAATTCCTATGAAAAAGAAACTGGTTGGAAAATAAGAGTCTTGTCTCAATATGAAAAGACACCTGGTTTGGCTGTTAAAGATTACTGGAATCTTGATGAAACAAGTTTACTCATTATTGCAGATCCTAGAGGCGGGAACTTACTTAGTTTTAATGTGGGAGATGCATATTTTGCCCTAATGCCAAGAATCTTTTGGGTGGAATTACAAACAAGATTCGGTAATCAATTTTATGTAAGAGATAACGGAGAGGATGGTTCCATTTTAGCTTCAATAAAAGCTGTAGAGACCTGTTTAGATCGCGGAGGTTGTGAAGTTGTTCCAGGATTGCCAAAGGAACAATGGCAATGGACATTATTCACCTCTTTATTAGGAGGAATTATTGCAGGATTCGCAGCTTCTCCAAGAAAAAGTAATGAATTCTTTTCTATAGGATGGCTATTACTGTTATCACCTCTATGGGTAATGTTATTTGGAATTTTCGGTATCGCTCCTGTGATAACGAGAACTAGTGATATTTTACCTCTAATGAGAAACATCTTAGGGTTTATAGGATCTGCTTTAGGTGCCTATTTAATTGCAGAAAGAAAATTTAAGGATCCTGATTTAGATAAACAAAATTAAAACTAATAACTTTTTAATCATCTAGATTATTAAAAATAGATTTAATCTATCTATTTAACAATATCTCTTTATATGCAATAGATGCATCATTACGAAACCATCTATGCGAAGCATGAGTAAGTTTACCGCTAGAAAACTCAACCCAAGACAAATGACATAAATTCTCACCAGCAGAATCAATACCTCTTCTTGGTACACAAGCTGCATTTAAATATGAAGTTCCCCATAGGTCTTTTGCAAAAGTTTTTCTAGTACGATTTCCACCAATTCTTAATTGATGGTGTGTATGACCAAAAACAACTAATTCAGGAATCCTAAATTTACGAATTTGATCGATTGCAATACCAAGATCTTTATCGCCCCAATCCATTGATGGTAATTTCCAATCTCTTCCACAAGGGCTAGAAGACTCTGAGCCAAGTCCAACGGGGCCTGAATGAGCAAGTATTAATAAAGGGAGATTTAGAGGGGCTGACTTGGCTGCAGAAACAATTCTAAGAACAGATTCATCAAGCGTAACCTCCCCATACACCTCTTTAACCTCTGGAGCCAGAAAGAATCCTCCGCCAGCACTACAAGGTCTGGCGCCAACAACTGAGAGCTCATTTAATTTCCATTTAGATAAATCCCACGAACAATTCTTTTCACCAAGAAGATCCAATTGGGCTCTTAAAATATCTCCAGATCTGTCATGACCTCTATCATGATTTCCTAGTATTACTGATGTTGGAATAGAGATTTTACTTATGGCCTTTGCAATTCTCAAATCTCCGTCTGACAAATCACCGACAAATAAAACACCATCAGGTTTAAGTACTGAAAGCAACTCCATATCATCCTGACTCCAAGATCCATGTAGATCCCCAGCAATAGCGATTCGGATAACTGTCAGGTTTTTTTAGGAAATTAACCTCTATACTGCCCCAACACGTTCACTTGGAAACTAATTACCACTGTTTCCTATTACGAGACTGATACAACAGTCTCAAATAAACAAAAAAATCTCATTAATGAGATTAATTTCTGGCGGAAAAAAAGAAAAGCAATAATTCTAGCTCATTACTACCAAGAACCTCCTATTCAAGATATTGCAGACTTTATTGGCGATTCCCTTGAATTATCAAGAAAAGCCTCTGAGACAAATGCAGATGTAATTGTTTTTTGTGGTGTTCATTTCATGGCAGAAACAGCAAAAATCTTATGCCCAGATAAGACTGTTCTTCTTCCTGATTTTGATGCCGGATGCACACTCGCTGACGACTGCCAACCAGATGAATTCCAAAATTTCTTAGATAAGCATCCTGATCATTTTGCTATTAGCTATATAAATTGCAGTGCAGCCGTTAAGGCAAAAAGTGACCTGATTTGCACAAGTAGCAATGCAGTGGATCTGGTAAAAAAATTACCTGAAGATTTACCTATTTTATTTTCACCAGATAGAAATCTTGGCAGATGGGTTGAACAGCAAAGTGGTAGAAAGTTAACCTTATGGCCAGGAAGATGTCTGGTGCATGAGACTTTTAATGAAGAATCTTTAATTAAATTAAAAATTAAATATCCAACTGCTGAAGTCATTGCTCACCCCGAATGTCAGGAAAGCTTGCTTGATTTGGCTGATTTCATTGGGTCAACAAGCAAATTACTTAATTATTCTCAGAAAAGCAAAAAAAATACATTCATAGTGCTAACTGAGCCAGGAATAATTCACCAAATGAGATTAAAAGACCCTTCAAAAACATATCTCGAAGTACCTGGAATAGATGGATGTAGTTGCAATGAATGTCCTTACATGAGAATGAATACATTAGAGAAAGTCTCCAAGTGTCTAAAAGAAATGAATCCAGAGTTAAAGATGGACGAAAAGATAAGGCAAATGGCCTATAAACCAATGAAAAAGATGCTAGATATGAGTAATTAATTTAATTGCATGAATTTATATCTTTTTATTGTTGTATTAGGTGGAAGAATTTTAAAAAGCAATGTAGAGATTCACGACGTAAGATGGGTTATAGGTGAATCTATAGAAGATACTTTTCCTGAACTAAGAAAACAATGGATCGGGTCAAAAAATGGGCTTCATATTGATAGCTACAAATGTATTGAATATATTGATGGATACAAAATAAGTATATCTAAAGCCAAAGCAATTAAAGGTAATGAAGAGAATGATCTTTCAACAAATGAATCGCTGTGGTTTATTAATTTAGGTGGCTACAATAATAAAAAAATGTATGAAGAACACCTGTTTATATTAGTTGCTGCAAAGAAAGCTATAGAGGCTAAGAATAAAGCTAAAAAAAATTGGCAACAAAATTTAGAAATGATACATAATGATGATTACTCAGGAATAAAAAATATTGAACAAATTGATGATATACATTCTTTAAGAAGAATAAAAAGTTGGGATATCAAACTTATACCTGACCAAAAGAAAAGAAGCCTAGAACTTACTCCAGATTGGTATGGATATATGAGAATTGATAGATTTTAGCCGATTTATTTAATGCAAACTTAATATTCGATTTCATAGGGTTATAAGAATTACTATTATCTTCAGACCTATATCTTTTGAGCAGAATATTTTCAGCAACCATGTATTGACTATCTTTTTTTGTCCCTAGATCTGCATTTGTTAATTTAGTTTTATCATTTAAAAACAAATCCGCTTGAATATCAGGCTCAATTCCATATTTATTAATGTCTTTACCACTAGGGGTTAAATACTTAGCGACTGTAACTGTTAAACCTGATCCATCAGATAAAGACCTAACAGATTGGACAAGACCTTTACCAAAGGTCTTTTTCCCAATCAGAAGACCTCTATTATTATCTTTAATCGCCCCTGAAAGGATTTCACTAGCACTCGCTGAACCCTCATCTATCAGCACAACGACTGGTCTATTGGTTAAAGCACTACTATTTGCTCTCCTTATATCATTAATTCCATCTTTGGTTTTAGTACTTACAATAATTCCTTTGTTTATCCATTGTCTTGCTATGTCGATACTAGCCTCTAACAACCCTCCGGGATTACTTCTAAGATCTAATACATAACCTATAGGTTTTTGTTTCTCTAATTTCTTTATTGACAAACTCATCTCTTTTGGAGATTTTGCATTAAATTGTTTTAATCTTAAATAACCAACTTTAGCACCTGAATCTGTATTATTAATTCGACTATTCACTACATTAATTTCTATTTTATCTCTTATTAATGGAATTTTCAGGAAGTCATCATCTCTAATGATTCCTAATTCAACCTTCGTCCCCTTCTTGCCTCGAATAAGTTTAACTGTACTATCTATACTCAAACCTTCTATAGATTTATCGTCAATAGATACTATAATATCTTTAGGTTTAATACCTGCAAAAAATGCAGGAGTTCCTTCTATAGGTGAAACAACAACAATTTCATTAGTTTTTTCATCTAGAGAAATCTGTATTCCTACTCCCATCAATTCTCCAGTTGTATCTATTTTCATTTCATTAAATTCCTTAGGATCCAAAAATCTTGTATAAGGATCTTCTAATTTTGTCAACATTTCATTTATCGCTATATATGCATCGTCAATATCATAATATTTAGATGAAAGTATTTCCTTCCTTATTTTAATCCATTCGTCTACTTTATATTTTCCTGAGTAATCTAAAAACTCTCGATAAATGATTTGCCAGACCTGATCAATAATCTCCTTCGGATTATCGGAAACTAAAGTGGAAGAATTAGCTTCAAAAGAAAAAGATGGAGAAGAGAAAAAGGCTATTGTTAAAAATAATTTTATAAATCTCTTCAACATGATTATTAAAAAAGTATTGTTCTAATAGTAGAAGAATTAGCAACGATATTCTTTCAATTTATGGATCTACCCATTTGCCATCTTCTTTTATTAAATCAACCAATGCCTGAACGCCATCTTCCTCAGGCACCCTTCTAATTTCATCTCTGTTTCTATAAAGAGCAATAGTTCCTACCCCTTTCCCTACATAACCGTAATCTGCATCTGCCATCTCTCCAGGTCCATTAACAATGCAACCCATAACAGCGATATCAAGTCCGGTTAAATGATGAGTAGCCTCTCTTACTTTCGCGACAACTTCCTCTAAATTAAATAAAGTCCTACCACAACTAGGACAACTAATATATTCAACCATAGTCTTTCTTAAACCAACCGCCTGTAAAATTGAATATGCAACTGGTATTTCTTTCTCAGGAGCCTCTGTTAAAGAAACTCTAATAGTATCTCCTATTCCTTCAGATAGCAATGTACCTATACCCACTGTACTTTTAATTCTTCCATAATCCCCATCTCCTGCTTCGGTTACACCCAAGTGCAAAGGATAATTAAATCCCTCTTTATCCATTGTGTCCGCCATCATTCTATAAGCAGCAAGCATCACAGGTGCGCGAGAAGCCTTCATTGAAATTACAATATTATGAAAATCAAGTGAATGACATATTCGGATAAACTCCATCGCTGATTCAACCATTCCAAATGGAGTATCTCCATAAGCGAATAACATTCTTTCTGACAAAGAACCATGGTTTACTCCTATTCTAAGTGCCTTATTTTGCTCTTTTAAAGTATTAACAATTGGTTCAAATTTTTGGATAATCTTCTCTTTAATTACATTAATTTCATCTTGAGAAAATTCAGTCCTATTGGGATCTGGTTTTTCAAAAACAAATAATCCAGGATTTATACGAACTTTATCTACATGCTTAGCGACCTCAAGTGCTATTTTCATTCCATTATGGTGAACGTCTGCGACTAGAGGAACTGGCTTATAAGTACTAGCTAAAAGTTTCTTGATTTCCCCTACTGCTTTTGCACTTGCAAGAGTGGGAACCGTCAATCTAACAATCTCACATCCAACCTCATGCAATCGCCTTATTGCAGCAGTAGAACTCTCAATATCCATAGTATCTTCATTAATCATTGACTGAACTCGAACTGGATTATCACCTCCTATGCCAATATCACCAACCATTACAGTTCTAGTATCTCTACGAATAATTCTTGTGCTATATCGCTGAGAAAGATTATTTTCCAGGGTCGCAATCATGGGTTAACAATTGAGCCTCGTAATAAACAAGAATGACATATTTAAGGGCTATTATAAAAAATCAATTTTTTCTTTAATTTTTGAAAAATCGGATTTAGTAAAGCTCATTGGTGTTCCTTTCTCTTTTGATGGATTCCTAAGTAAATAAGATGGATGAAAAACAGGCATTACAAGTCTTCCCTCCCAATCAATCCAATTTCCCCTGATAATACTAATACGCGACTTAACTTTTAAAATCGCTTCTAATGCTGTTGCTCCAACAAGAACTATAACTATTGGATTTACAAGTCTTATTTGTTGATACAACCAGGGAAGATTTTCTTGGATTTCGGTCTTTGTTGGGCGTCTATTTTTTGGCGGCCTACATTTGACCACGTTGCAAAAATAAACATCTTGATTGATATCGATCCCAGCATTTTGAAGCAATTTGTCAAGTAATTTTCCAGACCTTCCTACGAAAGGTTCTCCTAGCTCCTCCTCCTTTGCTCCTGGAGCCTCTCCAATAATCATCAACTTAGCTTCAGGATTGCCCCTAGCTACAACAATTTTATTTATCGAATTGCTTGAATTACAAACCTCTTCAAAGTCTTTTTTTATACTGATTTTTCCTGTCACATCAAAGCTTCCATATCAGCTCCTTTTGAAAGATAAGGTATCAAAATTAAAAATTGATTACCTTCTGGATCAAGCATCCATTGCTCAGATCCAAACATTGCCAATTTTGATATACCAATAACACTACCTCCTATTTTCAAGATCTCATATGTCCAACTTTTAATAATCTTTGCTGGATCTTCAGAAGGTTCGCCTTGAAAACACAATGATGTTGAATTGCCTTTCCTATGCCATTCATGATTTTTATTAGGGCGATAAAAATGTAGCTTGGATCGATTACTTAATGAAATAAAATAATGAGTTGAATTAAAACCCTTATTTACCTTGTCAGAATTGATCTTGGCATAAAAGCTGGACAATTCTTTAGGGTTTTCTGAAGCAATTACAAAATTTATGTTCATCAAAGGCATGCAAGTATCTGATTAAGTAGTAAATTTGTTATTAGATCAGTTCACTTTAAAAGTGAATCTAAGAAAAACATTTTGAAGTTAAGCTTCGAAGATGACTGACAAATCACAGATATCAATAAGAGCTCTCTCCCTAAAACCTTCTCTAACTCTTGAGATAAGCGCAAAAGCTAAGGCTTTAAAAGCTGAAGGAAAAAACATTTGTAGTTTAAGCGCTGGAGAACCTGATTTCGATACCCCTCAGTTCATTGTAGATGCGACTATAAAAGCCTTAAAAGATGGAAAAACTCGTTATGGACCTGCTGCTGGAGATCCAGAATTAAGAGAAGCCATTGCCCAAAAGCAATCAAATATTAATAAAGTTCCCACAAAAACAGACAATGTTTTGGTAACTAATGGAGGGAAACAAGCAATATACAATTTATTTCAAGTAATTTTAAATCCTGGAGATGAAGTCCTCATCCCTGCACCATATTGGCTTAGTTATCCAGAGATAACCCTTTTAGCTGGTGCTAAGCCAATTAAAATTAAATCTTCAACTAAAGATAATTTCAAAATAGATATCAATTCTCTAGAAGAAAACGTAACTGAAAAAACAAGGTTATTAATTATCAACTCTCCAAGTAATCCAACAGGCTGCGTTTTAACCGAGCAAGAAATGAATACTATTTCTGAATTTTTAAGAAGACATCAAAGAATTTTTTTAATGAGTGATGAAATTTATGAATTTCTTATTTCTCCAAATCAAGTTCATCACAGTTTCGCAAAAATAGCACCAGATTTAAAAAATAGAATTTTCACAGTCAACGGTTTTGCCAAGGCTTGGGCAATGACTGGCTGGAGGATTGGATACTTAACAGGAAATACAGAGGTAATAAAGAAAGCCATTGCTTTACAAAGTCAAAGTACAAGCAATGTATGCAGTTTTGCTCAAAAAGGAGCTATTGCCGCACTTCAGGGCTCAAAAGATTGCGTTCATGAAATGGCAGAAATTTATAACAAAAGGAGGTTATTGATAACAGAAAGACTAAAAAAAATAAAAAATATTTCTTTTGTCCCTCCTGCTGGAGCTTTCTATGTTTTCCCAGAAATTAATCTAGAGGATATCGATTCAATAAGTTTCTGTAAATTGGCACTAGAAAAGGTTGGGCTAGCAATAGTTCCAGGGATTGCTTTCGGAGATGACAAATGCATAAGAATTTCATATTCATCTTCAAATAAAATGATCAACGATGGAGTTGATAGGTTAGAAAGTCTATTAAATGATTTTTAAATTAATAAGAAAGAATGAATCAAGCACCAAGATTAATCAAATTCACGAAAATAACTATTGCTCTTTTATCAATATTTAATTTATCTAATATTGGTTCATTAAAAGCAGCGGAAATACTTCGCATTGGGGCGATACCAGATCAAAACCCAGAGCACCTGAATCGTCTATATAAAGTATTATCCTCTGAATTAAGCGAGCAACTTAATGTTCAAGTCCGTTATAAACCAGTTACTAATTATGCTGCAGCTGTAACAGCTTTTAGAACCGGGAATTTAGATTTAGTATGGTTCGGTGCTTTAACGGGTGTACAAGCAAGACTTCAAAGCAAAGGATCCAAGGTGATAGCACAAAGAGATATTGATGAAAAATTCCATAGTATTTTTATTGCAAACAAGAAAACTTCAATCCAAAAGATAAATAACATAAATGACTTAAAAACACTAAAAGGCAAGCGTTTTACTTTTGGCTCTGAAAGTTCAACATCAGGAAGATTGATGCCACAATATTTTTTAAACAAATCAGGTGTTCAACTTAAAGATTTCAAAGGTGCAAGCCCAGGCTTTAGTGGTAGCCACGATTCAACATTAATGCTCGTGCAAAGTGGTTCATATGAGGCAGGTGCTCTTAGCGAAGAAGTATGGAAGAGAAATCTTGAGAGAGGACGCGTGGATCCCTCAAAAGTCTTTGTGATTTGGAAGACTCCTTCTTATCATAATTATCATTGGCTTGCTCAAGGAAACCTAGATAAAAAGTTCAAAAAAGGCTTTACGAAAGAGCTTACAAATGTATTTTTACGTTTCAATGAAAAGTCAAAAAAACAAAAACAAATTCTCGAATTATTTAGCGCAAATAAATTTATAATATCCAAAAACGAGAATTATAATAAAATAGAAAAGGTAGGTAGAAAAATTGGAAAGATTAAGTGACTAAGTTACTAGAATTAAAGGATATAAGCCATAGCAGTAAAGAAAGTATTCGAGTAAAAGATATTAATTTAACAATAAATCAAGGTGAGAAGATAGCGCTTATTGGAAAGAGTGGCTCTGGTAAAAGTACATTAATCTCAATCGCGAATGGATCACTAACCCCAAACGAAGGTGATGTAATATGGAAAGGTTCTCACATTAAAAATATTACAAATATTGAGTCGTCAAAAATAGGAACTATATGGCAGGATTTATCTTTGATAGAAGAGCTAAATGTCGCTCAGAATATAAACTGCGGTGCACTAGGTAAACACAATTTCATATGGGCTTTAAGAAATCTCATCGGAGTCTTAGATAAAGGTTTATGCCAAGAATGCCTAGCAGCAGTCTGTCTGCCTAAAAAAACTATTTATTCCAATATAAATAAACTTTCTGGTGGGCAAAAAAAAAGAATAGCAATTGCACGTCTTTTAAGACAAGAACCAGAGATTCTTCTTGGAGACGAACCTTTCTCAAATTTAGACCCTCTATTATCAAAAAATATCTTAAATTTATTTATTAATCAAAAAAATTATCTTAGAATTAAAATCCCTGAGACCATACTTATAAGTCTTCACCAAATTAATTTAATAAATAATTTCAATAGAGTTATTGGGTTAAAAGATGGAGAGATTGTAATAGATAGAGAAATTCATAATATTAATCAATCAGATCTTGATTGGCTATTTTGATTCATAATGAAATTAATAAAACCAGTATCAACTTTATTAACATTAATCCCATCAATAGCCTACATTCCCATTCTAATAGAAATCATCAAAGGATTTCATATTGGGGGTCTAAATATCATATTTCTATTCATAAGCTCAGCAATAAAACCATCGTTCAATCAAGAATTAGTTAAAAGCGCATGGGAAGGACTTCAAATAACAATTGCTACTGCTTTAACTAGCTGGGTTATAAGTATGCTTATTGGAATTCTTTTAGGTGTACTATCTACAGATTTATTTTGGAAAAGTATTCCTAAATTTTCTTATTTAGGTAAATTCATAAAATACTCATTAGCAATTCCAAGATCAATACATGAAGTAGTCTGGGGTCTACTATTTATACAAATTTTAGGTTTGAATATTTGGGTGGCAATTATATCTATAGTCATTCCCTATTCAGCCTTAACAGCAAGAGTAATTTCAGATCAACTAGATAGTTTTGATATACAACCTCTAATAGCAATTAAGAGAACTGGATCTAATTTTATGAGCTCATTTATAACTATTCTACTACCAAAGTTAATACCTATAGTATCTATATATGGAAGTTACAGATTTGAATGTGCAATTAGAGGTGTAACATTACTTGGAATATTTGGATTAGGAGGTATAGGAACAGAACTATATTTAACTTTAAAATCCTTTGAGTTCAATGAAATGTGGACTTGTTTGTGGATGCTTTGGTTAGTTATGATTTCATTAGAGAAATTTATAAGATATTTAAGAAGTTATTTATCTGAAAATATTAGTTTGAAAAATTCTTTCTTAATTTCAATCTCAATATTTTTACTATCTCTATCGTTAGGTATTAGTTGGCTTTATAATATAAATTTCGAGATATTTACTCCATTAAGCTTTTCGTATTTAAATTTACCTTCATTCGTAGAGATAAGAAATGAATTGAATAACTTACCTCTTTTTAAACTAATCATTACAACAATCTTAATAACTTTTTTTGCGTCTGGGATTGCAATAGGTACACCTCCACTTTTACTAGTATTATTCCCAGGTAAATTCCCTCTAAAAGTTCAAAATCTTATTTGGATCCTCTTTAGATTGATACCTCCTCCATTGACCACTATAATTATTCTTCTTTTTACTAATCCTAATATATCTGTAGCCGCATTATCACTAGGAATTACACATATGGGTGTCATGGGAAGATTACTTACAGATAACATACTAAATCAAGAAAAAAGTATTTATCGAGCAATTAAAAGCAATGGTTCAAGCAAGAAATCAGCAACACTTTATGGAATATTAGCACCCCAAAGTAATAGTTACTTAGCTTATGGAGCATATAGAAGTGACGTAATCCTCAAGGAAACAGCAATTATAGGTGCAGTCGGAGGAGTAGGATTAGGGTGGCAATTACAGGAATCACTGAGCTCATTCGATTGGGCACAAGTCATGATAATAACTGCTACTTTCTCTTTCTTAACAATGTCGGGAGAGTTTTTATTTAACATTTCTAAAAATTATTGGTTAAAGAATTCAACCAACAATTTCATTAGTTAGTTATTTTATTCAACATATCGACTTATGAATAAATATCAGAAAAAATTAATCATAATTGGAGATAGTGGGGTTTACGGATGGGGAGATCTAGAGGGAGGGGGATGGTCTGAGAGATTAAGACAAAACTGGTTATATTTAGATGGTGCACCTATCATTTATTCTCTTGGAGTAAGAGGAGATGGATTAGAGAAAGTTGCTATAAGATATAAGAATGAGTGGGCATCAAGGGGAGAGTTAAGGAGAAAAGTTCCTGAAGGTATTTTGCTATCAATTGGATTAAATGATACAGCTAGAATTGGAAGAAAAGATGGCAGGCCCCAACTTTCCGAAGATGCTTTTAAATTTGGCTTAAAACAATTAGTAAACGAAATCAAGAATGATGTACATATAATGGTTCTTGGATTAACACCTGTTAATGAAGACTCAATGCCTTTTGCAGAATGTCTTTGGTATTCAAATCAAGCTTGTTCTAAATATGAAAATAAAATTGAAGAAACTTGCTTAGAATTAAATGTCCCGTTTTTATCTATCCATGAGAAAATGATCAACCTATTATCATTTAAGGAATTACTCTCATCAGATGGAATACATCTAAATACTAAGGGTCATAAATGGATTTATGACCAAATTAGCGAATGGCCAGCACTGAAGAATTGGGCTGATTTAAAATAAACATTTCAAACAAACTTCAAATATAAAAAGATAGAAATAATAGCGGCTATAGATGTCTGGATAGAATTAACTAATTCATTAGTCATCCAATCAATCTTATTTTGAACTACTGCTCCAATATAACTTTCCAAAAAAGTTGCTAAATACCCAGAAAAGAAGACTATAAAAGCAACAGATAGTCCAGAAATGATCGATAGATTAAGCATAAAAATAGTCATGATAAAACTTCCTAACAAACCAGCCATTGAACCTTCGATACTTATTGCCCCCTCTGTTCCTGGTGATACTGACTTTAAAGTCGTAATTAGAAAAGTTCTTTTACCAAATCTTTTGCCAATTTCACTTGAAAAAGTATCGGAAAGTTTTGCACTGAAACTAGAAGCAAAACCTACCATGAATAAATTTAAATGATTTGGCCAAAGACAACTTAATAAGGCGAGTGAGCAACCTGTTGCTGCAGACCCCCATACATTTTCAGGCCCACGTTGACCACCTCTTGCTTCAGCAATCCCTCGGGAAGCCTTATTTTTGTATCCAATTTTTGTAACTAAGGTTCCCAGCAAGAGATATACACAAACTGATATCCAACCATTCCAACCAATAGATCCTAATAAAAGTGTTCCAAGTATTCCAGCATGAATCCAACCTTTCTTAGTTAAAAATGGAAGCCTATGTCCTACAAATATCAACAAGAAATTAATCAAAAAAGCATTAATCCAAATACCGCTTATAGAAGAAAAGTTAGCCATCGTTCCTAACCAGCATGCCTATTTCTAAACAATAGACGGTTTTATGATCAAAAATATTCAATCTTATAGGGATGATTTAAGTCTTCTCCATGAAGTCATTAACTGACAGGCACTTACGGCAGCTGTTGATGTCCTCAAAATAGTTTCTCCCATAGACACCCCAGACAAGCCAGAGTTAAAAGCTAATGCCTCTTCATCTTTATTCCAACCTCCCTCTGGACCCACTACCACCCAAACTTGATTGACTTTATGTGGTGTTTCTTTTAACCAATTCACACAATCTTGCAAGTTTTGAATGCGTGTTGTGGCAAATCCTATTTGAGCTTCGGAAGGCAAATCATATATCCAATTAGGAAATGTCAATACCTGCATTAGTTCTGGACTCCAAAGTCTTTCAGATTGCTCAACGGCTTCATGAATAATTTTTTGAAATCTAATAATTTTTTCGTTACTACATTCTTTAACTACTGATCGTTTTGAAATTAATGGTTGAATAATGTCAACTCCTATCTCACAACTCATTTGCAAAAAGTTTTCAAACCCCTTCTTAGGAATAACTACAGCAATGCCTATTAATGGTCTCTCTCTTGGAACGACTTGAAGAGGTTTATCAAAAGCATTGGTAAGTTTTATAGTTTTATTTTCAACAATTCTTGCGTTCCAAAGATGACCTTTTCCATCAATAACCTCTAAAATATCTTTCGATCTCATCCTCATAACTCTAAATAAATAATGTGATTCATTAGAGGTCAATATCAACTCTCCATTTGAATCGATTTCATCACTTAATCGATTTGGATTTATAAATAATCTTCTTTTCTCAGCCATAGAAAATTAATCTGTTGAAGAAAAAATTGCTTCAGGATGTTCTTCTACTGGCCAATCTTGATTTACTCCTCCGATAATTAGTTCTTCTATTTTCACAACATCAACATCCATTTGTTTTAGCACATTTATCAAAACATCAATTGCAATCAGGTCAGAAGTTCCTAAATCGACCCAACATCTTGCCCAACACTCATTAAATTCAAATTCTCCAAGATTATGCATTAATGATGGAAGACTAGAGGAGGTATCGTCATTTTCATAGCTCATCCAACTGATGTCAGAACCCATTTCGTGTGTTTGCAAATTTTCAGAATTAAACCCCCCAAGTCTGCCTAGAACATACCAAGAATCAAAAATACCATCGACATATTCTTTTTCTCCTTTGCTAGGTACATCTGAATATCTAAGCCATATCCAGCAATTAAAAGGATCAACCTCACGAAATCTAACTTCCATAAACAATAGATCTTGAAAAAGAAAAAACTAAAAGATATCAAAGGCAATCTAATGTAAGTTGATTGTTAAAATAAAAAATCTTAATTTGATCAAATTCGCAATGAGAACATAATGCTTAGTTTAAAAGATATTTGTTATCACCCCTCAACAGCAAATAATCCAATACTACATAATCTGTGTTTAGACCTTATACCTGGCAGAATTACTTTAATCAGGGGATCTAGCGGAAGCGGAAAAACAACATTACTAGAAATAATTAGTGGCCTTTCGGACTGCCAAAAAGGACAAATCAAATGGTTCGACAAAACTCTTAATCCAAAGCAGCGAAGATGGTTATGTGGTTTAGTTTTTCAATTTCCAGAGAGATATTTTCTTGGATTATCAGTAGGACAAGAATTACGACTTGGGCACAAAAAGTTATCAACTACAGAACAATTCACAACGCTTAATAAAGTTGGCCTGCAAAACATAGAGTTAAAGCAACCTCCAGAGTCTCTTAGCGGCGGCCAGCAACGACGACTAGCAATCGCTGTTCAATTAATTAGGAAACCTAAAATACTTTTATTGGATGAGCCAACTGCAGGGCTAGACTGGTCAGTAAAAAATGAAGTCATTGAATTGCTTTCAAATCTGAAAGGGCAGCAAACTATCTTAATCGTTACTCATGAACCAGAACTTTTTAAAGAATTTAATACCGATTGTTATGAGCTAAGCGAAGGTAGACTTATCTCCCATAAAAAAACTAAACTTCAAAAATAATTCAATGACAGATTCACTTATTAGAGCTACTGCAGCTAAAGGGGGGATCAGATTAGTAGCCGTCTCAACGACACAGTCAACAAAAGAAGCTAAGAGAAGGCATTCTCTTTCATATTTAACTTCTGCAATAGTAGGTAGGGCTATGTCTGCGAGCCTTTTACTTGCAAGTTCAATGAAGGTCAATCATGGAAGGGTTACACTAAGGATAAGCTCAGACGGGCCACTAAAAGGATTAACGATTGATGCTGGTCGGGATGGAAGTGTGAGAGGTTATGTAGGTAATCCAAATCTTGAATTAGACCTTATTAAAAATAAAAAAGATCACTATACATTTGACTTCAAAAAAGCTACAGGTATTGGTTATCTTCACGTTATTAGAGATGAGGGCAAAGGTGAACCACATAACAGCACAGTTGAATTAGTAAATGGAGGCATAGGGGAAGATATAGCTTCCTATTTACTGCATTCGGAACAAACACCATCCGCTGTATTTGTTGGAGAAATAATTAATCAAAATGGCATAGTTTGTAGCGGAGGGCTCTTAGCACAAATATTGCCAAAAGCTGAAAGAGACTATTCATTAATAACCTTGCTGGAAAATAGATGTAGAGAAATTCAATCTTTTGGAGCCTTGCTAAACAAAAAAGAAAACAATCTTATATCTCTAATTGAAGAAATTTTTCCTGATCTAGATCAATCATCTACAGATATTATTAGCTCATCTCAGAAAATTAATTTTAAATGTAGATGTTCAAGAGATAGAAGTTTATCGGCATTGAAGCTTTTGGGTAAAAATCAACTTAAAGAAATGCTAAAGGAGGATGGGAAAGCCGAACTAACATGCCAATTCTGTAAAAATATTTACCTTGTCAACAAAACAGAGTTGATTTCCTTGATCACTTAAAAAAATCAATCAAGGAATAGAACTCCCAGCCAAATTAAGAATACTGCTGGTATTGCTTCCCATTTATCTGAAGATAAAGAGGCCGTGTTTTCAACAAAAGACTGAGCACCACCCAAAAGCAATTCACCAGATAAAAGCCCTACAGTCAAAAGAAGAATGCACCAAATAATGGAAGAGAAAAAAGGCCTCCCTCTACGAAGCTGACTAATAAATAAGCCTATTGTTGATAGTGAAAGAATTAATTCAACACCTTCAGAAGGAACGATTAAAACCAATAAAAAAAACAGTGCTCCTAAAGAAATTCTTATATTCAACTCTTGTCCTGAAGCTAATTCCAAATTCGGGAAAAAACTAGAAGAAGAATCCTGATAAGAAGGGAGATTAAATTCCCTTAATCTAGTTAATATTTTGCCAGGTACGCTTTCTCCATCGTTCTTGGCTTCATTTTCTTTTTTTGACGCACTTATAGCCTCATTACTTAGATTGCCAAGCTGTCTTGACTTAAGACTTACCATTAGCAGTGAATCGTATGCTGACTCAATCTTCGCTTTAGAAATTTGATCATCCCCAGCTTCTATCAATTTTTTATCCCTAGCTTTTTGAATAGCATCAAAACTGGCACCATTTTTTAATCCAAGAATCAAAAGAGGGTCTTGAGAATTTGAATTTGCCTGTGGATTAGTACCATCATTCATAGATTTTCAAAAAGAATTTATAAGTTCTCTTTATTCAAATAGATCTTAAACCATTCTAAAGGGAAACAGGATCAACACCACTCACAACTGGTGCAACAGAATTCAACTCAATTTCAGGATTATCCTCTTTTAGCTGATTAAGGTTCCATTCATTCTTAAAAAGCAACACAGGTCTAAGCCAGGCATCTTGAACCGTTTTACAATTAAAAATTCGTCCTATTTTTTCTAATGCAGGCCATCCACCTTTTACCCATCTAGCAACTTGATACCCCATAGGCTCAAGTTTAGTTTCAACTCCATATTCACTGGCCAAACGATGTTGAACGACCTCAAGCTGAAGCTGACCAACTGCTGCCAAAATCGGATCTCTTTTACTTTGATCAGTATCATAAAGAATTTGAACTGCTCCTTCCTCCCTTAACTCATTAACTCCTTTTCTAAAATTCTTAAAGGCTGAGGGATTTGGATTTCTTAACCAACTAAATATCTCAGGGCTAAAACAAGGTATCCCCTCAAATTCAACACGAGAACCTTTAAATAATGTATCTCCTATTGAAAACATACCAGGATTATTTAAGCCAATAACATCTCCTGGGTATGCATCATCAACGACTGCTCTATCTTGACCAAATATCTTTTGAGGTCTTGAAAGCCGAATCTGTCTTCCAGTTCGCGCATGCTGGACTGTCATGTCTTTTTGAAATCTGCCGCTACAGACCCTCACGAAAGCGACTCTATCTCTATGTTTTGGATCCATGTTTGCTTGCAATTTAAACACAAATCCACTAAAAGATTCACTTTTAGGGTCAACTAGGCCATCAAAACTCTTCCGAGCAACAGGAGCCTGAGATAGCTCAAGAAAATTATCTAAAAATGGCCTAACTCCAAAGTTGGTCATGGCAGAACCAAAAAAAACAGGAGTCAATTCCCCCGATAAAATTAGTTCTTGATTCAAATCAGAGCCGGCTTCATCCAAAATCTCAATTTCTTCAAGTGCTTTTATTAATAATTCTTCCTCTACTAAATTTTTGAGTTCTGGATCATTTATTTTCAATCGTCTTTCTTTAGATTGCTTCCCTCTTTCAGCTCTAGAGAATAAAACCACTTCTTTAGTTGCGCGTTCAATAACTCCTCTAAATAGTTCCCCACTTCCTATTGGCCAATTAACCGCAAAAGTTAATAAATCTAATTCCGACTCAATCTCATCTAACAATTCAAGCGGTTCTTGACCTGGTCTATCCATCTTGTTGATGAATGTAAAAATTGGGATCTGACGCATTCTGCAAACCTCAAAGAGCTTCCTGGTCTGAGGCTCAAGTCCTTTAGCTGCATCTTCAAGCATTACCGCATTGTCAGCTGCTGCGAGTGTTCTATATGTATCCTCAGAGAAATCTTGGTGACCAGGCGTATCTAATAAGTTAATGGTCTTATCTTTATAGGCAAATTGCAGAACAGTTGATGTAATTGAAATACCTCTTTGTTTCTCTAATTCCATCCAATCAGAAGTAACTTTTCTCTGTTCTCCTCTTGCTTTTACTGCTCCTGCTTGTTGTATCGCCCCACCATAAAGCAAAAGTTTTTCTGTCAATGTAGTTTTTCCTGCATCGGGATGAGAAATAATTGCAAAATTTCGTCTTTTGCTAACTTCCGAATCAAGAGAATTTCCTAATTCTTCTTCTAAAGTTGAATTTAAATTAGTCTTTCCTGGTGGTTTTGATGTCATTATTATTTGAAGTTGTTCAAAAATCAGTAACAGAATTAAACAAGCCCAATAATCTCAAGATAAAGTTCATCAACTTGAAAAACCTCAAATTGAGATAACCCTGCATTAACTAGCTGCTGATTTACCTCATCAACTGTAAATGATGCCTTAAGAGATGCAAAAAAATCCTTCTTTAAAATTTCTGGCGAATTTGAAAGATATTTTTCTTTGATCTCAATTGCTTTCTCAATTGAAGAAGGCCTAATTAAATCACGATGAAAATGAATACACCTTTTTTTTCCAAGTTTTTTTAATGCATCCCAAAACTTACAAGGTGAATGAAAGTGATGAAGAGCACTATTACTAACCAATACATCAGCCCTCAATGGAAAATATTGCTTGCAAGTTGCTATCGAATTAATTTCTATCAATTGATAAGTTAAATTCTTCAAGAAATTTTCTTTAAGACTTTCTTCTGCTTGAATTAACATTTGCCTTGAACCATCAATTCCAATAACCTTTACATAAGGCCAATTGATTGCAATTCTCTCAGAAATATTCCCCGGGCCACACGCCACATCAAGAATCAAATCACTTTTATTAAGATTCTTTCCTAATTCTTTTAAATATTTCTCAAGCCCCTTAACCACCATGGAATCACTTTTTGAGAAGTCCGCATCCGCATAAGCCTTTACCTGCGAAGGGGTTTCCATAAGTTCAGGTTCAGGCGTTCTCTGCATTAGAAAAATTAAATTGTTGTTTTTTTCTTTGCACCCTGTAGATGGTGTTAAAAAAACTTGCTAACGCTATACATGGCGTTAGCGTAGTAGATACCAAAGGGATACAAAGATCTTGACAATCGCAACAAGCCAGCCCGAAACTAATAATTCAGCCTCGGGTAGGAAAAACGTAAAAACTGATTTTCCAATAACTGCACCTGCAGCGAATCCGGTCTTTTACAGAACCTACAGCAGAAAACTTCCCGCAGGTCGTGAAAGCTGGGAGCAAGTAAATACTAGAAACCTTGATGGCCTAAAGAAACTTGGTGGATTAAAGCAAGAAGAAATAAATTTAATGCAAAGAATGCAGCAAGAGAAAAAAGCTCTTCCTTCAGGTCGATGGCTTTGGATAGGTGGAACAGAATGGATCGAGAAAGAAAAGAATTTCTCTGGAGCCTACAATTGCACCTCTACAAATCTTGTTGATTGGCAAGCCTTTGGACTTATGATGGATTTAGCTATGATGGGTTGCGGAACGGGAGCAATAATTGAGCCTCACTTAATTGATCAGTTGCCAGAGGTTCTCAACACAATTAATATTCAAACTGTTTCAGATATTGGCATAACTCCTCCTAATCAAAGGAAAGAAAAGACTTCTTTCTCAATTAAAGAAAATAATGTACTCATAAAAGTTGGAGATAGTAGACGTGGATGGGTTGATAGCTATCAAAAAATCCTGGAGTTGAGCAGTGACAACAGTTTCAATTCTAGAGTAATTAATGTATCTATAGATTTAACAGATGTAAGACCAGCAGGTGAATCTCTCAAAGGATTCGGAGGCATGGCCAATCCAGTAAAGCTCAAAGATTTATACCCTCGAGTGACAAATCTATTAAATAAAGCAATAGGAAGAAAACTAACTTCAATAGAGTGTTGCCTCCTCATAGATGAGGCAGCGGTAACAATTGTTGCTGGCAATATCAGAAGAAGCGCAGGTATGCGCCAATTTTCTTCAGATGATTTAGGAGCGGCTGGAGCTAAAGAAAATTTATGGAAGCAAGACTCTGACGGGAATTGGAGTATTGACCCAGAGAAGGATGCTTTAAGAATGGCTAACCATACTCGCGTTTACCATACCAAGCCTGAGATAGACGTCCTTGTAGAAGCTGTCACCAAGCAATTTCACTCAGGAGAAGGAGCAATTCAATTTGCTCCAGAAGCAATTGCACGCTCAAATGCGGACATCCTTTCAACAGTAGAATTAAGGAACGAGTTCATAGATATATATTGCGACCAGGGGAAAGAAGAAGCCTCTAAATGGATTCAATCAAATTATGGTCCGTTTGATGACGATGAACTCTTTCATAGACTAAGTAGGTATGGTCTTAATCCATGCGGTGAAATCTTAGGTTCAGATTTCCACTGTAATCTTGCAGAAATCCATCTTAATCAAATTGATCCGTTAGACATTAAACAACAAGAAGACGCTTTCAAGGCGGCAGCTTTGTCAGTTGCCTGTCTACTCAATCATAGATTTGAAGTTGAGAGATATAGAAAAAGTCGCGAATGGGATCCCATTGTAGGGGTCAGCTTCACAGGGCTTTTTGACTTTTTCGTTCATGCCTTTGGGACACCTTGGTTAAAGTGGTGGGAAGAAGGGCGACCCGAAACCAAAGAGGGACAGGATTTCAAAATGCAAGAAGCTACTTTTTTAAGTCGTTGGAGAAAAATCGTCAACGATACAGTATTTGATTATTGTGATCAACACAATATACGTCGACCAAGTCGATGTACAACAGTACAACCTGCAGGGACAAAAAGTCTTTTAACCGGGGCTTCTCCAGGCTGGCACCCTCCAAAGGCTCAGCGTTTTATTAGAAGAATTACTTTTCGTAAGAATGATCCAGTAGCTCTAGCTTGTATGGATTATGGTTATACAATCGTACCTTCTCAATCAGATAAAGATGAGAATGGAAAATTACTAGACAATCCGTTTGATCCAAACTGTACTGAGTGGCTTGTTGAAATACCAACTGAGGTAAGTTGGGCAAACATACCTGGTGCTGATCAAATTGATATCAATAGCTTTTCAGCTCTTGCCCAATTTGATTTTTATATGCAAGTTCAGACAAATTACACAGACCACAACACCTCTGCCACAATCGAGTTCAGAGAAAATGAGATAGAGGGTTTAGCTAAAGCACTGCATAACTCAATAAGTGAAAACAAAGGTTATATTTCAGCCGCCTTGCTCGCAAGATTTGATGCAAATGCAACATTTCCAAGACTTCCTTTTGAACCAATAGACGAACAATATTATACAAAACTGCAATCAGAGGTAATCAAAAGAAGAAAAGATTGTGATTTCTTTGAAGCTCTTAGTCGATATGACAAAGGGGAGCTTACTGAGGCTGGACCAGCCGGTTGCGATTCAGATAAGTGCCTACTCCCACTTGCTAAACCATCCTAACGACAATTATTAATCCTTGATTTAAGATGATTTAATTATCTACGCCAAAAAGTTCCTAAAATAATAAATCAGCCTTGCTTTTCAAAGAAGTTTTAAAAACAATTGTCCAAATGAAAAAATTTGGCTAAATATTTAATAGGTATCGTGTTTCTTAAAATTTAGATGACTACAACTAATAAACCATTAAAGATAAGTAACGGCAGTACAAATGATGCCCTTATTGATCAGCTAAGAGCTTGTCAAAACTCTGAAGAAATTTTAGGGTTTGAAAAATGGTTCAATTCAAATATTGAATCTGAGAAACTTTATAAAATAATTTGCGAATTACTAAAAAACAGAAGTATCTCAAGAGGGTTAGCAGCAAAGTGGCTACTAACTCTTATTGAAGATAGAGATAATACCATTAGTAAATTACCGGTTCAATAATATCTTCGGTTGAGTCTTTGAGTCTATGTAATAAAAATCAATTCTATATTCCAACTAACTTAGAAAGGGAACGGTCCTGTTGACCCACTTGAAGCTGTAAAGCCTGATAAAGCCCAAATTCCAAAAGAGAATAGCGCACATCCTATGAAAAACATTAAGTGAGCTACATAACGGTATTTTTCTTTTTGACTAATACCACCCTCCATTGGAAGGTCTCCAAGAAAACGAGATTGTGGGCTTTTGTTGCTTGCCATGAATGTTATTTACCAATGTCTCAAATTATTGCACAAATAATCTCATTGAGATTTATGCAGATAAAGAATCTATAGGTTCTGAAATTTTTAAAGGATGAAATGATCCCTACGTAAAATTGATTTTTAGCCGATCTTTCAGACAAGATTTAACAAAATGAAAATAATGATCCTTACTTGTTGTCAAATTGAAGAAGGGATGTGCAATCAACGGAATCCAAAAATATCAAAGGAAATCTCTCTTCAGCAAGGCAAGCCCTCTCATCCAAAACCGTCTTATAAAAGAACCTAGCTTGATTATCTGGCTTTTTCGAGTAAATATCTATCGGGTTTTGAAGTTAATAATGTAAAATTGTAGGTGGAGAGTTGGTCGAGTGGTTTATGGCTCTAGTCTTGAAAACTAGCATGGGGGCAACTCCATCGGGGGTTCGAATCCCCCACTCTCCGTTCTTTAATGGAGCGTGGAGGAAGGGAATTTGATTAAAAGTTAATTAATATTGGTTAATACCTGCAGCAAATAAAAAATTTCTAATCTCTAGAAAGCAAGATTAAAAATTCAAACAAATCGTTAATACACAAAAAATTCTTAAAAATGATTTATTTTTAAGTCTACATAACATAAGTAAATCAAATATTTAATACCTACAAGAATTCCATAATTCTCATGATTTTTTTAATTTTTCGTTATGGTATTAGGTATTAGTTTTTATTATCTTAAGAAACTAATCTGAAACTAAGCTAATCAAACTGCTAAATCTTAAAATTTATTAGATTGTTTTACTTAAAACTCAGGAACAAATAGATCACTTAATCGAATCAAAATGAAAGAAGAGCGTTACTTAAAAGACAGAGAAGCCATTGTGAGAGCTGATATTTGGAAAGAGATCACCACATCTTGCAAAGGTCTTAGAACTGAGCTTGGTTATACAAATATCCAGATAGTTGAGTTTCTAAAAGAAATAACCAAAACATTTGAAAGAGATCAACTTTGAACTCTCTAAATTCATTTTTATATTTTTCACTTAAGATCCTTTTCTTTAATGGGATTCAGGATTTTATCAACATCAGCTATTGCAATAGGTACGCTCTTTAAAGTAGAAGGCACTCGCCATAATGCACCTCGAGATACTGCACTAATATCACTAAGACCTTTTAGAAGATAATTTTGATGTCTTATATTTGCGTTATCAGCAATTATGGATGCCTTCCAAGGATTCCAAGAGGCTAAATTAACAATACTTCTATATGCACTTGGCCATGGATTATCAGGAAGTAAGAGTTCCAAATCCTTTAGATAAATATCTGCCTCAGAGGGCCTATTAGATAATATTTTGAGAAGAGAAAGTGTCCACAGAGATTCAATATTTTTAGAGTCGGTACTTATTTTTGATAAAGCTTTTTCTCTTGCTATATTTTGATATTCAAAATGACCATCAATCATATGCTGTATAGCAATTTCATCAAAAATTAATTTAATACCTAATGGCCCATTCTCCATTCCGCTTGCTAATTCAATAAATCTATTGTGAAATGTTTTTGACTCTAATAATCCTGAACTGCGTTTCCATAAAGAATAGCTTCCGCCTTCTTCTCTAGGAAATTCTCGGACTTTTATAAAACGACCACTATTTCTAATGGAGTTATCAAGGGCTAAAGAATTTCTTGGAACGGAACCTTGATCTCCCTCAGCCAAAATAATCCAACTTGAATATTCAAGAACAGGTTCTATATGCAAGAGGGATTGCCCAAGTTGTCTACCTAAAACATTTCCTCCATCCATTCTGCCAAAATAACTTACATTATGCTGATTAATCTCAGGAGTGCTTGGAACTACAATAACAGTCTCTTTCTTTTCTCTAGTTTGATCTGATTTAACAATAGATATAATTTCCTTAATAGGATAATATTTACTTTGTGGTTTTATTAAAGTATTAAACCTATTAAAAGAATCAGAAAATAAAAAACTTAAGGGGGCAATTAATAATAAACCTTGAAATTTAAATTTCAAATAAGAATCAATCCAATCACTCCATTTATAAAATCCAAGGGATAAAAGTAAAACGATTAATGGAATAGCACAAGCAATATATCTTTCATCTTTATTAGGAATAAAAGTTGTAAAGACCCAACTAGTTAATAAATTAAAATAAATCCATGTCCATTTATAGTTAAACTTATTAAACAATTTCTCTATTTTGATAGATGATTTAGAAGATCTTATATAAGTAATGTAATTAAATAATAGTCCAGATAGACCAAATAGAAAAATAATGCTGCCAAACTGATTTTCTAAATAAGGAAAATACCAAAAAATGCTTTTAAAATTAAAGATAGAAGGATCTCCTTCTAAAGCAGCTGATTCAAAAACTGCTCTATAAGTTCCACTTAATGTCATTATCCAATTATGATAAAACCAAGGTAAAATAGCAAAAAGATTAATAATTAATAAGATCAATAGTTGGAATCTAAACTTTCTATCTCTATTAAGAGAAAGAACAAATATAAATAAAATTGAAGGAATAATAACTAACAAAGAACTCTGCTTAATTAATAAAGAGGAAGAACAAGCGATTGCAGAAATAATCAATTGTATCCATTTGCCCCCTATATATTTATCACTCCATCTTCCTAGATGAAATAAATAAAATGTAATAGAGCATATCAAAGGTAACTCCAAAACATAATCCGTTCTTAAATAAAATATAAAAGGTGAGAATGCACTAATAAGGACAGAAAAAATAGCAAACTTCTCTCCTCTCAAATAAAGTCCCCATGACGCAATATTAAATATAAAAAATCCATTCCAAAGACTTAAAGACCATGCCGCTTTATAAGGTGCATCTCCCGAAAAAGCAATTATTGCTCCATTAACTATTGAGGCCAAAGGAGGAATCTTTGGAGACAAGTCCAAAAAAGAATTAAAACCAATTAATCCATCTTTCCCTAAAAAAGATAGTGCCCTTGCATGATCTATTGCACTATTAAGATAATCAGCCTGATCCCATGAAGGAATATCACTGTAGAAATTCCACCAAATCCGATCGACCAATGTAGCTATTATCCATATGAATAAAACCGAAAACCAGAAAATAGATTTAGATTGCTTAATACCTTTATTCAGATGCATACTTTTGAAAACTTTATTAATAGATATTAGTTATAAAAAAGATTCTTAAAAACATTCCAATGTTTCGCTTGTTTTTTTATTAGTAACACTATTAATCCCATCTGCGATATCACATAGCTTACTCTTAACATCATTTGAGATCAATACATCAGTAAAATCGGCTCCATCAATTATAACATTTTCAAATTTAGCATTATAAGCAAAAGCACCTTCTAAGATGCTATTTGAAAGATTTGCTCCGTTGAGTATGGCTGCATCCATAGTTACATCTTTCATATTTGTATTACTTAAATCAGCATCTTGAAGCTTTGCATCAAAAAAACTAGCTCCTTGTAAATCACTGCCTGAGAAATCAGCATCCTGAAGATCAGATAAATAGAACGTAGCTCCTTTTAAATCAATATTAGAAAAATCAGCTCCTATCAAGGATTGCTTCCCATAATCCAAAGCCGCAAAAGCTGGCAAAGAATAAAAGAGAAATAAAACCGAGCTTAAAAAAAAGAAAAGACGTTTAAACATAACTTTCTAATAGATACCAGTAATTATATTTTAATTCAGAATGGGTTTTAAAGTTAAATATTGAATTCAATATTAATTAGATTAAAAATTTTCACGCTATTGGGTTTCTGAAGCATAAAAGTATATATCAAGGAATCTATATCTTATTATTAATTTGCTTTGATCATAATACAAATAATTATCTTATTATTAGTATTATAAAATATTCTATTATATTAATAATACATTCCTATATAAGATCATAATATTTAAATTTATATCAAACAATTGATTAATTAAATCTAAAGTAAATCTACAAGCGAAATCTTCAATGCTTATAAAAATTACAACGAGTTTGATCAAATTTTCTAACTACATTCTAACAAACGCTATAGTATATTTTAATATATACTACAAATAAAAATAAAAAACAATTCGCTAAATCAACATCTTTTAAATATCCAAATATCTTAAAATGATTCAAAAGCCATATGAAGTCATAATAATTGGTTCTGGAGCAACTGGTGGGATGGCCGCACTAACAATGGCAAAGGCTGGTATAAGAGTGTTAGTCGTTGAGCGAGGTCCCGAACTTAGTTTAAAGCAGGCAAATGGAACAGAGCCATGCAATATGATTCGGAGACTAATAGGTGTTACAACTGGGAAATATCAAAACCAACCTCAGCATCCAGGTTTTTGGAAATCAAACCCATTATTGTATGCAGATAGAAAAACGAATCCCTATACGTACCCAGCAAATGCCCCTTTCATGTGGACTCAAGGTAACCAAGTCGGAGGAAGAAGTCTTACTTGGGGTGGTATAACTTTAAGATTAGCTAAGGAAGATTTCAAGGCCTCAAAAGATGGAGAGTATAAACTTGAATGGCCGATTAACTATAAAGATCTTGCATCACATTATTCAGAGATAGAGAACTTCCTTAAAATCTACGGCAACAAAGATGGACTAAATCAGATACCTGATGGTGAATATATTGGGAATGTTCCGTTTACAGAAAGTGAAATTATCTTCGCCTCCAATATAAAAGATAAATTAAAGCTTCCCTTCATACATTCCAGAGGTTTTGGGCCTAATGAAGATAAGACAAAATGGCCAAAATATAGTAGTTTAGGTAGTACATTAAAAGAAGCAGTTAAATTAGGGAAGGTAGAAATACTTTCAAATCATATTGCAGAAAAATTAGTATTAAATAAGGATAGAAAATCCGCAAAGAGTGTTATTATAATAAATCAAAAGAATGGAGAAAGATTTGAAATAGAAAGTAAATTAATAATTTTATGTTCATCTACAATACAAACAATTAGATTCCTACTAAGTTCAGAAGAAAAAAATAATTCTAATGGTCTAATCGATCCATCTCAATCATTAGGAATGAACCTAATGGATCATATCTCAACCTGTAGATTTTTTACTGTTCCTATCGATCGTAATAAAAATAATTCCTCTAACAAAAATAATAGTCATTTATTATCAGGAGCTGGCAGCTTTTTCATCCCTATGGGAAGAGGTCAATCATCTAAAAATAATTTCATCGGAGGATATGGGCTCTGGGGAGGAATAGATAGATTTGAACCACCAGATTTTCTAAAAAAGCAAAAAAATACAAAAATGGGATTTCTTATTGGACATGGAGAAGTTCTACCAAATAAGAAAAACACTGTAACCCTCTCAAGCAGTACAGATCAATATGGAATTTCTGTCCCACACATATCAATTGCTTGGCGTGAGAATGAAAAAAAAATGGTAAAAGAAATGAACAGAGTTATTGAACTTATTATCAATTCTGGAAATGGAACTATTCTTCCAGTAAATGAAATCCTAAACATTCCATTTGCTAGGCAATTTCTCAAAAAATCTGTTGCGATAAGAAATGACGCCCCACCTCCTGGTTATTACATTCATGAAGTAGGAGGAGCACCTATGGGAAATAATAAAGAAAAAAGCGTTGTGGACAATTGGAACCGTCTATGGGAATGCAAAAATGTATTAATAGTCGATGGTGCCTGCTGGCCTACTTCGTCTTGGCAAAGCCCAACATTGACAATGATGGCAATAACTAAAAGAGCCTGCGAAAAGGCAATTAATGACTTGAAAGATTAAAAATATCATTTAAATATTTTTCAGTAACTGCCCTATCATCAGAACCATTTTGAAAAAGAAAATTTGCAATAGCCGAGCTAATGAGCTTGGATTGGTTCCACTCTTGATTCGTACTAATAAAATCCTTCATGCCAACGTAAAGAGCTTCAGGAACTTCAGCTTCAAGACTTATAGACATTAGTTCTAAGTTATTTTCACAACATCTCATCTCATCGCTTCTTACCTCTTCAATACGAGTTTCGATTTGATTAAACTCCATTTTCTTTTTTTAAATTTCAAAATCTATGAGATAAGGATCTTAAATTTTCAATGAAACGTCAAAGATAAAGAAAAGCTATACCAAGATTCTAAGACAGTAATAGACTCATTCTATATCAACGCTTTTCAAGGAATTCCTTTAAAGGACCTAAGTCCAAAGTCAGAATACGTCTAAGTGTAAATTACTATTAAAATATCTAGCGAATCCCACAAGCTCTTCACGAAAACTAGCGTTTTAGTTTTTATCAGTGGAAAACTTGTCATTAGCTGTGGAAACAAGTTGGGGAAAAGAGCCGAAACTAAACATTAAAAAAATGTATAAATTGCGAGTCCATTGCGTCGCAGGGTAGAAAGAGACAAATGAGTCTTTAAATTAAACCTATTTTTTTTAGATTTGACTATTATTTAAAGAGCGAAGCGTGACAGGCCCCAAAGGGTGCTCTGCGTGTGGATAAGGGAAATGGTGATGTGAATGTTCTTGTGATTTATTCTCAGAGAAAATTTTGTTTTTATTTTTGCATTCGCATTCCTTGACTCCACAATCTGGACAAATTTCTAGACAACCTTCTACATGATCATGATGACTGATTTGCTCATGTCCAACCTCACTTTCAAAACCTAATAAATTCGAGCGATATTTACATAAAGCACAATTCATAAAGTTCTCTCCATCCAAAACCTCATGGATTCTTTCCATAAAAGTATCGATAACTAAATCTTGATCTGATAAGTAACCTGCATTTAAAAATTGAACATCTGGATTCTCATTTGAGACTCTCATAGCATGTTCTCTAACTCGATTTACTAAAACTCCTGAGAAAAGAAAATAAGGTAAAAGAATAATTCTTTTAAAACCTAATTTAAGAGAATGATTTAGGCCTGGCTCAACGAGAGGAAATGTTACGCCAGAAAAGACAGTTTCTCCCCATCCGAAACCAAAGCCCTCAACAAGCATCCTAGTAATTTTACAAACATTTGAATTCGCATCAGGATCAGATGATCCCCTTCCTGCTACAACCAGTAGTGTTTCTGTTAGAGGAAAGCTTGGGTTACTTTCGATTATTTCTTTGACTCTTGCTCCAGCTGCACCAATCATCAAGGAATTCAGGCCAAGCTCCCTGCCATATTGAATTGGAAGACCATTTTCAGCTGAATATTTATTCAGAACTGCAGGAATATCATTTTTAGTATGTCCCGCAGCGAATAACATTGCCGGTAAAGCAACAACCCTCTCAACTCCCATATTTTTTAGTTGATCTAACGCATCACTAATTATTGGTCGATTAAATTCTAGGAATCCAAAAGCAACTGGGATATTGGGTATTTTGGATTTTATTTTATCAACTACATTAATAAACTCTTTTACTGCTTGAGGATCTCTACTCCCATGTCCGCATAAAATAATCCCAATATTTGATGGATATTCATAAGTGGTCGAAGCGGAATAAATCAAAAACCTTTTTACTCAATAACCTACTTTAATTGAATATTGTTTTATAAAATATCAACGTAAAAAATTCATTATTGAAAAAGGAGCGAGTTATTAAAAATCCACTATCACTACAAAATCAAAACTCCAATGACAGTAATATTCTTGGGGTATTTGAAAATGTTAACTCAGAATTATTCGAAACCCTGAGATTATCTCCAAATACTTCTATTCCATTTTTGGTTTCTAGTGGAGGCACGACAAGTAGAGCAGCCGCAGATAACCATTGGGTTGTAGACCTAAGGAAAAACTACAAAAATATATCTTTTGATTTAGATAAAAAGCATGTAGATGTTGAAGCTGGTGTAAATATGGGAGATTTATCCGATTTCTTAAAAAAGCACAAAAGAAGTTTCCCAATTGGTTTATCTGGAAAGACAGGGATGGGATATATTCTGACCGGTGGGATAAGTCCTCTCAGTAGAAGTAGAGGATTAGCAATTGATCAAATCTTAGAAATTAAAGGTTTTTGGGGAAATGGAAAAGAGTTTCATTTATCACGACCACATACGCAAAAAGAAACAACTCTTGAATGGAAAGCCCTATGCGGAGCAGCTATATTTCTTGGTATAGTCCTAAAACTAAAGTTAAAAACACAAAAATTAAAACCAATCTTGAGTTGGACAGCAAATCTTTCATTTTCAGAGCTATCGGAATGTATTAATCAAGCGGAAAGCTGGCCTGACTCTCTTAGTTTCCAATGGATTTGGGGAAAGAATATTTATGCATATGCAATTGGTGAAGTTATAAATACTGATCATGAAGCTGTTCTAATTAACTTGCTAGAAAAATTACCATTCACTTGTAATAGAAATATCAGAAAAGTCAATGATATGAACTCTTTGCCATCTTTGAGTTTAGGAAACAATAAGATCAATAACCTAAGTCATTCTGAGGTACTTGGATTGTTAGGTCCTGCTTGGGAAGAGAATAATCTAAAGGTTTTAAAAATCATTAAAAAATTATTAGATAAAAGGCCTAACGAAAGTTGTTATATTGCATCTCAACAATTAGGAGGTTTTACAAATTCTAAAGAAATAGATACTTCTTTCGTTAATCGTGATGCGATATGGAAACCTTGGATTAATGGTTCATGGGAAGCTCACAATCAATCAAAGAGAAAAAAGACCCTTAAATGGATAGAGGAGTGTTGGAATAATCTAGAATTCATATGTCCAGGGGTGCATCTTGCGCAAATACACCCGCATTTACCGTGGCATCAAAAAGAATTATCATCAGCTTTTAAAGATTGGCTCCCAAAATTACAGGAAATTAAAGCCCTTAATGATCCTAAAAATCTAATGCCACCTTTAAAATAGGAAAATCTATCTTAATCAGGAAATCTAATACATCAGGAAACTAAACACGTAGGCTTACTCGTTGATAACAGAACCATAACCATTGTTGAAATAGTAAATTCCGATGAGATCGCCAAGAAGTTTTTGATTTAGCCAAATCAAAATTTTCTGGCGGAGGGACGTCTCCTCTTTTTTTATCTCTTTCCATTTCAGATTTTAAACGGTCAACATTATATTCAGGATGTCCTAAATGCATTAGCTGTCGTTGGTCTGGAGTTTCGAAAATCGTATAGCCGACTTTTTTCCCATGAGCTAATAATCTTAGTTTTCCTTTTTTTTCTGCCTGTTCCATTTCTATATCTGGCAAGCCAGCATGCCTACTTTGAGGGCAGAAGAACTCATCATCTTGCGTCCCCATTAAAGAATGACCAGGCACAAGGCTCTTCATTGGATAAACACCAAAAAGTTTTTTATTAAAAATCTTTTTCTCTACCCCGGCAATATATGCCATTGCAAAGCCAGCCCAACACAAGCCTAATGTGCTAGCGCATTTTAATTTTGATTCCTCAATTAAACTTACTAATTCCTTCCAATAATTAACTTCTTCAAAAGGAAGATGCTCTACAGGTGCTCCAGTAATAATCAATCCATCTAGAGGAGTTGGTGACATAGCCTCCTCCCAGTGAACATATAAATTTTTTAAATGTTGTAGATCCCAAGTTTTATAAGAATGCGATTTTAATCTTATCCAAATAGGTTCTATCTGTAGAGGTGAAAGTCCCAACGGGTGTAATAAATTAAATTCATATTGTTTTCCTAAAGGCATAATATTTAATATTCCAATCCTTAGAGGTCTGATATCTTGTCTTTCTGCTAATTCAGGCTCAATCCATGAAATATGATTTTTTTCAACAGATTCTATTTTATGGTAACTTCGAGGAAGTATTAAAGCCATCTCTGTATACCTATGTTTAGAAATTAAATTAAATTTAGTGCCTGCTCAAAATCTTCTAAAATATCATCTATGTGTTCGATTCCCACTGATACTCTTACCATAGTCGGAGTTACTCCTGCAGAGAGCTGTTCTTCAGGAGATAATTGTTGATGAGTGGTTGATGCTGGATGAATAACCAATGTTTTTGCATCACCTACATTTGCTAAATGACTAGAGAGTTTCATAGAATTTATGAATGTTACTGCATCATCAAAGCCACCTTTAAGAGAAAAAATCAACATTGATCCTTTTCCTCTATTAGTCATATAAGATGAAGCTCTTGAATGATATTTGTCGTTAGTTAATCCTGGATAGCTAACATTATCAACTTTTGAATGATCATCTAACCACTTAGCCAAGGAAAGAGCATTAGAACAATGCCTTTCTATTCTTAAACTTAAAGTCTCTAATCCTTGAAGTAATAAAAATGAATTAAATGGACTAATTGCAGGACCCCAATCTCGTAATCCCTCAAGCCTAGCTCTTAAAGCGAAAGCAATGTTTCGATCTGCAGGGACTCCAAGCATTCCACAAATATCACTACCGAATCCAAAAGCATCCCAATGTACTAGACCATGATAAGCCGCACTGGGTTGACTCATTAAAGGATATTTCCCATTTCCCCAGTCAAAAGTTCCAGCATCAACTATCACTCCTCCAAGGCTAGTTCCATGTCCGCCTATCCATTTCGTGGCACTTTGAACAACAACATCCGCACCATGCTCAATAGGGCGAATCAAAGCTCCAGCAGCTCCAAGAGTGTTGTCTACAATTAGAGGAATATTCTTAGATTTAGCTAATCTCGAAAGGCCATCAAAATCAGGGATATTAAACCTAGGATTTCCCATAGATTCAACATAAATCGCTTTTGTAGATGAATCTATTTGTTTTTCAAAACTTTCTGCATCATCACCATCAGCAAACTTGACATTGATGCCTAAGCGTGGAAATTGGACTTTGAACTGGTTATAGCTACCTCCATACAAAAATGAAGTTGATACAAAGCTATCTCCTGCCGTAAGGAAGTTGGTAATTGCTATGAATTGTGCAGACTGTCCTGATGCTGTAGCCAACGCAGCCACTCCTCCTTCAAGGGCTGCAATTCTTTTTTCAAAGACATCAGTTGTGGGATTCATTAAGCGGGTATAGATATTCCCAAATTCCTTCAAGCCAAATAAGTTCGCTCCATGGTCTACATCGTTGAAAACATATGAACTAGTCTGGTAAATAGGAACAGCCCTAGAATTGGTAGCAGGATCTGGCGATTGACCAGCATGCAATTGAAGAGTTTCAAAACGTTGGGAAGTCAAATAATTAATTATCTCTATTTTCTTTTTAGCCACATAAGTTGAAAAATGGCTACTTAATGTATCCAATCATTAGGAGGTAAAGATTTATCTGTCTCAGCTAAAGATGGTAAATTTCCTGTCATAAATAATAAAAGTTTTTCATTAACTTTTTTACGGAATTCAAGAACACGTGTTTTATCAATAATTTGATAGTCCTTGTTTTTCTCAGAATCACTATCTCTGAGAGATCTCCAACTAGAATTCTTGCCATTAGACTTAGCATTAGATAATGTCGCTTCAAAATCAAATTTCTTTATTATTACTGATTTCTCATAGTTTTCCAAAGCTTCCTTAACTAATTCCTCTCTAATTGGAGCAATTAATTTAGCTTTTATAGTATCGGGTAAACCCAAGACAGGTTCATAATAATCAATTACTCGAAGCTCTTCTTCAAGAAAAATAGGCCAAATACCTCTCATTCCATCATCCAAATTTTCGCTTGACTCGAAATCATTCATAGCTTTAAGAAAAAACTGAAGCCAGCAATAATATGATTTTTCCTTCAATGGTTTTTTAACTGAAGCTTTGGTTTTTGATATTTCAGGCAATAATGCTTCTGCTTTTCTCAGGAACTGCCTATCTTCTCTTTCTAAATTAATAGAGCCCCATCTCTGCCTGTAATCCCATAATTCAATATATTTATACAAATCTTCCTGATTCCATCCTAACTGTTTAAGCTCATCAGCCCTATGGGTTAATTCCTTTGTCACTAGAAAAAAGTAATATTAATTTTACTTTAGTGAAAAGATGGGGATTCTGAAAACCCTAAATAAATGTTCGCACATTTGAGATAAAATCTGACCCTCTGGAAATACCAATTTCATCAATAACTTCTGATAAATTAGAAATTTTTGTCATAAAACTGTAAAGCAGTCGGAATTGAACCTCTGCTCTATATAAATTATGAGTTTCATATTCGATTTTAAAATACCTGTTAGACTGCAAGAAATCTGTTAGGAATCTAATAGTTAATTCAAAGATGATTACATAAATAAATTCCAGAACGAACCTAAAGGAAGAATGTTTTCTATGGTTATTTATTGAAAAGTAGCCTCTAAGAAAATAATTAAAACAATTAATATCAAAGCTGACATTATCAATGTTTTCAGGCTCCTCGCCTGATAGATTACAAATAGAGCGAATACAATCAGCTATATCAGTAAGTAAATATCCAGAAGAAATCGTATCCAGATCAACTAATGAAACTACAAATTTATATTTCTTGTCAAAAAGAAAATTACTTAGCTTGGGATCTCCATGTATAATTTTTCTTTCTATTGATTGTTTCTTTAAAGAAGTAAGTAAGTATTCAATATAATTAATATGGTTAGATATATTATAAATTATATTATTTAGCCTTTGATTTACTTTCTTATCTATTTTTGAAAAATTGAAATATTTAAGAGCTATAATATATTTATCCAAGTAGTATCTAGTGTTGTGAAAATTCTTAATTGTAGTTGATATACTTGAAGGTTGCATATCTGAAAACGCTATATGAAACTTAGAAAGGCCAAGACCAGTCTGATAAGACATCTTTTCATCTTCTAGCAAATCCAAGCTAAAAGTATCATCTATATATTCCATAGCTCGCCAGGAATAAGACTCAAATTGAAAAACAAAAGTCTGGTTTGATTCACAAATAATTAAATTTGGTAATACCCATCTTTTTTTATAAATTGTAAAATAATTATTTTTCAGCTTCTTATTAAAATGATCAGTTAATAATTTATGATTCATGTTAACTATTTCATGTGACTCAAATATCTTGCTTAGCCTCTGTAAAATAAATTTATATTTTTTTCCACGGTATAAGTGTTCAACAATATAAGTCATATTAATATGACCTTTGTTTACTAAATTTATTTGTAAGACCTTTGTTCCTATAAAGAAATTTTGTATTATTAGATTTAATTTATCAGAATACATAAAGTTTACTTGATCATTAAAAATCTAACAAGTAATTTTCAATATAATCCATAACTTTATTATAAGTTGGCTTGTCTTTTGAAAAAGGTTTTTCACAAAAATCTAAATCTTCTAACTGTTTAAATTGACAATTTTTACTAGTAAGTGATTTATTTATAAATTCAATTGCATTTTTAGAATCGAGATTATCTAATGAATTAGATATATTTTTACTATGAATAGGTTTAACAGATTCCTGACAATAATTTGTAAGTTCACGACTATTTGTCATAACATCATAAATATCTTCCTTAATATCCTCTGAGCCTAAAATACACATATATAGTAGGTTTATCATTGAAGAAGCATTTAGGGGTATAAAATATTTTTTAATAATATATGGCCAATACTTTAATGAATTTATCCCTTCTAAAGCGCCTCTTTTAAGATCAGATCTTTCACACCATTGAATAAACTCCTCAACTCCATGTGGACATCTTTGGTAGTCAATCATCCTTTTCGCTAAAATTTCACCAGCTTGAAAGTTCCTTGTTGGTCTACCACTTGAAGGTAACATCATACTCCCTCTTACATCAGCAACCATTGCAGTCAATTGGCTAAAAGTGTGATCTCTTACTTGAACAAAATCACCATCCTCTAAAAGAGAAGCTTCTATTCTTTGAACACCATATCCAAGCTCTGTAATTGGAAAAGGTTGATTTTGGTATAAATTCTCCCTATCTGATCGACTCATGGAAACATAAGCAGCTTGATCTAAACATTGATCTAACAATAGTGTTAATAAAGTTGGAAGTAATCCAGTATTCTTCTTATGAAAAGCATGACCAAACCCGGCTAGAATTGAAGAAATATTTTTAGCAGCTTTTATATATTGACCTTCAATATTATGCACACCTGCTGAAACTTGTATATTTGGAGAGATTTTATTCAGTAATTTTGCTCCTAAAATTGCATTCATTGCATCAGGATGGCAGAAATTAGCTGTAAAGCTATCTAATGGGTTACGCAGTGCACCATGTCTATGAAATCCAGAGAAAAAAGCTAGATTGTTTAATTTTTCACACAATACAAAAGATTCATTCAAATTTTCGTCATAACAAAATGAACCTACCAAGCATGCAATTAGAACATTTTCTCGATTAAGTTCTTTTCTTAATTTAAAAGCTAAGTTTACATCATTTATTATATGGTTACTATTTGAACTTAAGATAACTAATTCACAGTTAATTATTAAGTCTTCAAGAGTATTATATCGTTTCAGTTTATCATCCTTTGAAATTGCCATAAATTCAATTTTATCTTTTATATTATCGTCCATTTCAGAAAGGTCATCATCAGAGAAGGCTCCAAAAAGTTCTCTTCCAATTCTTGGAGCTAAAAGTATATTTAATCCTTGATTTTGCATAGCGCAGTTGTATGCAAGAGAAGCTGGATATAATCCAACACTATAAAACCCTACTTTTCCATTCAAAACCTTTCTAAGTCTTTCAGATATAGACTTACTTGAGTAAGGCTCATTAAAAAAGCTATTGATTAAATCCTTTTCAAACACAATCTATTTGCATGCATCAGCATTATATACAATAGGATTATAAGTTTGAAAAATAGTTATTATAATAAATGAGTGAATGACTATAAACTTATGAAGAATAAGAACTATTATAGAAAAATAAATTCATTTGATCTAGAATAAAATTATATACAAAGCTTCTTTAATGGAAATGATTAGTAAAAAAGAAGAAGTTGTTAGAACAATTATAAATGAAAATAATTTTCTATTAATACAAGATCTTGATGGTGTATGTATTCCATTAGTTCAAGACCCCCTCAAAAGAGAAATAAACAAAGAGTATGTTAATGATGTTTCAAAGTTAGGAGAAAACTTTTCAGTCTTAACTTGTGGTGAACATGAAGGCAGAAGAGGGGTTAATAGATTAGTGGAGAAAGCACTTAATTCTAAAACCAAAGCGAAAGCAGATGGTCTTTACTTGCCTGGTCTTGCTGCTTGCGGAGTTGAGTATCAAGATAGGTATGGCAACTCATCACATCCAGGAATAGAAATTAATGAGATTGAGTTTTTGGCGAAAGTACCAGAATTAATGCACAAGATGTTACGCAAAGAATTAAAAGTCTTTTTCCCAAATCTTAAAAGCGATAAAATAAATAAATTAATTGATGTAGCTATATGTGATACACGTTTTACACCTACTTTAAATTTTAATGAGATATTTAGCACCATCAAAAGCGATCTCAAAAAAGTAAGGGAATTACAATTAATAATGGAAAAGATAATGAATAATCTAATTGAAGTTTCAGACGGAATTGGTTTGAAGAACTCATTCTATCTACATATGATGCCAAACTTAGGATTAAGAAAAGGAACAGAGATCATGAAATATGCATCAGAAATGGAGTTTGGAACTACAGATATTCAGTTCATTATCAAAGGAGCAATAAAAGAAGCAGGCCTTTTATTGCTTTTAAATAAATATATTTCATCTAAAACTGGAGTCTATCCTTTTGGAGAAAATTTTAATGTAAGGAGTGCACCAAGGACTCTTAATGGATTAGTAAAACTATGTATGAAAAAAATCCCCATTGAAAAAATGCCGCTTTTAATAGGAGTTGGGGATACGGTTACTTCAACAAAAGACAATAAGACAAACTCATGGTTGAGAGGTGGAAGTGACAGAGGGTTCTTAACTTTGATTCAAAGATTAGGAATAGTATACAAAAAAAAGAATAAGGTTATATTCGTTAATAGCTGTAACGAGCAAGTATCTAGACCCAAAATCAAG
The DNA here is from genome assembly GCA_003216275.1 of Prochlorococcus sp. AG-402-P18. GTDB lineage: Bacteria > Cyanobacteriota > Cyanobacteriia > PCC-6307 > Cyanobiaceae > Prochlorococcus_B. The sequence continues at coordinate 97,462 of QCJC01000001.1, read as the reverse complement.
GGATCTGACATGTCAGGTATTAGTGATTCTAATGACGAGTTAAAGTTTAATATGATTATCAATGATGGTCCAAATGAATATATAGATTGGTTTAAACAACTGGTTAGAAGTCATTGAAAAAACTAATGAATATTTTATGAAATAATCTCACAGGTATAAATATCTTAACTATAGTATTACTAACAAATTTAATTCGTAGAATTAAATCTATGGAAGTTAGACAAACAAGGTTTCCTAGCATATATAGAGACAATCTTGAGACTTTACAAATTAATATAGGATACAAATGCAATCAAGCGTGTAGTCATTGTCATGTCAATGCAGGTCCAAGCAGAACAGAAATGATGAGCAATGAAATCATTAAACTGATACCTAGAGTTATAAAAGCTAAGAATATTAAATTACTAGACATTACAGGGGGAGCTCCAGAACTTCATCCAAAATTCAAAGAATTAGTTAAAGAAGTACGTAGCAATAATGTTGAAGTTATTGATAGATGTAATTTAACTATACTTACAGAACCAGGTTATGAGAATTTAGCTAAATTTTTAGCCGATAATACAGTACAGATAACAGCTTCTCTTCCATGTTATCTTCAAGAGAATGTAGATAACCAAAGAGGTAAAGGTGTATTCGAAAAAAGTATACTAGCCCTTAAAAATCTTAATTATTATGGCTATGGTAAAAAAGATACAGGACTCATCTTAAATCTTGTATATAATCCAAGTAGTCCTCAACTCCCTCCATCTCAACAAGAATTAGAATATAAATATAAGCTTGAACTTAAAAATAGATATGGTATCTTCTTTTCTAATTTATTTGTATTAGCTAATATGCCAATCAATAGATATGAAAAATTTTTAAATCAAACAGGTGAACTTAAAAAATACAAAAAATTGTTGGAAGACAATCATAATTCCAAAAACCTAAGCTCAGTAATGTGTAAAACCACTCTCAGTGTTGATTGGAGGGGCTATCTATATGATTGCGATTTTAACCAACAATTAGGAATGAAGAAAAAGGGATCTATCAAACATTTAAATGACTTATTAATATCACAGACATCAATAAAGAATAGTCCTATATCAATAGGAAACCATTGTTTTGGATGTACGGCAGGAGCAGGCTCAAGTTGTGGAGGAGAATTAAATTAAAAAAGAAAAGTTTATTTATTTATACACAATGGGCACAATGCTCTTACATTTAACGAAGATTCTAATAATTTAAATCCCAAGTTTTTTGCAGCTTCTTCTCCAGCCTTAATAACTGCTATATTTTCAAATTCTTCAGTTCTACCACAGCTTATACAAATCAAATGGTGGTGATCAGGATGATCATGACTTAGCAGCTCAAATCTATTACCCCCTTCAGTCAAATCAAGTTCATTGAGAAAAGTCATTTTTACCAATAATCTCAAAGTTCTATAAATAGTCGCAAGCGAAACTTTCTCTCCAGAAGTAGTCAACTTGGAATGTACCTCTTCTGCGCTTAAATGAATTCCTGATCCAATACCCTCAAACAAGGAAAGTACCTTTTTCCTTTGGGGCGTCATTCGCTTACCGTCTTGTCTAAGGCCAGACTCCAAGGGAGAAGAATGAGTACGATAAGAAGCTGGAGTGGACAATAATAACCTGCCTTTCTCAATAGCCTAGCGTAATGAGAAAGCTGTGCAACTTTTGAAGCATTTAGAATGAAGTTATTGGCTATAAATGATGACTCTCTTTATCAAATGTTTTATATTTCAACAATATGAGTAAATATCCTCAGATGGATCAATTTTTAAGCAACATAAATTCCTCAAAAAATAATAATACTAACAAATTAATAATAGAAAACGAAACATTATTACTTATACTTGACATGCAAGAAAAGCTTATAACTAGTGTTAAAGATAATCAATTAATAATCTTTAATATTAACAAGCTGATTAATACATGTGATTTACTAAATGTAGATGTTGCCATCACAGAACAAAACCCATTGAAACTTGGTAAGACTATAAATTCAATATCATTTAATGAACAATTTCCTGTATTCAAAAAAATGGAATTTAGTTGCAGCAAAAATAACAACCTTATAGATTATTTAAATAAGAATAATTTTAAAAATATAATAATTTGTGGTATAGAGAGTCATATTTGTATTCTTCAGTCATCTTTAGATCTTATAGAAAGAGGTTATAATATTTTAATTCCAAGAGACGCTATTGGAAGTAGAAATACAATAGATAATGAAACTGCTTTCTTACGACTTATATTGTCAGGAGCAATAGCATCTACAACAGAAAGTCTAATATGTGAATTATGTAAGACCTCTGATAGAATAGAATTTAGAGATGTTAGTAAGATATTAAAAAGTAAATTTTTAAATTAATTTATAAGATAATTATTCAATAAATAAAGATAATATCTAGACAAATCTTTTTTTTCAGGCAATCTGTAGAAAGATGATTTCTACTTATGGATGAATTTTATAAAAACCTCATAATTTCCTTACTCACATTTGGTATAGGTTGTCTTATTTCTTTAATAAGTCCAAAAATCCTAAGAAAAGCATTAAGGAAAATAACCTCTGCGACTCAAAGCAAAACAGATGACTATATAGCTTCTCTTTTGGTTGATACTATTAAACCTTTGGGTTTTATCTTAAGTTTTATAGTTGCTTGGAAAGTTCTACTCATTGGTGGAATAGTAGATAAGACATTAATTGGTATAAGTAAATTCATTTGCCTTATTTATATAGTTCGATTAATAAATAGAGTTTTTTTAAAAATAATACAAAGATGGGCAAACAAAATCAATGATCAATCTATTAGTGAAATGATTCGATCACTTAGTCCAATGGTGAGAGCATCAGTCTGGAGCATCGGAATTATTTTTTACCTTCAAAATATGGGTGTCCAAATGGCTGCTATATGGGCACTTTTAAGTGCTGGAGGCATTGGTGCAGGTCTAGCGCTTAAGGAACCAGTTCAAGAGTTCTTTGAATACATTACGATCCTTCTTGATAAACCATTCCAAAGTGGACAATTTATTCATATTGATGGCATTTGGGCAAAAGTTGAGAGGGTGGGTGTTAGGTCAACACGCTTAAAAAGTATAAACGGAGAAGCGATTATAATGAGTAATAGTAGGCTTACAAATGGAGTTATTTCTAATTATGCTGAGATGAAGCAAAGAAGACTGGTTCACAAATTGGGGGTTATTTATGACACCACATATGAACAGGTAAAAAGTATACCTGAAATAATTAAAAATATTGTTGATAAAACTGAAAATGCAATTTTCGACAGATGTCACTTCATCGAATTTGCAAATAGTAGTCTTGATTTTGAACTTGTCTATTACATTCCCACAAGCGATTATGTTCTAGCAATGTCGGCACAACAAGAAATAAATCTTGAAATCATGAAGAAATTTAAAGATGAAAATATTAGTTTTGCATACCCAACTCAAACAATTTATCTTAACAATTAAAAATTGTTTATCCAGCTTGTTGATTAATTATTTGCTCAGATAATTCCCATAACCTTTTTCCTAGTCCCTCCTTTTCAGCTTCATTACTTATATTAGTTTTTTCAAAAATAAATTTGCCCGGTGAGATAACTCTATTACTATAATAATTAAAGCCTAGTTTATTATATTGATAGTCACAAACCAACTTAGTTAAGAGTAAACCTGCTTTCTTATTTGATGTAGATATCCTTAACAGATCCCTAGCTAAAAAAGCAAATAATATTTGACCCAGTCTATTATATTGTCTACTATACCGAAAAAATCCCTCACTATTTCTAGAGATAACTAAACCAGGAGCCCATGTAATTACTGGTATATATAGTTTTTTTTGAATCAATTTCTTGCATAATTCTTTTCCAAATAAAATGTTACATAATTTACTATCTTTATAAGCTTTATCGGCATTAAATCTATTTCCATCAATCATTTCAAATCCAGAACCACCTTCTAATCCCATCAAGTTTCCCAAGCTCGCCTTGGCTCCTACTTTTCCACCAGAGCTCATAGGATTATGAACTTCTGAGGAGGTAATTATTATTTTAGATTCTTTACTTATATTTAATAAAGGTAAAACATTTTGCGTTAAATAAAAATGTGATAAGTGATTCACCGCAAAAGTTAATTCAATACCTTGAGTTGATAGTCTAGGTTCCTTTGAACCTGTATATTGAAGGCCAGCATTTAAAATCAAAACATCAATTTTAAATCTGCTTTTCTTTAGCTCTGAACAAAATAAATCAATACTATTTAAATCGGATAAATCCATTATTGGCGTATAAATATTACCTTTATTAGATAAATAAGATGATGGAATATTAACAAAACTACTCAATATTTTATTTGCCCTAAGTAAATTTCTGCATGGTAAAATAATATTATGTCCAAGAGATAGTAATTTAAGCACTGCTTGATAACCAATGCCTGATGAGCCACCAGTTATTAAAATAGTTAAAGGTCTAATCTCCTCGAAATCATTCATCTTTGTTTGCATATTAAAATTTAATTTCTTATGTATTACTTTAACTAATTATTATTTTAATTTTCCTCAATACGCCACTCAAATATACATAGAAACAAAATGAATTCATTTAGTTGATAAAAAACATTAATACTATCCATTGTTAATGCCGTCAGGAGGTATTCTTGATTCTATAGGCATAGGTGTTTAAAGTGGCAACACAGAGAGGTAATAAAATAACTAAATATTTTTCCCGAAATTTAACACCTAATATCCATTTGAAAGTAATCTACAATTTTCTGCATGGAGAGCTATGAATACTAATGCATTAAAAGATGCATTAGTACTAGGTTCAGGCCCAGGTGCATTATCTATTGCTGCAGCCTTAGCAAATGAAAAATTAAGTGTTGAAATTTTATCTGAGCAGTCTCCAAATGAACCATGGCCATTTACCTATGGGATTTGGGGCGAAGAAGTTGACGAACTGGGTTTAAGTGACTTGCTTGAACATAGGTGGATTAATACAGTCAGCTATTTTGGTGAGGGAGATAAAGATCCAAATTCAAAGAAGAATGAGGCAACCCATCACAATAGAGATTATGGTCTTTTTGATAAAAATAAATTACAGGCTTATTGGCTAGGTCAATGCAATAAAGCTGCAATAAAATGGCACAAAGGCTCTGCTATCAACCTAGAAACAAAGGATTTAATAAGCACTGTAAAGACCTCCACCGGTCAAGAACTTAATGCTCGATTAGTAATTGACGCAACCGGATATAAACCTGTTTTCATTAAAGCACCTGACCAAGGACCCATCGCAGTTCAAACTTGTTATGGGATTGTAGGAGAGTTCAACGCTCCGCCAGTTGAACAAGGTCAATTTGTTTTAATGGATTATCGTTGTGACCACTTGGAGCCAGAGGAAAGGAAGGAAGCTCCAACATTTTTGTATGCAATGGATATGGGGAATGGAAAATTTTTCTTAGAAGAAACCTCATTAGGTCTATCCCCTCCAGTGACACTTGATGAATTAAAAAGAAGACTGGAAAAAAGATTAGAGAATAGAGGCCTAGAAATAAAAAGTCTTCAACATGAAGAACATGGTTTATACCTACCAATGAACATGCCTATTCCTGATTTAACTCAACCGGTTCTTGGTTTTGGAGGTTCAGCAGGAATGGTTCACCCAGCTTCGGGATATATGGTTGGAAGCCTTCTTAGAAGGGCACCTAAAGTTGCCAAAGCTCTCTCATTCGCAATGAAAGATAGCAAAGCATCCTCAGCTTCTTTAGCAAAGAAAGGTTGGGAGGTCTTATGGCCAACTGAGCTCAAAAGAAAACAAGCTATATATAAATTTGGATTAGAGAAATTAATGCGCTTTGAAGAAGAACTGTTAAGAGGATTTTTTATTGAGTTTTTTAGTTTACCAAATAAAAAATGGTATGGATTTCTAACTAATACACTAACCCTTAAGGAATTAATATCTGCTATGTGGCAAATGTTTAAAAAATCACCATGGTCTATCAAGCATGGTCTAATGAGAATGCGTGGTAGAGAATTAAACTTATTATTAAAGGTATTCAATAATTAACCTTAAATGAGAAAGATCCTTATAAGCGGAGCGAGCAGAGGAATAGGTAAGGCAATAGCATCAAAATTACTTAAGGAAGGTCATTCCATAAGCTTAGGAGTAAGAGAAAAAGACAGTTTAATAAATACAATTCTAGATCCAAAAATAAATGATCAAGAAAAACTTATTCTTCATAAATATGATGCACTAGATAACAATTCATCAGAAGAATGGATAAAAAAAACCTTAAAAACCTTTAATGGTATCGATACAGTTATCCATTGTGCTGGGATATTTAAAAGGACTAGTCTTTTATTTAGTGATAAAGAAATGCATGATATAGAGTATCTCTGGAAAGTAAATGTAATGGGACCATGGATATTAACAAAAAATGCTTGGAAGTATTTGTCAATGAGTCAATCTGGTCGAATTATTGTTTTAGTATCTATGAGTGGAAAAAGATCAAAAGGTAATTTAGCAAGCTATTCAATGAGTAAATTCGCATTAATGAGTTTATGCCAAACGATGAGGAATGAAGGATGGAAGAAAGGAATTAGAGTTACAGCTATTTGCCCAGGCTGGGTAAATACAGATATGGCAAAAGATATAGATCAATTTCCCAAAGAGGATATGACTCAAGCAATTGATATCGCAAATATTTGCTCAAAATTAATAGAATTGCCTAATAGCTCGATTCCCTTTGAAATCGCAATTAACTGCCAATTAGAAACCAATAATTAAACTTTATAATTAATTATCAGACTGCATTTTTGGGCTTTTTGAATATATTAAGTATACCTATTATCGCTTTTCTTATATACTTATGAAAATAATTCCGATAGAAACTACCTATCGCCTTCCCTACTGAATATGTTCTTTGTATTAAGCCAACAATAAAATTAAATAACCATAACACTATCAATACAGTAAGTGCTAGGGATGCTATAGAGTAAACTTTATTAAGCTGATCTTGTATTGGTTCTAGGAATTGAAGATAATCAGAAATGTTCATGCCAGCTAAAATTATTAGCAGTTAATTGGTTTATAGCTATAAACCAATTAAAGACAAGCTGAATCAAGTCAGATATATATTTAAATATACATTTTCTAATTATTTAAATATATCGAGTGAAAAGCCAGAGAAATTATATAAAACATAGGCAACAGATACCATAGAGATTGAAACCATAAAGCCCTTTAATCTATTGGAGAAAGTGGAAAAAAGTGTAAGATCATCAATATCGTAGCCTCCAAAACTACCAAGAAGGACAAGTGACCACATTGGAATAGAAGCAAATGTAAGTGATATAAATAAGCTAAATATAAGCATCCTATTAATAATAAATGATATAAATAAAGCTATAAGAGCAAATATCAAAGATCCATTTAATCCTATTTGGAACTCGTCACTTAAACCTTTAGGTAGTCTACTTTTTCCATTTATGTGTTTCATGCAACTATCAACTTCCTTTTCAGATAAACGGAAATAATTTGTATCAGGAATTCTTTTCCTCTTATAAAGGCGTAAGAGTCTTGCCTCGAAAGCTTTAGGCTCAATTGCCTCACAAGAGGAAATTATCTTGCCAGGTTTCAGCTTAATAGCCTCACTTTCCAAATTCCTTGTACATCCAAGTTTATATAAATCACCATTTTTCATTAAATAAATAAATTCTGACATGGTTGATAAAATCTAAAAAATGAAGCTTATAAATCTAAAAATGATAGAATATAGTTTAAAAGCAAAATACAATTACTTTAAAAAGGTTAAAAGATATAATTGGCAAAGCATATTTTTTTCTAAGCCTTATAGGATTTACTAATCATAGCTAACAAAATAGGGCAATATGATTTTAACAGGAAAGTTATGAAGCACAATATTTTATATAGCTTTAGACGATGTCCCTACGCGATAAGAGCTAGATGGGCCTTATTAAGCACTAATCAAAAAATAGTGCTTAGAGAAGTCGATCTTAAAAATAAGCCATTAGAATTAATCAAAATTTCTAATAAAGCGACTGTCCCAGTCTTAGAGACTTCTCAAAATGAAGTAATTGATGAAAGCATAGACATTATGATATGGGCTATTAAAAGAGCAAATATGAAAGGGTTACTTGGAATAAATGAAGAAAGCAAATCACAAGAAATCTTTAGTCTAATTGAAACAAATGACAAAATTTTTAAATATCATTTAGACAGATTCAAATATGCCTCAAGGTTCAACTATCAAGACCTGAAAACTCATAAAGAGGCTGGAATGGAAATACTTATATCATTAAATAGAAGGTTAAAAAGTTTTTCAAATGAGAGCAATCCACTTTTCTTGGTAGAAGAAAAAGAATCATTAGCTGATTGGGCTATCTGGCCTTTTGTAAGACAATTTAGAATAGCTGACATCAAAAGTTTTGACGAAAATAATGAGATCAAATTATTAAGGAATTGGTTAAATTATTTCTTGGAGCACAAAAACTATCCTCTAGTTATGAAAAAAAATAAAACTTGGTGCAACAGAAATGAACCACTTTTTTTTTAAATTGCATTTAAATCAATTACTCTGTAGCTCTTCTTTTATCAATGATTCTTGATAACTCTAAAAAATATCCAGCCGTACAAAACTTACCTAAATTCCTATCTCTATTTCCTATATCACTTCTAAACTCTGCAGTCTCTGCCATTACTAAGTCCAACTGATCCTGAGGCAACTCATAGAGTTCTCTTAATTCAACCTCTTTACCAAGAAGATGACTTTTAAACCATTTTTCTTTTAATTCTTGAGGTGGTATATCTTTGTAGATTTGCCTATTCATACAAAAGAAAGTGAAAGTGAATAAAGCTAATGATATATATTATTTATAATTACTATTATATATGTCTTATCATACTGAGGCCTTTGTATATGTCGACTGTAAATAAATCGCTATCAGAAATATAGATACTGATATTATTCCACAAAATTCCGTCCAACCTTTCAGGCCAAAACTACTAATAAATAATGGTGCTATTACAGTAATCAAGCCTCCTGAAAGAAGTGGTTGTAAAAATAATTGCTTAATAGAAAATACAGGTAAAGTATTAGTAGAATTTCTTGGATCAGCTAATCTCAACAATAAGAGTCCACTAGCTGCAACTCCTGTTGAATTTCCAAACTCAGCAATTGCTCGTTCAAACCATTCATCTCTAAAAAATAATCTTGAAAAAATCAACATTCCTGCTAGATTCCAAGTCAATCCTCCCAAAGCTAAAACACTTATAGGAAACCAATAGTTTGTCAATAATGGTAAATTTAATCCAGCCATAGCAGTGATTATAAGTAAATCTGTTGAAAGTATTCCTATCTCGCGTTGGAAAAGTGATGAAATATATTTAGTCTTTTCAATTCTCTCAAGTACAAATCTTATAAAGAAAGAACCCAGCAATGCCAAGGGGAAAACTGGAAAAGCACGAATTACCTGTTGACTTATATCACCCATATATAAGGAAGATAATCTTAAACAATAAAGCAATAAAATCCCTATTAGTACTGCTAATCCTGCCAGAGCAAAATTACATAAAAGCAACTTGATTTGTTCAAATGGTTTAGAGGCAACATTAGATTCATCTAAAACATTAATGACCTCTTCATCAACGGGAACAAGCCACCCAAATGACCTCCCTGCAAACACTAGGCAACTACCTAACAAAGTAGAGGCAAGTAGCCCTACTGTTGCCATTGCAAAGCCAAGATCTAAACCTTCAGGGAACCCTAATTGGGTGAAACTTTCACCCATAATCGCCGCTGCTCCATGACCACCTTCAAAACCAACTTCAATGATGCATCCCATTAATGGATCTACACCTAAATAAGGAAGTAAAAATGATAAAACAATTATCCCACCAATGACATATTGACCAAAACCAAGAAGAAGCCCCAGTAAAGCCTGAGAAGCTACAGGTTTCCATAAACCACTTACTCTTGGTATTGGCCTACCAAGCATTAGTGTCGCGAAAACCAAAGTAAGCAAGGGGGTTGGCAGCTGCATCCAAGTATTAAGCACTCTCTCAGGTAATAATGAAAAAGGCCCATAAGGACCAATCAAAAAACCAATTGCACCAACTAATAGGGCTATTGGGATACCAAATCTCTCCAACTTCATAGCAGAATCTAATCTTCTTCCAAGCGTTAGAAGAATACCTATGATGCCAAGCAATCCTAGAGAAAGAACTAACGTGGGAATTGCATTTATTTTATATAGGCTCTCAAAACCAGAAAGTAATTCACTCATCTATTAATTAGCTAACGAAATAAATAAAAATAATTTCTCATATTAATATATTATATAGGTAGCAATTGATTCTTATTATATCTCAATTAACTCATTTAAACTTTTTAGATTAATTGTAAATATATATTTTCACAGCATCTAAAAATTACCATGAACTTCTTACAAGATTAAAAAAAATCTGTAGATAACAAAAATTATAAAAAATATAGGGACTCATAAAGTTAATCGAGGATGAGTATTCAATATTAATTCTTTTTCGACTCATCCTTAATTTTCCAATATTTAACAATAACAAAAGAGAAAAAACTCAATAAAAAAGCCCCTACGAAAGTGGGGCTTTTTTATTGAGTTAAACTTATTTAACTATTTTAATGATACTGAAGCAGTATCTAAATTACTCAAAGCATTGGTTACTCGTTTGAAATCGAATCCCATTGCTCTAAGAGCATGCCATAAATGACCTTGGATAAAGAAGAATCCAAAGTAATAATGAACATTAGATAGCCAAGCACGAGAAGTATGTGCGCCATTTGGAAGATCAACAGTATCGATCCAATATGGAGAAATACCAAACTTCAAAGCCAAAGGCTCACCAAACCATTCAACAGGATAAACAGTAGTATTTTGAGCACACCAGAAAGCTGCCACAACAGCCATCCAACCAATACCTGCTAAAGACCAAGAAAGAATAGCCTCTGCTGATAAAAGTCCAGATCCTTTGAATTTGGTATATTCACCAACTTGCTTAGTAGCGATATGGAATGCACCACCAGTAATTTCTAAGAAAGCCAAGAATGCATGACCTCCCATGACGTCTTCCAAGCTATCAATAGTAAGGAAGTCAAACTGATGATCCCAAATATGACTCAGATTAAGATTGTATTCAACCTGACGAATAGCTCCAATTGATGGGTCGTAGATCCCATGAATTCTTGCCCATTCAACAAACCAAATACAAGCAACACCAAAGAAAATTAAATGGTGTCCGAGAATGAATGTCTGGTTATCTGGATTGTCCCATTCAAGTTTGAATTTCCTAGCCTGAGGAACCGAAGATTCCTGCATGTCGCCAGAGAAAAGCAATGAATGCATTAATCCACCAGCTCCATAAACCATGGATAAAACTAAGTGAACTACTGCAATTGAAATCACCGCACTACCACCGACAAAAGCACCAGTTTCATCAAAACCAATTCCAAGAGCTGCCAAATGAGGAAGCGCTATTAATGGCTGGTGACCCATTGGTACAGATGGATCAAAACGAGCTAATTCAAATAAAGTGAAGGCACCAGCCCAGAAAGCAATCAAACCGGTATGAGCGGCATGAGCGGCAATAAATTTGCCTGAGCGGTTGGTGACCCCAGAATTACCAGCCCACCACCCGTAGGTGACACCTGGATTTCCATAGGTCTGCATTAGAAGTGCAATTTTTTCAAAACCGAACCGAGGTTACTGCAAATCCACCAAATACTCATCTAAGAGAAAGAATCTGTAAATTTTTTTTATTATTGAAATCCAATGCAACTAGAAAAAATATTTCAAAAATTAAGTTTTTCAAATAGAAAAAACCAGACCCGAGGATTAGTAAAAAGTAAAATAACGAAATCTTTTACACTAAAAATCTCTAATTAAAGAATTATTTGATACATAAAAAAAATATATATCAGGTATTCAAAACTAGTTAAGTCATCAGACCCATACAAATACAAGCAAATATGTAATTAATATAAAATATCAATTTACACCCTTTATTTATAACTATTAAGTAATTAAATATCTTCAATAGCAGTCATGGATTGTACACGAATTAATAGTCTTGAAATGGAAACAGAAGATCATTATCGAAAAAAAGCAAATTGTTATAAAACATCTCCAGAATACGGAAGAATGATTTCTCTTTATCCCATATTGGAGACGTCTATACAGGATTGCAAAGGAGAGGATCTCGTAGCCTAAAAAGAAATACTTTCCTAACCAACAATAACGGTTTTTATTCCTTAAGCTAAAATTGATAAAGGTAATGATTATCATTTTTCCGCTTTTCAATAGCTGCTTTACATAGCCTTATGCAATAAGAAGCTTTTGGCTTCCAGGGTAAATGATCAGCATCAGGAGAGCTTTTCCAATGAATACCGGGCTTTAGGAATCCCTCTTCTCTACAGATTTCTAAGATTTTCTGATTTACTCTTAGAACTTGGCTAGCTTCTTTCTCTGAAACCCACGTTGAAGATTCTTTCATCCTTTAAGAATTAGACAACTCTTTTTTAACGTGAAAAAACAAGGAAAGTAAGTAGCCAACAGGAAAATAATAAGTGAAAAGTAATTTCAAGATCTAGTTAACTATTAAAAAAATAAAATATAGAATTTAGAATTTATAGATTAGTTAGCCATTGCTAAACCAAGGTCTAATCGTTCCTTTAGTTATCGGTATAGTCAAACCGGAATCTCTAGAAGGCTGATTATAAATACTTATCTTTAAATCATTTGGAATATCTATGCTTCTAGTAGTTGATGGCGGTTTATTTTCGTCCCAACCAGAACTCCATTTAGATTGATCAAGCAATTGGATCCAAGAAACATCTAATATTACATTTGAATCAAGTACCGAAATCAAAATCACCCATCTATCTCGAAGATTTCCACCATAGTTTATTGCAACAAAATATCTTTGACCTTTAATACTGAACTTACTAGTCCAAGCTTTGATTGGAGGCCAATTCTCTGAATTCATTTAATGACTTGCTTCTTTATTTTCTTTAGATTAAATTTACTAATAATTACGATTAATATTATTAACCATTGTTTATTTTTTATTCTTTATTTTCATATATTCTTCCCTAATAGTTTTCAATAATTCCTTTTTATTTCTCATTGATTCATTCTTTTCATTAGAATCAATTTCCAGTCTTTCTTCTTTAGTTAATTCCATCCAATCATTCATATTAAGTTTAGATTTACTTTTTTCTTGAGTATTTTTCTTTCTTTTGAATTTAAATTGAAATAACATTTGTAGAGAAAATAAATTTGTAAAAATTAAATTATTAACCAAGCTTTATTATAGCGTTATAAATTGTTTTAATTAATCACTTTCAACTTCCTTCTCCCAATTTCCATAGGTTTAGACCTGTATTTTTTATTTCTTCTCGATTAACAACTGATCTCGTATCAAAAACCCAAGCCGGAGTTCTCATCAAAGAGGCAAAATAATTCCAATCTAGTCCAAAGAATTCTTCCCATGCAGTGAGAATTAAAACCGCGTCAGCATTTTTCAATGCATCTTCAATTGAATTCACCATATGCCAGGAACCATGATTATCAAAGGAAAGTTTTTCAAAATCTTCCTTTACTTTCTCAAATGAAACCTTAGGATCATAAATTGATATCACGGCACCTTCCTCTAGTAAGTCACTAGAAATCCTTATAGCAGGAGACTCACGCGTATCATTTGTATTTGCCTTAAATGAAAAACCAAGTATTGCTATTCGTTTTCCATTAACCGTACCAAAAAGCTTTTGAAGGACAATTTTATAAATCCTATCTTGCTGCCATGTGTTTAGTACAACTACTTGATTCCAGTAATTGGCTACCTCAGGTAATCCAAAATACTCACTTAAATAAACTAAATTTAATATGTCCTTTTTAAAACAACTTCCCCCAAAGCCCGGTCCTGGATTTAGGAATTTATTCCCTATTCTTTTATCTGTTCCTATTGCCTTTGCAACTTCTTGAATGTTGGCACCTGTAGCTTCACAAAAGGCTGAAATCGAATTGATGGAACTAATACGCTGAGCTAAAAAGGCATTAGCAGCTAATTTTGAAAGCTCACTACTCCATAGATTCGTACAAATTATCTTTTCGCGAGGAACCCAGTTCAAATAAATATTTACTAAGTCACTTACAGAGTCAGGATCTTCTCCACCTATTAAGACTCTATCGGGCTGTTCTAAATCATTTATTGCAGTACCTTCAGCCAAAAATTCTGGATTAGATAAAACGGAAAAAGTTTTAGAAATCTCATTCTTTTGATTCTCTCTATTAGTTGTCTTAAGTATCTCTTTTATTGCTTGTGCAGTACGAACTGGAAGAGTACTCTTTTCTATTACTATTGTGTGCCCATTTGCAAATTTAGCTACTTGCCTTGCACTAGCTTCTACCCAACTAAGGTCACTTGCTTGACCTGCTCCAAGACCTTTTGTTTTTGTTGGAGTATTAACTGATATAAAAATCATATCTGCTTCAGAGATTGACTTTTCCATTTCGGAACTAAAGAAAAGGTTTCGTCCTCTTGTTCTAGAAATTATCTGATCTAATCCAGGTTCAAATATTGGTAACTTGTTGAGATCTTTATCATTCCATGCAGCAATTCTTTCTTTGTTTATATCAACTACCCTAACTTCTAAATCAGGACACTTATCTGCAATAACAGACATGGTTGGACCACCAACATACCCAGCACCAATACAACAAATTTTTTGGATCTTCATAGAGCTCATTATAAAAAAAATTAATTAATCAATCAATTGGTTTATTATCTGATTTAGATCCTCGATTAAAAAAATATATTCCTCTCTACCCTCTTTATTTTCATTGTCTCTTAATTTTTTCATCAATAATTGACCTTTTGAAACCTCATCCTCACCTATAATTATTGCCCATCTAGCCAAACTTTTATCTGCTCGTTTGAATTGTTTAGAAAAAGATGAGCCCGAATAGTCTAATTCAGTAGTTAAGTTTGCTGACCTTAACTGACAAGTAATATTCAAAGCAAGTTGTTCAGCTTTTTCACCTTTATGAATCACATAAACATCTGGGGATTTTGATTGAAGAATTTTATCTCCAGCAAGAATTATTAATCTCTCCATTCCAATAGCCCATCCAATTGAAGGTGTTATAGGTCCTCCCAATTCACTTAACAAACCATCGTAACGGCCTCCTCCGCATACTGTTGCCTGAGATCCAAGATGCTCGCTTGTTATTTCAAAAGCGGTATGAGAATAATAATCAAGTCCTCGTACCAATTTATTATTTATTTTATATGGAATATTTAGATTATCTAGTAACTCCTGTAAATAATTAAATCTAGTTTTACTCTTCTTAGATAAAAAATCATTTAAAGAAGGGGCTTCACATAAAAGTTCTTTTGTAGAAGTATTTTTACTATCTAATATTCTCAAAGGATTAACATTAATTCTTCTCTGAGAATCTTCATCCAAAAAATCAAATCTCTGATTTAACCAATCTTTCAACTTTTCTTTGAATATATTTCGGTCTTCATTGCTTCCAAGACTATTAATTTCTAAAGTCAAATCAGATAAGCCAACTTCCTTTAAGAATTCCCAAGCAATTGAAATAACCTCAGCATCACTCATAACGGAGGCGAATCCAACAAATTCAACTCCTATCTGATGAAACTGTCTTTGTCTTCCTGCTTGTGGACGCTCATAACGAAACATTGGTCCTCTATACCAAAGCCTTTGAGATCCATTATTTAATAATCCATGCTGAAGTATTGCCCTTGCGACAGAAGCTGTACCTTCAGGTCTAAGGGTGCAAGGACGACCTCCTCTATCATCAAAGTTATACATTTCTTTTCCAACAACATCTGTATTTTCGCCAATACCCCTTAAAAATAATTCAGTTTGTTCAATAATCGGAGTTCTAATTTCTTGTAGCCCAGCTCGGCTAAAATGTTCTAGCGCAATTGTTTCAACCTTCTGCCAGCCAAGGGTCTGGGCTGGCAGAAGATCTACCATTCCTCTTAAATTCTTGAGATTTGTCAAAGTAGCTTCAGCAAAATTATTTGTTATTTGTTCAATAGTAATTGTTTACGTAAACTTGCAAATCAATACTTGGATCATCAATTTTTTTCAAAATAAAATTAGAATAGCTTACTCTAGAATCTTCCTAAGTTTAGTCCTTAATCTTCAAATCGAGTAGCACCTGAATATCTAACCAGCCAAAAATTCACTCTTCTTCTCACATTAAAGGGCATTTCATTTTGTAGTTGAATTAATTCCATAGCTCCAAGTCTTTTTAATTCTCTTGATTCAAGACTCCACATTTTTTCAGCTTCACAAATTAAACGAGCCCAACTTCTAGAATGCTGCCATTGTCTTAGACGCTTTTTCAATTCATTACCATCAGTCTTACTTCTAGCAAGAGGAAATTGGCTGACTATATTTTTCTTGGTTAAATATTTTCTCATAAATCATTCATTGAGAAAGCTCTAGAAAACCTATTACCTAATACATTAAATATATAGCCTAGAATTGAAATGAGTACTTTATGAAAATCAACCTCATTTATGAGAATCAACCTCTCGTACAGGAAACTCTAATTTCTTTAAATCTCTTCGACTCATTTTTCTTGACCAAGCATTCTTAATATCATCATTCCATCTGAATCCAGCATTTTTAGCCAAGTGTCTCTCTTCATAAGAGATCTCAGCACGGAAAAGTATTTTTGGTTCAAGAGCTCTAATCAAAAGCTGTTCTAGTTCATTACATCGTTTAAAGACCTCTGCTAAATAGATGCAATCAGTCAAAGCTCTATGTGCACTCCACACGGGAACCCCATATGCCAGGGCTAAATCAATTACTGAAGGGCGACTCTTCAATTGTCTATCAGCTGGCCAAGTTATATCATCCATAGAACAAATCCATTGTTTCTTTATCTGAGGCAATTTATTAATACCAAACCATTTCTTATCAAATTCCGCATTATGAGCAACGACAACATCAGATTCTTGAACTAAAGATTCAAAATATTTTATTGCTTGGGAAAGTGGCTGAGGCAATCTAGTTATTCCCGCGGGAATATTATTTATTTTTTCTGCGTTGTTTTCTTCAACTGGTAAAAGAAAAGATTGCTGTGCTAAAACCGATCGACTTTTGACATTAAAGAGTATGGAACCAACTTCAATACAATCATCATTTTCATTGTCAAGACCAGTAGTCTCCGTATCCAAAATCAATAAATTCATAGGTGAGTAATGTTTCTTTAAGATTTCAACTGATTTTTCGTTGGACTTGGGTAAGCTTTTCACTCCTGAACCTTCCGCTTTTTCATTGGCAGTTTCTTTAGTTGTTCCATTTAGAAAGTTAAGCTGATGACTCTCTTTCTCATGATTTTGCTCTTCTTTCACATCAAAATTCATTAGTCATGATTCCATTATCATCAAAAAAACAGAGTTGAATAAAAAATTAGTAGAACATTATAAATACAAGACACTTATATTTATAATCATTTTCTATTTCTCTTTTCAGAGAGTGTGATTCATCAATGACCAATATTAGACGAATAAGTGATGTTGTTTGCCAATGGCCATCGAGACCAGTAGGCCTTATAGAAATAATTGGAGGTAGTTATATTTCAATAAAGCCAGAGGTTACATACAAAAGACTTATTTTAGGACTTTTACATAAAAATTTTGCAGTACATTCATGGAGCTATATCCCAAACTTTGATCATCAAACTCAAGCGAATCATGCCTGGAAACAATTCCATCTATCTCGAAAGATTATTGAAAGAAGAGTGGGCTTAATCCCAAGGTCAATAAGATTGGGTCATAGTCTTGGATGTAAATTACATTTACTAGCACCGGATGGAGGTAGAAATTGTAATGGTTTAGTAGCTATAAGCTTTAATAATTTCAAGGCAGGTAAATCTATACCTATGCTTAGGAAGATGTCACAAAGGTTAAACTTTCAAACTGAATTTAGTCCCAGTCCTAGCGAGACATTAAATCTTATAAAAGAACACTATGAGCAAAGAAATAATCTATTAATAAAATTTAAAAATGATAATCTAGATCAAAATGATTTATTACTTAAATCATTAGGAGAGAGAGCTTCTGATAAATCTGAGATTATTCAACTCGATGGTAATCATCTAACCCCAGTAAGCCTTGGGCTAAAAGGAAAGTTACTAAAATCCAATTTACAAAGTTCTTTAAAATACAAAAAAATTGATTTTATAGTCGATAAAATAATGAATTGGAAAATCTAACATCAATTTCTTAGTTTATCTAAAACTGATCTATCCTCGAGAGTACTTGTATCACCACTTATTTCATCACCAGAAGCCAATGCTCGCAAGATCCTACGCATTATTTTTCCACTTCTTGTTTTAGGGAGAGCATCAGTAAACTTAATTTCATCTGGTTTGGCAATAGGACCTATTTCATTCACAACATGTTTTTTTAATTGTGCGTCAATATTTTTATTTGCTTCTGCTCCTGTTTTTAATGTAACAAAGGCTACGATCGATTCACCCTTCAAATCATCAGGTCTACCTACAACTGCTGCCTCTGAAACTGACTCATGGCTAACTAAAGCTGACTCTATTTCCATTGTTCCAAGCCTATGACCAGAGACATTTATAACATCATCAACTCGACCCATAACCCAAAAATATCCCTCTTCATCTCTTCGGGCTCCATCTCCTGCAAAATAAATATATTTATTATCCGTAGGTTTCAAATACTCCCAATAACTCTCTCTAAATCTTTTTTCATCTCCATAAACATTTCTCATCATTCCAGGCCATGGTCTTTTAACTACCAGATACCCACCTTCATTATCAGGTACAGACTCGCCATCTGAATTGACTACATCAGCTTCAATCCCAGGCAATGGGAAAGTTGCTGATCCTGGCTTGGTTGGGGTTGCTCCTGGAAGTGGGCTAATCATTACTCCTCCAGTTTCTGTTTGCCACCAAGTATCAACTATTGGGCATTTCCCTCCCCCAATAACATCTCGATACCAGATCCAAGCCTCTGGATTAATTGGCTCTCCAACAGTTCCTAAAAGTCTCAAGCTAGATAAATCGTATTGATCAGGAATCTCTTTCCCCGTTTTCATAAAGGCTCTAATCGCAGTTGGAGCAGTATAAAATATTGATATTTTATGCTTCTGAATTACATCCCAAAAAGCTCCTGGCTTTGACGGTCTCGGAACTCCTTCATACATAACAGTAGTTGCTCCGTTAGATAATGGACCATAAACGATATAACTATGACCTGTTATCCAGCCAACGTCAGCGGTGCACCAATAAACATCATTTTCACGAATATCAAAAATCCATTTAAAAGTTAAATGAGACCAAAGATTATAACCAGCTGTTGTATGAACTACTCCTTTGGGCTTGCCTGTAGAGCCAGAGGTATACAAAACGAATAAACAATCCTCACTATCCATTTCTTCCGACAAACATTCTTCAGATTGACTATCTACAATTTCATGCCACCAATAATCTCTTCCCTTATCCATAGCAATAGTTTTTTTTGTTCTTTGAACAACTAAAACAGATTCGACATTTGGGCAAGAGTCACCTTCCAATGCACAGTCCACAGCATCTTTGAGAGGAATTACTTTATCTTTTCTAAAACCACCATCAGCTGTAATTATTGCCTTAGCTTCTCCGTTAATCAATCGATCTCTAAGAGCCTCAGAAGAAAAACCACCAAAAACCACTGAATGTGGTGCGCCGATCCTTGCACAAGCAAGCATTGCAATTGCAGCCTCTGGCACCATAGGCATATACAAAGCTACAAGATCTCCTTTACCAATACCTATAGATTTGAGTGCATTAGCTGCTTTACAAACTTCTTTATGTAGTTGTTTGTAGGTATATTTTTTTTGATCTCCTGGCTCGCCTTCCCAAATCAAGGCGACTTTGTCAGCTATTGAACTACTTAAATGACGATCTAAACAGTTAAAGGAAATATTTGTTTTCCCTCCATCAAACCATTTAGCAAATGGCGGGTTAGACCAATCAAGTACTTTCTCAAAACATTTAAACCAGTGTAATTCTTCTCTAGCGGCATCACCCCAAAACTTATTTGGATCTGATTTAGCCATCTCTGACATTTCTAGATATCTAGAAAAAGAAGAGATTCTGCTTTTGCTAGCAAAGTCATCAGATGGAGAGAAAACTCGCTGCTCCTGAAGAACAGACTCAATAGAGTTAGAATTGTCTGAATTCATGAAAGATAAAAACAACTTTTCATTGATTTCATTCAAGCTATTTCTGATCAAAAGGCTTGAATAGTGAAACTCTTATTTAAAACAAATTCATAATGAAAAAAGATTGTAACCTTCCTAAAGCATTTTTATTCGATCTTGATGGTGTTCTAATTGACTCAGAACCCTTACACGGTGAGGCATGGAAAGAAACTGCAGCGCTTTTTGGCTTAAATCTAACTTATGACCAATTAAAACTCTTGAGAGGTAAAAGAAGAATTGATTGTGCGAATGAACTTATTGAATTGATTCCCAAGACGGTAAAAATAGAAGATTTTCTAAGCCTACATAAGCCAATATCAAGACGACTAATCAGTACTGCGGAAGCAATGCCAGGTAGTGAGAATTTGATCAAAAGGTGTCATAAAAATAATATTCCAATGGCATTAGTAACTAGTAGCAGCAATGAATCTCTCAAAATAAAAACTTCGCATCATAAATGGATGAATCTATTTTCAATAAAGGTTCTTGGTGATGATAAATTACTAAATCAAGGGAAGCCTGCTCCAGATCCATATCTTTTAGCTGCTGAAAAGTTAAATATTGCTCCTCAAGAATGCTGGGCAGTTGAGGATTCAATTTCCGGAGTATCTTCAGCCCTTAAGGCAGGCTGTTTTGTTTTATATTTAAAAAAAGATAGTAATCAACAAGAGAAAAAAGAATTTTTTGAACAAGACCAAAATTTAAAGAAAATCAGTCATTTAAAAGAAATTGAACAAATGATAAATGATTATCGAATTAATAAAGCCTGCTGATGACAAACTCTGGCAATTCAAGCAATGCTTTTTTGGATGGGGAATCAGGTAACCAAGAAATTGAATCTTTCGACTCACATGCAAATTTTTCGGCTAATTCTCTTGATCTCTTTATTGCACTTGAATCTCTAACGAGAGATAAAGCCTTATCAAGATCGTCTTTTTTCAAGAATTTACCATTAATCAATTTACTAAGAGCTGGATTCTCTTCCAATGCATAAAAAACAGGTGCAGTAAGATAACCGCTCTGGAGATCGCTGGCCGCAGGCTTACCTAATTGCTCATCATTACCTGTAAAATCAAGAATATCATCAACGACTTGGAAAGCTAATCCTAATTGCCTTCCAAAAAAATAAAGTGATTTCAAACTCTCTTGATCAACATCAGATAAAACACCAATAGCCTTGGAGCTATTAGCTATTAGAGAGGCTGTTTTACAATAACTTTTTTCTAAATAACTTTCAAAAGATTGACTTGCGTCAAATTTATTAAGGCCCTGTTTTATTTCACCTTCGGCTAAATCCATAATTACTCTACTTAACAATTTAACAACATCTAAATTCTCAAGATTCGCTAAATGCCAACTTGCTTGTGCGAATAAAAAATCCCCCGCGAGGACAGCTATCCTTGGATCAAAGCGACTATGAACAGTTTCAACACCTCTTCGGGTATCTGCTTCATCAACAACATCATCATGAACAAGAGATGCGGTGTGAATCATCTCAGTGATCTGAGCCAATTTTCGATGTTTTAAAGGCAGCTCCTTTTCGGAGGTTAAGGCTCTTGAAATTAATAGAACAATACCCGGTCTTAAACGTTTTCCCCCTGCACTAAAAAGATGCTCTGCAGCCGCCTGCAAAATAGGATGTCCTGCACCAATAAGGCTGCGAAGATCAGAAAGCAATGCTTCTAGATCAAGTTCTACAGGTTGAAGAATTTCAGTGGCTGTGGTCATAAAACCGCTCTACTTTTTAATATTAAGAGACACAACCCTTCTTCTGCAGCGAAACGAGATTAACTTCAGGAAACACTTTTAACCAATGCTTGGCACTTATGGAAAAATTTTCAGGATCAGAGGTTACATAAAACTTCGAATTATCAAAATGTTTCTTCTTTGCAAAATTGCTTTTTTTTGAATCCACAAATAACTTTAATTTCAAAGAAAGAGCTTCCGCAGGATCAATCAACTTGACATTAGAGGGTAACAGATCAGTAAGCAAAGGAGTTATTAGAGGATAGTGACTGCAACCAAGAATTAATGACTCAATTTTTTGCTTTAAAAGAGGTCGTAAATATCCAATTGCAACATTGCTAATTAAATCTGAATTGGGTTTAATCATTTCAATCATAGGAACGAAATCAGGACATGCTTGTTCAATTACAAAAGTATTTGGCTTAAATCCTAAAATCTTATTTGTATAAGCTTTTGTTTTAACAGTAGAAGGGGTGGCTAGAACACCTACTCTAGATTCTTGGATAATTGATGCAGCAGATTCAATTAAGTCAAAGACAGGGACATTTAATTTATTTTTAATTAAATCAAGGGCAATTGCATTTGTTGTGTTACAGGCTACCAAAAAAACATCGATATTCTGATTAGCAAACCAAGATGATATTTCTTCAGCAATTTGTGTGATTTCATAAGCTGTTTTCACTCCGTAGGGAATTCTTGCCGTATCAGCTAAATATACAAATGAAGTATCAGGGCATAATTCAACAACTTTTTTTAAGACCGTGAAGCCTCCAACACCACTATCAAATAATCCAAAGCGCATACTTAATTCGATGCTTTGAGGTAATTGAGTATTCCCTTAGCGATCGCAAAAGACATTTTATCTCTGTAAGCTTTTTGACGTAATAAGGCTGCATCATACATACCAGTAACAAATCCAATTTCTACTAGAACCGCAGGCATAGATGTTTTTCTAATTACATAAAAGCGAGATCTACGAACCCCCCTATCAGGGCTTTGCGAAGAAGCAATTAAGATTTGTTTATGAATATTTTTTGCTAAAGAATAGCCTTTGTAACCTGAATAATAATAAGTCTCTAAGCCGTTGACATCTCTTCGTTGACCTCTTGTTGCATTTGCATGAATACTCACAAAAGCATCTGCTTTTGAATTATTTGCTTTAACAACCCTAGGTTGTAAATCTAATGTTCTTTCATTTTTCCTTGTAAGTATTGTTTTCACCCCTTTTTTTGTTAGATATTCTGAAACATTCTTCGACACTTCCAAGACTATGTCAGTTTCTCTTAATCCGTTTATTCCGACAGCACCTGGATCAGATCCACCATGGCCTGGATCTATCACAACTTTATACTTTCCATATGGAACATATGGAAAAGAAGAAATATCTAAATCTTGAATTCTTATTTTCTCAAAAGTTCTTTTTTTAGAGTTTCGTAAAATACTACCTTCACCAATCGAACGAAAAGAATTACCTTCTAATCCAATAAATTTCAACTCCCATGTATTTGGAGAAATGCCAATTAGTTTCAATTTTGAAGATTCTAATTCTACTTCAGAGGTAAACTCAATAACAAGCCTTGTTTTACCGGGTGCTGGTTTACCCAACCTAATTTCCTTTATTGATCCATTGCCTTTTAAAATCCTAGGTCGACTTAATTCTCCAGGAAAATCAATCCAGACCCTTTCACCTTTATCGTCAGTTGATGCCTGATAAAAAGCATCTAATTTCGCACCAGAAACAGTTCTAAATTTAAGACTACCGTTACTATCTAATGCCCAAGCTGCAAGTGCACTAGCAGATCTAACAGGTAATGCAATAAAGAAATTGGAACAAAAAACTAATCCCGTAACCAATCCTAATTTTAACTTTAAAGATTGATCTTTAAGCATCAACCAAAAAGCTCTGCTTTGCGATGCTTGAGGCTTGGCATTTGTCCTCTAATTCTTTCTACTCTTTGTTTATCAGCAGGTGCTATAGCTGCACCCTGTACTACTCCTGCATCTGCTAAGACTGTCCCCCATGGATCAATAACCATCGCATGTCCATGACTTTGGCGTCTTCCATAGTGGCGACCAGTTTGGGCTGGTGCCACAACATAAGCAGTATTTTCAATTGCTCTTGCTTGAAGCAAAACTTGCCAATGATCTTTACCAGTAAAAGCAGTAAAAGCAGCTGGAATCATTAGTAAATCTGCACCCTTATTTACTAAATCGCGATAAAGTTCAGGAAACCTTACATCGTAGCAAATAGATAATCCAATTTTACAAAGGCCTGGTACATCAACTACAGGAGGAGATTCACTTCCAGAAACAATTGTCTCCGATTCTCTGTAGGTATTACCTTCAGGAAGATCAACGTCAAAAAGATGAATCTTGTCATATCGAGCTAGAGATTGGCCATCCTTTCCAAATAACTCTGCTCTATTTAAAGTTCTTACTCCATCGCCAGCGGGGACAGGAAAACCTCCTCCAAGCAAAACGACTTGATATCGCCTGGCCATTGTTACTAAAAAACTATTGCATTTCTCGTAGATTGAGGATGCAATTTTTAGTTTTTTTTGATCCTCACCCAAAAAAGCGAAGTTCTCAGGAAGCCCAACAAGATCAGCCCCACGCCTTGACGCTAACTCAATTTGTTCTTCAGCAACATTGAGATTTGCGTCTATATCCGAGGTACTTGTTAGCTGTAAGGCTGCAGCCAAAAAATCTGACACTGAGTTAAAAAAGAAAAATAATTTAAAAGTTAGCTAGAGCGCAGAACGCCCATCTCTGTCTGTTTTGGAATAACAGATAGATTGTCCAAGGAAGCACAACAAGCAAAATCATCATCATGATTTCCTATTCCTGCAAGTCTTTGTCCATGACTTGCAATACGTAAACATCCTTCGACATCAGTTTCCCATGTTTTCCATAGTGCTATGGAGGCCATCAGTTCATCGTTTAAAACTTGAACCGACTCTAATTGATCCATTAAAAGAGAAGCTAGAGCTCCAGCAGCCAAAGAATCTTCTAAAGAATATGATCCTTCCCACCCACTACCAACTATCCAAACTTCATTTGGATTATCACTTCTCAATCTCTCAGCAATAGCTCTTCTGTTCGGAAGTGCCATTGTGTACAAACTTTTGGATTTCCTAACACGATGCAATGACCTTGTTCCATTAGTTGTACTCATAAAAACTCTTTTACCTCTTACCTTTTCATTTGAAACTCCTAAGGGCGAATTTCCCAAATCAAATCCATCTAATTTCTGTCCTCCTCTCTCACCCACAAGAATTTTATCTTTGTCAGAGAAAGACTTTGCCTCATTCTTAAGTTCATTAACATCTGCAAATACCTGCACTGAATCAGCTCCATTTTCAAGAGCCCAAGCGATTGTTGTAGTAGCTCTAAGAACATCAATTACAACTGATGATTCAGGAGTAATTCCACTAGGCACATCTGCCGCTACATAAAAATAAGAAAGTTTCATTTCCACAAAGGCTGATAACTTGCGTCACAGTAACTAGATAAATAGGTTAATCGTGCAGACCTTCATGAAATTATTTCGTCAAGAACCTCTTACACGGGACATAAGGGATTTCCTCTCTCTTCTAGAAAAAAAAGGTCAATTGAAGAGAATTAGCAGTCAAGTTGATAGTGATTTGGAAATCGCTGCAATAAGTGACCGTGTCCTGGGTATGGGGGGGCCTGCTCTACTTTTTGAAAATGTAAAAAATTCATCAATTCCTGTAGCTGTAAATTTGCTTGGGACAATGGAACGTGTTGTTTGGAGTATGGGATTAGAGAAGCAAGAAGAATTGGAAGAATTAGGGGAAAAGTTAGCTCTTCTTCAACAACCTCGACCACCGAAAGACTTTAAAGAAACTAAAGCTTTTGCCGCAGTTGCATGGGATCTACTTAAAGCACGCCCTGATATTGATCTCCTACCACCATGCCATCAAACAGTAATAACTGAAAAAGATTTAAACTTGAATCTTTTACCACTTTTACGTCCATGGCCAGAGGATGCTGGCGGAGCAATTACTTTAGGGCTCGTAATAACAAAAGATCCTGAAACAGGCGTGCCAAATGTTGGTGTTTATAGGCTTCAAAGGCAATCAGCCAAGAGCATGACAGTCCATTGGTTAAGCGTTAGAGGAGGAGCAAGACATCTTCGTAAAGCAGCTGCCATGAATAAGAAATTAGAAGTTGCCGTTGCTATTGGGGTTCATCCACTTC
Organism: Prochlorococcus sp. AG-402-P18; assembly: GCA_003216275.1. Taxonomy (GTDB): domain Bacteria; phylum Cyanobacteriota; class Cyanobacteriia; order PCC-6307; family Cyanobiaceae; genus Prochlorococcus_B. The sequence continues at coordinate 71,189 of QCJC01000001.1, read as the reverse complement.
TTGTTATGGCTGCTGCGACTCCTATCCCTGTACAGCTTAGTGAATGGCTTTTTGCCGGTTTATACGCTGGAGAGGGCGTTCGGTTAACAAAATGTAAAACCATAGACCTTCAAGTACCAAGTCACAGCGAAATAGTTTTGGAAGGATCTATATCTCCAGGGGAAGAAATGATAGATGGCCCTTTTGGAGACCACATGGGATTTTATGGAGGTGCTGAATCTTCTCCTTTAATAAGATTTCACTGCATGACTCAAAGAAAAAAACCAATATTTCTAACAACCTTCAGTGGTAGACCTCCAAAAGAGGAGGCGATGCTTGCAATAGCGTTGAATAGGATTTATACACCAATACTTAAACAACAAATTCCTGAAATAGTTGATTTTTTCCTTCCAATGGAAGCATTGAGTTACAAGTTAGCTGTTATTTCAATAGACAAAGCATATCCAGGTCAAGCGAAAAGAGCTGCGATGGCCTTTTGGAGCGCTTTGCCCCAGTTCACCTATACAAAATTTGTAGTTGTCGTTGATTCAACTATTAACGTAAGAGATCCTAGACAAGTAGTTTGGGTCTTATCCAGTCAAGTTGATCCTCAAAGAGATTTATTAGTACTAGAGAATACTCCTTTTGACACCCTCGACTTCGCAAGTGAAAATATAGGTTTAGGAGGAAGATTAGCTATTGATGCCACCACAAAGATCGGGCCAGAAAAAAAACATGATTGGGGCAAACCACTAACAAGACCACAAGAACTTGAAGATAGAGTCGATGAAAGATGGTCTGAACTAGGATTAGACGCAATGGAAAACAAGGAACCCAGTCCAGAATTATTTGGTTATGTTATCGATGAACTAATGCGTCAAAAACAAATAAACAATTCATAAATTCAAGAATAAAGCTTATTAATAAATAAAATAAAAAAAATTCATTATTTTTTAATTGAAAGTTCCCTCAAAAGATCAATCTTTAAGAAACCTTCAAATAGGAGGGGAGCTCTATGGAAAAGTGAAAGTACCTGGAGATAAATCAATCTCACACAGAGCACTTCTGTTTGGTGCTATTGCTAAAGGAAAAACAATAATAGAAGGTCTTTTACCTGCTGAAGATCCATTAAGTACTGCAGAATGCCTGAGGTCAATGGGGGTAACAATTAGTCCAATAAAAAAAGGAGGCATTGTTGAAGTTAATGGTGTTGGACTTAATGGTCTCAAAGAGCCACAAGATATTTTAAATTGCGGAAATTCAGGCACAACCATGAGATTAATAATGGGATTATTGGCTGGTCAAGAAGGTCGAAATTTCATACTTACTGGAGATAAATCACTTCGAAATAGGCCAATGAAAAGAGTAGGACAACCGTTAAAAATAATGGGAGCCAAAGTTTCTGGAAGATGCGGAGGAGACTTTGCTCCTCTATCAGTTACTGGGAATAAATTAAGAGGTGCCGTTATTGGAACGCCAGTAGCCAGTGCTCAAATAAAATCAGCAATCCTACTTGCTTCTCTTAACGCAGAAGGTTCAACAACTGTTATTGAACCGGCTAGATCAAGAGATCATAGCGAAAGAATGTTAAAGGCCTTTGGAGCTAACCTGGAAGTTGGGGGTGAAATGGGTAGACACATAACTGTTTCGCCTGGGAATGATCTAAAAGGTCAATCAATTATTGTTCCTGGTGATATTAGTTCCGCAGCATTTTGGCTCGTGGCAGGTAGCATTATTCCTGGATCAGAACTAATCATTGAAAATGTTGGCCTTAATCCAACAAGAACTGGAATACTTGACGTATTAGAAGAAATGGAAGCAAACATCAAATTAATAAATAAGAGAGATGTTGCCGGTGAACCTGTTGGAGACATTGAAGTTTCCTACCAAAATCAATTGAAACCATTTAATCTTGATGGAGATATAATTCCTCGCCTTGTAGACGAAATTCCCATATTGTCTGTAGCTGCATGTTTTTGCAGAGGGATCAGTAAAATAAAAGGCGCAAATGAATTGAGAGTCAAAGAAACAGATCGATTAGCTGTAATGGCTAGGCAACTAAAAAGGATGGGAGCGAAAGTTGATGAACATCAAGATGGTCTAACTATCTACGGTGGAAATGATTTAAAAGGATGTGAACTCGATAGCGAAGATGATCATCGCGTAGCCATGAGCCTAGCTATAGCTTCAATAATGGCTAATTCAAATTCAACATTAAGACGTAGTGAGGCTGCAGCAATTTCATATCCAGATTTTTGGAGTGATCTCAATAGACTTCAACAAAAAAATTAGAACTTTTATAGAGTTGGATGATTTAAAAATACGTACAACAAAAGATGGAAGTTTAAGTCTTTATAGTTTGAACTATAAAGAGGCATTTCATGATACAAACGGAGCACTTAAAGAATCAATTAATAAGTATCTATTACCAGCACAATTAGATCAATTTTCTGGTATTGAAAGAATAGTTGTTTTAGATGTTTGCATGGGATTGGGCTACAACAGTGGATGTATTCTAGAAGAGTTACTTCAACGCAATCACAAAATCGAATGGCATGGTCTTGAGATTGACGAAAGGCCTCTAAGTATTGGTCTTAATGAAAAGAAATTTCAGAAACTATGGTCTCCAAAAGTATTAGATTTTTTTAATTGCCTAAAAAAAAAAGAAAGATGGATTGAAGGTTTTAATAAAGGAACTATTCACTGGGGAGACGCACGGCAAAAAATATACGAAATTGAAGATTCCTTGAGATTTGATTTGATACTTCTTGACCCATTCTCTCCACAAAAGTGTCCAGAACTTTGGAGTGAGCAATTCATATCATTATTATCCCAAAAGCTTTCTTTCAAAGGGAGCTTGATTACTTATTCAAGTGCAGCTTCAATTAGAGCAAGTTTAAAAAGAGCTGGTTTAAAAATCTATTCAATAAGTCCCTCAATGGATGCTCAAAACAAATGGAGCTCGGGTACTGTTGCAAAGAAAGAAGAATTAAAGCAACAATTTATTTCAGAAAATTATCAGCTAAAAGACTTAAGTAATAGAGAATTAGAGCACCTTGCTACGCGTTCATCAGTTCCTTATAGAGATCCAACGGGAAGAGGGGAGTCTAAAGAAATTATTTCAAGTAGAAAAATAGAGCAATCTAAAAGTCAATTAATAAACACTTCATCATGGAGAAAAAGATGGAATACTGCGCAATGACTATAAAGCAATTAGATTTCTCAAAAAACTACTCTAATGCTTGCTATAGCAATTTTAGCTGCTGGGAAAGGTACTCGAATGAAAAGTGCCCTACCTAAAGTTCTTCACCCTTTAGCAGGAAAACCACTAATTGATAGAGTTTTGTCATCTACACATGGCCTCAAGCCAAACCGTAGATTGATAGTAGTAGGACATCAAGCTGATGAAATAAAAGGGGCTTTAAAGAGTACTCAAGACTTAGATTTTGTTCTTCAAAAACCTCAGAAAGGAACTGGACACGCTATTCAGCAATTAATTCCAAATTTAAAAGGGTTTAAAGGAGAACTTTTAGTATTAAATGGTGATGTACCACTCCTTAAAGAGAAAACATTAAAATCCCTTTTAGAACTTCACAAAGGATCCGATGCAAGTGTTACTTTTTTATCTGCGCGCTTAGATTCCCCTACAGGATATGGAAGGGTTTTCACAAATCAATCAGGAACAGTTAAAGAAATCATTGAAGAACGCGATTGTAATAGTGAACAACGAAAAAATAAATTAATCAATGCTGGTATATATTGCTTCAACTGGCAACAATTATCAGATGTTTTATATTTATTATCTAATAAAAATAGTCAGAAAGAACTTTATATAACCGATACAATAGGTTTACTCAACAAAGCATTACATCTTGAAGTAGATGATCCATTTGAAGTTAAAGGTATTAATGATAGATATCAACTGTTTGAATGCGAATACCATATTCAAGAGAAGCTTAAATCCTTTTGGATGAGAAAGGGCGTTTCATTTATTGATCCAATCAGCTGTACATTAAGTGATGATACTGATTTTGGTACAGACGTAATCATTGAGCCACAAACTCATCTTCGTGGCAAATGCAATATAGGTAATGGGTGTCACTTGGGTCCAGGTAGTGTAATAACAAATTCAAAACTTGAAAAAAATGTTTTAGCTATTCATTCAATCATCAATGAAGCAATCATCGGAGCAAATACATCAATTGGTCCATTCGCTCACATCAGACCGGAGTCAAACATATGCGATAATTCAAAAATAGGAAACTTTGTAGAAATAAAAAAAAGTTTTATTGGTAAAGGTACGAAAATCAATCATTTAAGTTATGTAGGCGATACAACACTTGGAAGCAACATTAATATTGGGGCAGGCACTATTACTGCAAATTTTGACGGCAAGTCTAAACATTCAACAACAATTGGTGATTATTCAAAGACTGGTGCTAATTCAGTCTTGATTGCTCCCATAAAAATTGGCTCACATGTAACCATTGGGGCAGGCTCAACAATAAGTAGGGATATTCCTGACAAGAGTTTAGTAGTTGAAAGATCAAAAGCAATTATCAGAACTAAAGGTGATTGAAAATTAGAAAAAGTTATTTCACTAAGAAAGGTAAAACTTTTTCCAGCTCTAACTTACGACTACCCTTAACCAAGATAATATCTCCAGGTAAAAGCCATGACAATAGTGTGATAGCTGCCTCTTTTGGTGTCCTTACGACATTATGATTTGGTAATTTCTTAATCATCTTTTTTATCATGTTGTATTCCTCCCCACACGAAACAAAAACGACTCCCGTAAGTCCTAACTCAATCGCTTTTTGAATAATTTTTTGATGAAGTGAGATACTTTCAAATCCCAACTCAAGCATCGTACCTAAGACCGCAAAATGACGTCCAGGCTTACTTACTAATAATTCCAATGATGCGATAACAGATTCAGGAGAGGCATTATAGGTCTCATCTAAAACTAAAAATTCACCACAATTTTTCAATCTATTTCTCCCTTCAGGCATATTTATATTTAATTTATTTAAATTCTTTGTTGATATTCCTAGTTCATTTGCCACAGCCAATGCCATCAAAAAATTCATGGCATTATGTCTTCCTTCTAAGGGTAATTTTATTTTAATCCCCTCAAAAATTATGAACTTATTCTCCATATCCAGTTGCGAAATATAATCTGGTTCAATATCTTCAAAAGGAAAGTAGACATCATTATTATCTAGCCAATTAAATGAATAATCCTCTATCGCCACTCTAATAATACGTCCCGACCATCTTTCTCTTAAAGCTTTTTCTAAGAGATTATCCCCATAGGGAATAATCACAGCACCATTAGATTTTAAGTTTGAAGTGATTTCCGACTTAGCTTTTGCTATATTTGCTCGACTTCCTAAAAGGCCAATATGAGCGCTTCCTATATTCGTAATCACTGCAATGTTAGGTTCAGAGCAATAAGAAAGGCGTTCAATTTGCCCTAACCCACGCATTCCCATTTCAAGGACAAATGCAGCTTCTCTTGAAGTTCCTCTAAGCAAAGTTTTTGGAACTCCAACATCATTATTTTCATTCTCTCTGCTTGAAACAATTTCACCAAGAGACGATAAAACTACACGGATTAATTCTCTAGTAGTTGTTTTACCAACTGAGCCAGTAATGGCAATAACAGGAAGATTTAGATTTCTTCTATGAAGTAATGCAATCTGTTGATAGGCATATAAAGTATCTGAGACTACCCAATGAAGTAAATCAGTTGGAATAGAACCGCTATATTTTTCAGAAACTATTGCTCCTTGTATTCCAATAGCTAATGCCCTATCTAAGAAATCATGAGCATCGAATTTATTACCTACTAGAGGTACAAAGAAGTTTCCCTTTTTAATTGTCCTAGTATCAGTAGAGACAACTCCGATTGAAATATTAAGGTTTATTTCTTTCTTATTAACTGGCTCCCCCCATAGTTTTATTAAATCCTTTAAAAGAACATCCATACAATTATTTGAACAAACACAAGGTAATTTATATTCTAGAAAATCCTATCATTTTCTTTTTTTGACTTTCCTTGAAGGATCGGCTTCTTGGCCATAAGAAAACTTTTCAACCTCAGCAGCATCAGGAGAAGGCTCCTTAATGCCACAAACATCTTTGTACATCAACTCATACTCTTTAGCAGATCTATCCCAACTATATTTATTTGACATGGCTCTTATTTGTAACTCCTTCCAACTTTTTTGATGCCTATATGCTTCCCAAGAACGAACTAATGCCGTGTAAAAATCAATTGGTTCATATCGATCAAAACAGAATCCAGAGCCAGTTTGATTCATAGGGTTATATGGTTCTACAGTATCAACAAGTCCTCCTACTTTTCTAACAATAGGAATAGAGCCATAACGCATAGCTAACAATTGACTGATTCCACATGGTTCAAAACGACTAGGCATTAGAAATGCATCAGCACCTCCATAAATAAGCCTAGATAAGGCATCATCATATGTAAGAAAAACAGAAAAGCGACCGGGATACTCAATCGCAAGTTGCCATAACGATGACTCTAGGTAGCGATCACCTGTACCAAGAACAACGATTTGTGAATCAGTATAAGAAAGAAGTCTATTAGCTACTTGCAATAACAGATCAATCCCTTTTTGGTCAACAAGCCTACCCACCATACCCATTAAATACTTATCTGGATTAACCTCCAGTCCCATTCTTTCTTGAAGAACTCTTTTATTGATTGCTCTACCAGAAATATTTTCAGAGCTGAAATTAGCTGGTAGTGATTTATCTGTCGCTGGATTCCATTCGTTAAGATCAACTCCATTTAAAATTCCACGTAATTTACCTGAGATGTAATTCAGAAGTCCTTCTAATTTCTCCCCATATTCAGATGTGCATATTTCTCTTGCATAGGTCGGAGATACCGCATTAACTCTATCTGAATACAACATCGCTGATGCCATGGTGTGATCACCATGCATATACCAAGGACACCAAGTTATTTGATCTAGTTTCCATCGCCAGGGACCTTGATACTTAAGATTATGAATAGTAAATACAGTACTAATGTCAGGGTCTTGATGCATCCAAACTGGGATCATTCCAGTATGCCAATCATGACAATGGAGGACTTGTGGCTTCCATGCATTCCATGCGAATTCAGCAACTGCACTAGCGAAAAAGGTGAATCTCCAATCTTCATCTTCTCCTCCGTAAATACGCTCTGGATCAAAGCAAGGATGTCCAACCAAATAAATTGGCAAACCATTAGAAGGATGCTTTGTTTCAAAAACTGAAAAATCCACGCCCATTGTATTTGCACGAAAAATAGGCTCGGGGGAAATATCCAACAAGGTCCACAACTTTCCATAACCGGGAATTATTAATCGAACGTCATGTCCAAGCTTCTTAAGCGCGGGAGGTAATGAACCAACAACATCACCCATACCTCCAACTTTTATCATTGGGGCACATTCAGCAGCAGCAAAAAGTATTCGCATTTAATTCATAAAAAAGTAAGGTTTATCTTTTAGATAAACCAAATAAAGTCATGGAAGCCATTTTGATTCAGAAAAATCTGGATCCCTTTTCTCCATGAAAGCATTTCTTCCCTCCTTTGACTCATCCGTCGTATAAAAAAGATGTGTTGCCTGACCAGCAAGCTCTTGAATACCAGCTAATCCATCAGTATCAGCATTAAAAGAAAATTTCAAACATTTTATTGCTGTTGGACTGTTTTGAAGGATTTCTCGAGCCCATTTAACCCCCTCTGACTCGAGCAAGTTTAGTGGTGAAATAGCATTTATTAGTCCCATTTCTAACGCTTCCTTTGCTCCATATTTCCTACACAAGAACCAAATTTCTCTAGCCTTTTTTTGTCCTACAACCCTTGCTAGATAACTAGAACCAAAGCCAGCGTCAAAGCTACCGACTTTAGGGCCTGTTTGACCAAATACCGCATTATCAGCAGCCAGGCTCAAATCACAAACCAAATGTAGAACTTGTCCTCCTCCAATTGCGTAACCAGGTACTAAAGCAATAACTACTTTTGGAAGACTTCGAATTATACGCTGTAAATCAAGGACATTTAAACGTGGAATACCATCATCACCAAGGTATCCTCCACTCCCACGAATAGTCTGATCGCCCCCAGAGCAGAAAGCAAACTTTCCATCTTTTGAAGGTCCTACCCCAGTTAATAAGACAACCCCAATAGCAGGATCTTCTCTAATTCTGATGAACGCATCACAAAGTTCTGAAATAGTTTGAGGTCTAAAAGCATTTCTCTTTTCAGGTCTGTTAATTGCGACTCGAGCAATTCCCTCATTACTAAAATCAAGGAAAATATCTTTGTATTCACCAATAGGTATCCATGAGGTAATAATTTCCCCTGGCAAAACTTGTCTGGAGATATTCTTAGGATTCATAGGATTTAGAGGCATTGTTTAATTTTCATAAATCACAATTTAATGAATGCTCAGATAATGCTTTTTTCAAATCATCTCGCAAACTTACTCTTAATTTTTGATCTTCATAAGAGTTAGTACAAACTCTTATTAATACATTTGTTGATAAAGAAAAACTCCATTCAATTGCTTGCTCTAAATCATCTAAGCATGCAACTTGTTTATATTTGACATCATAAGCTCTAGCAAGAGTCAATTGACAAACTTTCTGAGGCATAACAAAAATTTCTTCAAAGTCTCCTTCTTCAAGACGATCTATATTTAATTGATTAAAAATACCGCCTCCGCCATTATCTATAAGTAAGACAATCAAACTAATATTTCTATCCTTTGAAAATAACCACCCATTAGTATCGTGAAGTAATGCTAAATCTCCAGTGATCAATAACATCCTACCCTTAATTATTGAAATTCCCATTCCCATTGAAAGTGTCCCATCAATACCTGAAGCACCTCTAAATCCAAAGCAGCTTCTTGATAAAGCCCCATGACAGGAATAAGTTAACCAATCTCTTATTGGACTACTTGAAGCAAGCATGACAGAAATAGAATCCGGTAACAAACGAGGAATCAATCTTGCAAGATTAGGTTCAGTTATTGAACGATTTATAAATAACTTTCTATCAAGCCAATTATTAATAAACTCATCATATTTAATTAGCTTAGAGGTCAAAATTTCGTTAGTGATTTTTTTATTAAATGAAGTCTTTCTTGACATAATCTCTAGATTTTCCTTTACCCAAGCAGAGAAGCCAAAACTAAATTGATTTGCACCCCCAATAGGATCAAGACTTCGATTATCTCCCTCAGAAATTATTAATTGAATTTTCCCAGGTTCCTCAAGCCAACATTGTAATCCTCGACTTGAAGGGAGTGGACCTAAACGTAAAACTTGAATCTCATTAATCGTTTCAAGTGATTTTGTTGTCAGAAGAAGATCCCAGTGATTTATCAAGCCTATTTGATCGCTTTTAACTCCAGAAAGTGGGTCAGCAAAAATAGGCCATCCAGTAAAAGACTGCCATTTTTTTAATGCGCCTCTAAAAGAATCAAGGTGTTGAACTTTCCCTCTCCAAGGACCAACAATGATTATTCCTAAAGAAAATGGATCTAATTTTGGCAGCTCAAAATAAGGGCTATTTTGAAAAGATTCGTCTTTTTGCGAGCTAATTATGTGCCTTGAAAATTCTTCAACCTCCCACCCATTAAGTACTTTTTTCTGGTCAAATGAGCAAGGATGCAAAGGTTCTTCATAAGCAAGGTTTATATGAACTGGACCAGGAAGTTCAGTTGCCATTTTAAATGTTTTTTCCACCAAATAATTAAGTCTCTCGCTGGAAATCAAATGAATTCCCTCCCTTGGTGATTCATCAAAATATCTACATACACACTTTAAGAAATCCTTTTGATTAACTGATTGATTAGCACCACAGTCTTTCAAACGCAAAGGTCTGTCTGCCGTTAAAAATAAAAGAGGATGACATGAGCGATCTGCCTCTACAGCTGCAGGTAAAAGATTTGCGACAGCAGTACCTGAAGTAGTAATAACCCCAGTAAGTTTGCTACTTGCTGCGCTTATTCCTAACGCTAGAAATGCAGCTGATCTTTCATCAATTGATGTTATTAATGTTAATTCTTTCCTTTTAGAAAGACTTGCCGCTGCCAAGGCAAGGGGGCCAGATCTACTACCAGGGCAAAGGACGATATATTTCATTCCCTTTGCCACAAAAGCTTTGAGAAGTTCAAGGCTTATAAAAAAATTGTAACGTGCTAGAGAGAGTGCCAAAAGAACAACTAATTCGATTTTTGAAGAAACTTCCTAATTAGACACTAAACTAAAAACTTTCATGACATCAACAGGATCTAAAAAAAATAAAAAAGACTGGATAGGATTGTTTATTTGGATAATAATTGCGCTTTTATTGAGATGGCAAGTTGTTGAACCTAGATGGATACCATCAGGATCAATGATTCCCACTCTTGAAATTCAAGACCGCATATTAATAGAGAAAATAACTCCTAGACTCAATAAAAAGCTTCATAAACATTCCCAAAGGAATTCGATTGTAATTTTCAAGCCTCCTAAAAGTCTTACTCAAGCAGGCTACAGTGATGGTTCAGCACTTATTAAAAGAGTTGTTGGATTGCCAGGTGACACAATAGAAATTTCGAATGGAAAGCTTTATAGGAATGATGAAGAAACAAATGAACCTTGGATAAAAGAACCAATTAATTATGAAATGAAACCAATAAATGTACCTCAGAATTCACTATGGGTTTTGGGAGATAATAGAAATAACAGTTTAGATTCTCATTTATGGGGACCTCTTCCAGAGAAAAATCTCATCGGTACAGCACTTGTGAGATACTGGCCTCTAAAAAAAATTGGATCTATTCGGTTCCCATAACCTTAATTAAATTTTATTAGAGTACATTTTGCGATAATGTGTAAATACAAATAGATAAGCTAGATGTTTAACCCTGAATTTTTAGCTACAGACAATAATGAAGGACATGAGGCAAATGCACTTATTCAATACTTGCAAGATCAACCAGCAGATGTTCTACAAAGAGTTGCAAAATCTGCCAGTCCGGAAATCCAAGAAATAATCAAGCACAACGTTCAAGGTTTGCTTGGTATGCTTCCAGGTGAGCAATTCGAGGTGAAAGTGACTTCTAGTAAGGATAATTTGGCCAGTTTATTAGCCTCTGCAATGATGACAGGCTATTTCCTAAGACAAATGGAGCAAAGAAAACAGTTAGAAGAAACACTATTATCTGATCAAGAAATGTCAGTTGACCCAGATAAGATTTAATTACTAAACTTTTCAAGAGGGTCTTTAGGTACTACACCAATTTTCAATAATTTTTGATCTAACCAACTTAAAAATCCAAAATCGCCTTTGCTGTTAGGCCAACCTGGTTTATTAATTTTATTTTTTAAGGCTTTTATTTCATGTTTTGAAAATCTAACTTTCCCACTGTAATGAGCAGAAATTAGCCATGAAATACCTTGTAAGGATTCAACTTTATTTAACCAAGTTATTAAAGCTTGTTTTCCTCTAGGGAAAACAAGTCTTTCTATTACAGGAGCAATTTGTATGAGAGGAGTGTTTTTTCCAACAAGTTCTTTAGCAGACAACTCCCAACCTTTCTGCCAAGAAAAAGGGTATATCCCAAAATGTGCTCTTTTATTTCTTAAATTTGGTTTAAAAGAGTTTCCAAAAATTTCTTTTATTTTTGGTATGACCAACTTTTCAGGTCTTAAGTATGAAGCAAAAAGAACCAAACGAAGCCATCCTTTTCTTCTCGCAATTGGGGTATCAATAAGCTCTTCAGAACCCTTCTCTCTTGAATGAAACAATAAAGGGGTAGGGTCTAAATCAAAAAGCTCTGGAGGAGTCTCTTCAATACCAACAAGTGCATCAGTAACCAACAAAGATTTTGATGGTTTATGAAAACAAGATATTTCTTGAAAACGTCCTAAACCAATATCAATTGGTCCCAATGGAATCCAATCAAAATACTCACTATGAGGGAATCCATCAGCTAATAAAATATTTGTTCTTTTAGACGGAATGCCCAACCAATCAAAAGGCAATTTAAATGGGAAACTCCATTGTCCTGGGCAAACCCATATTTTTGAATCAGGAAAAGCTCTAGCCAAAGCAGGAAGAGCAATTTTATGTTCCAAACCAGAGGCCGTTGGTAAAACGATAGTTTTTACAGGACCTATTTTTTTTACAAGTACATTTATGTCACTTAATAATTCTTCCGTCGGAGGAAGAGGGTTGATTATCATCAATCCATTCTTTACTCTTACAACTAATAGTCTCACTGGGACAGCAACATAATAAATCCCCTGAAGTTGTTCAAAACTCCAAATCTGATTAGGAACTAATTCACTGAATATTGTTCTTTTTCTCCCATAAGGATAGAGCGGTAAAAGTGGCCACCAACTCCATTTTTGTTCAGAAGAAAGATTACTCATCGTTCGCTTAATTCAATTATTATTTATAAAAGTTTGATTTTTAAATATTCCATATCTCGGGGCAAATAAAAATGCTATTAGAAAAATTAATGTTTGAACTAAAACGATAGATCCACCTGTTTCAATATCTGACCAATAACTTATATAGACACCTAGAATACTTGAGAATGAGCTGCTAATAACTGCTAATAAAGTCATTTTATCAAAACGATCAGTCAGCAAGTATGCTGTAGCACCAGGAGTAATTAGCATTGCTACCACTAGAATAATACCAACTGTTTGCAAACCAACTACTGCGGAAAGAGATAATAAAGTTAATAATAAATAATGAAGCATACCTGTATTTATTCCTATAGACCTAGCATGCTTCGCATCAAAACAATAAAGCATTAAATCTTTTCTAAATATAAGTAAAATAGATATAACAATAAACGAAATTATTAAAGTCTGGTTAACATCTGAACGAGAAATGCCTAACGGGCTTCCAAAAAGTATTTGCATTAGATCAATATTACTTTTGATTTTTGAAACCAATACAAGGCCTAATGCAAAAAAGCCAGTAAAAACAAGGCCTATTACTGTATCTTCTTTGATTCTAGATTTCTGTTTAACAAATCCAATCAAAGCAACTGAACCAACTCCAAAAACGAAAGCACCTAAGGAAAAAGGGAGCCCTAAGGCATAAGCAACAACTACTCCTGGCATAACCGCATGAGAAACCGCGTCGCCCATTAATGCCCAACCTTTTAAAGTCATATAACAAGATAAAAGTCCACAAACGCCTCCCACCAATGCGCTAACCATTAAAGCTCTTCTCATGAAATCATGAGTTAATGGATCCAAGAGCCAATCAATTGGCGTAATGGAAATTAGAAACTCACTCATTTAAAAAATCTTTACTTGACGTTGGTCCTGATAAAGGATTTGGTGGAATTCCTCCAAATGTTTTATTTAGATTTTCCGAAGTAAAAACTTCCGAGGTTTCACCATATGCAAGAACAGTTTTATTGATAAGGACAACAAAGTCACAAAAATCTCGCACATGATTCAAATCATGAGTAGAGATCAAAATAGTGTGCCCTTCTTGTCGAAACTGAAGAAATAGCTCAGCCATAAGCTTTTCAGTGGGTACATCAACTCCTGAAAAAGGCTCGTCTAAAAGAAGTACTGATGCTCGTTGAGCAATTGCTCTTGCAAGAAAAGCTCTTTTGCGTTGTCCTCCAGATAAAGATCCTATTGGTCTTCCTCTGAGATCCAAAAGATCAACTCTTTCAAGGGCATGAACAACTGCTCTTCTATCTGATTCTCTTGGTATTCGGAAAATATTCATAGAGCCATACCTCCCCATCATCACAACATCCCAAACACTTACGGGAAATGAATAATCTATTCCTTCGTTTTGTGGAACATATGCAACCGATTGCTCCCTCTGGGCTTGATTAACCTTTATACCATTTATCCTTATCTTCCCCCGTGATGGTCTAACGAAGCCCATTAGAGCTTTGAAAAAAGTTGATTTTCCTGCTCCATTCATCCCCACAAGGCCACAGATAGATCCCGCTTTTAAATTTAAACTTGCGTCATAGAGAGCAACTGTACCGTTGTAGTCAACACAAACTTGGTCTGCCTCAATACGCATAAAATCTTTCTCGTGACTTTTAAAAATTGGATTCATTATTTTTTCTCTGCTGAAACGGATAGCCCCTCGGTAATCAATCGAACATTATGCCTTAGTAACTCTATATATGTAGGAGCAGGACCGTTTAGATCTGATAAAGAGTCAACGTAGAAGGTGCCGCCAAAAGCAGCTCCACTTGATTTTGCAACTTCCATTTGTGCTTCTGCACTCACAGTGCTTTCACAAAAAATTGTTGGGACTTCATTCTCTTGTATTTTTTTTATTAGATTGACCATTCTCCTAGGGGTTACTTGACTTTCAGCATTAACTGGCCACAAATATGCCTCTTTCATTCCGTAATCACGGGCCAGATAAGTAAAAGCTCCCTCACATGTCACCAAAAATCTTCTTTCTTTAGGAATAGAGGATAAAGAATCTCTAAGCTCTTTATCAAGCGATTCAAGTTTAGCTTTATAGGTTGAAGCGTTAGAAGAGTATTCAAGAGCTCCTTCAGGATCGATTTTGATAAAAGCATCGACAATTTTATCTACATAATTCATAGCTCTTTTGGGCGACATCCAGGCATGAGGATTTGGCTTCCCTGCATAAGCATCGCCATCTATCAATAATGGCTTAATCCCCTCGGTTAATTTCACATTGGGAATATCTCCCGTACTAGTGATAAATTTCGAAAACCAAGCTTCAAGACCTAAACCATTTTCAATAATCAGTTTTGCTCCTTTAGTTTTTACAATATCACTCGGTGTAAATTGATAACTATGGATTTCTGCTCCTGGTTTAGTTATTGATTCAACGAGAAGTCTATCCCCAGCAACATTTCTAGCAAGATCTGCCAAAATTGTAAAAGTAGTTAATACGAAAGCTTTTTCTTTGTTAGTTCTATAAGTGTTTTTATTTACACATGCTGTCAAGAATAAAATATTGAAAACAATAAAAACAGCTATAGTAAATAACTTATTTTTCTTATGAATAAAATCAGAAAAAGTCTTTTTATTAAACATATATTTTAAATTAGAAAATATTTATATTTTTCCTAAATATAATTCAAAAATATAGTAGAAAGAAAGTTTTAAAATCAAACTGATTTAACTTTGTAATTATTAGATTGAGATTTAATCCACTCTTTTGATTGCTTTAAAAAAGCCACCCAATCAACTCTTTCTAGCTCAGCTGCTTTTGATACTAGTTGAGGAGCTTGTTGCTTGATAAGTTCTAAATCAGGCTGAGTAACTCCATTGTTGAGAGCCATCCAATCGGCTATCGATCTCCCAACAACTCTTGTTAAGTATGCCGCACTCAAAGCCTGAATTGTCCCAGCTGCGACCCAGGAGGAACCATCAAGCTTCGCCAAGCTCAACAAGGACTGTCCACTCCACTCAACCACTCCTTGACCAATTGCAGCCATTGCCAACTGTCGTGAAACTGCCTCAAGTAATTCTGGCTTCATTTTGCAAGACCATATTTTTGACATTTCTTTGATCATCAAACCATTAACAACTGCAACTGCAAGCAAATCAGTAGAGGCGACTGGGGAGGCGAAAACGATTCCAGCAACTATCCACTGAGATCTTGTTTGAATAACTTTGAATTTTTCCCTTCTTAATTTCTCTAAATCTTTTTGCCAAGAAGTATGCAATCGAGACAAAAGTCTTTGCTTAGTTAGGTCTGTATTTTTCTTTGGATTTTCAAGAAGTTTCTGAATTGGAGAGAGAACCGTTGTGATTTCTGTTTGAGATCCATTCCATTTCAATACTCTGTTAGTCCATCTATCTGGTAATTGAGCCTCTAATGCTTTTTGTTCATCCGACCAGTCAGAAGAGTCATTGCTTGCAACCATTAGCCAGGCAGGCTGATCTGTAGAGATGTTTTTAATCCACAAAAGATCAGCTGCGCTCATTGGTAGTGCCAAAGAATACACAATAAAATCTTGTTCTTGGATTAAATCCGGCAAAGTCCAATTTTGATCTCTTACAGGAAGAGCTGGTGGAAAAGAAACTTTTATTTGATTTTTGATTCCTAAAACTTTCTCTAATTCCTTTTTATCTGGGAGTTTTACACCTTTTGTTTTCAAGAAACCAATGTTCTGATCTTCGCTTCTATCAATGATTTTTTGCAAGGAATTTATTCTTTCTTTTTTTAATTCACTTTGCTCCCCATCTTCAAGTAAGTACTCAAAATTCTCTAAAACGTCATGACATCTTCTTACCCATCCCTGAACAGTGGAGGGAGCATCAAATGAAACCTTTCCTGGTTTTAAAAAATAAAAAATCAAACCAAGCCCTAATAGCAATCCCAATCCACCCCCAGGAATATGAGCCACATCACTCAAAACCCATTGACCGATAATTGTTAGCCCAATAAAAAGACTAATTTTCGGAATAGAAATAGAAGGCAAGGAGAGAGGAGATTTTGTTAGTGAATGATTTTCCATATTTCAATAATTACAGTTTCTTCTTAGCTAACTTTCATTTTAAAGCAAACTTTCCCTTAATAACCACAAAGAAAGAAGGTTTTACGTTTTTAAAAAGAGAAATTTATACCTAAAGAAAATCGAGTTATTCCAGTGGAATCAATTTTATTAGATGTGAAAGTGCTAATCAAGATATTCAAATTTGTCGCAAAAGTACCGGCTATGCGTCACACTTGGCCCTATTGGCAAATATGTTCATGAGTGACTCTTACACCAATAATCAGTCAGGTGGTGGCGATTTCCAAAACCAAAGACAAAACGGTCGTAATGATTTCAGAGGTGGCCGAGGGCATAACAATAGAGAGGGAGGCTTTCGCATTCGCTTAAGTGATAATGAAATGCGAGCAGCCAGATCATTACAAGAAGCCTTCAATCTTCGTTCTACTGTTGCAGTGCTGGGTTTCTCAGTAAGAACTCTTGCGCAAATGCTTGAAGATGGAAGTCTTGAAAATTTAGTAAATGAATACAGGTCACAAGCGCCCGCCAATGACCAAAGAAGAGGCAGGGGTAACAGGGGGAACTACAACGTTGAAGATAGCAACTCAATCAACACAAAGCCCAACCCTTTTGCAAGACCAGAAAAACCAGTTAAAGAACAAGAGGTCGCTGAGGCTGATCAGGAAAACAATGTTGCTCAAGATCCTGAAGAAAAAGATAATGTTCAACCAACAGAAGCAAGTTCAAATGAAGATGATTCCACAAATACAAGCGAGCAAGGATAAGTGAATCAGAAGCGAGTCTTATCTGGTGTTCAACCCACAGGAGATGTTCATATTGGTAACTGGCTTGGAGCAATAAGAAATTGGGTTGAATTACAAGAAAATTACGAAACTTTTGTTTGCGTTGTTGATCTTCATGCAATAACAACTCCGCATGAGCCTAAATCTCTTCATCAAAATTCTTTATCTACAGCCGCTTTGTACATCGCTTGTGGGATGAATCCTGATAAATGCTCAATATTCATTCAAAGTCAGATAAGCGCCCATAGCGAGCTTTGCTGGATATTAAATTGCTTAACTCCTTTAAACTGGATGGAGAGAATGATTCAGTTCAAGGAAAAGTCAATCAAACAAGGCGACAACGTATCTATTGGCTTATTAGATTATCCAGTCCTTATGGCAGCGGATATTCTTCTCTATGACGCTGATTTGGTTCCTGTGGGAGAAGATCAAAAGCAGCATCTAGAGCTTGCGAGAGATATTGCTTCTCAACGTGTTAATTCAAAATTCGGAACAAAAGAGAATCCAATACTTAAAGTTCCCAATCCCTTAATTTTGAAAGAGTGTTCCAAAGTCATGAGTCTGACAGACGGAACAAAGAAAATGAGTAAAAGCGACCCAAATGAGAATAGTAGGATTGCTTTATTAGACAGTCCAGATGTAATTACTAAAAAAATAAAACGTGCAAAAACCGACTCAGAATTAGGATTAGAATTCGGAAATCCTTCAAGACCTGAAGCGGATAATCTTTTAACAATTTATTCTATAATCTCCGGCCTAGGCAGAGAAAAAGCAGCTGAGTATTGCGCAGAAATGGGCTGGGGTAAATTCAAACCAGAATTTACAGAGGCAATGATTAACGTTATCAAACCTATTCAAGAAAAATATAAAGAACTAATGAATGATCCTGAAGAGTTAAAAAGAATACTAAATAAAGGCAAACTTACTGCCGAGGAGGTTTCTAAGTTAACATTAAATAGAGTTAAAGAAGCTCTAGGATTTTATTCAAATTTGTAGAAAATTATGCCAATAATTACATTACCTGATGGAACTGAAAAAAAATATGATTCCGCTGTCACAATTGATCAAATAGCATCAGAAATTGGTCCTGGATTAGCAAAAGCAGCCCTAGCGGGGAGAGTGAATGGGGAATTAATCGATACTTGTATTCCTATAACTCAAAATTCTCATATACAAATTATTACATCTAAAGATGATGAAGGACTCGAAATCATTAGACATTCATTCGCTCATCTTCTTGGACATGCTGTAAAGCAATTATACCCCGAAGCAAAAATGGCAATAGGGCCAGTAATTGAAGATGGTTTTTATTATGATATTTCTTATAAAGATACCTTCACTCCTGATGATCTTCTCAAAATTGAGAAAAGAATGAAAGATTTAGTCAATAGAGATTATAATGTAGATGTTGAAATAGTTAGTCCAGAGAAAGCAACGGAAGTTTTTACTGATAGAGGTGAAATCTTCAAGCTAGACATAGTTAAAAATATCCCTGAAAATGAAATCATAAAGTTATACAAACATCAAGAATATATTGATATGTGCAGAGGTCCACATGTCCCAAATACAAGGCATTTAAGAGTATTTAAGTTGATGAAAGTTTCTGGTGCTTATTGGCGCGGCGACTCTAACAATGAAATGCTCCAAAGAATATATGGAACAGCTTGGAAAAGCTCTAAAGAATTAAAAGTATATATCTCTAGACTTGAAGAAGCTGAGAAAAGAGATCATAGAAAGTTAGGGAAAAAGTATTCACTTTTCCACGCACAAGAAGAAGCACCAGGTATGGTTTTTTGGCACCCTAAAGGGTGGACTATTTATAGAATTTTAGAAGATTTTATTCGGGAAACCATTACAAAATATGATTATCAAGAAGTTAAATCTCCGCAAGTAGTTGACAGGAGTCTTTGGGAGAAATCAGGTCATTGGGAGAAATTTAAAGAAGATATGTTTACTACAACTTCAGAGAACAGGGAATATGCAATAAAGCCTATGAATTGTCCATGCCACATACAAATATTCAATCAAGGTTTAAAAAGCTATCGCGATCTTCCTATTAGACTTTCCGAATTTGGCTCTTGTCATCGCAATGAGCCTTCTGGTGCACTTCATGGCTTAATGAGGGTAAGAAATTTTGTTCAAGATGATGCACACATATTTTGTACCGATGAACAAATCCAAGAAGAAGTACAAAATTTTATTGATTTGGTATTTGAGGTTTATAAAACCTTTGGCTTTGATTCAATTCTGATTAAGCTCTCAACAAGGCCAGAGAAACGGGTTGGCAGTGATGATATCTGGGACAAATCTGAAAAAGCCTTATCTGAGGCACTTGATTCCAAAGAATTAGATTGGTCTCTACTCCCTGGAGAAGGTGCCTTCTATGGTCCAAAAATAGAATTCTCTTTAAAAGATTGTCTCAACAGAGTATGGCAATGCGGAACAATTCAAGTAGATTTTTCCATGCCTCAAAGGCTAAATGCAAGTTATATAGATGTTACAGGGAGGAAACAAACACCAGTAATGCTTCACAGAGCTATTTTAGGTTCTTTTGAAAGATTTATTGGGATTTTAATTGAGAATTATTCAGGAAATTTCCCTACATGGTTATCACCTATCCAAATAATGATTATGGGCATAACTGACAGGAATAATGATGCATGCTTTAGTGCTAAAGATAAATTAGTTGACTTTGGGTTCAGAGCCGAGATTGATATCAGAAATGAGAAAGTGGGTTTTAAAATACGAGAACATACTATGCAAAGAATACCTTTCTTGATAATTATTGGAGATAAGGAAGAAGAGAATAATGAAATCTCAGTAAGAACACGTGAGGGTAAAGATCTTGGAAATATGACTATAGACAAGTTTAAATTACTACTAGACGAATCAATTAGAAAAAAAGGTATGCAAATTAATCAATCCTAAATAAATAAAAGAATTTTATCACTAATGAATTTACTTGCTGGAGACCTTGGAGGGACTAAAACAATATTAGCTATTTATTCAAAAGAGAACCATTCAAAAAAATTATTTAATAAGTACTATATTTCCTCAGAATGGAAATCTTTTGACTCAATATTTGAAGATTTTATTAAACATTTACCAGATCATATATCACTCCCTGAATATGGTTGTATTGGAGTAGCAGGCCCAGTAAAAGGCCAGAAAGTTAATATTACAAATCTTGGCTGGGATATCGAAGCAAAGAAATTATCTTTACTTTCAAAAATAAATAATCTTGAATTAATAAATGATTTCTCAGTTTTAATCTATGGAATTCCATTTTTTAAAAGAGACCAATACGAGATAATCCAAGGAAGATTAAATTCTGAGTCCTTAAATAATCAAGAGTTAATTGCAATTATTGGAGCTGGAACTGGTCTTGGAATATCGAGGGGGGTAATAAATGATAATAAAATTACTGTTTTTCCAAGCGAAGGTGGTCATAGAGAATTTTCCCCAAGAACCGAAGACGAGTGGAATTTAATTAAATGGCTAAAAAAGAAATTTAATCTTCAAAGGATATCTATTGAAAGAATAGTCAGTGGAACTGGACTTGGAACAATTGCAAGATGGAAATTAGATGATCCAAATGAATTAAACCATCCACTTCAAAAAATTATAAAAAAAATAGATGCTAATGATTCAGGAAATATCGACTTACCTGCACTCGTCTGGGAGAGAGCTAACAATAAAGACGAATTAATGTCTGAAGCTTTACAACTTTGGTTGAATGCTTATGGATCTGCAGCTGGAGACCTCGCTCTTCAAGAGCTTTGCTCTTCTGGATTATGGATCGCAGGCGGAACAGCAATAAAAAACCTCAATGGAATAAACTCTTTGAACTTCCTTGATGCATTCAGTAATAAAGGTCGTTTTCAATCTTATTTAAAGGAAATTCCATTGATTGTTCTCAAAGATCCAGAAGCGACATTATTCAGTGCAGCCTGCAGAGCTCACTTAAATGCCGAGTCAAATGGGAAACTTATTTAAAGGATAAAAAACATGGGGCCGCCTAGAATAGGACAAACTGTCGTAGTAGAAGTACCTTCTACTACAGCCAATATTGGTCCAGGGTTCGACTGCCTTGGAGCAGCATTAGATCTTTCCAATCACTTCACTATCAAAAGGATTGAGGGTAATGGAGAAAGATTTGAGCTTATAATGGAAAGTACTGAAGGAAATCATCTGAGAGGTGGACCTGAGAACCTTTTTTATCGAGCTGCTCAAAGAGTATGGAGAACGGCAGGAATAGAACCTGTTGCGCTTGAGGCAAGAGTAAAGCTAGCTGTTCCACCTGCAAGGGGACTTGGAAGTAGTGCTACAGCAATCGTGGCGGGTCTGGTTGGAGCAAATGCACTAGCTGGATATCCTTTGCCTAAGGAAAAATTATTGGAGCTGGCAATAGATATAGAAGGTCATCCAGATAATGTTGTCCCATCATTAATAGGTGGTCTTTGCGTAACAGCTAAAACCGCCGATGATAGATGGCGAGTAGTTCGGTGTGATTGGGATCAATCAATAAAAGCAGTGGTAGCAATCCCCTCGATTCGCCTTAGCACAAGCGAAGCGAGGCGCGTAATGCCAGAGAATATTCCTGTTAATGATGCAGTGATAAATTTAGGGGCACTTACTCTTCTTCTTCAAGGACTAAGGACGGGAAATGAGGATCTAATTGCAGATGGTATGCATGACAAACTTCATGAACCTTATAGATGGGGCTTAATTAAAGGTGGATTAGAGGTTAGAGAAGCAGCAAAGGCTGCCGGAGCCTTAGGATGTGCAATAAGCGGAGCTGGTCCAAGCATCCTTGCTTTATGCAAAGCATCTAAAGGCCGTGAGGTCAGTGTCGCAATGGTCAAAGCCTGGGAGTCTGCTGGTGTTGCAAGTCGTGCTCCTTTGATGAGCCTGCAACTTAGGGGGAGCGAATGCATCTCAAACACTATTGGGTAGTTCTACTCATGGAAACGAACAAAAACTGATATCTTTATGTCTGACTTGCACCAAATATTGGATGCCAATGTGCCTATGAGTATAAATTCTCAGACAGTGTTCCCATGGCTATCACTAATAGTGCTCCTTCCAGCTGTTGGAGCATTAATTATGCCATTACTTCCAACGCAAGAGGATAAAAATTCTAGTCTCCCAAGAAATATTGCTTTAATTATTTTATTAGTTGACTTTTTTATAATTGTAGGGGCTTTCGCAAATTTATTTGACCCAAGTAGCGAAAGTCTTCAATTGATTGAAAGACTTCAATGGCTTCCTTCTATTGGACTTGAATGGTCATTAGGAGTTGATGGTATATCTGCCCCGCTTGTTGTCCTAAGTGGACTAATCACACTTCTATCTGCAGCGGCAAGTTGGAAAGTAAGACAAAAAACAAGGCTTTATTTTGCTTTATTACTAATTCAAGCTTCTGCCCAAGCTTTGGTTTTTCTATCACAGGATTTCTTATTATTCTTTTTAGCTTGGGAGCTTGAGCTTGTTCCAGTATATCTATTAATTGCTATCTGGGGAGGGAATAGAAGACTTTATGCAGCAACAAAATTCATTCTATATACAGCACTTGCCTCACTTTTGATATTAATCAGTGGGCTTGCTTTGGCTTTATACGGAGATCAATTCACCTTGAATTTAAGTGAATTAGCATCAAAGTCATTCACTGGTAATTTTGGAATATTTTGTTATTTAGGTTTTTTAATTGGTTTTGGAGTAAAGCTTCCTATCTTCCCACTTCATACATGGCTTCCGGACGCTCATGGTGAGGCAAATGCACCGGTTTCAATGCTCTTAGCAGGTGTTTTATTAAAAATGGGAGGTTATGCTCTCATAAGATTCAATGTACAAATTTTACCGGATACTCATTTAATACTTGCTCCAGCTCTAATCATTATTGGAATAGTAAATATTATTTATGGAGCCCTAAATGCGTTTGCTCAAGATAATGTAAAAAGACGCATAGCATGCAGTTCTGTAAGTCATATGGGTTTTGTTCTTGTTGGAATTGGTGCAGTTAATGCACTAGGAATAAGTGGAGCGATGCTCCAAATGATTAGCCATGGACTAATTGCTGCAGCAATGTTTTTTGTTACCGGAAGTTTTTATGAAAGAACGAATACACTTTCAATACCAAATATGGGCGGATTAGCAAAAGCTTTACCAATTACTTTTGCATTCTTCCTGACAAGTTCTCTAGCATCTCTTGCATTACCAGGGATGAGTGGATTTATTAGCGAAATCACCGTTTTTCTAGGTATAACGAGTCAAGAAGGATTCACTTCTTTATTTAGAGCGATAACAATACTTTTAGCGGCTATTGGACTGGTCTTAACTCCCATATACCTTCTTTCAATGTGCAGGAGAGTATTCTTTGGCCCAAGGATACCAGCCTTATCCATCGTCAAAGAGATGGATGCTAGAGAGCTTTCAATAGGTTTAAGCCTCTTAATTCCTACATTAGTGATAGGTTTTTGGCCAAGAATAGCAATTGATTTATATGAGGTATCAACGAATGCTCTCGCACAATCATTAATTACCAATAACCTTGTACGAATAAGTTGATTTTTGAATCTAAAAAATGAATTCAATTAAGCCAGCAGCACTCTTAAAAGGCGAGGGTCTTCCTGATTACGATAAAATCACTCCTAACGAGATCACTGAAAATATTCCCAAACTCATAATTGATCTAAATAAAAAATTAAAAGCCTTAGAAAAGCAACTCGATCAAAAATTATTAACTAAAAGTTATCTAAGTTGGGAAGATGTGATGCCTCAACTTTATGAAATAGGTGAAAAGCTTAGATGGAGTTGGGGAGTTGTAAGTCATCTGAATGCTGTATGCAATTCCTCAAAGTTACGTGCAGTTCATTCAAATCAACAACCTCAAATCGTTAGATTTAGTAATCAGCTTGCTCAAAACGAAGTAATTTTCAAAGCGTTATCCAATTTAAAAGAACATGGAAATATAAAAGATGAAACTCAACTAAGAATAATTGAGACGGAACTAATAACTATGAAAAACAAAGGGATTGGTCTAGAGGTTGATGAAAAGACACTATTCAATTCGCGCAGTGAAAGATTGGCTGAATTATCAACTACTTTTAGCAACAACGTATTAGATGCGACTAAGAATTGGAGTCTTTTATTAAAGAACCGCTCCGAAGTTGAGGGCCTTCCTGCAAGAGCTCTTGAGACATTAGCTCTTGCCGCGAAGGAAGCTGGTGACAAAGCTGAGGGAGACAATGATCCCTCAGCTTCCAATGGCCCTTGGAGAGTTGGTTTAGATTTACCTAGGTATATTCCCTTTCAAACTTACGCAAAGGATAGGTCTGTCAGAGAGAAAGTTTATAGAGCCTTTGTGAGTAGGGCTAGTGACGGAGAGCTTAATAACAAAAAAATAATTGAAGAAATTTTAGAACTTAGAAATAAACAGGCAAAACAATTGGGATACAAAAATTGGTGTGAGATTAGTTTATCAACAAAAATGGCAAATAATGAAGAAGCAGTTGAAAAGTTACTAGAAGAATTACGATTAGCTGCAATGCCTCATGCTGAAAAAGAACTTACTCAACTACATGAATGTGCCAAAAGGAACGGAGAAAGCGACGATTTTGAGCTATCTCCATGGGATGTAAGTTTTTGGGCAGAGGTTCTACGAAAAGAGAAATACGATCTTGATCAAGAAAAACTTAGGCCATGGTTCCCTTTGGATCAAGTTCTTAATGGTCTATTCAATTTGTGCAAAAGATTATTTGAAATAGAAATTGAGGAAGCAAGCGACAAAGCACCTTTATGGCATGAAGATGTCCGTTTCTTCAATGTCAATAATTCGGATGGAAAGAAAATTGCATCTTTTTATCTTGATCCTTTTAGTCGTCCTGCGACAAAAAGAGGGGGCGCGTGGATGGATGAATGTTTATGCAGAAATCAAAAAGAGAAAGATAACATAGTTCTTCCAGTAGCCTATTTAGTCTGCAATCAAACACCTCCTATAGCAAACAAACCTAGTCTAATGAGTTTCGAAGAAGTAGAAACACTCTTCCACGAATTTGGGCATGGACTACAACATATGCTGACAACTGTAAATTACCCCCAAGCGGCTGGTATTAATAATGTTGAATGGGATGCGGTCGAGTTAGCAAGTCAATTTATGGAAAATTGGTGTTTAGAGGATCAAACAATTTCTGAGATTGCAGTTCATTGGGAAACTAAAGAACCATTAGCAGAATCTGAAATCAATAAATTAAGGCTTAGCAGAACATTTAATTCTGGGCTCGCGACTCTGAGACAAATACATTTTGCTCTTACTGATCTAAAGCTACATAGTCAATGGAATGAAGATTCAGGAATTTCACCAGATGAGTTACGACGACAAATCGCAAAGAACACAACGGTACTTGATCCTATTCCAGAAGATCAATTTCTGTGTGCCTTCAGTCATATCTTTGCTGGTGGGTATGCTGCTGGATACTACTCTTACAAATGGGCTGAAGTACTCAGCGCCGATGCCTTTGCCGCATTTGAAGAAGCTGGTCTGTCTAACAAAAGTGAAGTTCGTAAAATTGGTAAAAATTATCGTGATTCGATACTGAGCCTTGGTGGCAGCCGTTCACCTAATCAAGTTTTCAAACAATTCAGAGGAAGACTCCCTTCTACCAAAGCTCTAATTCGACATAGTGGTCTTAACTAGGAATTTTTAAATATCTTTTTGGCTAAAATATCCAAGGACTTATTGTTGGTTATCAATTCTTTATGTGTCAATACAGGTAAGTGATAGGAATCGCCTATCGAAAGTTTTGCTTGCCAACCTGGGAATGACATCAAGTCCCATTTAGTAAAGAAGCTAACGCATTCAACCTTCTCAAGGGAAGTTAAGTCATTATTCAATTGGTTTAATAAGCTACTTCCTCTTTTCATCTCTGCAATTCCAGGCATAAAAAAGGAAGGGATTATTTGAGCTGTGTAAGTACCAAGATGAGGAGAGCCAATACTAAAAAAACGTTTTGTTCTTAAAAAGCCATTATGATTTTGCAACCAAATCCTGCTAATTAAACCTCCCATTGAGAAACCAACGATATCTATATCTATTTGAGAACCCACCAATTGCTCAATCTTTGCATCAAGATCGCTAGCCAACCACCTCAGAGAAATCTTCCCAAATTCATGCGGCAAATGTGGCCTATACAATTGATAATCATCTTTATTTATTTTTTTTATTAGTTTGTCGAATAATTTAGGATTATTCCACAAACCATGCACAAGAAAAATTGGTCTTTTGTTTCTTTTCAATTAATTAGAGATGAGAAATTCCTTTGTTTTTCAATCAAAACACTTCCAGTAAATCCAGGTATTGGTGGAGAGCATTTCCTCAGCATTATATTCATAGGAACTTGACCATATAAAGATTCAAGAAGATTCAAAATTTGCTCACTAAAATATTCAATCGTTAAACATTTAATTTCAAATGAAAGTTTTTGAACGGCCTTAACTGCTTCGCTATAATCTATAGATTTCTCCAATTTATCAAGCTTTGAGGACTCATCCAAATTCAACCAAAAGATGATATCAAGAACAAAGCTTTGACCATGTGTACGTTCACTTTCTAAAACACCAACATGAGCCCAAAGATTTATATCTTTTATATGAATAGCACTTGAATTATCAAATTGATTCATAATGGCAAGTCCGTATGAGAAAAACTTCTATCTCCAGAAGCAAAATCCTTAACAAGATCTCCATCACCTCTAAGAAAGTAGCGATAAGTAACCAAGCCCTCCAAACCGACTGGACCTCTTGGAGGTAGAGTTTGAGTACTGATCCCAACTTCAGCTCCAAACCCGTATCGAAAACCATCAGCAAAACGAGTGGAGCAATTATGGTAAACACCTGCGCTATCAACTGAATGAAGAAATTTTTCGGCAACTTCTTTTTTATTTGTAGCTATTGCTTCAGTATGACGAGAACTATATTTCCGAATATGTTCAATAGCCTCATCTACATTACGAACAATTTTTATCGAAAGAATTAAGTCCAGATATTCTGTAGACCAGTCTAAATCTGTAGCTGGTTTTGTTACCCCTAACGATTGACTCTTAGCATCGCCCTTTAACGTAACTCCTGCATTGGAGAAAATTGGCAAACCTTTTTTCAAAAACACATCAGCAATATTTTCATGAATTAATAATGTCTCAATTGC
The DNA here is from genome assembly GCA_003216275.1 of Prochlorococcus sp. AG-402-P18. Classification (GTDB taxonomy): domain Bacteria; phylum Cyanobacteriota; class Cyanobacteriia; order PCC-6307; family Cyanobiaceae; genus Prochlorococcus_B. The sequence goes on along the minus strand of QCJC01000001.1, from coordinate 43,704 downwards.
ATTACAAGCAGCGGGATATTGTATCTTACTATCCAAAGCTATGCTTATAGCTTTATCTATATCTACAGAATCATCTACATAAAGATGACAAATTCCATCAGCATGACCCAAAACAGGAATACTTGTATTGTCTTGAATAAATTGAACTAATTCATTACTTCCTCTTGGTATTATCAAATTTATAAATCTATCTAAACGTAATAAGCCTAGACTTTCTTGACGTGTAGTAAGCAAAGACAACGCTCCTGCACCCACATCTGATTTGATTAATCCCATATCAAGAGAGTCCATAATCGCTTGATTAGTAGCTCTTGCTTCACTTCCTCCTTTCAATAAAGCTCCATTACCAGACCGAACAGCAAGAGAAGCTATTTGAATTAAGGCATCTGGTCTGGATTCAAAAATCACTCCTAACACACCCAATGGGACTGTCACTCTCTCCAGAATAAGGTTTTCATCTAACTTTCGATGAAGCTGTCTTTTACCAATTGGATCTGCAAGATTTGCAACTTTTAGAACACCATCAATACATCCTTTGAGTTTGTTTTTTGTTAACTGAAGTCTTGATAAAAGTGATTTATTCAACCCTTCTTTTTCTGATCTTTCAAGATCTATTAAATTTGCTTTTAAAATTTCATCAGCATTTTTATTCAAAGCATTTGCCATTTCTCTCAAAATCTCGCACCTTTGTTTATTAGTGGCTTGACCTAGAGAAATAGAAGCTTCTTTTGCACTCTCAGCTATTTTAATTAGCTTGGGAGAAGGATCAGGAACTGATAATTTTGTACTCATAAGTTTTAGATCTACCTTTGTTCAAAGATGATTTTTTACTTAGCTTTAAAATATTCCTTCGATGCCTAATCAAGCAATAAAAAAAGATAAAACTCAATCGAGCTAGGTCATCTTCAATTAGATAGTTTTAATCAAGTATTCTTTGATCTAATACCTAAAGAAAAGTTGTACCTGACTTTGCCAATTCCCATTTTTATCAAAAGAACCAAGTAAACCTATATTTGGATTCATTTGAAAAGTAATATTTCCTTTAGGTGGAATATCTTGTCGGTTGGGAGCAGCCTGAACTGAAAAATTAATTTTATCCGTAAGGTCAACTCCTATTTCAGTAACCCATGCCTGTTTGCCTAGAAGAGTCGTATCCTCTTGGTCTGTACTTGTCGGACTACTATCACTGGCATCATCATCCAAATCTGATCCACTTAAATAAGTAGGATACAAAGATAGTTGAAGCCTATCACTCAAAAATCCATTTATATTGCCTTGCAGATACGAAGCAAAAGATCTATTCAAAAAGCTAGTGATAACAGCACTATCCCCCCCACTAGTTAATAAATTTGTAAGAGAATTACCCCCAATCAGTCCTAACAACTCACTTCTTCCCATAGTTGGTGTACTTCTTAATTGAAAGTTTTCACTAATTCGATCCGCAGGTCCAGAAGCAGTCACTTCTACATTTACGAAACGAGATCCTCCAATACCAAATGATGCCATACCATTAGAGGAAAAGTTACTTGAGTCTCTAACGTTATCTGGAACGCGACTTTTCAAAGTCACGTCAACATATGGAACTAAGCCCATAGAAGGTACAAATACGGCTACATTAGGTTCACTTTGATCTAAATTAAAAGTAGTCGTAAAAAGATTAACGTAGCCACTCACAAGTTTAATAACTCCACTGATATCAAGAGTCTCATCAAAGGCACCATTCAAAAATAGAAATCCATTCGTTTCAAAGCTCGTCAAAGGTTGAGAAACCAATCGCAAAGAAGGTCCAAGTACCAGCTTTAAATTATCAAATATTAAGGATTCAAATCCTTTAGGCCACCCATCGCTCACTATTCGACTTGTAGGAGCATCCTCATTTTGAATAAATAAAACGAGGGGTTCGCTTAGGTTCCAGTCTTGCTCAGGAAACCTACGAGATTTTCTAGGCTTAGAATCTTTATTAGACTGAGCTTTATCAGAGGTAGTCTTTTCTGAATTATTAGCTCTTTTAGCAAAAATAGATCCCTCTGAAATAAATACTTCGCCGGCTAATTGAGGCTTCAAAATAGATCCTTTAACAATAATCTTTGATGAAACGCTGATATCAGTATATGCCGTTTTAATACGCGTATTCTCAATAGAAAAAGCCAATGGCTCACTTTCAATTAATTGAGAATCAAATAATGAGATTCCCCCTTGACCATCAATTACGCCATTAGAGCCAATATTGGCTCTGAGTTCTCGGACTTCAACTCTGTTGAAATCAAACACCATTGCGCTATCTAAGCTACTAATTTCTTTATTTTGAAAAATAAGATTAGTATTTTTTAAAACCAAAAAACCATTAGCGACAGGTCTTGCAGGTGTTCCACTTATCAATAAACTCAGGTCAGCCGACCCAGAAGTCCAAGACACACTACCTTTTGTTAGTCCTGTTAAGAAAGCTAATCCATCTCCATGAGATTCGACTTTTAGATCAATAGGTAAAGAACTAGACAATGGATAAATTCCACTTAATTCAATAGGATTTTTCGAAGATTTATCCCTTAGAGCAATATCGAAGTCAATATAATTATCTTTAAATAAAATATTTCCATTATCTAAAATAATATCTCTATTATAAATTTTAGTATCATCAATAATAAAGTCTGCAGTAACTTTTGGAGAATTATTACCTAAACTATATTTACCATCTAAGCCAAAATAACCCTTAATAGAGGAAGGTATCGGTACAAGCAAAGATAATAATGAATAATTAAAATGAAGCAAGGAAAAGCTACCATCTCCAGAACCTAAATTCCCATTGAAAGTGACCTTAAAAGGCTTTATTTCATTTTTACTTATTACCATTATTTGATCAGTCCAAACCTTACCAAATGCCTTTGCCTTTAACGTTAAATCAGATAAATTTGGGCCAGTTAATGTAATATCTGCATTAACATTGCCATTAAGATTATAAGGATTAATAAAACTCTTACTATTTACCTTAGAAATCTCTTCTCTATATGAATCCTGAGATTTAGTTAAAGCTTCTAACTGATTATCTATCGAACTATCAGGAGAACCTATTACAAGCACTCCTAAATCTTCAACTTTACCTATTGCCTCTGAGTACTTCAAGCCTAATTTAGGAAACTCTAATGCTGTAGCAGCAAGCCAACTCGAGCTAACATCGTTAACATTAGCTGATAAAGAAAATTCAGATTCTTTATTGATATCAAATTGAATCTTTCCATTTTCAGATGGAATTAATTCACCTGTTAAATTAGTTGCTGAATTGTTAATTTGACCTTTAATACTTGCCTTTCTCAATTTGAAGCCTAATAGTCTAAAATAATTTAAATTCAACTCACCATTAACAAATAGAGGATCGAGTGAGAAATTTCCATCACCAGAAACTTCTCCAAATATTCGCTTAAAGCTTTTTTCAGGAGGAAAAGCAACCTCAACACGGTCTAATCTAAATTTATTAGCATTCCATTGAAAAGAATTTAAATTAGGTTTTAAAATTATTTCTCCACCCAGTCTATTTAAAACTAAATCATTAAGATTGCCATCCTTATTTAGGTTAAGTTGAAGATTACCAGGTACTGAGGAACCTTCAGATAGCATTTTTAAACTCCCCCATCTCTTTTTATCTGGAATTCGTGTAAAAGTACCATTCCATTTTTCTCTTAAACGAATACCATTAACTTGAGGATTATCTAAAGAAAGATTAATCTTAGAGTTTAATGAAGATAAGGGGCCTTTAAAATAGCCATTTGCATTCAAATTGCCTGATAATGAAGCATTTATTATTGGACTTAAAGCTCCTAAGGGGAAAGATTCTAAATTAAAATTACCATTTAGATTTCCAAGGATAAAGCGTCTATCTACTATAGAAATAGGTAAATTCAATTTAAAAGAAAGAGGCTTGTGTTCGAAATCTTTTATCTTAATATTCATATCAGATTTTATATAAGTTTTATTCTTTTTATTGATAGGTATTTCAAATGAATTAAATATATTCCAATAACCATATTTCCAGTTTGTATCTATTATCTTAAACTTATTATTATCACATATTATTTTTGATTTATCAGTAGATAAAGTATCACTTAAAATACCTCCTCTTAAAGTTAGATTATTTACAGATAGATCTCCGCTACATCTAATTAAACCTTTTTTTATCCCTAAATTCCAATTACCATTAATATCGCCTTGTGTAATAACAGATGAATCATTACCTAAAATACTCTGCAATACATCAAGTCTAAGTTTATTAATTCTTGCTTGAGTTTGAAACTCTAATCCATTCCAAAACCCCTTTCCAGAAAGAAAGAGACTTCCTTGATTTTTTGAATAAACATTAATTGAGCCAAAAATCTTTTTTTTAGCAAGATCAAGACCAATATTTCCCCTTGCAAGTAATGTCGTTTCTCCAGGTCTAAATACAACTTTGGTTGGTTCTTTTAGATTAAACTTTAGTTGAAGATTAACTTTTTTAGACTTATCAGATGGAGGAACAACCCAAAAAGAACCGGTTTCATTTTTGCTTAGTATTATTTCGGTTCCCTTTGGATTAAATATTGCCACTGGTTGCCAATTAAATAAACTTGCAAAAGGTGCAAATTTAACTGTTAAAGTTGCAATATTTACAGAAGAAGAATCTTTTATACCTGGAAGTAACTTCGTTGCCCCCAACTCAACCCCCCATGGTCTAAGCCCCTTGTAAGAACCTAATTTCAAAGGATGTCCTAATGAATTAGATAATGTTTTTTCTATTTGGGGAGAAAAGCGGCTTATAGTTCTAGCGACTAAGAGATCCGAGCCACTCCAAATCAAAACACCACCAAGCACCACAAAGGTCCCAGCCAGTCCCCACTGCTTTAATCTTTTAGAACTCCTCTCATCTCCCATGAAACATTATTCTCAAACTTGGGGGAGCTAACAAACTATAAAGAATCAATTCAGGAGAAACCAGCCTATGTCTATGAGTGAAGTTATCCAGCAAGTAACGAAATGGCTAGCCTGGGGAGGTTCAGGACTTGGTATCTTGACTATTTTGGCTTATTTATTTAGGTGGGGAATTAAATTTCGACTAACTGGTATAACAATTTTTACTCTTTTATTATCTGCTAGTTGCTGGGCCTTCGAGCAAAGTTATACTCCTCCTTACAATGTAGAAGGATACAAATATGCCCCTATAGTTTATGACAATGGATTTGATTTAGTTGTTGCACAAGCTTCAGATGATTTTCCTGAAGAAGCTATCCACCCAACATTGCTTCAAATAGCTAGTAACTTAAAAGGAGGGAATAGAAATGGTGCTCAAGTAAAAGTTAGGCTCAGAAAGATTGAACCAGCAGGAGACGGAATTAGCAAACCAATTATTCTTGGTGAGGTAATAAATGATTTAAAAGAATCAAAAATAATAGAATTAACAAAAAGAAACTATCTTCCAAATAATGACTTATCAGATATGGCTGATAATGATGAGGACTATTCATTTGAGACTTATGAATAATAGATTATTCTTAAAAAATCTTCCTAAAAGCTTTTATCATGAAGAGAGAATACTACTTTCTAATAATATAAATACATGGGATTCCTTACTATCTATAAGTGAAAAAGAAATTCACAAACTAATCAATGGGAGCCTGGGAAGCGTGCGTAACCTAAAAAGACTTAAATGCATAGCATATTTTATATGTACTTTAGAGATTGAGCTGAATGAAGCTGCTTTATTAATGCACTCAGGATTGATCTCTAATAAGGCAATTTCAAGACTTAGTCCTCAGGAGCTAGTTCAAAAGACCGGACGCTTTGAAAGATTTCTAGAAACAGGGCGAATTCCATTAATAGATTTAAACAAAGCTCATTTTTTAATAGAAAAAGCTAAAAAAAGCATTATTTAATTTACCCAAGAACAATTAGATAATAGAATAAAATAACCATAAAAAATAAGTTTAAGCTAAAAGAAATGAATGGTTTACTAATTACAGTGATATTTACATCCATTGCTATCAATCAAGAAGCAATGGCTCAATCAAGACTGCTCGAGGGCGTAAAGAGAAATTCTGAAGAAGCAAAATCAATTTGTCAAAGTTTTAGGGAACTTAATAAAGAAAATATTTCTGCTGGTTCTCCCAAATCTATACAAAAAATCTCAACTCAAAAAAATATAAGCGAAGTTGATGCGGAGATCCTCTCGATGTACGTAAGAGGGCTTTATTGCCCGGATACTTTTTAAAGAAAAAATGGATTATATAAGATATAGAGACGAAGACTTAAGACTTAGAGACGGAACATTACTAAAATCTAGGATCTGGATGCCTCATGGGGAAGGGCCATGGCCTGTACTGCTAATGCGCCAGCCATATAGAAGGGAAATTGCTTCGACAGTTACATATGCACATCCCTCTTGGTGGGCTAGCAATGGATACCTAGTAGTAATACAAGATGTACGAGGGCAAGGTGGATCTGAAGGTGAGTTTTCAGGTTTTAGGCAAGAAGCTTCAGATACAAGTCAAACGCACAAGTGGGTTCGATCCTTACCAGAATGTAATGGATTAGTAGGTACATTTGGATTTTCATATCAAGGCTTTACCCAGCTCATTGCAGAGGAAGGGACTCCTCCTCCTGATTGCATGATCCCTGCGATGACTGGCCTTTCAGAGAATGAACACTGGTGTTGTGAAGGTGGCGCATATTGGTGGCATTTAGGGATTGGATGGGGGTTACAGTTGGCAGCTCAAAAAGCGCAAAGAGAAAAGAATTGGGCTGCATGGTATGAAATCCGTGAAAGTCTTGAATCAAAAAAATATTTACTGAATGGTCATAAATTACTTAAAAGTAATGATCCAGGAGGAATGGCCTATAAATGGCTAACCCTTTCTCAAAACAAGTCTCTGCATTGGGTAAGTTTTGCCCCATTAGATAGCTGGTTAAAAAAACCTTTACTTTTAATGGGTGGATGGTGGGATCCTCATTTGAAAGGGATTTTAGATATTTTTGAGAAGTCAAAAAATGCTGGAGGTAATCCAAAATTACTGATTGGTCCAGCTACTCATCTTCAATGGTGGGAAAATGCACAACGTACCCAATTGGAATTTTTCAACGTTCATCTAAAACAAAACAGCAAAAAGTATCTTTTCCCTCAAATTAATCTTTGGAATCTAACTACTAAGAGTTGGGAATTTTCAGAAAGAAAAGATACGCCAACATGGACTCTTCATAGCGAAGGTTTAGCCTCAATAAGTCATATAGAGGGATCCCTAATCCCTTCTTCTGATTTGAAAGTAAATAGTGAAGTTAATTTAGTTCATGACCCATGGAGACCCGTACCAGCAATTGGAGGACATCTCAGTGATACGCCAGGAGAAGCAAACAGATTCAACCTCGATATTCGACCTGATGTCGCTGTATTTACATCAACTCCCATTTCTAAAGACCTGAGACTGGAGGGAATCCCAATTCTTACTTTAGAAACAAGATGTGATAGAGAAAGCTTTGATATTTTCGTTGCCTTATCAATAATCCCCAATGAGCTTGAAAATATTGTCACTCAAATTTCGACTGGCGTGCTCAGAATTGCAAAATGTGATCAAGATAATAAGAGCACGAGAAAAATAAGACTTCAACCCATACTTGCCACATTTAAAGAAGGTGATTGTTTAAGAATTTCAATCTCAGGATCAGGATGGCCAGCAATTGGTATCAATCCTGGACAGAGCGAATATCCATGCGAAGGACCAAGCCCTCACTGTCTAGTGACTACAATTTCAATATTGCTTTCAAATTCAAAACTTGAAATTGAATCACTTATTTCCTCTTAGGGGTTCAATATTTACTTGCATAGGATTAAGCTAACTAGCTATTTAAGCCATAAGTCATGACCGTTTCTATTCTTCTAGATTCTTTAAAGGAAGAAGGTCAAAGACTATCTGAATGCAAACACGAAAGTCCCTTTTCAATACTTGGTCCTCAACCATTTAAAGACAAATGGATAATTCGAATATGGATGCCAGAGGCAAATGAAGTTGAACTACAAATAAAAGGAACAAGGCTCAAGCTCCAAAATCCTAACCATGAATGGATATTTGAAGGAGTTTTAGAAAAAGATCCTGGTACTAATTATCAAATAAAAGTAAATCGAGGAGGGGTTGAACATGTTCAACATGATCCCTGGAGCTTTAGACAAGAGTGGATGGGTGAAATTGATAGACATCTTTTCGCGGAGGGGAATCACCACCACATATGGAGAAAGATGGGTGCTCACCTCACAGAAATAGATAAAAAGCAAGGTGTTATGTTTTGCTTATGGGCTCCTCATGCAAAAAGTATTTCTGTTATTGGTGATCTCAATTCATGGGATGGACGACATCACCCTATGCAAAAACGTCTGGGAGGGATATGGGAGCTATTCATACCAGGTCTAAATGAAGGTGACTTGTACAAATATGAAATTAGAACTGAACAAGGACATTGCTACGAGAAAGCTGATCCTTATGGTTTTCATCATGAAGTAAGACCAGCGAAAAGCTCAGTCATCTCAAAAATCGATTCGTTTCAATGGAATGATCAAACTTGGATGTCAAAGCGTGATAAGAAAGATCCTTTAGATCAACCGATATCCGTTTATGAGATGCATTTAGGCAGTTGGATGCATGCCTCCACTGAAGATCCTTTTATCAACTCAAACGGAGAACATAGAGCCCCCGTCCCAGCGGCAGATATGAAACCGGGCTCAAGATTGCTTACATATAAAGAATTAGCTAATAAAGTCATTCCCTATGTCAAAGAAAGAGGCTTCACTCATGTCGAGCTTATGCCAATTTCAGAACACCCTTTTGATGGGTCATGGGGGTATCAAGTAACTGGTTGGTATGCCCCAACAAGTCGATATGGATCTCCCGATGAGTTTCGTGCCTTTGTTGATTCATGCCATAAAGAAGGCATAGGTATAATCCTTGATTGGGTTCCAGGTCACTTCCCAAAAGATCAACATGGTCTTTCTTATTTTGACGGCAGTCATCTGTATGAACATTCAGATCCCAGAATTGGAGAGCATAAAGAATGGGGAACATTAATTTTCAATTACAGTCGAAATGAAGTTCGTAATTTTCTAGTTGCAAATCTAATTTTCTGGTTTGATCAATTTCATATCGACGGTATACGTGTTGATGCAGTCGCATCAATGCTTTACAAAGATTATCTCCGCCCGGAGGGTGAATGGATACCTAATGAAGATGGAGGGAATCAAAATTTTGAAGCAGTCAGATTCTTACAACAGGCTAATCACGTTCTTTTTCAACATTTTCCTGGTGCGCTCTCTATTGCAGAAGAATCAACAACGTGGAGTGGAGTCACTAAACCAACTGACATGGATGGACTCGGTTTCAATCTAAAGTGGAACATGGGTTGGATGCACGATATGCTCGATTACTTTGAAATTGACCCATGGTTTAGACAATTCAATCAAAACAACATTACTTTCTCAATTTGTTATAACTTTACCGAAAACTTTATGCTTGCTTTAAGCCATGATGAAGTTGTTCATGGTAAAAGTCATCTCCTACATAAAATGCCAGGCGATGACTGGCAAAAGTATGCAAATACACGAGCCTTACTTGCGTATATGTGGACTCACCCAGGTAAAAAAACAATATTTATGGGAATGGAATTTGGCCAACGCCAAGAATGGAATGTTTGGGATGATTTGCAATGGGATCTTCTTAATTATGACCCCCACAAAGGTATACAGAAATTAGTAGATGATTTGAATTCGCTCTACAGGACAGAACCAGCCTTATGGAGGAATGATTTTGACGAATATGGATTTCAGTGGATTGATTGCGATGACAATAAAAATTCAGTAATAAGTTTTATGAGAAGAGAAAAAGCTGATGGAGAATGGTTAGTAATAGTGGCAAATTTCACCCCTCAGAATCACTCTAATTACAGAATAGGTGTGCCTATTGCTGGTTTTTATGAAGAAATCTTCAATTCAGATGCAAGTCAATACGGAGGCTCAAATTTAGGCAATATGGGAGGAAAATCAACAGATTTATTCAACATACATGGCTATGAAAATTCTATAGACCTATGCCTTCCTCCTCTTAGCGTTTTGGTTTTGAAGCATAAATCTAAAGATAATTAAGCCTCTGCGAATAGAAATGTTTCAACCTTGACTCATAACCTAATTTCAACTGGCGTCTGGATGTAAAAATTCAAAAGGTATAACGAACTTTAGCCAAGAACGTATTTCATGATTTTTCAGGTACTGCTTAGTGTAGTTTTTTCGCTTAAAAGGACTAAATAATGAACGAGACTACTCCTCTACTTCTTCGTGCAGCACGCGGAGAAAATGTTGAAAGGCCACCAGTTTGGATGATGCGCCAAGCGGGACGTTACATGAAGGTATATCGTGACCTGCGTGATAACCATCCAAGTTTCAGGGAGAGATCAGAGAACCCTGATCTCTCTTATGAAATTTCAATGCAACCTTTTAAGGCTTTTCAACCCGATGGAGTAATTCTTTTTTCAGATATCTTGACTCCTCTTCCTGGAATGGGAATCAACTTCGACATCGTTGAAAGCAAAGGACCCTTGATAAATGATCCTATAAGAAGCCTCAAGCAAGTTAAAGACCTAAGCCCCCTTCAACCAGAAGAAAGTATGTCTTTTGTTGGTGAAGTTTTAGGAAGGCTAAGGGAAAGTGTTGGAAATAATGCTACCGTTCTGGGTTTCGTTGGTGCTCCTTGGACTCTTGCTGCATATGTTGTAGAGGGTAAAAGTAGCAAAAATTATGCAATTATCAAGGCGATGGCATTCCAAGAGCCAGAATTACTGCATCAGCTTTTAAATCATTTTGCAGAATCAATTGCGAATTATCTGTCTTACCAAATTGAATCAGGTGCTCAAGTTGTTCAAATGTTTGATTCATGGGCAGGGCAATTAAGTCCTCAAGATTACGACGTATTTGCTGCACCATATCAACAAAAAGTAGTCAATTTAGTGAAAGAAAAACATCCAGATACACCGATGATTTTATATATATCTGGTAGTGCTGGTGTTCTTGAAAGGATGGGACAAACAGGAGTAGACATAGTCTCTTTGGATTGGACTGTTGATATGGCAGATGGGTTAAGAAGACTGCCTCAATCAGTTGGAGTCCAAGGGAATGTTGATCCAGGACTTTTATTTGGTACACCTGATGCGATCAGATCAAGAATTATTGATGTAGTCAAAAAAGCAAAAGGCAGAAAACATATTCTTAATCTTGGTCATGGAATACTTCCAGGGACACCGGAAGAAAATGCAAAGGTATTTTTCGAGGCTGGTAAGAATGTAAATGAACTTATAAAAGTTTTATCTTGAAAAACGAAATTATCCTTATAACTGGAGCAAGTGGATGTGTTGGACAATACACAGCAAATTGGTTAATCGAAAACTCAACTTCAGAATTATACTTATGGGTTAGAAATCCAAAAAAAATAACTTCAATAAATCTAGATCATCCAAGGGTTAAAGTTTTAGTTGGTGATTTGCGACAATCAAATAAGTTCAAGAAAGAAATTTCAGAAGTAAACAGAGTTATACATACAGCAACTGCTTGGGGTGATCCTAAAAGAGCAAAAGAGGTAAATATTGATGCAGTAAAGAATTTACTCAATTTACTAAATCCCTCAAATATTAAACAAATCATTTATTTTTCAACTGCAAGTGTTCTTGATAGAAACTTAAATTTATTACCAGAAGCTTTTACATATGGAACAGAATACATACAAACTAAAGCTCAGTGCCTAGCAGAGCTTGAAGCTCATCAACTATCAAGAAAAATCATAGCTGTTTTCCCAACACTCGTTTTTGGGGGTCGATTGGACGGGAAAAGCAAATTTCCAACAAGTTACCTTACCGAAGGACTTAGGGATGCATTGAAATGGATCTGGCTAGCAAGATGGATAAAAATATTCTCAAAGTTTCATTTTATTCACGCAGCAGATATTGCCTTCATTTGCGGGCATCTAGCTACAACCAATTTCGAGACTGAAGAACCCTTTGCGAAAAGTAAAGTTAAAAAGCTCGTTCTAGGTCAACCCCATATCAGTATTGATATTGCGATACAGACACTTCTAAAATGGAAAGGAATGAGAAAAGTTCCTCAAATCCCTCTTTGGACTTGGCTAATTGAAATTTTGACTACTTTACTCCCTATTCAAATTACAAATTGGGATCGCTTTAGCCTAAGACAAAGACACTTTATACATGAGCCCATAACCTCTCCTGAAACATTTGGAGGCATAAGCTATGCAAAAAATCTAAATCAAGTTTTACATAATTCTGGACTAAATAAGCACTAAAATGACTAGAGGAAGCTAACATAGTAAAATTCAAAAAGAAAAAGAATTAATTTCATGATTCGTTCTATTACTTCAGTATTTTTTGCTTTCTTTGCTTTCCTAGTAATAGGTGTATCAAACGTAAATGCTTCAACTGTTGAAGTTAAGCTTGGTACTGATGCAGGAATGCTTGCTTTTGAACCAAGCACCTTAAATATAAGTGCCGGTGATACGGTTAAGTTTGTTAACAACAAACTAGCTCCTCATAATGCTGTTTTTGACGGCAACGACGATCTTAGTCATCCAGACTTGGCTTTTGCTCCAGGAGAGTCATGGGAGAGAACATTTAGTACTGCTGGAACATACGACTTCTACTGTGAGCCGCATAGAGGTGCAGGAATGGTTGGAAAAATCGTAGTTAACTAAGCTTCATTCAAAGATTATTATAAGGATGGGGTGATGCCCCATCCTTTTTTTATTGAAAAAACTAGATCCAGAAATAAAATTAATTTTGTTAATTATTCATAAGGATGAGCAGAGAACAATTTAGAAATTTCGTCAACACCGTTGAGCATAATATCCTTATAAAAGAGAAGCTATTAAAATGTAAAACATCAAAAGATATAATCTTGCTCGCAAAAAGTTATGGATACTCAATTACAATAGAAGATTTACATTACGATAAAACTGCTAGTAAATTTGAATTTTGGTTTAAAGAAAGTAGGATAAATCCTTTAAAATAAGTAAAGAAATTCTTTAAGCATAATCAAATTAATCCTACAAATTTCTTTTTTTAACTTATTCAAGGTCGGTTTTCATATATTTATATAATAAAAGTTTGAATATATGATAAATAAGTTGATCAGTTATAAGGATGACAATAAATCCTGAAGATTTCACTAAGAGTGCTTGGCAAGGGATCATTGACGCAAAGGATATAGCATTAAGTGAAAAACATCAGACATTAGAAACAGAGCATCTTCTTTATTCTCTTATTAAAAAGAATAAAATCGCAATAAAAGCGATAGAAAGATCAGGCGGATCAGTTAAAAATCTATTATTAGAGACAGAAGAATTTATAAAAAAACAACCAAAAATGCAAAAAACCCAAGAATCTATTTTTTTTGGGAAAAATATATCTTTAGCAATTTCTAAAGCAAGAATTTTACAACAATCTTTCAAAGATAGTTTTATTTCAAGTGAACATTTAGTGATTTCCCTATTTGATGATGAAAGAGTTTGCCATAGATTGTTTATACAAAATGAATTTACCAAAGATAGTCTTATAAAGGCTATTAACGCTATTAGAGGTGACAAAAAAGTGACAGAAAAAAATGCTGAAAGCTGTTATGAATCTCTTCAGACTTACGGTCAAGACCTAACTGCTGCGGCTAGAGATGGGAGGTTAGACCCTGTAATTGGAAGAGACGAGGAAATTCGAAGAACGATTCAAATACTTAGCCGTAGAACTAAAAACAACCCAGTATTAATTGGTGAAGCTGGAGTAGGTAAAACAGCAATTATTGAAGGTTTAGCACAAAGAATTATCAACGGAGATGTTCCTACAGCCCTCGAAAACCGTCAACTAATTTCCCTAGACATGGGTGCACTAATAGCAGGTGCGAAATTCCGTGGTGAATTTGAAGAGAGACTTAAGTCAGTTCTTAAAAATGTTACTGATTCAGAAGGAAAAATAATTTTGTTCATCGATGAAATTCACACTGTCGTTGGAGCAGGAGCGAGTGGAGGTGCAATGGACGCTAGTAATCTCTTAAAACCAATGCTTGCAAGGGGTGAGCTGAGATGTATTGGAGCAACAACGATAAATGAACACAGAGAATATTTTGAGAAAGACCCTGCTCTAGAAAGAAGATTTCAGCAAATACTAGTAAAACAACCCTCAGTCCAAGATACAATTTCGATCTTACGTGGACTAAAAGAAAGATATGAAGTCCATCATGGCGTCCGTATTTCTGATAACGCGCTTATAGCTGCGGCGATATTGAGTGATAGGTATATCCCTGAGAGATTTTTACCAGATAAAGCCATTGATCTAATAGATGAATCAGCCTCACGTTTAAAGATGGAAATAACATCAAAGCCAGAAGAAATTGATGAGATAGATAGAAAGATCATCCAACTTGAAATGGAGAAATTATCGTTGGAAGATGAGTCAGATAGTTCAAGTAAGGAGAGACTCGAATTAATTAGTAAAGAGCTGGACTTATTAATAAAAAGTCAACTTGAAGTGAACAAGAAATGGGAAGCAGAAAAAGAATCCATCGAGGAAATTTCAACACTTAAAGAAGAAATTGAGAAAGTGCAACTAGAAATAGAAAAAGCAAAAAGGAATTATGACCTCAACAAGGCTGCTGAACTTGAATATGGAACCCTGGCAAATTATCAACAACATCTAAAATCTAAAGAGATTAATTTAAAAAATTCCTATCAAAACGATGAGAAATCACTTTTGAGAGAAGAGGTTATTGCTGATGATGTGGCAGAAATAATTGCGAAATGGACATCTATTCCTGTTAAGAGACTTGCTCAAACTGAAATTGAAAAATTGCTCAATCTTGAATCTGAGCTTCATAAAAAAGTTATTGGTCAAAATAAAGCCGTTCAATCCATATCTTCTGCAATACAAAGATCAAGAACAGGACTTAGTGATCCAAACAGACCTATCGCAAGTTTTTTATTTTTAGGACCTACAGGCGTCGGTAAAACAGAATTATCCAAGGCTTTGGCTTCTCAACTTTTTGATAGCGAAAATGCCCTAATTAGAATAGACATGTCTGAATATATGGAAAAACATTCTATAAGTCGCTTAATTGGCGCACCTCCTGGTTACGTCGGTTACGAAGCTGGTGGACAATTAACAGAAGCAATCAGAAGAAAACCTTATTGCGTTTTACTCTTTGATGAAATTGAAAAAGCACATAAAGATGTTTTCAATGTATTACTTCAGGTACTTGACGAAGGCCGAGTAACTGATGGACAAGGAAGAACAACAAACTTCAAGAATACTATTATTATTCTCACCAGTAATTTAGGAAGTGAATTAATAACTGATCAGGATATAGCAAATAATATATTGACAAATATTGATGAACTTATTAATCAAGAACTAAAATCAAATTTCAGACCTGAGTTCCTAAACAGACTTGATGAAATAATTAATTTCGAACCACTTAAAAAAGAAACTCTACTTAAAGTAGTTGATTTACAATTAAATCGTTTAAGAGAAAGATTAGAAGAGAAAGGAATCGAGCTTCAGATAAATAATGATGTTCTATCTTTAATTACTGAAATTGGATATAATCCAACCTATGGGGCGAGACCTTTAAAAAGAGTCATTCAAAAAGAATTAGAAAGTGAAATAGCAAAATATATTCTTAAAGGCAAATATAAGGAAGGAAGCACCATTAAAATAGAGAAGAAAGAATCAAAATTAATTTTTAACTAAAAAAATGAAAGCTGAAGAAACCAACTGCATATCAACTAAAAGATTCTAAAAAATCAAGGGTTAAACCACTCAGGGAAGAAGGTATAACTAGCAGAATTAATATCATTTTCATGTGCTATTGCTTTCCAACAACAAGATCTACCTTTATCTCTTGAAAATAATAAATCATTAGCCCATTCCCAAACTAATTCAGCAGTTGATTCCATCCCAACATTATTCATGACTCTAAGATCCAGTACTTTTTCAGAGTGAAGTTTTTTCCATGTTTCAAGAAGAGGATCATCAAAATTGACTAGAAAAGTATGATCAAAATGTTCTCTTAACTTCTCCTCCAAAGGTCTCAGGCTTGAAAAATCGACAACAAAGCCATTTTCATCAAGCTCATTTGAAGCAAAGCAAAAGGTAAAACTTCGACTGTATCCATGAACAAAGCGACAGTGTCCTTGATGTTTCCATTGACGGTGAGAACATGGATAGTCTTTAAAATGCTTTGAGCAATTAAATGGAATATCTTTAATCGTCATAAAAAGATGAATAAAAAACCAATAGAGGATTAAATTTAAATAATTAGAGTTGCAAAGCCTAATTGGCTTAATTAAAAATGCTTTTTATAGATAATCTACATTTTGATCAAAATGGCTTAATCCCAGCCATAGCACAAGATTGGCTCGATGGCTCAATTTTAATGATGGCATGGATGAACAAAGAATCCATTACGAAAACTTTAGAATCTGGTGAAGTTCACTATTGGAGTCGCTCAAGGAAAGAACTTTGGCACAAAGGTAAAACGAGCGGTCATTTTCAAAAATTGAAAGGAATTAGGACTGATTGCGATTCAGATACAATACTTTTAACAATTGAGCAAATTGGTTCAATCGCATGCCATACAGGGAAAAGAAGTTGTTTCTTTAAAGATTTAGAAATAAATGAAGACGTTCTTTACCCTCCATCTGATGCTTGTAGTGAATTATTCAAAATAATAGAGAGTCGTAAAAGTAATCCTGAGGAAGGAAGCTATACAAATAGTCTTCTGAAGGAAGGCGATAATAAAATCCTAAAAAAGATAGGGGAAGAAACAGCCGAATTTATTATGGCTTGTAAAGATAAAAATCCGATTTCAGTTGCTAATGAGGCTGCCGATCTACTTTTTCATCTGCAAGTTTCTTTAGCCCATCAGAATGTTTCCTGGGAAAACGTTCTAAAAGTTTTAGTTAAAAGAAGAGGAGCGCCAAGAAGGAATGAATAAGCTCATCTACCTTTAAATTATTTTAATCAAAAGTTTTATAAAGGTATTTTATAGGCTCAATTGAATTCTTAAACCAATAATTTATTCAATTTCAATAAGGTTTTTACAGAAAAATATAACGAGACAGAGTTTAAAATTGTCTTGAAAGAAAAAAAATAAAAAAAATCGATTTGCTTTAATATTTGATAAACCGTCGATATTCATTTTTAGGAATCAATCTATGGCAACAAAAATACTAGAGACTCTACACCTATTAAAAGGTTTACATGAAAAAAAAATCTTTAATGAGTCTCAATGATAGCAATGGTTTTTAAGATTTCGGTACTAGAAAACAATATATATAATCAAATTTTTCAAAAGCAAACAAAAAATAAATCTAAAACTTTAGCTATTTAATTCAACCAACTATCACATTAAAAACAAATAAAGAATAAATCCGAACACTTTATTACACCTATTGAAAGTAAACATTTTTTCTCTAGGTTAATAATATAAAGAGGAAAAATCGTGAGTTCTTTAAGCGACTTTCTGGGAGAGATAGGTAAACATCAATTGCTCACCCCTGAGCAAGAACTCACAATGGGAAGAGAAGTTCAAGCTATGGTTTCTTTAAATCAACGTTGTCAGCTTGCAGGAGGTAATGGTCCAGAGTGTGAGTATACAAGCTTAGAGAAGAAAACACTTAAGGCTGGTGAGCGAGCTAAAAATCAAATGATTACTGCTAATTTACGGCTTGTTGTTAATTTGGCTAAAAGATACCAAGGTAAAGGACTTGAATTACTTGATTTAATACAAGAAGGTACGCTAGGTCTAACTAGAGCTGTAGAAAAATATGATCCAACAAGAGGACATCGTTTCTCAACTTATGCTTACTGGTGGATCAGGCAAGGATTAAATAGAGCTCTTTCAACACAAAGTAGAACTATAAGAATCCCAGTAAATGTAAATGAGAAACTAACAAAACTTCGTGCAGCAAAATCTCGACTAATGCAAGATCTTGGAGTGCCACCTTCAACGACTCAAATAGCGAAAAAAATGAAAATTCCTTTAGAAGAAGTAGAAGAGTTACTTGCCTGCGAACTTAGAAGTATCACAGTGAGCCTGCAAGGTGTAGTCAAATCAAAATCAGATCCTTCTGAATTAGTTGACATCCTACCCAGTGAACAGGCACCTCCAATGGAACTTGCTGAATTAGCTGAAAGGAGTGCCTCTGCTTGGTCTCTGTTAGACAAATCAAATCTAACTCCCAAGGAGAGAACGATATTAACTCTTCGGTTTGGTCTTGATGGCACAAATGAATGGAGAACTTTAGCCGAAGTTGCAAGACAAATGAATTGCAGTAGGGAATATTGCAGACAAGTAGTTCAACGTGCATTAAGAAAACTTAGGAAAACTGGAATACAGAATGGTCTATTAGAAATGAGCATTTAATTATGAATACTTCAAGTAATTCAAATGACAAAGTATTTGAAGCAGAAGTACTAGGCAGCTCTGTTATTGATGAGAGTTTGCTTAAAAAGGTTCTACTAAAGGCAGGAAGATTGGTCGCGAAGCCTGCTCTAGAAGGATTTGAACTAATTATGGATACCTCAACTCCTCCTCAAGTGCGGATATCTATGCTGGGAGCTCTTACTTACTTAATAGTTCCTATTGATTTGATACCTGATTTTATTCCTGCTGGTGGATTTAGCGATGATCTTGTTGCACTTACTGCTGTAATCAGTTTATGGCAGCATCATATGACTCCAGAAATAAAATATAGAGCGAAATGCAAATTAGACAAATGGTTCCCAGGCTAACTATGGGGAATTGGTCTAAGGATATAGAAGAAGAACTAATCATTCTTATAAAAGACTGGTTAAGACAAACAGGAAAAACTCAATCTGATCTTTGCCAGACTCTCAATTTGCCATCATCTAGAATGCCAGCATTGATTGTTTTTTTAAAAAAAGATTTCATTTCTGGTGGGATTCCTCAAGTTGCTAATCGACTTTGCGAAATAGAATTATTGTGGAAGGAAGGGCAAGGATTAAACTCACAAAAACCTGATAAAGAAAACTCTTCCGGGCAACTTGATCTTCTTGATGAAATCTGCAATGACCTTTCAAAGCTTAATTTTGATAAACAAAGCTAACATTAAAAAACAATTATTTTTTTAATGTTCAATCAAATAAAAATTTTTATAATAACAATCCAAGTATTTACTTTTACCCTCTTCCCTATAAATTTATATGCATTAGATAAAAATTCAGGAGAAAGTATTTTTAAAAATCACTGTGCTGGATGTCATATAAATGGAAGTAATATAATCAGAAGATCAAAAAATCTGAAAATTTCATCTCTAAAGCGTAATGGAATCGAAACCCCAGAAGCAATCGCAAGAATAGCAAAGGAAGGTATAGGAATTATGAATGGTTACGATGAAGTACTTAAAGAAAATGAGGATCAAATTGTTGCGAATTGGATTTGGGAACAATCTCAAAAAGCCTGGGTCCAAGAGTAAACTTCAAACGAAGTCCATATTCTTTCCTTCCAATAGATATCTTCTTTAACAAGAGATCTTATATATTCAATATCGACGCCATTAAAGATACCAAAAACAAACTTATTACATTTTGTTGGGCCTAAAGTTACTATTATGCCTTTAGCTTTGAGTTCAGAAAGTCTTTTAAGATGCTCCTCGCGAAAAGGAGTTCTCTTTTCAAGAACATCTTCACAATAAGAACCCCAAAGGATAAATTTTTCCATAATTTCGATTTAAATTATCAATAAATTTTCCACTTTAATAATAGTATAATCACTATAACAATTGCTAATTTTTTAAATAAGTTTAATTTTTATATATCCTAAGCAATTTTCAATAATATCCTATCAAAGGTAAAGAACTTCTTCAGCAAGCCAATTAATCTTGAGAAAGAAGACAAATCAAGAGAAATCGATAAGGGAACTAAATTCTAAAGTTTTTAATAGACAATCTAGAAGTAAAAGTGCTATAAATAGTTTATAGTTTATAGAGCTTCTCCTAAATCAAAAGTTGATTTTATAGAGAACTATTAACTATAGAATTTTTTGCATGCTTAAAATTAAGCTATAAAGTATTTAAGGTAAATGTATAATATTAAAACAGAAAATACTAATCAGTTGCAATGCGTAGTTCTCTACAAAAAGAGGCGGCCTCTTCAACTTTCTTGCTGTAAGTTGCATTAGCTATTCTTTTAACTAAAGCACTCCCAACAATTGCTCCATCAGCGCCCCATCTTCGTACTTCTTGAATATGTTTAGCATCGGAAATTCCAAAACCTACAGCGACAGGACTAGAGGAAGAAGACTTTAGTTGTCTAACCAGATTCTCAACATTATCCTCTAGTGAAGACCTTTCACCCGTTACTCCAGTAACACTAACTAGATAAGTAAACCCATTAGAAGTTTCAGCAATTTTTCTCATGCGATCCATTGGCGTAGTAGGTGCAACTAACAAGATCAAATCAATATCTTTTGATTCTGCAATTTTTGATAATTTTTCTGCTTCCTCCAAAGGAAGATCAGGTACAACTAGACCTGACACACCTACTTTAGAAGCTTCCAAACAAAACTCTTCTAATCCTGCATTAAGAAGAGGATTGCAATAAGTAAATAAAATTATGGGTACAAATAAATCATTTCTTAATTCAGACAACATTTTAAAAACCTTTTCTGGAGATGTTCCCGATGAAAGAGCTCGCGAAGCAGCTAACTGAATAATAGGTCCATCAGCCAAAGGATCGCTGTAAGGAATCCCAAGCTCTATCATATCTGCTCCATTTTCTTGAAGTTGCAACAAGATTTTCGCTGTAGTTTCCAAATCAGGATCACCAGCCATCACAAATGGCATTAATGCAATTCTTTTATCCTTTTTAATTTTGGAAAAAGATTTACCGATATTTGTACTTTTCAAAGGTTCTTCATCCTGGGTATCTCTCTTTTTTATCATTTTTTATACCTAAAGGTAGAAAAAAGTAGAAACTTAGTAACTTAAAACTTAAATCTGTTGATCACTCTCTTCCTCAACTGCTTTGATTAATTCAATTTTTTCTTCTTCTGTCATGGACTCCAACTTTTCCAAGATTTTTTTATCAGTCAATCGTTCATAAGCCTCTCTATATCGTTTGCGTTGTTCCATAAAAGTCATATTCCCTGTAAAGACTCTGAATAAGTAAGAGGCTGTCCAAACCAAAATAATTAAAATCAAAATTGACTGAGTTGCGATACCCGCTGAAACAGATTCAAATCCAAGTAATTGAAATAATTCATATCCAAACCCACCTAAAGCAAAAACTATTAGCCCTATTTGAAAAACCTTTGCTCTTGTCAAAATTTAAGACTCCTTTTGCCCATTCATTCTTAAATTTAAAAACGGTGCAAACAAAATAAGTCCAGGAAAAAATAAAAAAACAAGTCCATAAATAAATAGTCTTTCAAACTTTCCCATAATATTCCATCTATTATTCATCCAATAGAAGAGAGCCAAAGGAACAATCAATAAATAAATAATTCCTAAAATCAAAAAGGCAGAAAGAGTAACTAAGGGACTAACAGAAGCTGTCAGCCCTAAAGCAAGCAACCACACTTTAGAAAAACAAAACATCATGGGAATGGGGGGACTTGAACCCCCACGGCCAAAAGCGGCCAACAGATTTTAAGTCTGGTGCGTCTACCAATTCCGCCACACTCCCCTGTGATAGCAGTGAATTTTCTTTATCTATTAAATTAAAGCTTAGGCCATATACATAGTAGCGTAAACGTATGTGCTTGAATCAGTACTCTTTAAATTATCGAGAGTTAAATAATTCTTGCAAAAATTTTTTTCCAATCCAACTAATCTCTCACTACCGACCACTCCAGAATTTCACCTGAATGAAATGGCTTTACAAAATCACTAGGATCGCCTTCCAATCCAACATCTAAGATTTGTGGTACTTCAATGTCTTTTTTAACTAAAGTAATATACTCATCATTTATTGGTAGCCCGTAAAAGTTTGGTCCATTTTTGCTAGCAAAAGCTTCAAATCTATCTAAAGCCTTCTCTTCTTCAAAAACTTTTAAGTAACTTTCTAACGCAAAAGGAGCATTAAAGATACCTGCACATCCACATGAGCTTTCCTTGAATTGGCGAGTGTGTGGAGCTGAATCAGTTCCAAGAAAAAAGCATGGTTTCCCACTAGTAGCAGCTTTCCTTAAAGCAATTCGATGTGTCTCACGTTTTGCAGTAGGTAAACAATAAAAATCACTGCGTAATCCACCAAGGAACATTGCATTTCGATTGATATGTAAATGATGCGGTGTAATTGTAGCTGCAAGAGTGGCTTTACTATTCTCTACAAAATCAATTGCATCTATAGTTGTAATGTGCTCTAAAACAACTTTTAGGGAAGGAAATCTTCGCAGCAAAGGGTCTAGATGACGCTCTATAAACACAGCCTCTCTATCAAAAACATCAACATTTGCATCACTAACTTCTCCATGGATCAGCAATGGCATACCGATTCTTTCCATCGTCTCGAATATGTTGTCAATTTTATTTAGATCAGTAACACCATACGAAGAGTTAGTAGTCACATTAACTGGATAAAGTTTTGCCCCATAGAATATGCCCTCTTTAAATCCTATTTCTAAAACATCAGAAGACATCTCGTCTGTCAAATAAGCTGTCATCAATGGAGTAAAAGAGACACCTTTTGGAATCGACTGAACAATTCTTTCTTTATATCCTTTCGCACGGCTTAATGTTGTTATTGGTGGATCAAGATTAGGCATTATTATAGCTCTAGAGAATACATCAGTGCTATAACTCAAAACCCCCTTTAAGATCTTCCCATCTCTCAAATGCAAATGCCAATCGTCCGGCTTCAATAATGAAATTTGATTAACAGCACTAATCACAGGAAGGAAGTTCTTTCAATGACTATCTTAAGCAGAATTAATCTATAAGTCTTTAAGTATCTATCTAAGGACTAAGATATCAAGATAATAACAAATAAAACACTATAAATTAATTCACTGTTTAGCTCTCAATAAATCTGTCAATTATGCCTTCGTTTTTATTATCAGTTATTCAGCTTATCGTTGGAATACTTTTACTTTTTAGTGGTGGAGAGTTCTTTATTCAAGGCTCTGTTGCTCTAGCTCTAATCCTTGGTATCCCTCAACTTGTAATTGGCTTAACAGTAGTTTCTCTTGGCACAAGTGCTCCTGAATTATTTGTGAGTATAAATTCCTCTCTTGCGGGGTCAGACAGTCTTGCATTGAGCAATATTGTCGGTAGTAATATTTTTAATGTCATGGTGGTTCTTGGCGCTAGCGCTGTATTGCAACCTTTAAAAGTCGAAAGTCGTCTTGTAAGAAGAGATATTCCCCTTCTCTTAGGCGTATCAGCTGCTGTTTGGGGAATGGCATCTTCAGGATTAATAACTTGGCAATTTGGATTAGCTTTGATCGTTGCATTGATTATTAATACCACTTGGGAGATACGTACAGCTAGAGAGGAACCTCAAAGGACGCAAGAAGCAGAGCCTGCAATCAATCTAGAAAAAGACTCAACAAGCTTATTAAATGCAAGCATAAAATTAGTCGGTGGTATTTTCTTACTGACTTTCGGTTCACAACTATTAGTCCAAGGCGCATCTTCAATTGCAGGATTACTTGGAATAAGCGAAGCAATTATTGGGTTAACAATAGTTTCGCTAGGAACCTCCTTACCTGAGTTGATTACTTCATTAGTTGCAGCTATTCGTGGTCAAACTGATTTAGCAATAGGCAATGTAATAGGAAGTTGTTTATTAAATCAGTTACTAGTTTTAGGTAGTTGTTCCCTCTTGTCAGGGAGTAATGGTTTAGTTGTTGAGAATTTACTAATAACAAAGGATATTCCTATTATGGTAGTCACCACGCTTGCTTGTATGCCTATTTTCTGGACTAAAGGAATAATAAGTAGAGGTGAAGGTGGAGTTCTGTTAGGATTATATTTACTTTATCTTGCAGACAAGATAATTCCTTTAACCCTTCCTTCCCTTCATTCAGTATTCAAAGAAGTAGTCTTTTTATTAATAACATTATCCACGTTAATAATTATATATAAGACAATTATTTATTGGCTAAGACTAAGAAAAAGCTCTAACAACTAATAACAATCCAATAAACTATCTCATGGTTACAAATTCCTCAGCGATTGTAGGATGCAAAGCCATTGTATTATCAAAATCAAACTTTGTAGCCCCAAGCATTAGAGAGATTGATGCCATTTGAATAATTTCAGAGGCATTATCCCCAATCATATGACAACCCAAAACTTTATTATTATTTTTATCTACTATTAGCTTTAAAATACATTTTGAGCCTTTCTTAGGGATTGATTTAGATAAAGGTCTGAATATTGATTTATATACCTTAATATTATCTTTCCCAATCGATTGGATAGCTTTTTCTTCTGTCATACCTACAGAAGCTATTTCAGGTTGACTAAATACAGCATAGGGAACCAAATCATAATTTACCTTACGATTCGATTCGCCATAATTTCTATCAGCAAAGCTTCTACCCTCATCAATTGCTACAGGAGTTAAGTTAATCCTATTAGTTACATCTCCAATGGCAAAAATATTAGAAATATTAGTTTTACTCTCACTATCAACTTTAATTTTATTATCAATAATGCTTACGCCCGATTTCTCTAACTTCAATCCCTCTAAATATGGCTCTCTACCAGTAGCAAAAAGCAAGCCATTTGAATTGAACTCCGTACCTCTACTTGTCTTAATAATTAACGATCCAATGATTCCCTCTATTGAAGAAACATTCTCACCAAATCTTAAGTTGATACCTTTACTTTTCATTGCCTCAGCTAATGCCAAAGAAAGTTGAAAATCAAATCCTCTTAAGAGACGTTCACCTCTTACTAATTGAGTAACTTTTACTCCTAATCCCTGCAATATGCATGCAAACTCGCAGGCAATATAGCCGGCACCAACAATTGTGATTTCATCCGGAAAGTTTTTAAGAAGAAACATATCATCACTTGTCCAACCTAAAGATGCTCCTTGAATATTTGGTTTTTTGGGTCTTCCTCCCACTGCGATAAGAATTTTCTCACCATAAAGTTCATTTGTTATCTCTCCATTTTTTCGGTTTTTTGTTACGACAATATTTGGATTTTTGAACTCACCCCAACCTTTCACAAGCTCAACATTAGCTTTGCTTAAAAAAGTTTCATGTAATTCATTCAGTCTTTGTACTTCCTTCCGAACATTCGCTAATAAAACATCTGATTTAATCTTCAAATTATCAAAATCAAAACCATAAGATGGAGCACATGAGATAGTTTCCAACAAAGAAGATCCACACACTAATAATTTTTTAGGAACACAACCTCTTATTACACATGTTCCTCCAACAAGATCACCCTCTATGATCGCTACAGATGCTCCATAACTAGCAGCTTTCTTAGCAGCAGCCAATCCACCTGATCCTGCACCAAGAACAATTAAATCAAAAGACCTTGTCAATTTTGTCACCTAGTATTATTTCCTTATTCTCGTTGAAATAAATGAATCCAACCAGAAATGCAATGAGTTGGGAAGAATTAGCAATATATGCGGCTGAACCTATTGATCAAATAAACGGGTTAAACAATCCATATTCCTCACTACGTCTATTTAATAAAAGTGAGTCCGATGCAGTTGTTACTCTTTACAGAGATAACCATGCTTGGTGTCCTTATTGCCAAAAAGTTTGGCTTTGGTTAGAGCTTAAGAAAATTCCTTACCGCATAAAAAAAATTACTATGCGATGCTATGGAGACAAAGAGAGGTGGTATCTACAAAAAGTTCCCACAGGAATGCTCCCTGCCATAGAAATTCAAAATCATGTAATAACAGAAAGCGATGACATCCTATTTGTATTAGAAGAAATCTATGGTCCTTTGGGACAATCACTAAATGAGCAGAAAGTCTTAGAGAATAGGAGACTTGAAAGAGAATTATTCTCATCATGGTGTAATTGGTTATGTCGCAACTCTCTTTTCCAAGCCCAAGAAGAAAAAAAGAAAGATAATTTTAAAAATGTTGCAAACAAATTAGAAAAGGAACTTCAAAAAAATACTTCTGGATGGCTCACACCAATCTCAACAGAAAATGGAGAAAAGCCTGGTTCAGCAGATGTTATTTTTATTTCATATATTGAGAGAATGAATGCCTCATTGGCTTACTACAAAGGATATTCATTAAGAGAGGAACATCCTTCTATAAATATATGGCTTAAAAATCTTGAACAACTTGATGAATATAGAGGTACTCAAGGAGATTTTCATACTCATGCTCATGATTTACCTCCGCAAATGGGAGGATGCTTTACTTATTCAAATTCAACCCAAAAATTATTTTCTCAAGAAATTGATATAGGTACAGGATTAGGAAGTTTAGAATTAGCAGAGTTGAAGTCAGATGAACAAGCAAAAAAGCAATATGAATCAATTGCCTTAGCAAGAGTTATTAAACATAAAGAGAGAATCATTGCAGTTAGTCCAATGGAAAATCAATTATTTGATCAACCTCTTAGGGCTGCCTTAACTTCTATGATTTCAAAAAATATATGCACTCCAGAGAAGAGGAGTGCCTCTGCACTTCGCTACCTCCGAGATAGGATTTCAGTTCCAAGAGATATGCCTTTATTATCTGCAAGATTATTTAGACAAGCCCTTGAACGAACAGCAAGTATTGATGGTAGAGATATTGGATCTGAAATACCTACAAGAAATAGGTTAGATCAAAACCCTATACAGTTTCAATAAGTGTTTAAATTTGTTCCTACTACCAAATTTCGAATTCAACGACGTTTTCGCGAGTCGATTTGCAGAAGATCCTTTACTTTTTGAACTTGACTAGCCAGTTGAGGCTCAGTAGATAGTTTTTTTTCTATTTGTTCAATTGCATACATGACTGTTGTGTGATCTTTACCCCCAAAAGATTCTCCAATACGAGGAAGGCTTAGATCTGTACCATGACGCATTAGATACATACCAACTTGTCTTGCCTGGCTTACGGGTCTACGTCTACTTGCGCTACGCATTTCTTCTTCAGTAACACCAAATACCTCAGCGACTTTCTCCATGACCTGTTTAGGCTTAACTTCTACTCCTTGTCCAGTCGGGTCAAGCATAGGAGCGACAGACTCAACTGTCATAGGCAGCCCAGTAATTGAAGCAAAGGCAACAGCTCGGGTAAACGCTCCTTCTAACTCTCTAATATTAGAAGTGAATCTTCCAGCAATAAATTGAATTAAGTCTCTTGGTAAACGCATTCTTTCATGCTCAGCTTTTTTTTGTAAAATAGCCATTCTCGTTTCTAAATCAGGTGCTTGGATATCTGCAATCAATCCCATTGAGAATCTTGAAATTAATCGTTCTTGTAAACGAGGTATTTGACTAGGGGGTCTATCACTAGTAAGTACAATTTGCCTTCCTGCTTCATGCAAAGCATTAAAAGTATGGAAGAATTCTTCTTGTGTATATTCTTTACCTTCAATAAACTGAATATCATCAACT
This sequence comes from Prochlorococcus sp. AG-402-P18, assembly GCA_003216275.1. GTDB lineage: Bacteria > Cyanobacteriota > Cyanobacteriia > PCC-6307 > Cyanobiaceae > Prochlorococcus_B. The sequence goes on along the minus strand of QCJC01000001.1, from coordinate 16,096 downwards.
AATATCAAATCAGCCTCCCTATACCTGTTCCTAAAAGCTTGCATACCATCTTTTCTGATTGCAACTATTAAGTCGTTTGTGAAAGTCTCAGTGGAGACATATGCAACTTTTGCTTCCGGGTCAATTTCCAATCTGTAATGACCAATAGATTGCATTAAATGAGTTTTTCCTAATCCAACTCCCCCACAAATAAATAACGGATTAAATTCTCGACCAGGCGCTTCAGCTACTGCCATAGCTGCAGCATGAGCCATTCGACTATTAGGTCCTACAACAAATCTATTAAATACATATCTAAGGTTTAAACCAGGTAAAAACTTTTTTTTTGGAGATTGAATAGACTGTCTATCATTCGTATCTCTATCTGAAACTGAATTAACTTGATCTAAATTTGAAATACTTTTTTTCTTGATGCTTTTGTTTGACTGAAATTCTTCTTTAACTTTAATTAAGACCTTTACTGGATGGCCATATATCTCTGTTGCAAATTCTTCAATTGTTTGAGAATAGTTTTTTCTTAACCAATCACTTGAAAAACTATTTGGAGCGAGCAAAGTCAAGCTTCCATCCTTGAAATCAAAGAATTCAGCTGGTCTTATCCATGTCTCATATGAAGGCTTACTTAAATTCTTTTGAAGTAATTCCTGAACCTTCATCCATAGCTCATTCCGAGTTGGCACCGGCTTTACATAATGGATTATGAATCTAAGCAAAAAACTCAGATTGGTCATTATTAAATTTGGGAATCAAATTCTGAAAATTACTTCCCAAAAGCCAAAAAAACAATCATGCCAATGGATTAGCGAAAAGATAGAAAAGATAGAATTATTTTTTACAGAACAAAAATTAATTAGATTCAATCAAGAGTAACTTAAAGTCCTTCGGACAAGAGAAATGCAAATCAGAATATGAGCCAGAGCATGGTACAAATTGATCACCCAACAATCGTTTTAATGACAAGGTGGCCCGCCATAAATCGATGCAAAAGCCGTTTGTCAAAAGAAATAGGAGCTCTAAACGCAGCCAAGATCCAAGAACAACTAATACTACATACGATTGCGGTAGTAAAAGATTTGCGAGAGAAGGGTCTAGCAAATATAAAAGTTGCTATCGATGGAGTTGGAATTAATGCAGCCAAAAGATGGGCAAGCTTGAACAATATTGAAAAGGTCGCAATTCAAGGTTCAGGAAATCTAGGCACTAAAATGAAAAGACAGTTTTTAAAGACCTCCTCCGAAAGAACTATTTCAGACCAAAGAGCAAGCCCAATAGTATTAATAGGAGCTGATTTGCCTACAATCTCACAGATAGACCTAGTTCAGGCAATAGAAATACTTAAACATAGTGAAATGGTTATAGGACCATCAACCGATGGTGGCTATTGGCTAATCGGATTTTCAAAAGAAATCATACATCCTCAACTTTTATGGCCATTTTCTGGAATAAAATGGGGAACCAATCAAGTTTTTCAAGAAACAATTCGGTTGGCAGAGCTGAATCAAATAAATTATCAACTACTTCAAGAGCAAAATGATCTCGATAACTTTATAGATTTATCACCATGGATAAATTACAAAAGTTTCCAACTCTCAGCGTCATCATACCAACTTTAAATGAGGCAAATAACCTCCCTCTTCTTTTAGCTGACTTACGGGATTGGCCTTACAACCTTGACTTAAACATAGTAGATGGAGGAAGTACAGATTTAACTGTTTCTATAGCACAAATAGAAGGTATTAAAGTGCTAAAAAGTCTTGAATCAAATAGAGGGTCTCAACTCAGTATTGGAGCTTCCAATGCTAAAGGAGATTGGCTTTTATTTATTCATGCAGATAGTAGATTAGATAAAGGATGGGTGATCAATCTAATAAAAATAATGAGTAAATTATCATCACAACATTATGCATGGTTCTTTGATTTTAAAATCAAACAGAAAAAGCTTCAATTTAGAATTTTAGAAATGGCCGTAGCACTTAGGAGTTATTTTTTAAAAAGGCCATATGGTGACCAAGGCTTGTTAATACACAAACATCTCTATTATATTTCAGGAGGATTCTCTCCATTAAATATAATGGAAGATCTCGATTTAATAATAAGAATAGGCAAAACTAACAAAATAAAAAGTATACAAGCAAATATATTTACGAGTAATGTCAAATGGATTAATCAAAACATAGTCAAACGTGCTATAAAGAATGCAAGATTAAGAAGAAAATGGAGACAGGGTTATGACATTGAGAAATTATCAAAAGAATACAATTCATAGTTAAATAGTCCTTATTTAATCAATCAGTTTGAATACCAAAAAGCACATTTACTACCTCTTGGCTCTAAAATCCAACCTTGTCTTTTATAAAAAGTAATCACATCAGCATCAGCAAATAAAGTTACTCTTTTAATTCCTAAATTTTTCAATCTATTCATTAAGTAAGACATAAGTTCTTTTCCTAGACCAGTGCCTTGGTATACAGGATTAATGGCCACATCCCAAATTGTTGCATCAATCACTCCATCACCAGTGCATCTAGCAAAACCAATTAACCTTGGGAATTTAGTGTCATGTTGCCACAAGCCAACTTTAAGCAAACTATTATCGATTGCTCTCTTTACTCTACGAAGAGGTCTTCTACCCCAACCAACAGCTTGAAGAAGTTGCTCAAGCTCAATTAAATCAAAAGATTTTGAATCGCTAAATACAAAAGGGATGGGATTATCTTCGTTAAAATATTGAATAGCTTGATCTCCATATATATTTTTTAAAATTTCATTTGAGAGTGTATTTTCCTTTTTCCATCCTGAAGACCACCTTGATTTTTTAGATCCTATATTAAGCATAAATTAATACCAATTACATTGTAGTTAGACCTCTTTCTTGCAAATCCGCAAGTTGAGAATAAAGTCCACCTAAATTTCTTAACTCTTTATGAGTTCCTTGTTCTATTAACCGACCTTTTCTCATAACGAGTATTCGATCAGAATTTTCTATTGTTGCTAGTCTATGAGCAATCACAAGTGCTGTCCTTTTCTCTAATAATCTATCTAGATCTCGTTGCAAAGTTGCTTCGGTAGAAGGATCCATGAAGGCAGTTGCCTCATCCATAATTAATACTTTTGGATCTCTTATCGCTACTCTAGCAATAGACAAAAGCTGTCTCTCACCAGATGAAAGATTACCCCCTCTTTCTCTAATATAAGTTTCCAATCCATTAGGTAATTTTTTTAATAAACTGTCAAGTCCTAAGTCACTACATATATTTTTCAACCGCTGACTATCTATTGAAGAATCTAAACGAAGATTATCAGAGACATTCCCACTAAACAGGAAAGTATCCTGAAGAACAACGCCTAATTGTTTACGTAATGCTTGAATAGGTATGTTTTTTATATTTTGACCATCAAGGAAAATATTGCCAGTTTGGGGCTCATATAATCTGCATAAAAGCCTAATCAAGGTAGTCTTACCTGATCCAGTTGGACCAACAAGTGCAATATGTTCGCCTGGTTTAATATCAAAACTTAAATCATTTATAATTGGTTCGTCTTCTCTATAAAAAAAACTAACGTTCTCGAATACAACTTCACCTAATAAATTATATGTTGCTTTTATTTTATTGCTAGTTAATGGCAATGTAGAAATTTGATCATAAATTTCAATTTTCTCCTCAAACAACTCGCTTATTCTTTCAACAGCTGTCAACCCTCCTTGTATTTGTGTGAATCTCTCTGCTAGCTGCCTTAATGGTTCAAAAAGTCTTTGTGAATATAATATAAATGTTGTGAGAGTTCCTAATCCCATAGATCCAGCTGTCACCATATATCCTCCTAAAGAAATAACTAAAGCTACTGCGGCCAAAGAAACCCACTCGATAAAAGCAGATATACTGCTGTCATAAAAAATAGTACCGTTTACGGCATTTTTATAATTACTCCCAGTTTTAAAAAAAATTTGACCATTTATTTGTTGCCTTCTAAACATTTGAACAACTTCTAAACCTTGAAGATTTTCTTGAAAATTTGCATTTAATTGAGACAATTCTTCTCTAACTTTGTAATTTTGTTTACGATAACGTTTTTGTAACCAAAGTATAAAAAAAGTAACTGGTATTTGTGTTATTAAAAGTAAAAAGCCCAACCTCCATTCTATCAAGATCATAGTAATTGATATAACAATAAAACTTACGAAATCAGCTAAAACTCCTACAGCGCCACTCCCGAAAACCTCTGATAAAGCATCAACATCACTAGTTAGTCTTGTAAGTAATTTGCCAACAGGTATTTTGTCATGGAAACGTAATGATAAAGCCATAGAATGAGAAAACAAATCATTCCTAATTCGTGCTGTAAGTCTCTGCCCAACAGCTTGAATATTGTATGATTGAAATCCTTGCAGCCCAAGTCTAAGTATTACTGTTATAAATAATATTCCAACTATTAATTTTATCGCTACTTCATTAGAAAGATTATCAAAGAAGGAAAGTGTATTTTCTCCTCTTAATACAGAAATAGCTTGTCCAACCAAAAGAGGTTGAATTGCACCCGCCAAAGCAACTGGTATTAAGATAAAAAGTATCAAAATTAAACGCCTTTTTTCCTTTTTCAAATACCTCCCAAGTTTTTTAACTCTTCGTAAATCATTTTTTGCCATTAGGAAATTGTTTTTGTCAAAGATTGGTTTTGAATTAAATCAATAACTTCTTGAAGGGTTCCCATATCTAATCTTAGAGAAAGTGGATGGCCTACAAGACGCGCTGTTGATTTAAATAATTCTTCAATTTCTACTAATCCATTATCTCTAAGAGTACGACCAGTCGCGACTAAATCGACGATTGCTTCTGCCATGCCTGTTATGGGTCCTAATTCAACCGATCCACTTAAATGGACTAGTTGTACAGGTAAATCAATTTGATCAAAAAATTTCTTTGCACAATTTGTAAATTTACTTGCCACTCGACAATTCGGGGGCAGTTCGGAAGCGCTTAAATAACCACTGCTCGATTTAACAGCAACCGACATATGGCAAGTTCCAAATCCAAGGTCGACCAAATTTGCTACCTGCAATTTCTGCTCTTGCAAGACATCAAATCCAACTATCCCTAATTGAGCCTGTCCATAGGCCACATAGACAGGAACATCGCTATTGCGCACTAAAAGAGCCCTAGCACGTCCACAAACAGAAGGAACCATCAATTGACGATTGCTATCTTTTAAAACAGCAGAGAAATCAAGTCCAACATTCTGAAAAGTTGAGACTGATTCATGCAATAAGGCTCCTTTAGCTAATGCAACAGTGAACATGTCAAAAACTATTGAAGTTGAATCTACCTATTCCAGTTACTGAATAAGCAATGTCAGACAAAAAAAGCGAATTCATTATTCACCCAATTACTGTCTTAGAGGACAATATCGTATGGGTATGGGTACACAATTGCAATGCAGTAGTGGTAGACCCTTCTATTTCAAAACCCGTAAAGGAATGGATCCTTAATAAAGGGCTATCTCTAAAAGCCATTCTCCAAACTCACCATCATGAGGATCATATTGGTGGAACTAAAGACTTAATAAAAAGATGGCCTGATGCAAAAATTATTGCTTCCAAAAAGGATTTTGAAAGAATTCCATTTCAAACATTGTCAGTAAAAAATAATGATACTTTTCATTTAATGGATAGTAAAATCAAAGTAATAGAGGTGAATGGACACACTAATAATCATATAGCCTTTTATATATCAAAAAAAAATTCAAAATATAATATATTATTCCCTGGTGACACTTTATTTGGAGGGGGTTGTGGTCGCTTACTAGAAGGAACACCAGCTCAAATGTTTGAAAGTTTAAATAAACTTAATGCTCTCCCTGGTGATACTAAAGTTTATTCAGCTCATGAATATACAGAAAATAATTTACAATGGGCATTGTCGCTAGAGTCTAACAATATATCTATTATTGAAAGATTAAATCTTGTCAAGCATAAACGCAAGAAGAAAATACCTAGTCTTCCATCAACAATCTCAGAAGAAAGAGAAACTAATTTATTTTTAAGAGCAAAAAATATCGAGGAATTTTCAAAGCTCCGAAGACATAAAGATAATTGGAAATGTTAAATTCTTGTTTGCTATAAAATTTCTTAACCGAAATATACTCATTCATGAAAAGTTCAGATTTAGAGCCAATCGAAACAAAATCAGCCCCTGAACCAGTTGGTCCGTATAACCAAGCTATTTTAGTTGAAAACTGGTTGTACTGTTCTGGACAAATTGCTTTGGATCCAATTAATGGGGAAATGGTTGGGAATGGCAAAATAGAAGAAGAAACTAGACAAGTTTTAAAAAATCTCTTAGCCGTAGTTCAAGCCGCTGGTGGCAAGAGTTCAGATGTAGTAAAAACAACGATTTATTTAACTGATCTGAATAATTTCGCAACAGTGAATGAAATTTATGCAGAAGCCTTTGGTAATAATTGCAGTCCAGCAAGAGCTTGTATAGAAGTATCCAATCTTCCAAAAGGAGGGAAAATCGAAATAGACTGCATCGCTTGGCTAGGGAATAAGAAGTAAAGACAAAATTGTGACTAAATAGAATTCCACCACTTTGCTAATTGGCCCCATTATTGTCTAAATTGATAATTGATTCGCGATAAACAATGGCCACTGCCAAGTTGACTATTGGCGAACTAGAGGCTGGATACCCTCTTTACTGCAAAGCCCTTAGAAGGCTCTTGCAACAAGGTCGAACAGCTGATCAAATTCAAAGGACTGTGTGCTGGAGTCACCTAGAAACTCTCAATCGATGTTTACCAGGAAGATACAAGACTCCCTCTTACTTAATGGCACTAATCAAAAGAGATCTGGAACAACCCAAAGATGAAGATTAATTCTGCCTCATTCAATGATTAGCAAATCTATTTTTTCAGCAAATTCATGATCAATTTTTGATATTGCTTCTTTTTCCATATTTTCTAAAGGCCTAATTGTAATGTTTGCGTAAGTTTTTCCAAAACTTATATCTGGGAAACGATTTATTTTTTCACAGAAATCTCCCAAAGCATCAAGAAAATCTCTAGTTTTTTCGTAAGATTCAAACTCGAACCTTTTTTCAAGGCACTCGGGTCTATTTTTATGCCTCCATCCTTCCATAGAAAAAAATACTTTTCTAAAAACTACTACATTATGAATTCATTGAATAAATACTTTATAAATCAAAAATGAATTAGCTTCTCCTTGTAACACCACTTCCTATTAAAGCTGGCTCAACTTCAATATGTGGACGGGCAATAATATGCGCAGCAACCAACCCATCACCCACACGTTCGCAAGCATCAGCACCAGCCCGAACAGAAGCATTCACTGCTCCAGTTTCACCTCTAACCATTACAGTTACATATCCACCTCCAACAAGTTCCTTGACAATCAAATTGACCTCAGCTGCTTTTGTCATTGCATCGGCCGCTTCTATTGCTGGTACCAGACCACGTGTTTCAATCATTCCTAAGGCATTACCAGAATTTGAATTAATTTGAATACCTTCATTTTTTCCTATTGGAGGTTTAAATGATCCATCCCCCCCATATCTATTGGGAATAGCTTTATCAACCATTGTTCTTTTAGTATTAGACAAATTATCAGCGGATGAAGGCTCTATCTTTGCAGAAGTCTTTGGTTTATCTCCTGAAGTAAGAGGAGTAACATCAACTACCTGATTTTGAGGATTAGCATTTTTACTACTAGTTTTAGATTGACGTTTTGAAGGTGTAGGCATGGATTTAGTATCTTATACAATTAGATTTATTGAACAGTTGTCAAACTAATCATCAGGCAACCAATTATCAATAATCCCTCCAATAGTTAAATCCGTTTGAACATTGGGGTCTGGACAGGCCCACCTCGCTGCAGTTCCTGTTGCTGTAAATACCCAATTCCCTTCTCTCGCACCGACAGGATCAACAGCAACAAGTCTTTTACCTTTGCTATTACACAATATTCTTAAATGCATATGTCCCAACCCTTCCACTCTCTGTGTACAAACCAAGCGCCCCATAACTTTCATGATCTCCATTATTTTGCTCCTCCGGAAAGCTGTTGTTGTGTCTCTGGATCCCAATGATCAATAATTCCAACAATAGTTAAATCACTCGGATAAGACTTACTTCCAGCAGCTTCTCGAGCAGCAGAACTTCCTACACATATAACCCAATCATCTGGTTTACATCCAACAGCATCAACAGCAACTTTTTTTGAGCTACCATCTAATACAACCTGTAAATGCTTATGTTCAAAGCCTGGGATACGATTGGTTGAGACAAGTGGTTTGAGAACTTTACAAATGAGCATTTAGTGAGCCTCCTGAGTGACTGGATCGAGGGAAGAACCTACAACTTCGGCAGGAGCCTTTTTATCTCGATCTCGAATAGTAAGAAATGTGTGAAGTGAACCATTATCTATTAAATCTCGATAACGAGACTTAATAGCCTCGTTAATCCTATGACAATCAGATAATGCTCTATTTCTTGCATGAGGGACACTACCTGAGTAATCAAAACGAATGACAATGGGGATTGGTAAACTCCTTGATATATTTAGACCTGTAAAAATTTTCACTCCGACATCGAGATCAGGAGCCCCTTGTTCAACTGTCTCCAAATGAGCAAAATAAGTAAGATTCCTTAAATGAACTTCTTTAAAACCAATACCTACACCAATAAATCTCTCAGCATGGCCTGCATCTTGATAGCTCCCGGAATGAAAATTCTTCACATAGTCAATTTGAGAAATATTATTTGAAATAAGCTTTGTAATAAATGTGACCATATTTGCATCTGCTTCTCCAGGACAAACACTTTTGATATTTTCTTGAATTTTTTTAAGAGCCTCCTCAGCATTTAGGAATTGAGTTTCTTTGTATATTTCATTTGCACAAACCCATGATTTCAAATCAACTTCATTAGTTCTAGAAGGCGTATGTACTCTTATCGCGTCAGTATCGGTGTCAATACCAATTAAAAGCAAATCAACCGATGCACCACAGCAAAAACTATTTTCCACTGCTTCCCTAAAATCTAATAATCGCTGCAAGCCTTCTGATGCTGCCAACTCATCATTACTACCATGAGCAGCACATCCTTGGTGTGCTGGATCAACAGAACTAAAGTGATAGATTACTGATTTTAAATATCTTGTTGGCTCAGTTGCAGAATTCGGAGTTGACTCTCTATATCTGCTGTGTTCAGTCTTAATCCAACGATTAACTGTTTTTTCAATATCAAAAAGTGCACCTGCATGAGAACGCCTCCTAACAGAACTAAAAGGTATACGTAATGCATAAGAAATAGCATGAGCTAATCTACCATCGGCACAAGGAGTTATGTCTAAAAGATGAAAGCCACATTTATACAGGAAAGACTGAAAAGATTTAGCATTTTGACTATTTTCAGATCCCTCTAGTGGATCTGAATTAAAAAATTCATTGCTCGTCAATTGGTGTGATTGAAAAACACACCATGCAAACAGGGCACTTATGTCAACACTACCAACCCAAGCCTTTTCAAGTATGTGAAGTGGTAATTGATAACCTAATTCTGAGCGACATAAATTTTGAGCTCTTTCTACAAAATTCAAATCATTTTGAAGACTAGATACTCTTTTTAAAAGAGGAACAATATTATCAAATCTACCTTTAACCTTATTTTCATATTGATTTAAATTCTGATTTTCCTGAGAATTGGTTAAGGGATGATCAGTGGAGAAAGAGCTAATATTTTTTATTTCATCAGAGAAAGAATTAGTAGTTTTAATAACTTCAGAATTCGTATTCTTTGTTTCTAGGTCGACAAATCTCTTCATAGGAGCTGTAGGCCCACGAAGAGATTTCTTGGCCAAATTACGATAGGCCATCGACTATTTAACCTCTAGCTCCACCAGAGAAAGTAACCAGTTGGCCATCCCTTGTATTACCACTAGAACCAGTGATTAGGAAATCTGGTTCAGGAACCTCTTGGTTTCTCTTTAATTCAGATGCTTTCATAGCACTCATTGCTCCTGGGCGTGAAGGATTTCTGCGCTTAGCAGAAGCCCCTTCTGTCCCAGTGACATGCTCTCCTCTGGCCCAATCATCCCCAGTTATATTCAATCCTGCGGATTGTCCTTCTCCTGTTATTTGTGAGGTGGGCCGTTGCTTAGCTTCTTCATTGACTATTTCGTCAACTTTGTTTCTCTGAGAATTTGATGGTTTTCTATCAAAGCGAAATTGTTCAGTTCCTGTCACTTTATTTGCAGCCATATCAAATGGACCAGTAATTCTTGAACTGTCTTCGTAGCTCGTACCTGTGACACCTGAATTAATTTCATTTTGAATATGAGCATGTCTAGCTGGAGATTTCACGCTGAAACTTGTCCATGCAGCTGCTTTCTCAGGTTTTTCTTGATGTGCATAACCTTCAGGAATATTTGAAACGCCACAATTATCTCTTAATTGATCTCCTCCAACATAAGGAGTTCCAGTTAAAGGCTCACAAGCACCCTTATGAGCACCTGTCATCTTTCCACCTATGCCAGGTTGCTGACCAGTCAATCTTGCAGCAGGAGTACCAACTTTCCTAGGGGTTCTAGCCTCTATCTCAGATGATGCAGGAGTATCACACCATTGATTTGCTTGATCTAATCCTGCATAAGGTGTACCTGTTACGGCTTTACAAGTGCCAGGTTCATCTCCTGTTACGAGTGGTGATCTACCTGTCATAGTTCCACTAACGGATTGAGTTTTATTAGTAATACTCAATCCAACTTTTGCTGGATCAGGAGCGGGCTTGCTTCCACAAAAAGCATGAAACTGTCCAGCACCCACATACTCATCTCCTGTCACGTTCTTGCAACTACCAGCCTCATTACCAGTAACATTCTCTCTTCTAGAGACATCAGTACCAGTTACACCATTCCCGCGAATTGTTGTTAGTGAGCCAACCTTTTCTGCTGGCCTACCAGAAGGTAATGGGTCAGCGCCTAAATACTGATCACCAGTTAAACCTTTATTTGATCCCGCTTCATTTCCCGTAACCAACTCTGACCTTCCTGTCATAGTTCCACTGACTTTTTGACCATCAATAGTTTGGCTATAGCCAATTTTTGAAGGTGAAGGGTTAACTCCTCCGCAATAATTATTAGATTGATTAGCAGATATATATTCTGTGCCAGTAAGGTTTTTGCAGGTTCCAGGCTCATCACCAGTAACTTTCTCTGATCTACCTACCTCGTTACCAGTAACTAAATTTCCATGAGTAGTAGTTGTAACGCCTACTTTTGCTGGCTGACTTATAGAAGTATTTGAACCATTACAGAAAGAATCAATAACTTCTGAACCCAAGTATTGAGTACCTGTTATTGAACGACATGTACTTGCTTCATTCCCTGTGGTTTTTAGAGATCTATTTGCTTGAGTTCCGGTCACAAGTTGGCCAGTAGAGGTCTCACTCATTCCCACTTTCCAATGAGCATCAGGTGAACTAGCATTTTGCTTGGCACCATTTTTATTTGGACCACAAGGACGTGTTACTGATGTACGAGTTTTTCCAGTAGCTCCTGTTTTACTTTTTAGCTCTCTTACTCTTTGAGCTATTTCTTTAGTGGTTAAATCTGGATTGCCTTGCCGAGCTACTGAAGCAGCTGTAGTTGGCTGCTTCCCCGCAGATTTACCGTGTTTTGATAATGCTTCTCTTCTAGCCAGCACAAAAGCTCTACTTGAATTAGTTATTGCTTTTCTTTTAACAGTAGACCTATGGTCAGTCTTTCTTTTATTTAATGTCAAACTAATTTCAGGCTTTGAAATTGTATTACTAGTCTCCTCTAAAGCTTTTTGCTCACATTCTGGACAACAATGTTCAGCCTTTTTTGCGTCATAAGAAGGAGCGTTTTGAACCTTTTTTCTCTCAACATCAACTCGAGTTATATCTTTTGTATGATCAGCAGATTTACCTCTACGAGATAATGCCTCTCGTCTAGCAATAACAAGTTGGCGACTAGAATGAGCTACTGAACTTTTATATGACCTTGAACCTGTTGAACTTCCAGAAGCACCTGATTGATAACTACTAGTACTTAACTGAGAAGTAGAATTATTTGAACTAGTCAACGTTTTTTGAGGCTTAACAAAAGCCGCATCAGTCCTAGTCGCCCTCGCATCGCTTGAGGAACGAACTCTATTGGGTGTTGAACCTTTAATAGAGGCATTTTTACCACCTTGACTTAATGCCTGTCGGCGATCAAGAACTAATTGTCTACTTGTTTGTTTTGCCATATCAATCCAATGGAGAGATCGTAAAAAATAATTTTTAATTCTCTAAGGAATTATTAGCCCCGAAAGCTTTTCAGGGCTAAATTTATCAAAGCCTAAAATCTAGCGGCCTTGGAAAACCACAAAGCAAGTACCTTGACTTTGAGTGTATGCGTCATATCCAACGATACGAACATGGTGGTCAGGATATGCTCTATGACAAGCTTCTAACTCACTTACTACAAGATTCAAATCCTTTTCACCGAAGAAAGGTAATTTCCAATAAGACCAATAGGTCTGCATTGAACCACTTGGATGAACATGCTCAATAACTGGGCTCCAACCCTGAGCAATGATATAAGCGATTTGATCGTAAATTTCGTCCTGGGTCATCGGCGGTAAGAAGCCGAATGTTTCCAGGGTGGCGACTGTCTGATAGTCACCTACTGTGCTCTGGAAAGGCATGGTGAACTTAGGTTAGTTAATGAATGAAAGTCGACTGAGTCATCGACTAGTGAATTTAAGAAAGTTAGAGGTAACTTTTAAATATCACCTCTATATCTTTTTACTGAACGTCGAGTTTATCGACTGTATCGAATTCGAACTTAATCTCCTTCCATGTCTCAAGAGCAATTGCAAGCTCAGGACTATGCTTTGCAGCTTCAAGAAGGATATCGCGACTTTCTTTTTCGATTTCTCTACCTGCATTACGTGCTTTAACACATGCTTCTAGAGCTACACGGTTCGCAGCCGCACCAGCAGCCGATCCCCATGGGTGACCATGAGTACCACCACCAAACTGAAGACATGAATCATCTCCAAAGATTGCGAGCAATGCTGGCATATGCCAAACATGGATACCACCAGATGCCACAGCAAATACACCAGGCATAGAACCCCAATCTTGATCGAAGAAGTTACCGCGGGTACGGTCTTCAGGGACAAAGGATTCACGAAGGTTATCTATATAGCCAAGAGTTGTTTGCCGATCTCCTTCTAGTTTTCCAACAACTGTTCCTGTATGAAGTTGGTCTCCGCCTGATAGGCGTAAACACTTTGCAAGAACTCTGAAGTGAATACCATGCTGAGGATGACGGTCAATAACCGCATGCATAGCACGGTGGATATGAAGAAGCATACCGTTCTTACGGCACCAGTTAGCCAGACCTGTATTAGCTGTAAAACCACCAGTGATGTAGTCATGCATGATAATGGGCATATCGAGTTCTTTAGCAAACTCAGCACGCTCATACATCTCCTCAGGAGTAGTAGCTGTACAGTTAAGGTAATGACCTTTAACCTCACCAGTTTCCTGTTGGGCTAGCTTTACCGCTTCAGCCACGAATTCAAAACGCTCTCTCCAACGCTGGAATGGCTGAGAATTAATATTCTCATCATCTTTAGTTAGATCAAGACCGCCTCTTAAACATTCGTATACAACGCGACCGTAGTTTTTACCTGAGAGTCCTAGTTTCGGCTTGATAGTACAACCAAGTAATGGGCGACCATACTTATTAAGACGATCACGTTCAACTACGATTCCACTAGGAGGTCCGCCACAGGTTTTGATAAATGCCATTGGGAAGCGAATATCTTCAAGACGAAGATGACGCAAGGCTTTAAAACCAAAGACGTTTCCAACAAGTGATGTTAAAACGTTAGTTATAGATCCTTCTTCAAAAAGATCTAATGGATAGGCAATAAATGCATAGAAGGCATCCTTGTCTCCAGGAACATCTTCAATGCGGTAACAGCGGCCTTTGTAGAATTCAAGATCTACTAATAATTCTGACCAAACTGTTGACCATGTACCTGTAGATGATTCAGCTGCAACTGCTGCCGCAACCTCTTCCTTAGGTACACCTTCCTGACCTGTGCATTTAAAACATGCAAGCAGATCGGTATCTAGGGGTACATAATCAGGAGTGAAGTAAGTATCTCTATACTCCTTAACTCCAGCATCATACTTTTTAGCCATTGATAGCTCCGATTAATTCAGTTAGAAGGTTTGAAATTTGATAAGTCCTCTCCTCTTAGGACTTAGTCAAAAGTCAGTCCTTCTGACCTAAGAAATTACCGTTACCCAAAGCCGGCTCAACTTCACGATGAGGACGAGCAATGATGTGAGCTGCAACGAGTCCGTCACCTACACGCTCACAAGCGTCTGCGCCTGCACGAACTGCTGCGTTTACAGCTCCAGTTTCTCCGCGAACTAAAACTGTTACGTAACCACCACCAACGAACTCACGACCAATCAAGCGCACTTCTGCTGCTTTGGTCATTGCGTCAGCAGCTTCAATAGCTGGTACTAATCCGCGTGTCTCGATCATGCCGAGAGCAATACCCATTGTTTCGCTAGCCATGTCCTATTTCTGTAAAGGGATGGAATGTTCAGGAGGGACAATGGCTCGTCAAAGAGCAATTAGTCAAGAGGATTTTCTAAAAGCGCTTATTACCGTTTCTAGGCTCCAATATAAGCTGAGCTTATCACCCTTGCTACGACAGTTGAGTAACACTGTTCGATCAAAGGTCAGGACATACTCATATTGCATTGCGTAAACATGTCTATATAGTTATTTTTGCTCACGAGGCAGTTTCCTGGCTATGTCAGGGTTGGAATGTTCGCCCAAGTCTGTCTCAAATTTATAAAAAATCTGATTAACCAAATTCACTCTTCTAACTGTAAGACTATATAAAATAATCTTTATTTTTAGATTTGAACAAACCACTCATAACAATTGCTAGTGGTAATCCTAAAAAGGTTGCCGAAATAGAGGCAATGCTTGGGTCTCTCCCCATTGAAGTAAAAAGACAACCTAGTTCTCTAGAAGTTGAAGAGACAGGAAAAACATATCTGGAAAACGCAATTCTAAAAGCAAAGGCAGCAGCAGCCTTAACTAATACTTGGACTATTGCAGATGATTCAGGGCTTGAAATTGATTCTCTTGGAAATGCTCCAGGTATATTTTCTGCGCGACTTGCTGAAACTAATGAGAAAAAAATAGAAAAAATTCTTACTGCTCTTGGCGAAAGCCCTTATAGAAGTGCAAAAGTTTGCAGCGTTATGGTGCTTTGCAATAATCGTGGAGAATTAATTAAAAACACAATTGGAATTTGCTGGGGAGAGATTTTACAAAAGCCTGCTTATCCAAATGGGGAATTTGAATCATTGTTTTGGGTTCGTGAAACTAATTGCACTTATGGAGAATTAACAAATGCACAATTGTCAAAACATGGAAGCAGGGGAAAAGCTGCCAGAGAATTAGCTCCTTTCCTTTTAAAAGCTATTGGAATTAAACGGAATTAATTTCTATTTATGTAATCAATAGATCTAATTGCAGCAGCAGCAGCCTCCTCAACATCACCCTCCTTCCCTGCTAAAGTCAGTCTTCCAAATGCACCAACCGCTTTAACATCAACGATTGTAATATTTGATGCTTTCTCTGCTTCGTTTGCAGCCATCAATACATATCCAGCAGGTTCAGTCTCAAGTATGAACATACTCATTCCAGATTGAATCATTGAGCCTCGTCTATTTTGACGATTGATTAAAACAGCATGGTCAGGAGTAATAGATCGAATAACTTCAGTCCATGTAACTTCAGGGTTGGTTCGTCTATCAATTTTGCTTCCTATAGCATCTAAAACTACATCGCCTGAATGTAAAACTGTGCTTTGATCTCTGTGATAAAGAGCAAGTGATCCAAAAGCTCTTTCAACTATCATTTGGCCTAATCGAACATTACTTTCATTTAGAGCAATATCTGTAACCCTATGGACTGCCATTCCAGGAGAAACCTCCATCCAAAGACAAGCATCGCCTGGTATTGGTAGAAAAC